>NZ_JBATUX010000045.1:0-19092 GCF_049671445.1 Paenisporosarcina sp. | reverse complement strand
TTCTTGTACATTGTACGAAAAGGAGGGCAAAGTTTCTCATGATAGAAAAATCCATTATTCGAAAACAACGGTTATTGTTGATTGTCTTTTCGGTATTGATTACGGCAACAGCGGTCATTGGACTTGGTCTCGGGTATTCCTCCGTGTCATACGATCGAATCATTCCGACGATCCTTGGACAAGGGGAATTTAAAGAAGAATTCGTTCTTTTCTCTGTCCGTCTGCCTAGGATTGTCATTACGCTTTTGGCGGGAATGGCACTGGCCTTATCGGGTGCTTTGCTCCAAGGGATTACACGTAATGAACTGGCGGATCCCGGAATTATCGGTATTAATGCGGGTGCTGGTGTTGCAGTTGCGATATTCTTTTTATACTTTCCTGCAGAAGCCGGTTCATTTATTTACGTTTTGCCATTTGTAGCCTTTCTAGGTGCTTTGCTGACGGCAGTCATTATTTATGTCTTTTCTTACAGTAGAACGACCGGTATGCAGCCAGTGCGTCTGGTATTGGTAGGGGTAGGTATGTCCATGGCTTTATCAGGCGCCATGATTGTAATGATTTCTTCTGCCGATCGTATCAAAGTAGATTTCATTGCACGCTGGCTTGCTGGCGATATCTGGGGAACAGATTGGCCGTTTGTCTTAGCAATCCTACCTTGGTTGATTGTGCTCGTGCCTTTTGCTTTGATGAAGGCGAACCGCCTAAACATTCTAGGGTTAGGTGAACCAGTGGCAATTGGTGTTGGCCTGTCGGTGCAAAAAGAACGTATTGTTCTGACGTTAGCTGCAGTTGCATTAGCTGCTTCTGCCGTGTCAGTTACTGGAGGTATTTCATTTATTGGCTTGATGGCACCTCATATTGCTCGAACTCTTATTGGTCCTCGTCACCAGTTGTTTTTACCCCTTAGTTTGCTGATTGGTGGTTGGCTTCTACTCATTGCAGACACAATTGGTCGTAATATCGTAGAACCAAATGGTCTTCCGGCTGGGGTGATGGTGGCATTAATCGGCGCACCATATTTTATCTATTTACTAACAAAAAAATAATATCATTTGAAAATGCTCTGTTCATCGCAATTTGCGATGGGCAGGGCTTTTTTTATTTAGGCTTTGATAAACGGTAGGTTGTTTATTGTACATTTGCGCTTGCCGCATCTTAATAGTAAAAAGGTGAGTCGATTTCATAAATCATAAAATTGGATAAAAACACGAACATTCTAAAAATAGAGATTCTGTCGATTTCCGTTACGGTCGGACGCTTTCCGCGGGTGGTCCGTGTGCCTCCTCGTTCGCTACGCTTTCTGCGGGGTCACACCTGGACACACTTTTCCCGCTGGAGTCGCCGCCCTTCACTCCAATCAAATGACCGAAATTCTTAACAAATAAAAAGGAAGACCCTTCAAATATTAGAGTATCATCCATCAAAAGGCATTTATAAAATTGATTCAAAAATCAGCAAAAAACAAAAACCTATTGCTCCTGCGGTTACTCGTCGCACAAGAAATTGCTCCTGCATCGCTTCACTAGTTTCGTCACAGAAAATTTTTCACTCAGCTAGCTTCGTTGTAGAAAAATTTTTGCTCCTTGATTTAAGATAATAGTGTTTATTTTCGATAGATTATAAACGACAGGAATAATTTGGGTGGAAGTCCCATATTATTTATCGAGAAGATGAGGATGTTAGTAAGAACGCAGGAATTTTTAAGTAAGTTGTTGTAAACCGGACTAATGCACTTCATATCTCTTCAGGATATGGGGTGTTTTTAGATTGATGATTAGTTGCATAAAAGGGGGGAACTCGAATGATTTTATTTAATAGAGGGTTTATGGAAAAGGATGATGCAATTGTTGATATTGAAGATCGCGGATATCAATTTGGGGATGGAGTGTACGAGTTCATTCGCGTATATGACGGTGTCTGCTTTGAAATGGAAAGGCATGTGCAACGTCTAAAACTTAGTGCATTAAAAATAGAACTGGCATTGCCTTATCCATTGGAGGATATCACGCGTAATTTAAAACAACTTGTTGAAAAAAATGGATTGTTGAATGGATATATTTACGCACAGATTACACGTGGAGTCGCACCTAGAGCCCATCATTTCCCTGGAAGTGCTTCTTCTGTGCTGGTAGCTTATGTTCAACATGCGGAACGTCCAGTGGAAAAAACGACACACGGCATTCATGCCATTTTGACTGAGGATATTCGCTGGAAGAGATGCGATATTAAAAGTTTAAACCTATTGCCAAATGTTCTAGCGAAACAACTTGCCAAAAAACATGGTTGTGATGAGGCGATTATGCATCGCGGAGCGACTGTGTCAGAAGGAAGTTCATCCAATGTGTATATGGTTGAAAAAAATGTCATCTACACCCATCCAATAAATAACCTGATTTTGAACGGAATCACGAGAATCGGAGTACTTGAAATGGCGAGAGAGAATGGTTTCCGAGTCGTTGAAGAAGCGTTTACCGTTAACGAACTACTCGAAACGGAAGAAGTATTTATCACTAGTACCGCGATGGAAATATGTCCGGTTGTTCAAGTCGATCAAACGCAAATCGGCAGCGGTCAACCTGGCCGAGTCACTCGAACATTACAACAAGCATTTGAACACCGTATAGCTTTAAATAGTGGTGGTAATTAATTAAAACTGTATCAAAAATAGAATAGGTAAGAGGCTGCTGAAATTGTATCTTCAGCAGCCTTTTTTCTATGAGCAGGAGGTTTTATTTTTTGTTTACCAAAAGAATGGTAATTAAAACAATATTAATGGCAATATGTTACCATTAATAGACAATCTCGAATAGGTGAAATGGTCGAGTGAATGATTTGATATTTATTAAAGAACCTTTGGGTGATAAATTGGAGGCTATGAAATGAAAAAGGGTTTGATGGGTGTTTTATCACTATTATTTGTCATCCTTTTGACTGGGTGTCAGGAGGAAGCTACGCCAGAAGATCGATTGGCGGAATATGTGAGTCACTGGAATAAAGGTGATTTTGCTGCCATGTACAAAGACTATTTGAACAAAGGGACGAAAGAACTTTTTAGTAAAGAGAATTTTGTAGAGAGACAAGAAAGTCTGCAAAAGGATTTGGGCATTGAAAACGTCAAGGTAACTTATAAGAAGCCAGCAAAAGATACGGAATGGAATGCGAAGAAACCTGCAGATTTTCCGATAAAAGTGTCTATGGATACAGTTGCGGGTCCAGTGGAATTTGAGAAAACAATTACATTGGTGAACGAAACACGTGATGAAGCTGAAAATTGGTTTGTGAAATGGGATACATCGTTCATTTTTCCTGAACTTGGGGAAAAGGATACAGTCGGTATTTCTACTAGTCAGCCTGCCCGCGGTGAAATTCTTGACCGAAATGGACAACCCATTGCGATTAACGGTAAAGGGGAAGAAATAGGTGTTGTACCAGGGAAATTCACGGATGAAGCAAGTAAGACAAAGCTTGCAGAACTGTTGGGTACATCCGTTGAGTATATTGATCGCCAGTTAGATCAGAGTTGGGTCAAACCCGATCAAATTGTACCGATTGAAAAAGTAGCAAAGAATGAAACTACATTATTAGACGAGGCCATTAAAATTTCGGGAGTAACGTATCGGGAAACACCGATGCGTGAATATCCATATGGAGAAGCATTGTCCCATGTATCGGGTTATATCGGAAGCATTACAGCTGAACGATTGAAGGAACTAAAAGGTAAAGGATATACAGAAGCTGACCTTATCGGGCGTCAAGGGATGGAGTTGTTATTGGAAGATAGGCTTCGTGGTTCGAGTGGCGTACGTATCTATATCAAGCCGCCTGAAAAAGGCGCTGAGACGATTACGGTTGCTGAAATACCTGCTGTAAATGGCGAAACGGTTTCATTGACGATTGACGCTGAGTTGCAGGAAAAAACGTATCAAGCGATGAAAGGTGAAGCGGGTACAAGTGCTGCTGTCAATCCGAAAACCGGTGAAACACTTGCTCTTGTGAGTTCACCAGGATTTGATCCGAGCGAATTTATGCTCGGCATGAGTGGTGAAAAGCTCGAGGAACTGAAGGGAAGACCTTTGAATCCACTATTAACACGGTTTGCGTATTCTTATGCGCCAGGTTCAACAATAAAGCCCATCACTGCTACTATTGGGATGGAAGCCGGAACTCTTGACCCAACTGAAGGTTTAACGATTAACGGTCCAACGTGGAGCGACCCTTCTTGGGGAGGGGATTACAAAGTAACACGTGTCCATCCTGAAGCACCGAATCCAATTGATTTAAATAAAGCACTTGTCTATTCTGACAATATTTATTTTGCTCGAGAAGCACTTGATATGGGAACTGAAACTTTCATTGAGGGGCTAAATGGCTTTGGTTATGGAGAAGAAATTCCATTCATTTATAATTTGAAGGCTTCGCAAATTTCAAATGACGGCAAAATTGCTTCTCTAGGAGCGCTTGCGGATACATCATTTGGACAAGGGGAGATGTTGACAAATATTTTGCATCTAGCTTCGATGTATGAAGTCTTTATAACGGACGGTGTAATGTACAAGCCAACGCTTTTAATGGAAGATGAAAAGAGTCAAGTGTGGAAAGAGGGACTTGTCAGTGCTGAAAATGCGGCGATTCTTCGCAAGAGCTTACGCAATGTTGTCGTAGATGGCTTTGCTCCAGCTGCCAATCTTCCGTCAGTTCCGCTTGCAGGAAAGACCGGTACAGCTGAACTAAAAGCAGGGGGAGAAGAAAGAGGCAAGGAAAATGGGTTCTTTGTTACGTATAACTCCGAAAACCCTACCTTTATTCTTGCGATGATGATTGAAGGTGTAGAAGATAACGACGGCAGTGCGTATGTCGCTGAGCTTGTTTCTACTATTTTTGCACCAGGTAGTGGCGAATAAAACAAATTTCATATCAATTTGTAAAGACTCTATTAGCCAGCTTAGGCTATAGAGTCTTTTTGAAGTTGAAGTTTGAAATTATTTTCTGTCCACTCACTTGATGTTTTCGTCCATTCAACTAGGATTTCCGTCCATTCACTTGATGTTTCCGTCCGTTCAACTAGGATTTCCGTCCACTCAATGACCTTTTTCGTCCATTCGCTTGGAGAGAGACAGTATTCCACTGGAGAAAGACACCAGTTCCTCATTTTTAAGTCGCTTGGCGCTGACAAATTAATTTACCAGAATCTACTTTCTATAGCCCAATATAACTTCGAACAAGAATTATTATCGATTCGTTATACCTAAGACACAATGTGAGTAATTAACCAATTAACAGAATATTGAGAAATAATCTCATATTTCATGTTAAACTGTTGTTGAAACGTTTCGACAAATAACCAACTATTGAAATTTGAGAGGAGAAAATCATGAATAAAGTGAAATTTGTAAGTTTGTTAATCGTCTTCAGCTTTTTTACGAATTTAGTCCTTACACCAAGTGCTTCAGCAAGTGATTTTGGAAAAGAGGTTGCTTTACAAGCAGAATTGAAAGCGATTGCAAAGAAGACCTATAAATATTTTCAGGATCATACAGATCCAAACACAGGGATGACTTACGATGAGGTGCGTTTTACTGATGAAGGTAAGACAGAAGCAGCTCATACATCTCCAACAAATATTGCGATGTATATGATGAGTACCGTATCAGCGGAACAGATGGGCATTATTACAAAAGAGGATGCTGTTAAACGACTTCAAGTATCAATTAACACGTTAGAAAAGCTAGAGAAATGGAATGGTCTTTATTACAACTGGTACTATACGAAAGACGGCACACTAAAAAAAGACTGGGGACAATTTATCTCTCAAGTTGATAATGGTTGGCTTTCTGCAGGATTAATTGTCGTTGGACAAGCGTATAAAGAATTGAACGGACAAACTAGTACACTCGTTGAAAATATGGATTATTCAACACTCTATGATGCAGAAGTTGGTCAGTTCCGTGGTGGATATGATGTGGCCGCAGGAAAACTAACTGATCATCATTATGGAATGTTTTACACTGAGCCTCGTGTAGGAAGTTATATTTCGATTGGTAAAGGGGACGTACCAAAAGAACACTGGTGGAAAATGTATCGAACTTTACCTCAAGAATGGGATTGGCAAGCACAAATTCCAAATGGATATACCACTCAATATGATGGGGTTTCTGTATTTGAAGGACACTATGAATATAGTGGAATTAAGTATGTTCCAAGCTGGGGAGGAAGTATGTTTGAAGGTCTTATGCCAGGTATTGTTTTAAAGGAAAAAGACCTTGGAACAAAAGCGTTAGGTTTAAATAATCAGCGTCATGTGGATGTTCAAATTGCTTATGCAAAGGAAAAAGGATATAAAGCATGGGGCTTCTCTCCAGCCGCTACTCCTGACGGTTATAGTGAATTCGCCGCTACTCCTCTTGGTACATCGGGCTATAAAGATGGGGCAACCGTTACAGCGCATGCTACATTTTTAGCTCTAGATTATGCACCACAAGAAGTTCAGAAAAACATAAAAGCGTTAAAAGAGTTCGATTTATATAGCAAGTATGGTTTTTATGACTCTGTAAACGTCGAGACTGGGGAAATTGCAAAAGCGTATCTTGCACTCGATCAAGGGATGATTATGGTGTCTATTGCTAATTATCTTGAAGATGGTGTGATTCGTGAATACTTCCATCAAGATCCGATTGGGAAAAAACCAGAAGAATTATTAAAACAAGAAGAATTCTCTATTCAATAATATAGAACATAAAACCACCAGGGGCCTAACATCCTGGTGGTTTCTTATTCATATCTAGAAGTTGATTTTTATTTTTTGTGAATCGATAATTTTCTCTTCGTCTTTATTAAACACATCACTTGTCGTTATTTCAATCCATTCAAGGTCTTCAGTGGACGTTAATATGAATCCTAAGTTGCCCTTTTTTATTTCATTTCCTTCTATCTCACCGTTTAATTCTTCAAGATAAATATCCTTTTCCCAATCTAGTTTTTCGCCTGTGCTCGTTTCTATAAGGGCAATTGGCGCGAAGTTCATTTTTTCTGTGGAAGTGTTCTCAATTTCAAGAAATACTTTTACAAAATCAAATTCCTCTTCTTGTGTTAACACATGAAAGTAATCGATAAGGCTGTAATCTGGTCTTAGGTGAATGATTTTCATATCTTTCACAGTGAGTTTTATTGGACCTTCTTCATAAGTCTTATTGACTTGATTAATTGCTTTTAACGTAGCTTCACCTTTTTCGTCTGAAACAGATTGTCCAACCTCTAGTAGCGAACGATCATCAGTCACTTGTGGATTAGAATCGTAGTCATTCAAATAATCAAGATTTGCTGGTTTTTCTATTGCAGGGGCCGCATTACTATTGGAACATCCTGATATGACTAGTAGAAAAAATGCCATTAAGACTAAATGTTTTCTCAAAAGTAATCCTCCATCCATATGTCATTATTTGAAAAGAAGGTCTGACTCAAAATAACAATGTCAGACCCTTTTGACGATATTAAGCATGTTCCAGCTAGAAATTTATTTGTCGTCAATAATCATTTTGTTTTTCCCCTTTTGTAAAATATCAAAAATGATTTTTGCATGGTCTGTATTTTCTATTTGACCTGCAAAACGTTCAGAAGAAGGTCCAAAGGCATAAACAGGGACATCCTCGCCAGTATGACCACTAGTAGTCCAACCTGTGTTTGATCGTTCGTCAAAGATTTTTTCAATGGCATTATCAATATCTACTTCTTTTTTAGTAGCTACATCCTTCACAGATTGAATCTCTTTAGAAGTCAGCTCAAGGTCAATGTATTTTTGGAGTGTTTCTTCTACGTCTGCACCTTTTACAATTTCAGCTGCCATGAAATCAGGTGTGCGTTTTGCGGCTTTAATTGGCTCACCAAACCAGTTGTAAATCCCATTGGCTCCAATAGAGTAACCACCAGTGGAGTGATCAGCAGTTGCGATGACTAAGGTATGCTTGTCTTTTTTTGCAAATTCAATGGCTGCTTTAAATGATTTTTCAAAGTCTTCCATTTCACTCATAGCTGAAACTATATCATTGTCATGTCCAGCCCAGTCAATTTGGCTTCCTTCGATCATTAAGAAAAAACCATCCTTGTCTTGATTTAAACGATCAATAGCCGAAGTTGTCATGTCTCCTAAAGAAGGCGTATCTTTTGAACGGTCAATCATTTTTGGCATACCGCGTTCAGCGAACAAACCCACAACTTGTTTATTCGTATCCTTGAATAAATCTTCCTTATTGGTTACATAACTAAAACCATCTTTTTTAAATTCTTCAACAAGGTTCCGATCGTTTCGAGCAAACAAATCAGTTCCTCCACCAAGAAGAACATCCACTTTATGCTGACCATTCACTAAATCATCATAATAATCATCAGCAATCGCATTCATGTTTTTACGACTTTCATCATGTGCACCAAATGAAGCTGGAGTTGCATGAGTTATTTCAGATGTGGCAACAAGTCCAGTTGCTTTTCCTTGCGCTTTCGCAGCTTCCAATACAGTTTTAACTTCTGATCCATCATTATCTACAGCAATGGCGTTATTGTATGTTTTAATACCTGCAGACATCGCGGTTGCAGCCGAAGCAGAGTCAGTTATGTTTTGTAATGGATCTTCTGGATATGTCATTTGTTGACCAACTAGATATTTATCGAGCTCTGTACGATCTGCGAATTTTGTTTTGGGAGTGTCTTGTAGATAACGGAAAGCAGTTGTATAAGAAACGCCCATTCCATCCCCAATTAAAAAGATGACATTTTTAATTTCTGCATCGTTGCCCTTTTTTTCTTTTGCTTCTGCAGAAGGGATCGACCCTCCTAAGCTAGCAAATGCAACAGATGTCATAACAGCGAAAGGTATAAGTTTCTTTTTGAAGTTCTTATTAAACATTCATCATTCCTCCTAATCCTCGAATAAACCGAGTATAGACTACTAGTTTTAATTTTTAATGAAGGGGAGGTAATGGTTATGTAAATGCACATTAAATTATTGTAACAAGCTCTTTTTTAAAATTAGAAATGTAAAAAGCACATTAACAACCTTATTAGTATTAATATTTTTAAATTAGTATTGCAAGGTAGATAAAGAATAGGTAATCTAAAGTTAGAATATTCTAACAATGTCTAATGGTATATATATTTGTCATATTGAGGGATTATTTATGTAAAAGGTCGGGTGCTGAAATGGATATTATCACAAAAGACTTGCTTATAAATTTTCTATTCATCCTACTTCCATTATTTTTGCTACAAATGTTTTATTTGAGGAAGTTTGTCTATAAAATTGATAATTTGAAAGATACGCTTGTCACCATTCTTTGCATGATATCAATCATCCTTTGTATGCTGTTTCCTTTTTCAGTTGCGGACGGGCTATATTGGGATTTACGGAGAATTCCTTTCATTATCGGTATTTTGTATGGCAGAAAAAATACGGCTTTCATTTTGTTGTCATTCATGCTTTTTATTCGCCTTATGCTCTGGGGGGTAACGGATGGGTTGTATATTTCAATTATCACTTTTACCTCAATGGCAATTATTCTTAGGTATGTAGCCCGTTATTATTTAAAAATGTCATTAGAAAAAAAATTATGGATGAGTGGATTGTTAGTTCTATTATCAACGCAAGTGACGTATTTCACTTCAACCATGCTTTTCAATGTGAATTTGACTAACAAGATGTGGATTGAATATTTTGTTATCACAATCGTGGGAACGCTGATGGCAACTCTGTTGATTGAAATGATTCGAATGAACTCGGATTTGTTGGAGAAGGTTATGAAAGCAGAGAAATTGGAAGTGGTTAGTCATCTTGCTGCGAGCATTTCGCATGAAGTGAGAAACCCGTTAACGACGTGCAAAGGATTTTTGCAACTTTCCTATGAAGAAGAAAAGTCACCTGAAATTAAACAGTACCTAGGCACCGCTATTCAAGAGCTCGACCGGGCAACAGATATCATTAGTGATTACTTAACGTTTGCTAAACCAGCACCAGAAAAAGTAGAGAAGGTATTTATTTTCCAGGAAGTTGAAAAAGTCGTAAATGTTCTAACTCCATTGGCAAATATGCATGGCGTTCAACTATTCACCAATTGGGGAGAGAATGAGCAATCTTATATTTCGGGAGATCGGAAAAAATTCGAACAATCCCTAATCAATATTGTGAAAAATGGTATTGAGTCGATGCCAAAGGGAGGGAAAGTGCAAATCAACATATTTGCTGACTACCCTATGGTTCGCATTGAAATACGAGATGAAGGTAAGGGGATGACGCAACAACAGATTAATCGTCTGGGAGAACCATATTTCACAATGAAGAACACCGGAACTGGCCTCGGGATGATGGTATCTTTCAGTCTGATTAAAGGCATGGGAGGGCAAATTAAGGTGGACAGTGAAGTGGGAAGATGGACATCTTTTATGATAGAGTTCCCTATGACTTAATAACTAAGGGAGTAGAAGGCAGCTGAATGTGCATCTTCAGCTGCCTTTTCCTATGGGAAAATAAGCAATGGCCATGAGCAATAAAAGCGTTTACATTTTAATATATGTGTACTATCATACTTGTATACAAGTATGCAGAACTTAAATTGAGGAAGTGAAATCATGACTAAATCAAATGGATTTGTCTATCCTTCGAAATGGAATGCAAGCGCTTCCACTGGAGTGCGTTTGGCGTGTGAGCTGAGAATTCGTATAATTTCTGGCATGATTCAGCAGGGCAGCGTGTTATCCGAAAATAAATTAGCGGCGGAATTTGATGTTAGTCGATCCCCAATCAGGGAAGCACTAAAAATTTTGGCTTCGGAAAATATAATTCGCTTAGAGAGAATGGGCGCAGTTGTTGTTGGTTTATCTGATCAGGACATTAAGGAAATTTATGATGTGCGCTTGCTCATAGAGACGTTTGTTTATGAACGGATTTTGAAAATAGATACGAGCGAGCTTGTAAGAGAACTTAGTAAAATACGCGAAATGATGGAAGTCGCTATTAAATATAAAGATGCAGATGAGTTTTCCTATCAAGATGTGTTGTTCCATGAAACGATTATTCGGTCCATTAATCATTCTTATATCTTACTGATTTGGAATAACACGAAACCAGTTATGGAGAGTTTGATTCTGTTATCAATGCGGATGCGAATAGAAGAGAAGTCAGATGATTTTTTACGTATCTTAAAAAATCATGAGATTTACATTAAAGCGATTGAAACAAAGGATCGAGAGATTATGATTCAAGCTTTACATCAAAACTTTGAAGATGTTCAAGGTACAGTAGAAGACCTTTGGATGTCGCAACAAATGCTCACGACAGAAGGGGAGCAATAAAATGACGAACTATATGTTAGGCGTAGATATAGGAACGACCAGTACGAAAGCGGTTTTATTTACCGAAAAAGGCGAAATTATTCAACAAGAGAATATTGGTTACCCTCTTCATACACCAGATATTTCAACGGCAGAACAGAATCCGGAAGAAATCTATCAGGCGGTCTTACAAGCTATTAAGAATTGTATGGCATTTTCTCAAATCTCCTCGGAGAACTTACTATTTATCTCTTTCAGTAGTGCGATGCATAGCGTAATTGTGGTAGATGAACATGACCAACCGCTAACGCAGTGTATTACTTGGGCAGATAATCGAAGTGAAGCTTGGACTCGTAAAATAAAAGAAGAGTTAAATGGTCACGAAGTTTATAAACGGACGGGGACACCGATTCACCCGATGTCGCCGTTAAGTAAAATTACGTGGATTGTGAATGATCGACCTGAAATAGCTACCAAAGCGAAGAAATATATTGGCATTAAAGAATTCATTTTTAAAAAGTTCTTTGATCGATATGTGGTAGATCACTCTTTGGCTTCAGCGATGGGGATGATGAATCTTAAAAATCTAGATTGGGATGAAGAAGCGTTGCAAATTGCAGGTGTTACGCCTGAGCAACTTTCAGAGCTTGTGCCCACTACGGAGATTTTTACGAATTGTAACCCGGAAATCGCACAAGAGCTTGGTATAGGTACGCAAACTGCATTTGTCATTGGCGCAAGTGATGGGGTACTTTCGAATATCGGGGTAAATGCCATTGGCAAAGGGGAAGTAGCAGTAACGATTGGAACGAGTGGTGCCATTAGGACCGTTATTGACCGTCCACAAACAGACGATAAAGGTCGGATATTTTGTTATGCATTGACCGAGAAACATTGGGTAATAGGTGGTCCTGTTAACAATGGTGGAATGGTTTTGCGTTGGATTCGAGATGAATTTGCATCATCAGAAGTTGAGACGGCAAAAAGACTTGGCATTGATCCATATGAAGTGTTAACCAAAATTGCTGAACGTGTTCGACCAGGTTCAGATGGGCTGTTATTCCACCCTTATTTAGCTGGTGAACGTGCACCACTGTGGAATCCTGACGTGAGAGGGTCATTTTTCGGGTTAACGATGTCGCATAAAAAAGAACATATGATTCGAGCTGCTTTGGAAGGCGTCATTTACAATCTCTACACTGTGTTTTTGGCCTTACTTGAAGTGATGGATGAACCAGTTGTACGTATTCAAGCAACAGGGGGCTTCGCTAGGTCAGATGTGTGGCGCCAAATGATGGCTGATATTTTCGATTTGGAAGTGGTTGTTCCAGAAAGTTATGAAAGCTCATGTCTAGGAGCTTGTATTTTAGGATTATATGCTACTGGTAAAGTCGAATCATTTGATGTGGTATCTGAGATGATTGGCAGCACATTTAAGCACACACCAATAGAAACTGATGTCCAGGAATATCGTGAGTTATTGCCGATATTTATTAATTTATCGAGGGTATTAGAGAAAGAATATACAAGTATTGCAAGGTATCAAAGGAATTTAATTAAAAAATAGAAATTAATTTTGGGGGAATTGTCATGCCGTTAGTTATTGTTGCGATTGGAATCGTCACGTTACTTGTTTTAATTATGGGATTCAAATTAAACACGTTTGTTTCATTAATTATTGTCTCTTTTGTTGTTGCTTTAGCTTTAGGTATGCCATTAGATAGTATTGTTGGTTCTATTGAAGCTGGACTAGGCGGGACACTTGGCCATTTAGCATTAATTTTTGGTCTAGGTGCAATGTTAGGTAGTTTAATTGCTGATTCTGGAGGCGCGCAACGCATTGCGATGACCCTAATCGACAAGTTCGGTGAAAAAAATATTCAATGGGCGGTTGTAGTTGCTTCATTTATTATTGGTGTTGCATTGTTCTTTGAAGTAGGATTAGTATTATTAATTCCGATTGTATTTTCGATTTCAAAACAATTACGAGTGTCTATTTTATACTTAGGGATTCCGATGGCCGCTGCACTATCAGTGACACATGGTTTCTTACCGCCTCACCCGGGACCTACAGTAATAGCTGGAGAGTACGGAGCTAATATTGGGGAAGTTTTACTTTACGGATTTATTATTGCTATTCCAACCGTAATCATCGCGGGTCCTTTATTTACGAAGCTTGCTCAAAAACTTGTACCGGATTCATTTACACGTACAGGTGATATCGCTTCTTTAGGTGAACAAAAAACGTTTAAAATTGAAGATACACCTGGTTTTGGTATCAGTGTATTTACAGCGATGTTCCCAGTTATTTTAATGGCGATCGCGACGATTATTACCATGATTCAAAAAACAAATGCAATAGATGATAATGTGTTTTTCGAAGTTGTTCGTTTTGTAGGTAATGCTTCTACTGCTATGTTGTTATCTTTACTGCTTGCTGTATATACTATGGGTCTAGCTAGAAATATTCCGATGAAAACAGTCATGAATACTTGTTCAAAAGCAATCGCAAGTATTGGGATGATGCTACTGATTATCGGTGGTGGTGGTGCTTTCAAACAAGTACTAATTGATGGTGGAGTTGGTGACTACGTTGCGGAATTATTCAGCGACACGACATTATCACCTATCATACTTGCGTGGACAATCGCTGCTATCTTACGTATCGCATTAGGATCAGCTACTGTTGCTGCTTTAACTACAGCCGGTTTGGTGATACCCTTATTAGGTGCAACTGATGTTAATTTAGCTTTAGTCGTACTAGCAACGGGAGCAGGAAGTTTAATTGCTTCACATGTAAATGATGCAGGATTCTGGATGTTTAAAGAGTTTTTCGGTTTAACGATGAAAGAAACATTTGCAACTTGGACATTGCTTGAAACGATTATTTCTGTTGCTGGACTTGGGTTTATATTATTATTAAGTTTAGTCGTTTAAAAAGGAGTTTGAAGTTATATGAGTAATACGATAGGCGTTTTGGGCTTAGGTGTCATGGGCAGCAGTATCGCTTTAAACATGGCGAGTAAAGGTGAAAAAGTTGCTGTCTATAATTACACGAGAGATTTAACAGACGTGCTTATGCAAAAAAATGAATATGAAGAAATGTATCCATATTATACACTTGAGGATTTTGTGCAGTCGTTACAATCTCCAAGAAAAATCTTTATCATGGTCACAGCAGGTCCAGTGGTAGATGCAGTGATTCAATCACTCGTTCCTCACCTTGAGAAAGGCGATATCATCATGGACGGTGGGAATTCAAATTATCAAGACACGGCACGAAGATTTGATGAATTGAGCACTCACGGAATCAATTATTTAGGGATTGGTGTGTCTGGTGGTGAAGAAGGAGCTTTGAAAGGTCCTTCTATCATGATTGGCGGAGAAAAAGAAGTATATGACAAGGTGGCATCTATTTTCACGAAGATTGCAGCTCAAGTTGACGGAACTCCTTGCTGTGCTTACATGGGTCCTAAAGGAGCAGGTCATTTTGTGAAAATGGTGCATAACGGTATCGAGTATGCCGATATGCAACTCATTGCTGAAGCCTATACATTCTTAAGAAATAGACTTCATCTTCCGTTACATGAAATTGCCGATATCTTCGAAAAGTGGAATCAAGGGGAACTGAAAAGTTATCTGATTGAAATCACAGCTGATATCTTAAGAAAAATGGATGACAAAACTGGCCAACCACTTGTTGACGTTATTCTCGATAAAACAGGTCAAAACGGCACAGGTAAATGGACAAGCATTCAAGCAATCGATAATGGAATCCCGGTTTCAATTATTACCGAATCATTATTTGCTCGTTACCTTTCTTCAGTAAAAGATGAGCGAGTTCATGCATCAGCAATACTGACAGGACCAGAGGCTCAACTTGAGGAATTAGATCGTGAGCTGTGGATAGAGTGTGTACGACAAGGTTTATATATGGGTAAAATATGTGCTTATGCGCAAGGGTTTACGCAATATAAAATCACCTCTGAACTTAATGGATGGAACTTACCATTACAAGATATCGCGCTTATTTTCCGAGGCGGATGTATCATTCGAGCGGAGTTCTTAAACACGATTAGTGAAGCGTATGAAGCACAAGAGTCATTAGCTAATTTATTGATTGCGCCAACCTTTGTTGAAAAAACGAAGGCGTATCAACTAGGGATGAGAAAAGTGGTAGCAGAAAGCATGTTGTCGGGTATGTCAGCTCCATCATTAAGTGCTGCGCTGACTTACTTTGATAGTTACCGTACAGGCGATTCCAATGCCAATCTATTACAAGCACAACGCGATTATTTCGGTGCACACACGTATCAGCGTACAGATATGGAAGGCTCTTTCCACACAAACTGGAAATAACCGATAACAAATTAAAAGACCTTTCGAGAGTTCATGTGAACTTTTGGAGGGTCTTTTTAAGGTTTAATAAAGTTTGAGTTACTTTGAAGCAGTAATCATGGAGTTTTTTATCGTTTCGCCGATAGAATAGGCTTATCCGCTGATAGTCGACAGAAACTCGCTGATAGACGACAAAAATCCGCTGATAGTCGACAGAAAACCGCTCATAGTCGACACGAATCCGCTCATAGACACGCTTTTGTTTTCTGGAAATTGGTTTTGTGAAATTGTATGGAATATTTAGGGGACATTGGATACTGCGCAGAGAAACAGGCAGAGTGAGGGATACTGTGAAGCAGTAATCATGGAGTTTTTTATCGTTTCGCCGATAGAATAGGCTTATCCGCTGATAGTCGACAGAAACTCGCTGATAGACGACAAAAATCCGCTGATAGTCGACAGAAACTCGCTCATAGACGACAAAAATCCGCTCATAGACACAACAAAACGCTATCTACAACATAGACAAGCAGCAGAGAGTGCAATTTTCACTCTCGATTTTTTAATTGGTATATTCCTTTTTGTGATGGGCATATTAACCTTAATAGAAAGGGTGATTGATATGATGGATAAAAATAAACTGGCTCAACTGGATAGTGAGCAATTACAAGAAATTAGTGAGCTCGAAGCTAAAATTGGAGTTACGCTTGTTGCGTATGATAGTATGGCAACCTTAGATGAAACACCACCACCTTCACCTTCATAAAAATCTTATAATGAAAAAATGGCATCCTTAATGGGTGCTTTTTTTGTGTGCAAAAAAAACTTAAGAGTGAGTGGATGAACTAAATATCCTGTGAAGAAGGAGTTTCTCTATTTTAAGGAGAATTTTAGTGAAATGATTCTTTTTGTAATGGAGGAGATAGTGGAATGGACATAACAATTCGCGCTGTTCAGATAAAGGATGCTAGTTCAATACATTGTATTTGTATACAGGATGGCGTTTTACCGTATATGGTTTTTCTTCCAAGCATGCGAGTAGATGCTATGGAAAAAAGACTGCAAAACTTAGGTCCGAATCAATATGAATTTGTTGCTGAACTCAATGGTCTTGTTGTTGGATTTATCGGTTTAAGCCAGGGACAAGGTCGACGTTCACATACAGGTGATTTATTCATAGGTGTAGACAGTGAACATCATAAAAAAGGGATTGGGAAATCACTACTTACGAAAATGCTTGATCTTGCAGACAACTGGCTATTACTTGAAAGAGTCGAACTTGGCGTCCTCGTAACAAATCCTGGTGCACAAGCTCTGTATGAGAAATTCGGATTTATAATAGAAGGAAAAAAGAAAGGTAGTCTAAAAGCTAACGGTACTTTTATCGATGAAATAATGATGGGTCTTCTTCATCCGAAGGGACTTCTAACTCGAATTTAACTTATATATTAAAGCCAATACCCAACCTAACCCAATTTATATTTTCAATATTTTAGTAAGTGAATACTAAAAAGGCTCTCCATTTCCAACAGGAAATAGAGAGCCTTTATTTATTAACGATTGCTTAAACTAGCGTGTAGCATCGCCTCGACGTCACTAGGTACTTCTTGAACCCAACCAAATGGATCTTCGATTGTTCCTGTTTGAATACCTGTTAACGTGTCGTACAATTTTTGTGAGACTTGACCCGTTTGGCCATTATTAATTGTCATTTTCTCATTTTTCCAGAACAATTCTCCGATAGGGGCAATGACAGCTGCAGTGCCGGTGCCAAATGCTTCTTCTAGTTTTCCGTCATCATAGGCTTGTTTAATTTCATCAATTGATACACGACGTTCTGATACAGGTACACCCCAGTATCGAAGTAAATGAAGGATAGATTTGCGTGTGATTCCTTCTAAAATACTGCCGTTTATTGCAGGAGTCACTACTTCTCCATCAATTTTAAAGAAAATATTCATACTGCCTACTTCTTCAATATATTTACGCTCAACACCGTCTAGCCAGAGTACTTGGGAATAGCCTTGTTCACCAGATAGTTGCTGTGCTTTTAAACTAGATGCGTAATTACCTCCTGTTTTTGCAGTACCAGTTCCACCAACAACGGCACGAACAAATTCGCTTTCGACAGAAATTTTTATAGGTGAAAGTCCCTCTTTGTAATAAGAACCTACAGGAGACAGAATGATAATGAATTGATAGTTAGTGGATGGTGCGACACCTAAATAATGTTCGGTGGAGATAATAAACGGGCGAATATATAAAGATGTGCCTGCTGCTACAGGAATCCATTCACGATCAATTTGAATGAGTTGCTTAAGTGCCTCTAATGCAAGTTCTTCATCAATATGAGGAATGCATAAACGATCATTTGATATATTAAATCTCTTAAAGTTTTGATCAGGTCTGAATAAAAGCACTTGTTCTTTTTTGGTTAGATATGCCTTTAAACCTTCGAAAACTGATTGACCATAATGGAAAATTACCGACGCGGGATCTAATGAAATATTTTGATAGGGAATGATCCTTGCGTCGTGCCAGCCAAGTCCTACTGAATAATCCATAATAAACATATGATCGGTAAAAGTTTTACCGAACTGAAGATTATCCGCTGGCGGTTTTTCCTTTTTGGTTGTGCTTAAAGTAACGTTAAAATTGTAAGTTGTCATAGTTCCATCTCCTTGTTTTATATTTACGGGGATTTAGATAACCCACAATAGTTAAACTGTATTATACATCTTTTCAGAATCTTTTCACAAAAAGATTTTATGAAATTTATAAAGGTAATATATTCCTTGAAAATTAGAAGATATAAGGTAATTTACTAGTATAAAAGAGTGGTAAATTTCTCCTTTCTTGAGACATCAGAAAAAGAGCTTGGAAAGTATCTCCAAGCCCATTTGTTGTACTGTGCAGTTTTAGAAGTGTTCGCTAGTTGAAGTTAAATTGTATTTTTAATGAGATTTCTTTCGGTTTGACGTCAAAGGATGATAGTTTCTTTATGTCTATCCATATTGGCAAATATGTTCCTCGATCTCTATTTTCATCGGTGTATTCTTCACCTTGCCCAGTACCAAAAACTCCTTCGATAATTTCAGCTAAGAAAAAGTATTGTGTACCGTTAAACTCTAACTTCGCAAAGCACTCAGTAACGTTGACTTTTACACCCAATTCCTCTAAGGCTTCTCTCTTTGCTCCTGTCTCAGGATGTTCACCGTCTTCAATACCACCTCCAGGGAAAACATAATAAACAGAACCGTTCCTAATTCTTTTAATCAGTCCAACCTTGTTATTTTTCACAATTACAACAGCAGCTCTATCACGCAAAAAATTATCCTCCAATGTGACACACGTCTTATTGAATTAAACTGTACCAATGGTTAAGCAAGAAAACGATGTTAATTATCTAAATCATCATCAATAAAGAATTTTTTATTTTCT
>NZ_JBATUX010000044.1:0-6333 GCF_049671445.1 Paenisporosarcina sp. | reverse complement strand
TCAATGCTTGCCCAGTGCTACGTTTGAATATCAATGATTACGATTTAATGAAAAATCCAGATACTGTTGAACAAGTTGTAGAACGTGTTGGTCATTTTATCCAACAAACTGCAGTATTACGTAAATAGATAAGCCAGACCTTCAGCGAAAGCTGGAGGTCTTTATTTGTCTGTCCGTATAATTAAGTCTTCAAAATTCTTTTCCCGACGGAGTCGCCGCCCTTCACTCCAATCAAATGACCAGAATTCTTAACAAATTCAAAGGCATACACTTCAAATATTCGTTTATGATCCATCAATAGATATTTATGAAATTGCCTCACTTAGTAAATTAATGATTACGTTTGGTAATAAGGTAGCTGCAAAATGCAAGGATTGGAAAAAGAGCCAATAGACAGATGACTATCGTGTAAACGGTCATATTAATACCCCAAAAAGAGCTTTGAATAGTGTTGCTAGCATATTTTCCATCTGGTATTGCTTTCACATAATGACCCTTTTCATCTTCAATGGCAATGGCGTCATCGGTACTTACATCCACTATTGAAAAATACTTAGTGCCTTTACGATAAGTATTTGAAAAATTTCCTGAATAAGTTCCCTCCATATCGGAATACTTAGTTACTATTCCAATTTCTCGATCGACTTGCTCGACCTCTTCATCATTAACTACATAGATAACCCCATCCCATACTACAAACGAATAAGCCCAATCTGCATTTGATTTGTTGACCAAGAAGAATGATGACCATGTGAATAAAAATAAGAATACAAGCAGAAATGATCTCCTTTTCATCTGAATCCTCCTTATTTTTCCCATTTGACGTATGAGATTTTGATTAAGTTACAAGATTAGGAACATCTTCATTAGAGGATAAGTGAACTTAATCTAGAAATTTATAATAGACATCTTATAAAAAAGGGAAGTGAGTAGATGGAATATCAAATTCGTAAAGCAGTACTAGATGATGCGAAAGGCATTGCCAAAGTCCATATCAATTCATGGAAATCAACCTATAAAGGAATTATTTCAGATGAATTTTTGAGTAAAATGAACATTGAAAGAGGAATAGAGAGATGGAAAGGCAGATTAAAGAATCCTTCTGAAAAATATCAAGTACTAATTGCAGTAGATGATCAACAACAAATAATCGGTTTTATAGATGGTGGTCAAAATAGAGGAGAAAAGGATAAATACGATGCCGAAGTATACTCGTTTTATTTACTCGAGGAAGTTCAAAAACAAAAGATTGGGAGCGAAATGTTAAGGAGATTTGCAGAAGAACTAAGAAGTAATGGATTTTTCAACATGATCGTATGGGTGTTAAAAGACAACCCAGCAAGAACATTTTATGAAAAAATGGGAGGGAAGTATTTGGAGGCAAAATGCTTGGAAGAGTTATCAGTAGAGGAAGTTTCCTATGGCTGGAAAGACATCAGGGAGTTAACCAAAGAAATATCATAGCAGACCAAAAGTAAGGGATACGGAGGAATTTATAAAAAAAAGACGACTCAAGTGAGTCGCCTTCTTAATATTCGGACTATTTATGTTAGAAGAAAATTCGTTACGTTAGTAACGAATTACAATCTCCATCTATATGCGCGTGTTTGTTGAAAAAATGGAGGAGGTAGAGGGATTCGAACCCCCGCGGGATTTTACTCCCCTGTCGGTTTTCAAGACCGATCCCTTCAGCCAAACTTGGGTATACCTCCGTGTCAACAGAGTATAATTTATCATGTAAAAAAAACAAAGTCAACAAGAACCCTATATAAAATTAAAGTTTAAATATTACATCTATTTAGAGTTGAGAATCATTTTGAAATGAAAGAAAATATTGGTATATCCTTACAGAGTGTTTAGGTTAATAGACGTGATGTAGTGAAAAGTTAGGTATCTTAACTCATCAGGAAGATTTGTATTAGCTGTCGTCTCTTTCATGTTCTGATAAGGAATGAAGTAGCCACCATTCTTTTGAATGGCATTTACTTTTAAGGTGAGTGCATGAACTTCATTCTAGGAAAGTCATATTTAAATTCCTTGTTTGTTTAAAAATCAACTCCATCATAATCTGCTGGATGGTCCTAGTTTCCCTCGAGAAGAGTTCATTTTCAATTTGTTGAGCGGTTAATATTTTTTGGACGAGCTTAGCTGTTGTTGATTTTCCGTATCCAAGTAGTCCTTCAATCAAATTGTGTTATGTATTCATAAAATAGTACTCCTTACTTTGGGGATGGAGCTCTACTAGTTGCTATTGTTTAATTACATACTTTTTCCTTCATGAAAATCAAGCATTCTTAAAAATTCTCTAATAATATCGTAGAATCATTTGATTTTTTCGCTAAAAATCAGTATACTAATAAATGCCGTGCTAGGTGGGGAGTTAGCGGTGTCTTGTAACTCGCAATCCGCTCTAGCGAGACTGAACTCCTTCTCTAAGGCTGTTTATATGTAGGGTCTGACTTTTGCACGTAGTGTTGACGTCTGGGTCCTGCGCAATGGGTACCCATGAATCAGGTCAGGTCCGGAAGGAAGCAGCCTTAAGTGGAATTTCTCATGTGCCGCAGGGTTGCCTAAACTGAGCTAACGACAGAGGTTCCGCTTATGTATGTCAGTCGAAGGAAGGTGCACGGCATACATACTTCTATTCAGGTGTTTGTTCGCGATTCATGCGAATAAACACCTTTTTTGTTCGAAAATTATTGATTTCAAAAGAGCTAGAGGAAGCACATTATGGTATAATTAAAGGACTGTTTAAAATCACACTACAAGGGGAGAAATCAGTTGGCGTATCAAGCTTTTTATCGTGTTTACCGACCGCAATCATTCGCGGAAATGTCTGGTCAAGCACATGTGAAACAAACCCTTCAAAATGCTCTCCTTTATAATAAAACAACGCATGCGTATTTATTCAACGGACCACGTGGTACTGGTAAAACCAGTGCTGCAAAAATCTTTGCAAAAGCATTAAACTGTGAACGAGGACCTGTTTCGGAACCCTGTAATGAATGTGAAACGTGTAAAAGTATTACGAATGGTTCAAATACAGATGTTATTGAATTTGATGCTGCATCCAATTCACGTGTTGAAGAAATTAGAGATATTATTGAAAAAGTTCGGTTTGCACCTGCGAATTCACGTTATAAAGTGTATATCATAGATGAAGTGCATATGCTGTCTAATAGCGCATTTAATGCATTATTAAAAACGCTAGAAGAACCACCGTCTCACGTTGTGTTTATTTTAGCGACAACTGAGCCTCATAAATTACCGTTAACGATTATTTCTAGATGCCAACGGTTTGACTTTAAACGAATTACGGCTTCGGATATTGTTGATCGCATGAATGTAGTGCTGGCAGACTCCGGCATTCCGGCGAATGATCAAGCATTAAAAGTCATTGCACAAGCTGCTTCTGGTGGTATGCGTGATGCATTAAGTATGCTCGACCAAGTCGTGTCATTTAGTGGTGAAGAAATGACGGTGGAAGATGCACTTTTAGTGACGGGCTCAATTGGACAAGAAATTTTTTATCAACTAGCAGAATCGTTATTATCAAAAGATGTTGGTAAAGTATTGACTCTTTTAGAAGAGTTAATGAAAGAAGGGAAAGATGCAGTTCGTTTAACTGAGGATTTAATCACTTTCTTCCGTGACTTACTATTAATGAATACTGCACCTTCTCTCGATGATTTATTAGAACTTGCTTCAAATGAAGAAAAATTTAAAGTACTGGCAAGTCAGTTTCCAGTAGACAAGTTGTATCGTTACATTGAAATCCTTGCTGCTACTCAACAAGAAATGCGTTATTCTAATCACGCAAAAGTATATTTAGAGACTGCACTATTAAAAATGTCTCATGTGAAAGAAAGTAACGCTCATCAGGAAGTTGATTTAAGTCACTTTGAAGAGAAAATTACGCAGCTTGAACAAATGATAGTTGGCCTTGAACAGCAAGTTAAGCAGGGAGTTTCTTCTAATAGTGGACAAACCCCACAAGCGAGTGAATCTCAAAAACGTCAACGATTAAGAACGCAAACAGGTTACAAAGCGCCGACCGGACGAATCCAAGAAGTATTGAAAACTGCAACGAAACAAGATATTCAACTAATTAAATCACACTGGACAACGATTATGAATCAGTTGCAAAAATCACACGCTGCTCTTTTAAACGAGGCAGAGCCAGTTGCCGCATCTGAGAGTGCATTTGTGTTAAAATTTAAATACGATATTCATTGCCAAATGGCAGCTGATAATCAGACCTTCTCTAGTGCCTTTTCTCATTTATTAATGAATTTAACAGGGAAAATGTATGAAATTTTGTTTGTTCCAGAAGAACCTTGGATTACTATCCGTGAAGAGTTTATTCGTCACAAAGGATTGAAGACAACGGATTCGAATTCGGATTTACCAGCCGAAATGAACGAGACAGAACAAGCTGCAGAAGAAATGTTAAGTTTCATGAAAGAAGAAAAAGCGGCTACTGAAGACCCTTTGATAGTAGAGGCAGAAAAGTTATTTGGTAAAGAATTTGTAGAAATACATGATGATTAGGGAGGAAAATTAATATGCGTGGAATGGGAAATATGCAAGGTATGATGAAACAAATGCAAAAAATGCAAAAGCAAATGGCTGAGGCTCAAGAAGAATTGGGAACTCAACATTTCGAAGGTGTTGCTGGTGGAGGTATGGTTAAAGTAACTGTATCTGGACACAAAGAAGTAATTAATGTTGCACTAGATGAAACTGTTGTTGATCCGGAAGACATTGAAATGTTACAAGATTTAATTGTTATCGCAACAAACGATGCAATGAAAAAAGCGGAAGAAACAACGAACTCCACGATGGGACAATTCACGAAAGGATTGAACCTCCCTGGCATGTTCTAGGAGGAAAGCACATGCATTATCCTGAACCGATATCGAAATTGATTGATAGTTTTATGAAATTGCCAGGTATTGGACCGAAAACTGCGGCCCGTCTGGCATTTTTCGTGTTAAGTATGAAAGAAGATACCGTACTTGAATTTGCTAAGGCGCTAGTAGATGCTAAACGGAATTTAAGTTACTGCTCAATTTGTGGTCACATTACAGATATAGATCCATGTCATATTTGCCAAGACAAACAACGTGACAACACGGTTATTTGTGTAGTTCAAGATACGAAAGACGTCATTGCTTTGGAAAAAATGAGAGATTTTAAAGGGTTGTATCATGTGCTTCATGGCGCTATATCTCCAATGGATGGAATAGGTCCGGAAGATATCAACGTTCCACCATTGTTGAAGAGACTCCAAGATGAACGAGTTGTTGAATTGATTTTGGCTACCAATCCAACAATTGAAGGCGAAGCTACTGCTATGTACATTTCAAGGCTAGTCAGACCGTCAGGGATTCGTACAACACGAATTGCGCACGGGCTTCCGGTAGGTGGAGATCTAGAATATGCGGATGAAGTCACTTTGTCTAAAGCGCTAGAAGGTCGACGTGAGTTTTAAAGAGGAGGCCCAGCTAGCGGATGTTTTTTAAAAAAGCAAAACTTAAAAAAGACTTCGATACGAAGTTTATTACCTTAATGAAAGAAACAAAAGAAGAATGGCAGCAAGCACAAACAATTGAATCGCTAATAGACGATTACGATTTGACGGTTATTGTGCAACGAAAAATTGCTGAAAGTAAACACTTCTTTCTATATAAAGAAGCACGACTACGAAAAATCCTTTTGAAATGAAGTATATGTTATACCAATCCCTTCATATAGTTAGAGATAACTTATTATGAGAGGTAGGAGAAGCTAGATGAAGCTGGCTCTTTATTTGATTGGTATAACTGTACTTCTTTTTTTATTGCTTAATAAAGCATCGAAAGGACGAGTAATCGAAGCGTTCTCTATTTGGTGGTTTAGAGTAGCGTTTGCGTTTGTTATTCTGTTTGCAATTAATCTTATCGCAAGTCAATTCGGCTTATTCGTTCCAATCAACATTGTATCTGGTTTACTTATAGCTTTTTTAGGAGTACCTGGAATAGCTAGTGTGATAACCATTTCTATATTTATATAATTAATCGAAAATTAGTATTGACTTATATAAGGCAGACTGATATATTTATTAAGTTGCTGATTTAAGCGCAACGAAGTAAATGAATAAGCAAAACTTTTTGTTGACATGACAATGAGTTTTTGATAAGATATAAGAGTTGCTGTTGAAACGGTGACGCTAACACATGAACCTTGAAAACTGAACAGCAAAACGTCAACTAACAAGCGGAACGCACTTCGGTGCCGGAAGCATAAACGTTTTCTTCCGCCGACACCTGTCGGTATCGAAAACAAACTTGA
>NZ_JBATUX010000043.1:0-3811 GCF_049671445.1 Paenisporosarcina sp. | reverse complement strand
ACAACCGCCAAACTTTTAATCCTTTAGGTGAAATTTGATTCATTGGTTCATTCCTCATCTAAACACCAACTTTCTCTCTATACATACGATTTTACAGGAAAAATGTTTCATTATAAATGCATATCTTTCCAATATATAACTACTCCTTCATTTCCTTGTAATAATAGCTCTATTAATGAGCAATGTTGGCGGTTAATCGTCAAAGGATACATATTTTTATTTTTGAGTCTTGTAGAAAGAAGAAATGTAATTATCGGTGCATTTACATGGAATCACATAGACAGGAAGTTCCGGTTCGCTTCGGATTTCATCCAATGCACGATTGACCTAAACGAAAAGACCCTAGCGAAGTGACAATGTTACTTCGCTAGGGTCTTTCTCTTTGGCAATCTTACGGCGAATTTTCGTCCGTCGCTCCACGGAAGTCGATGTGCCAATGGTTAAATGTTTTTGGTCGACGGAAGAATAGACTCCTTTACTTTGGAAAACAACCTGCCAAAGATGAAATTTTGGCAGGTTCCTTCTTTTTTTATCAGGTTGAAAAAGCTTATTTCGAGTTCGTCTATAGCGAACTGCCCTTCTGTTGTCTATCGTGGCTAAGAGGAGAAACCCTGAACCATCATAAAGTACGATTTTGAAATGTGGCTGTCCAAAAAATCCTTAGAAAAAAGGTTCCTATTTCTTCATATTGTGAGATATGGAGTAAAACAGCGTAGACTCCAGCGGGAATAGCAAAGTGTCGAAATCCACTCGAACGATTAGTTCGAGTTAGTTCGGCGCAAGCCCGCGGAAAGCGTAGCTGTTTTGCGGAATATCAACCTGATTATAGACAATCAAAACTTAAAGAAAGTGACGATGATCATGACTAAAGCCAATTGGGATATTAGATTCTGCATCAGCCTATAATCCCTTAAGATTAAGAGATAGTTTTTTATGGGAAAGTTGAATATTCAATATATCTCCAACAAAAAAATCACAGCCCAATTTGGACTGTGATTTTTGATAATTAGTTATTAGCTTTCACGACGTGATGATGAACGTGGACGTCCACCGCGGCTTGCAGAACCTTCACGAGATGCAGATGATGAAGAACTTCCATCACGGCTACCTGTGCTAGTACGACGAGCTCCACTACGATCAGAACTACGACCTGAACCTGATGAAGGTCGTCCGCCACCGCTACGGTTGTTGCCTTTATAGCCACCACCGCTACGACCGCCACCCTCTTTACGAGATGGTAATGGACGTTCTTCAGAGATAGATACTGGTGTATCACTTGGCTCACGAGTCATTGATTTTAATGCAGCTGCAATAACATCAATTGCTTCGTATTTCTCAAGTAATTCCGTTGCAAATGCACGGTAATCACCAATATTGTTTTTGTCTACCATTTCTCCAAGTGACTCAACAGCTAAACGTTGTTGACCAACTAAAGCTTCATCAGAGCTCGGAGGACGAAGTGGTGACATACGTTTTTTCGTTGTTTCTTCAACGATACGTAGGTAACCCATTTCACGTGGAGTAACAAAAGTTACTGCCACACCACTTTTACCAGCACGGCCTGTACGACCAATACGGTGAACATAGCTTTCTGGATCTTGTGGGATATCATAGTTATAAACGTGAGTAACGCCTGTAATATCAAGTCCACGAGCAGCTACATCAGTAGCAACTAGGATGTCGATTTTGTTTTCTTTAAATTGTTTTAAAACTGACATACGTTTCGATTGGCTTAAATCACCATGAATACCTTCAGCAATATAACCACGAATGCTTAATGCATGTGCCAATTCATCAACGCGGCGTTTTGTACGACCAAAAATAATCGCAAGTTCCGGTTGGTGAACATTGATAACGCGTGATAGAATATCGAATTTTTCACGTTCGTGAGACTTAACGTAGAATTGCTCGATGTTTTCTACTGTCATTTCTTTTGATTGAATTTTAACGATTTCTGGGTTTTTCATGAATTTCTCTGCAATTTTTTGGATTGGTTTAGGCATAGTTGCTGAGAATAACAACGTTTGACGTTCTGCCGGACAGCTTTCCATAATTGTATTGATATCTTCAATGAAGCCCATGTTTAACATTTCATCCGCTTCATCTAAAATAAGCGTTTGAACGTTATCAAGTTTTAATGTACGACGGTTTATATGATCTAAAATACGACCAGGTGTACCAACGATAATATGTGGATTGTTTTTTAATGCACGGATTTGACGTCCGATTTCTTGTCCACCATATACAGATAAAATTTTCACACGTTTGTCTTGACCGATTCTGTAAATTTCTTCTGAAACTTGAATCGCTAATTCACGAGTTGGTGCGATAATTAGACCTTGAATAGTAGTGATTTTTGGGTCAATTTTTTCGATTAATGGAATACCAAACGCTGCTGTTTTACCAGTACCTGTTTGTGCTTGACCAATAATATCGCGGCCTTCCAAACCAAATTTAATTGTACCTTCTTGAATCGGTGTTGCTTCTTCAAAACCCATACGTTTTACGGATTTTAATGTTGATGCGCTAATATTTAATTCTGAAAAATTTGTCAAAATTTAATCTCCTTTTTGTTTACAATTGACAAATGGTTACACTTTCAGATGAAGTTGCGGCAAATTCGAGCCTATACGAGGAACGTTTCCGTTACTTAAAATTCTCTGTAGAGTTATCAGAGGGGACTTATATTTAAAGGAAAGCCCGGTTTTTTGCCGAGCGGTTCGATCAGTGGGGAGCATGTTTCAAAGCGTTTTGTTAACGCGGTCTCTTGTGACTTGTTAGTAGCCTTCGTCTGTTAGAACCTGGCTATTATGAAAGTTCACAGTTTTGATGTTTGAAACTAAACATCCTACCCTAAAAAATTGAACAAACCGTTATGTTCAAAAAAAAGACCTCTTCATCTTGCGAAGAGTCTTTACACAAAATGTATCCATTGCTCTAAATACCTTACCATGTTTAAAGACGATATGCAATTAATTAGCCACAGTCGTAATAATTAGTTTTCTCATTTCTTACCAAAAAATGAAGTACTTTCTCAAACCAATCGTCACAGTCGTCGCTATAACAAATGAGGTGCTTACCACATTCAGATGTAATCAACTGTTTTTCAGCAGACCCTAGACGCTCGTACAAATAATCGGCAGATGCAAAAGGCACAATGCCATCTTTTTGACCTTGTACGATGCATACGGGCACTGATATTGATTCGTAGTAAGGCTCAACCATTTTCACGATACGCAAAAACTCAAACGCGGCTCGAATTGGCGTATGAGTTAATTTGTACTCGTATAAATGATAAAACGTGTTGGTAGCAAGTTTCCTTTTCACAGCATCCGCCATAATGTCTTTGACGTCTTCCAGCAGTTGGCCGGCACTGATATATTTTGCAGCCGCACTCAGGAGAACCAATCGGTCGATTTTATAGCGCATCGATAAATAGAGGGCAATCAAACCTCCCATTGAAAATCCAACGATGACCACTCGATCCACATCTTTTTGCAACAACCTCAAGGATTGCTCAGCTTCCATCATCCAATTTTCTGCCGTAAATTCATTTAGTGAAAGTGTAGGTCCGTGTCCAGGTAACGTCGGGACTTTGACCAACCAATCTGTCTTTTCTTCTATATATTGCACAAATGGTTGTATTTCATACGGACCACCAGTGAATCCGTGAATACATAATACTCCAGTTTTCACGTTCTCTGCACCTCCATCATTTACCGTATGGTTGACGGAATCCTGCCCGTAATTTATCAACTGCATCAACAAGTCGTTTGTCCTTTGTTTCTTGTCTCTTAGCTGATAACAACCA
>NZ_JBATUX010000042.1:0-7125 GCF_049671445.1 Paenisporosarcina sp. | reverse complement strand
ACTATCGTTTATTGCCAATGACTCGAGGCATGATTAGTGAACTATTGACGCCTGAAGAAGCAGCCAGTCATGAAGCGTTAATCAAAGAACATTTCTACTGCCCAGATGGCGTTCGATTAATGAACCGCCCAGCTAATTACGATGGCGGTGTCAGTAAACACTTTAAGCGTGCAGAACAAGCTTCCAATTTCGGACGTGAAATTGGACTGCAATATGTTCATGCTCATATTCGTTTTGTGGAAGCCATGGCAAAACTCGGACGAACAGACGAAGTGTGGAAAGGTCTTGAAACGATCAATCCAATCGGCATCACCAAAGTCGTGTCGAATGCTGAAAAACGTCAAAGCAATGCGTACTTTAGTAGCTCAGACGGTAACTTCAAAACGCGTTACGAAGCACAAGAGCGCTTCAGCGAATTAAGAACTGGTCAAGTTTCTGTTAAAGGCGGATGGCGCATTTACTCAAGTGGTCCTGGAATTTACATGAACCAGTTAATCTCTAACGGCCTAGGCATTCGCCAACAAGCCAATCACTTAGAAATTGACCCAGTGCTTCCCGCTTCTTTAGATGGCTTGGAATGTTCATTTGTCGTATATGGAAAACCTGTTACAATTCGTTACCATTTATCTGGTCAAGCAGGTGCTTTAACGGTTAACGGAAAAGAGTTAGCTTATGAGAGCCTTCAAAACCGTTATCGCCAAGGCGGCGTGAAGATTGGGAAAGATGCGTTAGAGGAAGTTTTAACGGATGGTCAAAACCTGATTGAAGTTTGGAGTTAATGAATTACACTAATGAGGGCTGTCCTAAAAGTCATAAAATATGACTAAGGGCAGTTCCTTTTTTATATTTAGTAGTGGTCGATTTCAGTTTCAGACGGACGCTTTCCGCGGGCATGGCCTCAGCCTCCTCGACGAGCAAGCTCGTCTGCGGGGTCTTCAGCTCATGCTATTCCCGCAGGAGTCGCCGTCTTTCACTCCAATCAACCAGATGTTCTTCATGAATAGAACAGACAATTGTAACTTGTTACAATGTTCGAATATAGTTGCAGGAAAAAATTCATTTTTCTCCACTTATTTTGTGGTTGTTTATATTAATGGAAAACTAAAGAGTACATTTGCGCCTAGCATGCCGCAAGAGCGTGAAGAATGAGACCCACAAGTATGTGTTTTTCATACTTGTTGGCTCATGCGGAACGTGCGGCCAGCGCAAATGTACGATAAAGTACCACATAATTTTAAAAAACCTGATTACTTCTTTACAGACATCACACTGCACAATCTATTCCACAAATTTCGCTAATTACTAATCTAAAAGTTGCTCACATTCGTATTCTATGAAAATGGAAGCTTTTTTAAGGTATTGGAGTGTGAACGTCAGAGTGAGTCAACACCATGAATATTCAATGACCCAAAGAAAAGAAGCACTTGAAAGTATATACGACACTCACAATCTATGGTTATGGAACATCATCTATGGCAACCTTCAAAACGAACGCCATACTGAAGAAGTCATTACGCTTGTATTCAAAGATGTTTGGAAGTGTGATCAAGTCCTCTTTACTAAAGATAGACAATTGATTGCACTTCTGCACCTTTGCAGAAATAAGTTAACTAGAGAATAAAACGGTTAGTTGATATATAGTGAGTGTTTTTTCCATTTCACTCACATATATCAGCTAATCTTTTTTATTATGTACAACCCTCTCGCATATACTTCAAAAAGGAGGCGGTTTGTATGACATACTATTTAACAGTCACGCTTGGACTCGTAATGTGCTTAGGAATATTGTTCGGAACCTTCGTTTATGCCCTTACGCTTGCTCTTAATACCAAGGATGCTTCTAAAATCGATCCCATCGAGTAAGCTCCAACACCAAACAAAATGATTAGTTGAACGATAAAAAGAAGCGACCCAAGTTGCATTGGCCGCTTCTTCCTTTCTATAACCCTATTAATATTTCAATCGATGTTTATAAAAATATGGTTCTCTTTATTTTTTCTAGGATACTTAAAACCTCTTCTTTTTTCTTTATCAGAGCAATGTCAGAAGGTGAAGGGTTAATTTTTCCGGAAATTAATTTGATTTCCTGCTTCTTTTTTCCCAAAAATAACCACCTTACCCTTTTTTACTAGTATATGCGATGAAACAAAAAAATTCACAACGAATTCGCTGTGAATTTTCATTCGAAATCTTTGCCTAACACAAGTTTAGATTTATGAATACTTCGAGAGATTTCCTTTTTTAATTCTTCCAAACGTTTTGTTTCCGGACTTTGACCTACTTTAGGGGAAGTAACAATTGATCTTTTCCTATTCATTTTCCTGCGATATTCTTCCTCGCGATCAACAACAAAATTAGTCATTTGAAATCCCCCCTTCTATAATGTAAAGCTCAGAAGATAGCGTAAACATATTAATTAATATATCCACAAGTAAAATATCGACCTCACTAATTGACTTAGTCGTTCTAATCTCTAATACATAAATGGAATCATTCAATGTAAACGGATATAAAGCTAATTTACTGTCATTACTATAATAAGTCTCCAATAAATTGAGTTGAGTATCAATATTAATAAAGTTCTTTCGTTTATGACGATTCATTAACTCTTCTTTTTCAAACTTAGTGGTATAGCTAAAGAAATTAATGATTAATCTTTCTTCAGCAGCATATTCTTGAATGATACTTTTCAAACCATTTAAATAGTCTTCGTTACTTTCATAATACCCGATTATCGAATCACTAAGCAATATACCACGTGTAATCCGTATTTTTTCTTTATTATCCCCAATTTTATCACTTAATTCATTAATAGTTTCAGGAAGACTGTGCAGCTCATTATTTCCAACCTTTTTTAAATATAAACTCAAAAATATAAACGCATCCACCAACATAAAAATCACAGCAACGATTAAATAATTTTTCCAACCGACTAAAATACTGTCCGGCTTATCAGTCCAATAAACCAATGCACCAAAAAGGAAGATTCCATACCAAGTTTTTCGTATAGAAGTTAAATTCGTTGCATTGATTTTTCCTTTCCAGCTAAAAACAATATAAACAAGCAAAGCCGTAAAAACGAGCCAAACTAAAATTTTAATAAAGAGCAACACGTCAATCAACCCTTTTCAAATTCTATTTGTCCTATGGTAAACCTTACTTTAAATACCGAATAGCCTCTCCAACGTAATTCTCGACACTCTCACCCTCATAATAATTAAAATGGTTCCAACTCGTAGAAATGTGCGGCATTTTTATTTCATTTACTGAAATCATGTTATCGATATTTACTAAAATATCATTTGAAAGACCCAAATACTTTCCTGTTATCGCAAAGTACTTCTTATCAGCATCTAAACGATCAGTAGAATTCAATTCCGAAACAAACCCCGAATCATTCGCAAGATCCTCTAAACCCCTTAACTTTTTCACTCTCACTAAATCCCAAAAGTCTTCACTTTTAATAGAGTTTCTGCCATTTCCAAAAGCGCCGTTAACAACTAAACACAACCTCGCCAATATCGGAACACTAATTAAGAGAGAACCATGATTAGGAGTACCTGCCATGATTAATTGATCAATTTTCGCACCGTGTTTACTAGCTGCCGAACGACTGACTAAGCCCCCCATACTATGTGAAACGATCATGATTTCTTTATCAGGATACTTTTTCTTCAAACGGCCCAATTCACCAGCAAATAATTCTCCACTATCACTAATAAATTCATTAACCGTTAAATACTCAAACCCATACACATCAAAATCCTTTTGAAGATAATCAAACAAACTAAAATAGGCATCACTAATACTAGAAACTAACCCGTGAACGATGATCGCAACAGGCTTTTCACTTGCCTGCTGCTCATCCACATCATCTACCTTAACTTTGCGAAAAGAAGAATTTCCATCTGGTAGCAACCTAAAAAGACCGAGCTCACTCGTTTCTTTACTAAACTGATTGAGTACAATATAAAAACTCTTTTTATCAGTAAGTTCATTAGCGGAAAGACTTTGAATTTCCGGTTGTAACAAATAATTCACTTGTTGCTTATCAATCTGCGCTTCAACTTCGGTCGCACTTTCTGAATGACTCAATATCTCAACTCTCGGAGACATTCGATTAATCAACTCAACAACATCCCTATTTTCTAATAACCGCAAAAAGTCATCTTCTATCGCAAAAAAATATTCATCCTCGCCACACACTAGCTGGAAGGAAAGATCACGGTTTACATGAAACTGGTTAATCGTTACCCTATAAACCATTTTAGTCGTTGAATAAGGAATATCTCGCAAAAAATCGCTAGCTAACTCAACCCTCTCCACTGAAACTTCTTGATCATTAATAATAAATCGTTCATCATTTCGTAAACTTTCAACTTGAACAGAACGTGTATTAATAACAATTTGACTTCCCTCTTCGTATATAAACCCCTCACTCATCAAGATTCTCCTTTCTCATCCCCGTCAATAAACCAATTCCCTATTATCTTAATCTATTCCAACTCAAAAAGTAAGAAATTTCCGTTAATTTAAACCTTCAACCCTTTTGCGAAACTAAAGAAGCATGATACCATTTTACATAAAAGGGCGGCCGAAGATGCAATTTCGGCCGCCTCACACACTCTTTATTCATATAAAATATGCAATAAATTACATTATTTAAACACAAAGTCCCTATTAATATGTGAATTACCATTAGTATAATAAAACAAAATATGCTTTTATTAAGGAGATTATCATCACCATGGATCCATCATTACCTTGCCCAAACTGTGGACACTCAATTACCGAAGAAAATTTTCAGAAATATTCAAACCCATTTTCAATGACATGCCCACACTGTGACGCAAAATTCAAAGAAACCAAAGTTACACCATGGCTATTGGTCTTAGCAATTTTAGTTACACCTGTTTTTATTTTTATCGGTGTTACTCTTCAAACCTATATCGCTGGTTTCTGGCCATTTATCGAAAAAATACCGACCGCTTTCGTCTTCCTAGCGTTTGCTTATCCGATTTATGCAGTCTATGAAAAATTCAATGCACGCATTGTCGTGTCAAAAGGTGCATTACAACTTAAATAATACAAAAACAAGCAGTCGAAGAATTTCTTCGACTGCTTGTTTGATCAATGTAACCTCTTTAGTTAGAACGTAAACTACCAGCTTTTGAATCACTCATCGAAAGGTGTGCAACCTTATTTTTCTTACCTCGCAAACGCTTAATCTCTTTAAATGATCTTTTTTCCGCATAACTTTTGCACGATTCACAGAAAACCATACGTATCCCACTTCGATTTTCATACTTAATCAAATCAACATCTTGAACTTTACATATACCACACGATTTTTTAAATAGTCTCACCATGCATCTCATTCCCACTTTACTTCATATTTTTTCTCTCTCTATGTATGAACTAAGAACAATTACAACTAATTGGATAATCTATAGGCTTTTAGATTCCCATTTGTATTAAATAAATGTCTAAATCTATTATTTTCATGACCTTTTATCTATTATTTAGTATATATGAATTATTTCACTATTCAAATAAGAACTTTTGTAAAATAATGTCGAATGCTATTTTTTTATTAAAAAAGTGCCTATCTGACAATATTTCATTAAATAATATCTTCGCATCCATCCATTTATCCTACTAATTTGGAAATACTAAAATATGGCCACAACAACTTTTCATAGAAAAGAGCGACCAATAAAATCGGTCGCTCCTATTTTTAGGAATCAAAAAAAGCAGTCGGAAATGGAATTTCGGCTGCTTTTGCTTTGTAATAATTTCTCAGGATTTCAATACTGATTAATAAGCAAATAATTTTTTCCTTGCCTCACTTGGATAGTGCTTAATTAATTTAAATGATCTTTTTTCTGCATATTGTTTGCAGGAATGACAAAAAAGCATACGTATTCCACTTCGATTTTCATATTTAAACATATCTACATCTTGAACTTTACACATAGCACACGATTTCTTAAATATTCTCACCATAGATTTCATTCCCACTTTCTTCTAGTTATTTTCTCACACTATTAATTTTTCATTTTTATAGGCATTTAGAATCATATGTAAATATTCAGTATGTATTAAAAATTAATTAAGTGACTTTTTATCTATAGCTTAGTATAAATGATTCATTTCAAATTTCAAAGAAGTATTTTTGTCTGATAATGTCGAAAAACCATTTTTTTACAAAAATATCGAAATATTTTAACATTTAAACTAATTTCTATCACTTTTAAACCCTTTTAATTAGTTAATATTACCTATAAATTAAATATCATATCAAAAAAGCGATCGAAGAAATCTCGATCGCTCTTTCTCATTCTATTTCTTCAAAATTTCCATCCATTTATCATATCCATCACCAGATAAGTGAACTCCATCCACGGTGTATGCTTTCTGTAATTGACCGTCAGCATTTTTAAAATGTTGATTCAAATCTACGTATTGAATGTCGTGTTCTTCTACCAATTGTTGTAGGACTTCATTAAATTGATTAACCGTTTCATTGGAAATCTTATTTCCAAAAGTTTGGTTATTTACAGGTAGAATCGACTGGACTATCACTTTGGTCTTTGTTTGATCGAAAGATTGAATAATCTTTTCCATATTCTTTTGATACTCATCGATGCCAACACGACCGGCTATATCATTGATTCCAATCAAAATATACACTTCTTTTGGATTACGCTTAACCACTTCATCGATTCGATTCAAAACACCTTTCGTGTCATCCTCAACAATTCCTCGATTTAGTAATACTTCACCTGGAAAATATGTTTGTAACTCTCCATGATCCGTGATGCTATCCCCGAGAAATACTTTATCCACAGCAGGATAATCATACGACTCAAATGAAACCTTCTTCTGAATATAGTAGTCGGAATATTCCTCTGAAGAAAATAACTTTTTAACAGTGGCCATTCCACCTTGTTTATACATAATAAAACTACCCATTCCTATTAACAATAAGTTCAACACTAACGACAGGATGAACCAAACTCTCAACTTCTTCAATATGTACACGTCCTATTTCTTTTCCAACTCACTTGTGGAATTACTATAAATCATCATTGCTATATTTATATAGTAGTATTACCGATATCA
>NZ_JBATUX010000041.1:0-35159 GCF_049671445.1 Paenisporosarcina sp. | reverse complement strand
TAATAATGTTATGCTCATCTTCTGTGAAATACTTGTTATCTTCATGCAATCCCCAAATAAGTGCTTGAACAGCTTTTGATTGCAATAAAAATGCAGAAGGAGGATTGATGACCATCACTTTATTTTCGACAATGAGCTTGATTAATTCTTGGCCAATATTTTCATTAGTAGTGGGATCAATATCATTAACTAAGTGTTCGATTGGATACGTTTGGCGATATAAGATGTCAATCCGCTCGCCACTTGGTGTAAACACTCCAGGTTCAGTAACCATTCCATCGACTTCAGTTGGTTCTGTAAGGATTTTTAACTCGTCTAAACTCACATACTCGGATGGTAACTCCAGATGTTCTTGTAAGAAACGGGTAGTCCACATATCTTCAATATTGTCACCATGTGATGTGAAGACGATTTTGGGAGTTCCCGGTTTGTTTAAATGTTTCCAAGAAGCGGTTACTGCTTTTCTCATTTCTTTTCGAAGAATCTCTGTACTTTCTTTATTAGGGTTTTCAACTCCAAAGTAATCACATACATAGTCGTTTGCTTGAAACGTTTCTTTAATAAATGTTGGCGTATCAGAATTAAACTCCAGAAGCTTTAACGTTGAATTGGAAACAACAAAGTCGAGTCTCCCAATTATATACTCTTGCGGGATGGTTTTAATCCTGATATAGCTAAGTGATTCTTTTGGAAAACCTAATTGAAGAAGAGTATCATCATCCAGATCTCTTAATAGCGGGGCAACTTTCACAAAAACAGACCCAACTTTTTCGGCTGCTAACCGAATGTCTAGAATTTCTGCATACGTTTGTTTGTGTATGTCCAGTAACGCATATTCAGCTTCATATAAATCCGGAAAAAAATAAGGAACTTGACTGTAAACTCTTTTTCTATCCTGTTGAAAATTTGGGTCGATCACCCGCCAAATCCTCCTTTAGAGCCACTTCCTATACCAGATTTATAATTGCTTTGCGTGTTTTTGTACTGGTTTAAGTTACTAGAGTAATTTGGTGAGCTTCTCAAAGCAGAGCGACTACTAAACATACTGCCTAAAAGATAATAAGCTCCAAAATGAGATGATTTTCTGTCATCGCAATAATAGGTTCCTTCATCATCATCCCATTCCCAATCATCACATTCATACTCAGTAGGTTCAGGAGGTAATGTAGCAGAGTCATATTGATTTTGACCACATCCAGACATACTGAAAGCCATAACAGATGTTGCTACTCCTGCCATCAACTTTTTGGTTTTATTCATTTTCTATTTCCCTCCATTTTGTAGCCTGTCTTTATTAAATACAGAACATATACCCGGCGGTCTTCATCAATTTCAGCAGAATCTTTCTCCCACTCCATTCCATCGATGTAATGATAATCAGAACCTATGTGAGAAAGGATATCGATATGGTGATCAAATTCAATTTTTTTTAGAATGGGATGATTTGCTCTTCCATTTAATTCGCGCATCTCTAATTGTAGTGTGTCGTTTATATTGAATTCTTCCTTTTCCATTTCGCCTTCTTCTTCCTTCGTTACGTAAATCACGTGCCAATCACCTTCAATAGCAGAAGAAGTCTGCTTATATACAATTCCTTCTTTCACATAAAAATCGCATGATCTTCGTGCAAGAACTTGTTGTAAATCAATCTGTTCATAATGAAATAACGGTTCAGATGAGTTGTTTCCTTTAAATAAACGGTATTCAAGTGAAGTAGTCATATGTTCATCAGTCCTTTCACCAAACTTACTAGGTAAATATACGATTCAATGTGTCATTGGTTTCATTTAAATTAGAGTAATCAACTTCTATTGTATACCAGTGTATAGTCCATATCACTCTGTTCACAAAATTGTTTGTTATGAACTAATGGATTGAATCAATTTCATTATTCATCAAAATGGATAAAAAACGAACATTCTAAAAATAGAGATTCTCTCGATTTCCGTTGCGGGCGGACGCTTTCTTACGATTAGTCACTAGTTTTCCTGTATTTTTTCATAAAAATATAGGTAGCGCAATGCTATGAGCCTATTGCTTTCCGTTTCGGTGCTCGCTTTCCGCGGGCACGGCCTCAGCCGCTTCACTCGCTCCTCTCGTTGCAGGGTCTTCAGCTCGCGCTGTTCCCGCAGGAGTCTCGCGCCAACACTCCAATAAATTCATCGGATACCGGTCCAAATAATTTCTCTCTAATGCTTCAAAGAGTCGGAGAGCGGATTGTAGCGGATGAAGATGAACAGCATTATAGTACGAGTAAAACACTGGAATAGAAGGAGTTAACCAATTTCTATACTCGACAACCACAAAAATAGACTGGATTCTATGGTGATAGAATCTAGTCTATTTTTATATTGACTCATTTCATCATTTATAAGCTTTATGCCATAATCTTTGGTTTTCGTTGTGCCAATTTCGGATCTATATAGTCGATTTCTTCGCCGGTTTCAATATCGATAAATGTACTTGTTTCATTAAACCATCGATCTGGTGCTTCGTGTCCCCAGAAAGTTTGACGGAGCGGGTCATTTAAATCCCAACGAATGGGCTTCAAGTCTGGGTCGGTTGTTAAATAATCACCCGTATACAATTCAATACGATGACCATCTGGATCTCTCAAGTAAAGGAAGAAGGCATTTGATAAGCCATGTCGGCCTGGTCCTCGTTCAATTGAGTCCGCATACCCCATACTAGCTAGTACATCACAGCAATCAAGAATGCTCAATCGGTCTGTTAGCGAGTAAGCGAAATGATGCAGCTTTGGTCCTGGTCCATTCATGAAAGCCTGGTCATGAACTGTCGGTTTACGATAAAGCCATGCTGCCCACAAGTCGCCATCCTCAGTTTCCGTATACTCTGAACACGAGAATCCTAAGTTATCAATGTAGAAATTATAAGCCTTTTGAACGTCAGGTACTGCACAGTTAACGTGGTCAATTCGCTGTATCTTCGCTCCGCGATATAAATCATAACGTTGGAGCATGCGATTAACAGTCGTCATTTCAGCAAAAAATTCCAATGGAATTCCTGAGATATCATGTGCTCGAAGAGTTCTGCCTATCGCATGTTGTGATCCTTTTGGCATCCATTTTGTTTTTAGGCCTTTGAATTTAAATAGCTTCTCAATTTCATCGAGATCTTGATCTGTTTCTACTTTGTAACTAAGTACTTCAACAGTCGCTTTATCGGCTTTTTTCAAGAGTAAACTATGGTGAGAATGCTCTTCGAGACCTCTTAAGTAAATATGGTTTTCATCACTTTCTGTTTCAATCATGCCTAATCCATTTACGTAAAACTCACGAGATGCTTGTAAATTCGTAACGTGAAGAACTGTTCTCGCGATACGAATGATTGAAAAACCCATGGTGTTCACCACCCTTTCCTTTTATTTACCGAACTGTTGAATATGATGGTCGGTAATTGATACATGAATAATTTTTTGCTCTGTATAAAACTCGAAGCCGTAGTGTCCGCCTTCACGACCAATTCCAGAAGACTTAGACCCTCCAAAAGGTGTTCTTAAATCTCGTACGTTTTGAGCATTTACCCATAACATTCCAGCTTCAACTTTATGTGCTACACGGTGACCTCGTTTAATGTCGTTCGTCCATACATAGCCAGCAAGTCCGTACTTGATATCGTTAGCAAGTTTAATGGCTTCTTCCTCATCTTTAAATGTCATCACGGTTAACACTGGACCGAAGATTTCTTCTTGCGCAACCCGCATATGATTTTTAGCATTTAAAATAAGTGTTGGTGCCACAAAGTTCCCTTTTGCTATTTCTGCTGGAATATCTGCTGTAATCACTTCTGTGCCTTCTTCTTTTGCAATATCCAAGTAACCTTTCACCTTCGTAAAATGGCCTTTATCAATCAATGGCCCGACTTCTGTAGCTACGTCTAGTGGATCTCCGATTTTTATGTTCGCAACACGTTTCTTCAATGCAGCAATAAACTCATCTTTGATTCCTTCCTGTACAAACAATCGTGAGTTAGCCGTACACCTCTCACCATTAAAAGAATAAATCCCCCACACACATGCATCTAAAGCTCTTTCGAAATCAGCATCGTCAAAAACAATAATTGGGGATTTTCCACCAAGTTCCATCGAACAGCTTTTCAGTGTATCTGCACTGTTTTTAATAATAGTTGAGCCAGTTTTTGTTTCGCCGGTAAACGAGATAAGCTGAACATCAGGATGCTTTACTAATGCATCGCCTGCAGTCTCTCCATATCCGTGAACAACGTTGAAAACGCCTTTTGGAAGATCAGCTTTATGAATAATTTCAGCTAAAAGGTTAGCTGATAAAGGAGAAAGTTCTGCCGGCTTAAGTACAACAGTATTTCCAGTTGCAAGAGCAGGTGCTACTTTCCAAGTTTCTAACATGAATGGTGCATTCCAAGGTGTGATTAATCCAGCAACACCTACAGGAGCGTTAATTGTATAATTGATGAATTCATCGTCTACTTGATATGCGTCTCCAATAAGACGACTTTCTACCATTCGTGCATAAAATCTAAAGTTCTCTGAAGCTCGGCTCACCATTTTTCTTGTTTGACTAATCGGAAGTCCCGTATCGAGAGATTCTAAATACGATATTTTTTCTACCTCTTCATCAATAAGGTCGGCAATTCGATAAATGTACGCCATTCTTTTCGTCAGTTTCATCGTTTTCCAGGGACCATGATCAAAAGCTTCACGTGCAGCTGCTACCGCTTTATTAATATCCTCAGATTGACCTTCCGCTACTTCATTGATTTGTTCATTCGTAAATGGGTTCATATTTTTAATCGTTGTACCGCTTGACGCAGAAGTGAATTCCCCATTGATATATAGTAAAATATCGGTTTGTGTTTCATGTTTTAAAGCCATTTTCTCACGGGAAGATACCATTCTTATCACCTATATCCTTAATAATTTTATTCGTGAGCATCAAGATAATGTTGTTATGTTGTCGCTGCTTCTTTAGGCAGTTTCCCAAGATCAATGAGTGTATCGCGGACTTCTTTCTTTAGTGCTTCTGAAGGGAAACCTAAAGGCAGTCGAAGCTTCGGATTAATTTTCCCCATCATTCCAAGTGCTACTTTTGCAGGTCCAGGATTGGTATCTTTAAACAACACATCATTCAACGGCATTAATTCGAAATGAAGATCCTGACATCTTGCCACGTCGCCCGCTTCCCATGCATTATATAATTCTGCCACTTTGACTGGCTCGACGTTAGCTGTCGCGCTGATGAACCCCGCCCCACCAATGGCAAGCATCGGATAGCAAAGCAGTTCAATACCTGAATATAATAAGAAGTCTCTGCCACAGTTGAGCAACACACGATTTACATGTTCAAAGTCTTTGTTTGCTTCTTTTACACCGACGATATTTGGGCATTCTTCTGCTAATCGTTTCATCGTACTTACGTCCATATTGACAGCTGAACGACCAGGGATATTGTAAATTATGATTGGTGTTTTAACTGAATCTGCTACAGTTTTAAAGTGCTGATAAAGTGCTTCTTGGTTTGGCCGATTGTAGTAAGGAACGATAACCATTGCCGCATCTGCACCCATTTCTTCAGCATACTTCGTTAGTTCCATCGTTTCATCGTGATTTGTAGATCCTGTTCCTGGCGCAAAAAATACACGTCCACCAATCGTTTCCATCGCAAGATTCATCACTCTTTTTCTTTCAGCGATTGTTAATGAGCTCGGTTCTCCACTGGTTCCTGTAACAGAAATACCGTGACTTCCACTTTCAATTTGCCAGTTAATCAACTCTATAAATGCTTTTTCGTCAATTTCACCGCTCTCAGTAAATGGTGTAACAACGGGACAAATGGATCCTCTTAACTTCTTTTTCGCTTCTTCGTATGCCAAATTCATCTACTCCTTGTCGTCTTTAAAGTTGGGGAAGGAATTAAACTTCCTTAGTCCAATTCGTTACTCATGAAGTTCTTTTAGTTCGCGGTACTTTCCTTGGCTATATAGTAAAGGAGCTTTTTGCTCAAGTTTAACTCCCGTTACTTGGCCGATATAAACCGTATGATCTCCCACTACATATTCACTATGGAGTGTACAAGTAATGTTAGCTAAAGCATCTGTAAGAATGGGTAAACCTTGATACGAGGAAAACGTAACTTCATGCTCGAGATTAAGTTGACCCGAGAATTGTTTCGACTCATTTTGTTGTTCAGAAGTTAAGATGTTAACAGCGAATTGTTTTGCCTCTTTAATATGGTGTAGCATTCTTGCGTTTTCTCCAACACTTATGGCAATAAGCTTTGGGTTCAAAGAAATCGACATGAACGCATTTGCTGTCATGCCATGTACCTCACCAGCCACTTCAGTTGTGATGACAGTTACCCCAGTAGCAAAACTCCCCATAGCATTTCTAAATAATCGATCATCTACTTCTTGGTTTTCTATCAGCATCTTTGAATCTCCTTTCATTCATACAACCTTTGTTTTCTTTGTAATAGGCTTTGCTAAACTATAATGTTGTAAATCAACATTATAGTTTAGCAATTATAAAAGGGTGAGTTAGGTTGCAAATTCACCTTCGTTTATTGTACATTTGCACTCGCCGCAGGTTCCGCATGAGCCAACAAGTATGAAAACTACATACTTGTCGATCTCATTCTTCCAAAGAGCTGCTCCTGCGGTTACTCGTCGCAAAGAAAAGCCTGCCTGCTCCTGCGGTTACTCGTCGCAAAGAATACGACCAAACTACCTTTGGCCATATTCTTTTTTGCGGCATGCTAGGTGCAAATGTACTCTTTCGATTTCCCTCTTTTTCATTAAGGGTAATTAAATTATCCGAAAATGCCCGCTTCTTTTTTCGTTCTATTTAAGAAGTTCGTAACCATATCTTTGTACGGTTGTTTATTGAATTGATCATAATAGGCATTTGACATTCTCACTGGATCTCCAAAGAAATAGTATTCATACAAGGCTTGACGGTTACCAAATGCACTAATTGAAATATCCCATGCTAAGCGGAAAAGTTGTACCTTTTCCTCTCCGTTGATGTTTGCACCTTGTGTATAACGATGAACTAACGGTCCTACATCCGAATTACTGAAGTCTGCTTCAGAAGGCAGAGCCATCAATCCAGATGCTCCAAGAATTTTTATGATTTCATTCATACGTTGGTACATTTTCGGGTACCAATTACGCGCTGCATTCAACGGTTCGAAGTCCGGTGTCATATTGCCGTACTTATCAATTTTGGCATTGTGCTCTGAGCGGTATAGATGAGAACGCATAACTTCTAAAATGACCATGATTTCGCTTGCCTTTTCTTTAACGTGCATGAATTGATCTATACCGATTGATTCCATCATGCTAATAACTACACCTAAAACGAATTCAGTTTTCACGATGTTTTTCGCAATTACTTGATGAGTCATGTGTATTACCGCATTCGTTTCGGTATACGTACGATTACATATATCAGTACTTTCACTGACAAATACTCTTTCCCACGGAACGAATACATCTTCAAATGATATGATTGCGTCGCTCTCGTCAAATCTAGCACCTAATGGATGGTCCCATTTGCTTTTTCCATAATCAAATGATTCACGAGAAAGGAATTTTAAACCTTTCGTATTATTTGGAATGGCAAATGCAAAAGCATATGGATCGTCAGTTGTGCCAGGAGTTCTGTTTATAGTCGAAGGGAAAACAACGAGTTCGTCAGTAATACCACCTAGAGTGGCTAATAGACGACAACCATTGATATACATTCCATCCGATGTCTTTTTAGTAATACGTGCAGATAGTGACGGATCTTTTTGCTCTGTTTGAGTCAACTTCGATCTATTCACTTGTGGATGAATTAATGTATGGGTTAAGCTAATGTCATTTTCACGAGCAAATTCATAATAGTCTCGAGCATTTTTTGCGAATTGATCACTTCCGCCACCTTGTTGTGCGAAAAATTCACTCGCTGTTCCAAATGCCATAATACTCGTGTTCAAATAATCTGGTGAACGGCCCATCATTCCTCCTGAGAAAGTAGCCCATTCTGTATTCATTTCACGTCTCTTAAACAAATCCTCTTTGGTTTTAGGAGCAATAAAAGAAAGCCCAACTTTTTTTCCTGAAGTCGGTGATGTATATAACATTTTTTCCGGCTTCTCATGTTGTAAATCATATAGACCTGCAACGCTCTCTACGACATTTTTAAAAGCTGGATGCGTAGTAACGTCGTCTACTTTCTTTCCGTGAATCCATACTTCTGTTTTGCGTTCTTTAATACCTTCTATATATTCTTTACCTGTTCGTGCGGCCATTCTATTCCCTCCTCTAATTGAATCAACCTTTTCATTCTTCTTCCATTTTTTAGTGACTCTCTAATAAAGAATTAAATTAAATTTTCTGAATTTCAAGTGTGCAGGAATGTATTTCCAGAAAAATACTCATCTACTTAACTGGTAGATTTTCATCCTTTTTAAATCTTGAATGAATATTATTTAGTTTATAAGTGCCTGCTTCGCTAAATTCAATAAGTTCCATAGACAATGCTAGGTAGCGATTTGACATGAGGAATGAGAAATGATCTTTCATCACTTCAAATAGCGCATCACAAACTTCTTTCTTAATTTCTTCAGAACGACCAGCCCCTATTTTCAAAACCGCATGGACGAACGCATCATCTTCTACACCGTCAGCTATTCGATAGTCATTTACTTCAATCGCTCTTGAACGAATACCACCTATTAGGAAAACAGTATCACGAGCAATCAAGACTTTATTGATTTCTTCGAATAACTTTGAGAAATTGGCCTCATTTTTGATGTTATCTGTGTACTCTACAATAAAATGGGGCAATCGATTTTCCTCCTATTCCCACTATCGATTTGTAAACGATTCATCTCCGATAATGGTATTTATTAACCGACCTATCCCTTCAACTTCCGTAATGACAACATCTCCGACAACTGTATCGACTGACCCCTTAGGTGTACCTGTAAGAATTACATCATTTTCACTTAAGGTCATAAAGCTACTCAAATACTCGATAAGTGTTGGAATATCGAAAATCATATCTTTCGTCGTGCCTTGTTGGACAAGTTCGTCATTGACATGTGTAGTCAATTTCAAGTCCATTGGGTTAGCAACGTCGGCTGCTTCGACCAACCATGGACCGAATGGTGTGCATGTATCTCGGTTTTTTACACGCAAATTGGGGCGATAATAATTCTCTAAATAATCTCTAATGGCATAGTCGTTCGCCACGCTATAGCCTTTAATATAATTGTAAGCGTTTTCTTTTTTTACATTGCGAGCTGTTTTACCAATGATCACTGCCAGTTCACACTCATAGTGCATATAAGTGACATCAGCAGGACGACGAGTAGAACCTTGATGACCGATAAACGTATTTGGTCCTTTTAGAAAGACTAGCGGTTCTGAAGGCGCAGCAAATGCTAATTCTGCTGCATGATCTGCATAGTTCAGTCCTAAAGCAAAAACCGTTCGCGGTACAATAGGTGTAAGCCAAACAACGTCTTTCTCCTCGACTATTCGACCATCATCTAGTTTGAGTCGATCTTGCCAGTCAATCGCTTCATGGATGGCACCGTCATAAGAGATACGTGCTTTTCTCATTTGGTCCACCTCCGCATGAATGTTTTATCGTCAACAATAACATTCTCCAATGTGCCGATTCCTGCTATTTCTATTCGAACTTTATCTCCTAAGGTTGCTTGTGGTGCCTCTTCAGGAACCCCAACGAGCAACACATCTCCAGGACTCAAAGTCATAAATTCTGTAACATCCGCAAGTAAACGAGCGACTGGTCGAATCAAATTCCTTGTTGAATTTTCTTGCCGTAGTTCATCATTAATGTAGACACGGATTGTTAAATCATCCGGGTTATCTACATCCTTGTGATCGATGATCCATGGCCCAATTGGACAAAATCCATCGCGTGACTTATGTTGAACAGCTGGTCGGTAAATACTGTCATGAGGTACGCTCACATCGTTAACAACCGTATATCCTGCTACATAATCTAAAGCTGTTTCTTCCTTCACAGCGGTCGCTTTCTTGCCTATTACAAGACCAAGAGTTGCTCCCATTTCAAGCTTTGTTATACCTTCTGGCAGTGGGATACCTGCACCGTAACGATTAAAGGTATTTGCCGGTTTAATATAAAGAACTGGAGCAACAGGCGGTGAAAGATAAGGTTTGTCGTTTACTGCATCGGCAAGTCCTTTAAGCACACCTTTAAAATTCACAAGAGTACCGAAAACCGCTCCTGTAATTGGCGTGTCAAACTGTATATCACTTATGCTCAACTCGTCATCATCTATCACAAAACAATCCTTAGCTGTATTCACACGTACAGATAATAACTCTGGTACACCTAACACTTTCAACTTTGCGTTATTCAAATATTTCACTCCCCTAGTTACTAAACCGTTATTTTCCATAGTTACTATAGTTTTTCTTCATAAAATTTCACATAAAAGGGCGCTCTTCTTGTAGAATGGAGTTTTCAAACTACAAACTAATAGAAGAGGCGCCCTAATAGGAAAGAACCTACACTCTCAGTGTTACATTAGAAGATTGCTTTGAAAAAAATGTATCAATATTTTCAATACATTTCGCCATTACACAGACAATAATGCTTTATCACTATTTAGTTTTTCGCCACGGATTCGTTGGAATTCATCCATTAATTTTGGAATGGTTAATTTCTTTTTCTCTTCGGCATCAATTTCTAAAATGATTTGTCCTTTGTCCATCATAATAAGCCTGTTCCCTAGGTCTAAAGCTTGTTGCATGTTATGTGTAATCATCAACGTGGTAAGCTGATTCTTTTCAACAAGTTCTTTAGTTAGATTTGTAATCAACTCTGCACGTGAAGGATCAAGTGCAGCTGTATGTTCATCGAGCAACAAAATATCTGGCTGTGTAAAAGTAGCCATTAATAGAGAAAGAGCTTGCCTCTCCCCACCTGAAAGCATCCCTACCTTTGCATTTAAACGGTTTTCAAGATTTAAATGAAGAGTTTCAAGAGATTCACGGAACAATTCTCGGCGTTTCTTGTCTACTCCTTTTCTTAATAGCCGCTTTTTATTACGAGAGTAGGCCATTGCCAAGTTTTCTTCGATTGTCATCGTAGGAGCTGTTCCAGCCATTGGGTCTTGAAATACCCGGCCAATCATCTGAGAACGCTTATACTCTGGCAATCTAGTAACGTCTTTATCGGCAATTTCAACTACACCGAAATCAGGAGTAAGCGCACCAGAAATCATATTCAACATGGTCGATTTCCCAGCACCATTGCTCCCAATCACCGTCATAAAATCACCAGGATGTAACTGGAGATTAATTTGATCTAACGCGATTTTCTCATCCGGTGTAGCTTCATTGAATAATTTATTAATCTGGATGAGTTTTAGCAACTGCAGCTCCTCCATTCGTAAGTGATTGTTGATACTCAACTAAGCGTTCAGCATGTCGTTTAGCTTTTCTGGTCTTTTCACGTTTCTTTTCAAAATATTGAGGAAGTATTAATGCAATTATTACAATCACAGCAGTAATTAACTTCATGTCTCCTGTATCAAGAAAGTCCACTCGAAGAGCTAATCCAAGGACAATTCGATATATAATGGCCCCGGCTATTACAGCAAACGTGGTACGAACAATCGTTTTTGTACCAAATATGGCTTCACCGATAATGACTGAAGCCAGTCCAATAATGATCATTCCGATCCCCATACCAATGTCTGCAAACTTCGCATATTGTGCAATCAGTGCTCCTGAAAAGGCAACCAAAGCATTTGAAAAACCAAGTCCAACAATTATGAGCGTATCTGTGTTTGCTGATAAACTTCGTATCATTTTTTTATTATCACCAGTTGCTCTTATAGCAAGACCAACCTCAGTTCTTAAGAACCAATCGACAATTAACTTAATTACTAATACAATGATGGCCATAATAAACAAAGTTCCCCATGTGGCAGGTAAATACTGAACCCCCAGCATGCTGAAAAAGTTATTGATAGCTGTGTCTATTCCAAGAGAACCCCAAAATGATTGGAATTGATTAAACATCGTTTCGGCATTTAATAAAGGGATATTCGGTCGACCAATAGAATTCTCGGATGTTAGTCCCATTATTCGTAAATTTATAGAATATAAAGCAATCATCATCAATATTCCAGCAAGTAAAGCATTGATTTTCCCTTTTGTATGTAGAAGGCCGGTTACACAACCAGCCAAAAAGCCAATAATAACGGCTACTGCTGTAGCTAACATCGGGTGATATCCTAAGATAATCATCGTGGCAGCAACGCCAGCTCCAGTTACAAAACTTCCATCAACCGTTAAATCCGGAAAATCCAACACTCGAAATGAAATATACACTCCGAGTGCCATAATTGCATAGATGATTCCTTGCTCTACAGAGCCAAATACAGCTGAAAACATGTAGAATCACCTCCTGTTTTATTCGCTAAATTCAGCTTTCCACTCATCTTTAATATCAAGCCCGATAACTGAAGCTGTGTCTTTATTCATTGTGAATATTAACTTCTGTGGAATTTGAACAGGTAAGTCAGCTGGTTTGCTTTCACCTTTAAGAATCTTCACTGCCATTTCTCCTGCTTCGTACCCGATGTCATAGTATTCAAATCCGTATGCTGCTAAAGCACCTCGTTTTACAGAGTCGAATTCGCCAGCCATCATCGGAAGTTTATTTTCGTTTGCCACAGAAATAACCGATTCAAGTGCAGATACCACAGTATTGTCAGTGATGATGTATAAAGAATCTACTTTTCCAATCAATGATTCTGTTGCTTGTTTTACATCAGCAGATGTTGCAACAGATGCCTCAACAACTGTCATGTCCATATCTTTTAGCATTTCTTTAACCGCATCCACTTGTGCACGAGAGTTTTGCTCGCCTGAGTTAAACACCATACCAACCTTTTTAGCGTTTAATTCTTCTTTCAAGAACTTCATCGTATTTGAAATCGCATCTGGATGACTATCGATTGTTCCTGTTACGTTACCGCCTGGTTTTTCCATGGAATCTACTAACTCTGCTCCCACGGCATCTGTTACCGAAGTGAACACAATCGGAATGTCAGAAGTTGCACTCGCAGCAGCCTGAGCACTCGGTGTTGAATTCGCAAAGATTAAATCAACATTAGAGCTGACTAAGTTAGATGCAATTGTTGTACTTGCACTTGCATCACCTTGTGCGATTTGCACATCATATTTTGCTTCAATTCCTGCATCTTCTAAAGCCTTTTTAAAACCATCATAAGCTGCATCTAAGGAAGGATGTTCGACTATCTGAGTGACACCAATGTTAAATGTTTTCGTTTCTCCGTCAGTACTTGTCTTTTCTCCATCACCACATGCCCCAAGAAGTAACGCACTGCTTAACATAGCAACCCCAAATGTTCTCCAACTATTCTTCATTACAATTCCCCCTGTTAACTTAGTTATATTGTATTTAATTGAAACCAAGTAATAGATTGCAACATTTAAAATGTTCCGATAATTTATGAGTGTATCATGCAGTCTCACGAATAACTAGAAGGAATTTACGAATTTAAGTTCTTTATACTTTTTGTACGCTTTTCTTTCGTGGTGGTGCAACATGAATGGCTTGTCCGATTATCCCTTCTACCGCTTCAAGCAGTCCTTCACTGAACCCAGGATGTGCATAAAGAGGGAACTTTACATCTTCTTCTTTGGCAGCCATTTCAAGTAACTGTACAAAAGAGCCTGACATTTCAATGGCGCCTTCGCCAATCATGTGAATACCGCTAATGATTTCAGTTGTGGGATCAGAAATAACTTTTATGAAACCATCTTTCTTTCCAGTGATGGAAGCGTAGCCGTTGCCAGCAAGAGGAAATTGGCTGACGTGAACATCCAGTCCAAAGTCGCGAGCGTTTTGTTCAGTAAGACCTACAGAAACAATCGGTGGAATGGTGTGAGCTACAATTGGCAAAAATGTAAGATCAACTTCGGGTTTCTTTCCAGCAATTACTTCGACAGCAGCCTTTCCTTGCTTGATTGCTTTAACAGCAAGGAGCAAGCCTTCAGTGACGTCACCGATTGCATAAATAGAAGGAATTGATGTTTGCATATTTCCGTCTACTTGGATGAAACCTTCTTCTGATTGGACGATACCTATGCGATTAATACCCAAGGATTCCACATTTGGTTTCCGTACACCAGACACAAAAAGATGAGATCCCTTTATCGTGTCTTCACCGTTTGTATTATGAATAGAAAGTATAATCTCGCTATTCAATTCATTCGTTGACATTATTTGGACATTTTTATGCACAGTTATTTTCCGACGTTTAAATAAACGATTTAGTTCTTTATTAATAGATTCATCGAATGTTTCGCCTTTGTCATCAAACAGAATCGTCACTTTTGAACCTAATGCAGCAAAGCTAGAAGCCACTTCAAGCGCAATATAATCCTGTCCACTTACAATCAGATGTTGTGGAATTTCTTCAAGCTCAAATATTTCATGTGACAACAGAATTCGTTTGCCTTTTTCTTTCAAGTTTGTAGGCATCATTGGCGAGCTGCCTGTTGCAATGATTACCTGTTCGAATTCGAAGATATCAAATTGATGTCCCTTTTCTACACCGATTCGATCTATTCCAAGGAAAGTTGCTTTGCCATTAATGACTTCAATTTTATTCTCTTTACAAAGGCTTTCTACTCCAGCTCTCAGTCCATCAATGACTTTGTTTTTATAAGTAAGAAGCTTATTTACATTAAAAGCGTCATCGCCGTTACCGATTCCTAAATCCTGAAGATGAGAAGTTTCTGAGCGTTTTGTTGCAGCATGGGTAAAGATTTTTGAAGGAATACATCCTTTGTTCAAACAGACGCCACCTAAGTCAGTCTGTTCGATTAATGTAACCGAAAGACCTAGCTGAGCCCCTCGGATGGCGGCAGAGTACCCTCCTGGTCCTCCACCGATGATTATTAGATTTCTTTGCTGACTGATTTCCCCGACAACCATTAAATCATCTCCATGATTAGTTTGTGTGGTTGCTCAATTAGACTGGCAAAGCGGTTAGTAAATGCAACAGCTGTTGCGCCATCAGCAACCCGGTGGTCAAATGCCATGGAAAGCGTCATGATATGACCAATAACAATTTCATCATGATCATTGACGATTGGTCTTTTTTTCGTTTTATGGAAAGCGATTAACGCAGTTTCTGGATAGTTAATAATTGGTGTCGCACCCGTACTTCCAAGTGGTCCTACATTACTAACGGTGAACGTACTGTTTTGCATTTCAAACGGTTGAAGTTTTCCAGCGATGGCTCTCTCGGTCAATCCTTTGACTTCATTGTGAATATCTTTGATTGATTTCTTATCTGCATCATGAAGTACTGGGACAATCAAGCCACTTTCTGTATTTGTTGCAAGACCGATATGATAATTCTTTTTAAGAAGAATCCGACTATTTTCTTCATCAAGTTCCGCGTTAAATATAGGGAAATCTTTTAAAGAAATAACAAGAGCTTTAATAAGAAATGCAGCAACACCAATTGATTCACCAGATGTCTTTAATTCTTCTCTCATTTTAAAAAGATTGGTCATATTTACTTCATCAAAATGCGTAACATGCGGAATCGTGAATAACGATTTCGTCATCTTTTCCGCAATTTTTTTGCGTATTCCTTTGAAAGGAATCTCGTCAGGAGTTTCTTTAGCAAAGTTTACTTTAGGTACAACCTTTTCAGATTCTTTTTCATTTTGTTGTCCCTTTAAGAAACGATATACATCGTCCTCTGTCACTCTTCCGGATGGATCGGTGGCGTGAACGTCTTCTAGATTAATGTTGTTTTCACGAGCGATTTTACGTGTGTATGGTGCTGCAAGTACACGTGAGAATGTGTTTTGCAAAGGGTTTTTTGCTTGTTCATTGGACTGGAATTGTGGTCCTTTCACAGCCTTTGTCATTTCAAGTGGTGTCTTTTGTTCTGTTCTTACGGCATCAGCCGCTTCTATGTAGATGAGACTTGTTCCAACTTGGACTGTCTCACCGGGTTCGATGATAATTTGTTTCACTATACCTGAGCAGGGTGAAGTAAGTTCTGCGATCATTTTGTCTGTTTGCACTTCAACGAGTGGTTGATCAGTACTTACCGTATCTCCAACCTTGACGAAGTAATGAATGACTTCTCCTTCGGTCATTCCTTCTCCGATATCATGTAATTTTACTTCGAGCATTACATTTCCCCCTTAAAAATGAACCACTTTTTCAATTCCTTCCACAACTCGAGCAGGTGTAGGAAGATAATGTTCTTCTAATGTGAAAAATGGGACAGGAACATCAAATCCCGTTATTCTTTCTATAGGAGCACGTAAATAAAGGAAAGAAGTATCATTAATAATCGACACTAGATCATTTCCGAGTCCTCCAGTATTGTGCGCTTCATGAATAATGACCGCTCTTGTTGTCTTTTGTACGGATTGAGCAATAATGTCACGATCAATCGGATACAATGTGCGTAGATCAATAATTTCGCAGCTAATTCCTTTTTTCTCTGCTTGTTCAGCTGCTTTTTCTGCGATAGAAATCATTGCACCCCAAGCGATAAGGGTGACATCCGTTCCTTCACGAACGATTGCCCCTTTGCCAATTTCAACTGTATATTTTCCGACAGGTACTTCTTCTCTCTTAGAACGGTAGTTTTTCATTGTCTCTAATACAAGAACCGGATCTGGATCCTCCATTGCTGCAATAAGTAACCCTTTTGCATCATATGGGTTGGATGGACAAACCACCTTAATACCTGGCATATGTGTGAATAAAATTTCTGTACTATCAGAATGAATTTCTGGTGCACGTATTCCTGCACCATATGGGGCCCTGATAACCATTGGTACTGTAAAATGAGACATCGAACGCATACGGAGGCGTGAAACATGTGTCATAATTTGTTCGTACGCTGGATAGATAAACCCAAGAAATTGAATTTCAGCAATCGGTCTAAAACCGTTTACTGCAAGTCCGATTGATGTGCCAATAATTCCTGCTTCTGAAAGCGGAGTATCTACTACACGCTCTGCACCAAACTTTTCCTGAAGTCCTTCTGTTGCTCTAAATACCCCACCATTTTTACCGATATCTTCTCCAAGGATGATCGTTCTATCATCCTCTTCTAGCATCAAGCGCATGCCATCATTAATCGCTTGAATCATCGTCATTTGTTGTGTTGTCCCATTTTGTTGATCCGACTCTCTCAATTGGGTCATCATGTCACTGCCTTTCTAAATGTGCAAGATATGATTCTTTCTGTTCAGCAAGTTGAGCAGGCATCTCAGCAAATACGTGATCAAAAACATCATTTACGTTCGGTGGTGGGAAATTCTCCATTTCTTCTACAGCTAGTTCTATTTCACTTGTCGTTTTTTCTTTAACCTCATGAATCCATTGTTCGTCCCAAAAGCCATAGTTTTTCATAAACAATTCCATACGAGTAACAGGATCAACAATATGTTCTCCTTGTTCTTTTGGTCGATATTTAGATGGGTCATCAGCTGTCGTATGGGCACCAGTACGCCATGTGACTGCTTCAATCAATGTAGGACCATCCCCGTTGCGAGCATAATCAAACGCTTTTTTCGTTTCAAAATAAACGGCTAAACAGTCATTCCCATCGATTCGGACACCTGGCATTCCATAGGCTACAGACTTTTGTGCAATTGTTGCGGAATTCATTTGCTTTTCAATCGGTACCGAAATGGCATAGCCATTATTTTGATTAAAAAAGACTACGGGAACTTTAAAGACGCTCGCAAAATTTAACCCTTCATGAAAATCGCCTTCTGAAGTAGCTCCATCTCCAAAATAAGCAATTGATGCATTTTTTGTTCCTCGTAATTTTTCAGCCCACGCGGCACCTGCAGCATGAGGTAGCTGTGTTGCAATCGGCACTGCTGGAGGGAAGATGTGTCTGTCTTTTGGTGGTACACACCCCTCTACTCTGCCATTCCAATACAAAAATGTTAGTGCCATGTTTTTTCCGAATGTTAACGTGGCACCGTGATCACGATATGTTGGAAACACCCAGTCATCTTCATTAAGGGCTAACGCACTCCCCACTTGTGCAGCTTCCTGTCCCTCAAAAGGAGCATACGTACCTAGACGTCCTTGACGTTGCAAGTTAATCGCTTTTCTGTCAAAAGTACGAATTCGTATCATGTTGTAATACAGTTCTTTAACCAATTTTCCGTCAATCAGTTTTTCATGACTAGCATCAATCAGTTGTCCTTTATCGTCTATTATTCTCTTTATCGGATAGTTTTGTTCCATTAAACTTGCCTCCTATCAGGATAAGTTGCGAATGGACCACTTTGGTTTCGCAGGTGCTGTATAAAAGCTATTTCGCTTAGATCTATCGGCAATTCTTTTTTCACACATCTGGTTTGCCGATTCCTCGGTTGTTCTGCCGCTACTTCTAGCTTCCTGAAAAACTTCTAAAATCGCATCGTATATATGTTTGGTTTTAGCAAGAACCCGTTCATGGTTAATTCCATACAATTCATCCGCCACTTGAATAAGTCCACCAGAGTTGACGATATAATCAGGAGCGTAAAGAATGCCTTTTTCTTGAAGCATTTTTCCGTGAGTGTCATTTAATAGTTGGTTGTTAGCAGCACCAACAATCGCTTTGACTTTAAACTGAGCGATTGTGTTGTCGTTAATAATCCCGCCAAATGCACAAGGAACAAATATATCCGCTTCCTGAGAATAAATATCTTCTTTAGCAATCACGATGACAGTACCATCTGTAGTTGCTGCTTTTTCTTCAATTGCTAGCAAGTTATCTGGATTAATATCCGTAACATATACGTGAGCTCCTGCTTCAAGCAATCCGCCAGCGACTTTGAATCCGACTTTACCCAGACCTTGTATCGCATATTTATGTCCACCCAGTTCATCATTTCCAAACAGCATATAGTTGGTCGCTTTAATGCCGTACAAAACACCAGCTGCGGTTGGAATGGACGAATCTCCACCCCCACCATACGCTTCGGGAAGCCCGTTGATGAAATTTGTTTCTTTCATCGCGTGAATGAAATCGTCCATCGACGTTCCCATATCCGTTCCAGTATAAAAACGTCCTCCTAGTGAATTAACAAATTGACCAAAAGCACGGAATAATTCAGGTGATTTATCTGTTTTAGGGTCCCCGATGATCACTGCTTTCCCTCCACCGAAATCAACATCGGCCGCAGCGCATTTATATGTCATTCCTTTCGAAAGGCGAAGAACATCTTCTAATGCTTCATCCATACTGTTATATGGTTGCATGCGACATCCGCCGAGTGCTGGACCTAGAGTTGTATTATGGATGGCAATAATTGCTCGTAAACCTGTTGAAGGATCATTACAAAAGACAACTTGTTCATGTTCACTCATTTTATCGAAGAGTTCGAATTCCTTAGTCATGGATGATTCTTCTGCCACTTTCATATGAAAGGCCTCCTTAATATCGATCAAACAAAAATTACGTTATTTGTTATACCGCAGCTTCAATTAACTTTTTTGCAATTGTTTCTTTTGGCAATATAACTTGTCTCACTTCACCAGTCCCGATGATGCCTACATGATTTTTCGCCGTCACTTTTGTAATCACCACATTGTCACGATGTTCAACTAAAATGGCAGTTAGTGTAACCTTAGAACCGAGAGTAGATGCAGCTACATGCTTTAGCTGAACGGATGCCCCCATTCCCTCTTCATGATCTTCCAAAAAAGGAAGAATGATTTTACGGGAAACCCATTCCATATGATATGTCATCGCTACTGTTGAATAGACAGGATGGACAACGACACCTTCAAAAGAAGCAAACATATCTTCCGTTACAATGATTTCAATTGTTTCTTCTCTTCCTATAGCCATACCTTGTTTCATCATCTATCCCCTACTTACGTTGTAGATTATGTAACCCAATTTATTAAGAAAGGTTTAAATCTAATACTTTCACTTCTTTTTCCAATCGTTTTTGTAAACGCTTACATAAAGCGATTTACCTTAATCTCACTAATAGTATTAATGTCGGAATGACCATTTTGGTTTTTTTGAAGTCGTAAAAAAGCCATTGCGTTTTTCTTTGTTCTCAATTCTTCTCTCACACATCTGATTGGCTGATTCCATTGTCGAAATCCCGCTAACCTCTGACATCTTGTAAACTTCTAAAATCGCATCATAAATATGTTTGGTTTTAGCAAGAACACGCTCCTGATTGATTCCATGCAATTCATCGGCTACTTGGATAAGCCCGCCTGAATTGATAATATAATCGGGTGCGTATAAAATCCCTTTTTGTTGAAGTTTTCTTCCGTGACTTTCATGTAAGAGCTGATTGTTAGCAGAACCTGCGATTGCTTTTACTTTGAACAAATCGATTGTATGGTCGTTAATAATACCGCCTAATGCACAAGGTACAAATATATCTGCTTGTTGCGAATAAATATCTTCTCTTGCAACAATTTTCACCGTTCCAGTCGTCGTTGCGGCTTTTTCCTCTATCGCTCGCAGACTTTCTTGACTTATGTCTGTTACGAAGAGATGCGCCCCTTCTTCAAGCAATCCGAAAGCAACTTTAGAGCCAACTTTACCTAAACCTTGTATTGCGTATGTGACTCCACCCAAATCGTCTTTACCAAAAAGGATTTGGTTCGTTGCCTTGATTCCATATAGGACACCTGCTGCTGTTGGTATAGACGAATCGCCTCCACCTCCGTATGCTTTAGGTAAACCTACAATACAATTCGTCTCTTTAACAGAGTGGATGAAATCCTCCATCGTTGTTCCCATATCTGTACCGGTATAAAAACGTCCACCTAATGAGTTTACGAATTGACCGAAAGCACGAAATAATTCAGGTGATTTATCTGTGTTTGGATCACCGATAATGACCGCTTTCCCACCACCAAAATCAACGTCAGCTGCTGCACATTTATAGCTCATTCCTTTTGATAAACGAAGAGCATCTTCCAATGCTTCTTCAACACTGTTATATGGCTGCATACGACAACCACCAAGTGCAGGTCCGAGTGTTGTATTATGAATAGCGATAATTGCACGGAGTCCTGTTGACGGATCATTACAGAAAACGACCTGCTCGTGTTCAGCCATTCTTTCAAAAAGATCAAATTCTCTAGACAATGGAATTCTTTCTGCTATTTCCATCTCCTAATCCCCCTTAGGATTTTACGACATAATATAAACAAGTTTAATTTTGAGGTTTATGATGAAGTATTTTTCAAGTTTTTTTGTCTGTGATTTTTGAGTATATATTCAACGAAATCACCTACAATTAGTGTATGACTCTTTGTTATCGTATAACACTATTTCAACGTAATATTATCAAACCGTAATATCATAGTCAATACAATAATTAGAAAAATCCCTATTTTTAGAATTAAAAGATATTAGCGTACTGCACATCTTTATTAAGATTTCTTTTCAAGAAATTAGCTTCTTCATTCGTATCTAATATCACTAATGAAGGGCAACTACAAAGTTCACAGAACTAAGTAGTTGCCCTTTCACTTAATAAATTTCAGATATAATGTTCGACTAAAAAATTGTTACTTGGTTTTGATTCTTTCAACAATAAAATCAATGTCATTTTTTGATTTGTTGATTTGAATACTTGCTTCGCTCATCATGCTTTCGATTAACTCTTTCACACTTGGAATATGGTCGATTAATCCTGCTACTTGACCACTATTAATAAAACCATTCTCCATGTCACCTTCGATTGCACCTCTCACGTGTTTCTTTTCTGTCGTCAGTTCTCCGTATTGTGCACGTGTCATTCCCTCTTTTTCACGTTGGTCCAATTTAATTGAATATGGTGTCTTTAACATCCTTCTTATCATTCCTACGCTACGACCAACTATTATGGTTTCCGTATCGCTAGCATTCACAAGACTTTCCTTATACACCTCGTGAAACGGAGCTTCTTTCGTAGCAATTAAGCGCGTACCGATTTGCACGCCACTTGCACCTAACATAAGTGCAGCTGCTAGTCCTTTGCCATCTCCAATTCCTCCAGCTGCAATAACTGGAACTTTAACATTCTTCACAATTTGAGGAATCAATGTGAATGTTGTTAATTCAAGCGTCGAATTAATCCCCGCAGCTTCAAAGCCTTCTGCAACTAGAATATCTACTCCTGCAGCCTCTGCTTTATGGGCATGTTTAACTGAGGCTACAAGAGCAATAACTGTTACACCATGCTCATGTAATTTCGTAATATATGGGACTGGGTTTCCAGCTGACAGTGAAACAACCGGAACATTATGCTTGATGACAAGATTAATGAGCTCTTCTGTAAAAGGAGAGACATTAATGGCGATGTTGATCGCAAAATTCTTCTTTGTCATTTTTTTCGTTTGGAGTATAATTTCTTCGACTTCGTTTGGTGACATTGTGCCGCATCCTATTGTTCCAAGACCACCAGCTTCTGAAACAGCCGATGTTAGCTGTGCGTTACTAATATTCCCCATTCCGCCTTGAATAATAGGAAAGTCAATTTGAAGCATTTCGCAAACGTATTTCATTAATTATCCACCTCTACTCAATTATGTTATAGTAAATTCATTAGAAAGACAATTGCGTTAATTTGGAATAGGGGGATAAAATGATGATTGTCACGTTTAAAGGAAAAACACCTGAAATGAATTCTACTGTGTTTGTCGCTCCAGGAGCAAAGATTATCGGAGAAGTTAATATAGGAGCAGAATCAACCATCTGGTTTAATGCCGTGTTGCGCGGAGATGAAGGGCCTATTTCAATTGGAAAAAGATGTAGCATCCAGGACAATTCGACGATTCATTTATATGAAGATGCCCCTGTAGTAGTTGAAGACGAAGTGACAGTCGGCCATAACGTAATTTTGCATGGTTGTAAGGTTGGTAGACGTTCAATTATCGGCATGGGATCAACGATTCTTGATCATGCCGAGATTGGAGAAGAGTGTATTATTGGAGCGAATACATTAATTCCACCCGGAAAGAAAATTCCTTCCCGTTCATTAGTTGTTGGCTCCCCAGGGAAAGTAGTAAGAGAATTGACCGACAAAGATTTTGAAATCATCCAATTATCTATTGATACATATGTAAAAAAAGGCTATGACTACCGTGAAATTTTTCAGGACAAAGAACAAGAATGATATAAAATCGGTTCAAAACAGTAATTTGAATTCACCATAAAGAAAACGTTTGGATTATTGTCCAAGCGTTTTTTATGTCTCTGTTAATATAAATTTTTATTCTATCGTACATTTTCGTTATCACACTCCGCATAACTACCTTTAAAATAAAATCGGTCTTCGGCAGATACACTAGTAGTTAAACTTATAATACGAAAGCCCTCTTATGTTCATGAAGATTAACCAACATACTTTTTATAAAAACTCAATTTCGTTTACACCTTTGTAATTAAGATATATTTGAAAGTTGAGTTCTTCCTTGGAGTAGTCTCTGTATATCGTTTCAAATGATAGAGTGTATAAGTAACCATCACCTGTGTCTGTTAAATACAAGGGTTGTATTGGTCCCAATAAACTAACATTAATTCTTTTCATCATACTCCTCCATTTAGTGTCGAACAGATTAGATTACTACATATTCAAGAGTTCTTAATTTTCAGGGGAGGTTAAGTGTACTCTTTCACAAACTCTCGATTTCATTTTGATTGTCGCCTCTTAGAGATAACTAAACTAACGACAATTCCTACAATACAAGCGATTACAGTTTTCCCAAGAATATTATTAAGAAGTCCTTCGATTACATATCCTTTTAACTTTTGAAATAATATTGCTTCGGGTACCCAATCAATCACAGTACCTATCCCAAATATTTCAGGTAAACTTATTGATACATAAACTAAAACAAATATTATAAGAAACGCTTTTAGGTTCATTAAATCCCCCCATATATCCTTTGCCTTTTAAATTTCACCGCAAAAATCCATAACCCTTGTTAAATTACCTTGCACTGTTAGTAAAATCTCTCCAACAACCAATGAGTTGACTTTAATTTAGCCTTTTTTGATTTTAGTTTTCATGGGAGTTGTAGGAGAATTACAAAAAACCTCTTTTGATCCAAGCTTTTGGAGATTAAAAAACCCAACTAAACAGAGCATAAATTCCAATTAAAGTAAACAATATGATTAATATTAAAACCGCGAAACAACCAATAGTAACTAACTTATCTCCCAAAGTATCGCTAGGTTCTTCCGTCAATTTTTCTTTAACTTTATATTGTAATGAAGAAATTTCCTGATTTAATTGCAGTCTATTTATAATTTCATTATCACCTTTAAATTTTATAGCTCTTGCTATGCTAAAAGAATCGTTTCCCATCGATTTTTCGAATTGGATACACGCTTCTTCCATTTCAGGTGTCTTATTCTTTTCTAAATACCAATATCGACCAGCCATTGCAGGATATTTTAATGCAAAATAGATATCTCCTAATTTTCCACGGACTTCTAATTCATTTGGATAAGTGGAGACTAAACCGTGTAGCCTATCTCTTGCTTTTCCTAAATCACTTTTTTCAATGTCCTCTTCTATCTTCTTTAAAGTTTTAACAGGTATCTTTTCTATAACACACGCCTCCTTCATTAATCTTATTTGCATTTAAATATAAATATCCAATTATTATGAAACATATTATTAAAGTATGTTTTATGGAAGATAGGTAGTTTCATTTTATTTTATATTAAACAACCTTTGCCTTTTACATAGCCAATATTAAAAGTTTAATAATTAACGTTCTCAGTGAGTGACAAGTTTCATTGAATTTCATTTTCCATAAAACTCTCCATTAAAAAATCATCCTGTTCAGCTTACCAGAATGATTTTCGTGGATATAGAATTAAACAGAGGTACCACTGAACAGCCAATATGCAAATAACATCTCAACACTTAGTCAATCATCAATGGATGATCATCTGCATCATACGATTTGTCTTTCCACTGCATATCATTGTCTTCTTGGAATACATCCTCAAAAAACTGACTTGCCGATTGCGCGAGCAACTTATAGTATTGTTCAAACAAAAGTGCCGCATGATTACCATTCCATATTTCTGGAAGGAGTTCTCTAGGAAGTCCAGGGTCAGTAAATAGAAATTTTCGGTATTCATGAACGAGTTTTGTCCGTTCCACAAAACATTCTGCATCTGTCAATTGACCTTTGCCAATCATACTTTGATGGACAATGTACTGTTTGCTGTAGGTTGTGATGAATTCTTGATATTTACCTTCGATTTCTTGAAGCGGCCAGCTTTTTTCAACGAGTGATTTGTCTTCTTGTGGTCCTTTATAAGAGGACACGAAGAAATCTACATAAGATTGAATTTCATACTTTTCTATAAGCAGATTTACTTCTTTTTCAAGATCATTTGGTGAAATCCAACAGCCATTTGAAAAACTCCCAAAACCACTCCATAACAGTTCTTTACGGAGTTCATCGCGAATCTGTCTTTTTTCTTCAGGAATTGTATACATAAGCATACGCCATTTGCCATCCCAATCGTTTGGGTTCAGTTTAAAAATCCGCACAGCAGCTTCTTCCATCCGAGTTTCTCCCCGGTGTGTTAAGAAATAATAACTTTTATTTCCTTTTTTCTCTGAATCAATCCAACCTTGCTTCATCATCCTTGAAACGGCTACTCGAACAGATTGTTCATTGTGACCGAATTCCTTTAATAGACGGATTAAGCTCCCAATCCAAATTTTGTTTCCGTAATGTCGGATATAATCCCCATATATTGTAAAAATCATGGATTGTGTATTTGCCACTAGTACTCACTCTTTCTTTTTTCACTAATTATTATATTTCACGATACTTCCCGACTCTCATTATATCGTTATATCGTAAAAAGGAAAATTTAATTACCAGTGAATACAGGACTTCTTTTTTCACTAAATGCGCTAAGCGCTTCCATTCGGTCTGAAGTTGGAATGGTTAATTCGTAAGCTTTCGATTCAATTGCAAGACCTGTCTGCAAATCCGTATTCATGCCTTGAGTAATGGCATATTTTGCTTGTTTAATCGCAACCTGGCCATTTTTCATGATATCGAAAGCAAGTTGTTCGCAAGTTGGTAAAAGCTCTTCATTCTTAACCACCTTTAACACAACTCCAAGATCGACACCTTCTTCTGCGGTAAACTTTCTTGCTGTGAAAATTAATTCTTTCGCTTTCATTTCTCCTATGAGCCTTGGAAGGCGTTGCGTACCTCCGGCTCCCGGAATAATAGCCCAGCTCGTTTCGGTTAGTCCCATCTTCACACCTTGTGCAGCAATTGAAAAATCACAAGCAATCATCAATTCAAAACCTCCACCAAATGCATAGCCATTTACTGCAGCAATCGTTGGCTGTGGAAGACTAGCAATACTGTTAAAGGCGTCCCTGATGGCTTTGACATTTCTGCGCACTTCAATTTCATTCAATGTTTTGCGTTCTTTCAAATCCGCTCCAGCGCTGAATGATTTTTCTCCTGCACCTGTAAAAATTACGACACTCACTTGTGGATCAAGAGAAATCGAATCAGTCACTTTCTGTAGTTCATCGAGTGTTTCATAATTGAAGCAGTTCATTGCATCTTCTCGGTTAATGGTTACATACGCGATATTGTTTTCTTTCCTATATAATATAGTGCTCATTAGAAATCTCCTCTATAAAAAACTGTCAAACTTCAATAACATGAGATTGATTTTCACTAACTCACTGAGTTCATCGACTATTTAATTTGGGTATCCGACCAACTTTGGACCGTTTCCGACCATTCTCTTGATGGGAGGACACCATTCCACCTGAGAAAGACAACAGTAAACAATTAATACTCAAATCGATCTAGAAAAGAGCTTAACGACATAATTATTCCGATACATTTTCAACAATGGCCGCTATACCTTGTCCAACACCTATACACATGGTAGCAAGTCCGTATTTAACATGTTGTTTTTTCATTTCATATAAAAGAGTAGTCAAAATTCGTGCACCGCTAGCACCAAGGGGGTGTCCAAAGGCAATTGCTCCACCATTTACATTTACTTTTTTGTCATCTAAATCTAATTGGCGTATACATTCAAGTGATTGTGAGGCAAAGGCTTCATTCAACTCAACTAGTCCAATATCATCCTTAGTTAAACCTGCTCGTTCCAGTGCCTTTCTAGTAGCGAAGATAGGACCAAGCCCCATTACGTCTGGTTCTAGTCCAGCTGTTGCTCCAACAACATATCTTGCAAGAGGTTTTAAATTTAGTTCTTTCGCTTTTTCAGCGCTCATCAAAAGCAAAGCGGACGCACCGTCATTGACACCTGAAGCATTACCAGCTGTGACAGTTCCACCTTTGAATATCGGCTTAAGCTTAGTTAGTTTTTCAATGGTGGTATCTGGACGAGGGTGCTCATCTTGGCTCACTACAATTTCGTTGCCTTTCTTATCCACATAAACAACTGGGACAATTTCTTCAGCAAAGCGGTTTTCTTCTATTGCTTTTTTGGCACGTTGTTGGCTTTCAAAAGCAAATAGATCCTGGTCTTCACGCGTTATATTAAAACGCTGAGCAACGTTTTCCGCTGTCTGAGGCATCGAATCTGCACCGTACATTTCCTGCAGCTTATTGTTGGTAAAACGCCAGCCAATGGTTGTATCAAGCATTTCCATATTTCCTCGTGGGAATGCTTGATCTGGCTTCGCCATGACAAATGGTGCTCGCGTCATACTTTCGGTTCCGCCCGCTATATAAATTTCTCCATCTCCTACTGCAATTGCTCTTGCAGCATACATAACGGCATCGAGTCCCGAACCACAAAGCCGGTTAATCGTAGTCCCTGCCACTTCAACAGGAAGGCCCGCTAATAAGCCAGACATCCGAGCTACATTACGGTTATCTTCTCCTGCCTGATTGGCATTTCCTAAAACTACTTCCTCGATTTGACCTGTTAACAGGTTAGGATTTCGTTCTACAAGTGCCTTAATAACGACAGCGCCTAAATCATCTGGGCGCACATCTTTCAACGCTCCATTATATCTTCCAATAGGTGTACGAACTGCATCTACAATGACAACTTCTCTCATTTCTTAATCAACTCTTCTTCTATTGTATAGTCGTATACACCCTTACCGGTTTTTCGTCCGAGGCGTCCTGCTTTGACATACTGTTCAAGAATAGGCGCAGGACGGTACTTCTCCCCAAGCTTTTCGTGTAAATACTTCAAGTTATTTAAGCGAGTGTCGAGCCCAACGAGGTCTACAAGTTCAAATGGACCCATGGGGTAATTTAAGCCAAGTTTAATCGCCTTATCAATTTCTTCAGCTGTCCCAAGTCCTTCTTGCAGCATATAAAATGCTTCGTTGCCAACAAGCGCACTTATCCGACTTGTGATGAATCCAGGGAATTCTTTAATCACAACTGTTTCTTTTCCCATATTTACAGCTACTTCTCTAATTGTTTCAGCTGTGTCATCGCTCGTTTCTAGGCCACGAACAATTTCAACTAGAGGCATTTTATGTACAGGATTGAAAAAGTGCATCGCAATAGTTTTTTCAGGACGCTTAGCAAATGAGGCAATCTCGGTCGGACTCATCGTCGATGTATTCGTTGCAAAATAACAATGTGCAGGTGCAAATTGTTCAATCATTTCAAACACCTGTTTTTTAATAGCCATTTCTTCAGGAACGGCTTCAATAATTAGATCCGCTAGTCCCGCGGCTTTAGACAAATCGCTTTCAAAGCTTAAGTTGCGGTGGGCTTGTTCAGCTTTTTCTGAAGAAATCTTCCCAAGTGAAAGGCCTTTTTTAATAATGGTTTCAATTTCTTGTTTCGCATTTTGCAATGCAGCTTCATTAATGTCAACAACAGTCACTGCATAGCCGCCAACTGCTCCGACATATGCAATTCCTCTTCCCATTAACCCTGAGCCGACCACAACAATTTGCTGAATCATCGTTAAACTCCTCCTTTTAAGGTGAAAGAATACGGACAGGGATTTTGAAATTCCCTGTCCGTCAATTCACTCAAATATTACAGACCGAACGGGTTTAGTGGTCGACTGCCGTAGTACGATAAGATACTTTTCGTTTCTGTATAGAGATCCAGTGTTTCGATGCATAATTCGCGTCCAAATCCTGATTGTTTATAGCCACCGAATGGCGTTCCAGGAAATGCGGAAAACGGACAGTTAATCATGACGATTCCAGCTTGAATTTGATTTGCAACACGTGTAGCTCTTGCACCATCTTTTGACCAAACAGCTGATCCTAATCCGAATTCTGTATCGTTCGCTAAACGAATCGCTTCTTTTTCATCTTTGAATTTCATCACAACCACTACAGGGCCGAAAATTTCATCTTTAACAACGTTCATATCGTGAGTAACGTTCGCAATAATCGTTGGCTCATACCAGAATCCATTTTCGTAGCCTTCAGGTTTCGTGACGTTACCACCAGCAAGAATTTCTGCACCTTCTTTTTTGGCTGATTGAACATAACCATCGATTGTATCAAGTTGACTTTGATCTATGATGGCGCCCATATGTGTAGTTTTATCAAATGGATTTCCTAGCTGTAATTTTTTTGTTTTTTCTACAAATTTGCTCATGAACTTTTCGTACACGTCTTCATGAACATACAAGCGAGAACGAGCTTCACATGACTGGCCGGAGTTGTAGAAAATACCGAATAGAGAACCATCAACTGCTGCATCAATATCCGCATCGTCAAAGACGATACTTGGTGATTTACCGCCAAGTTCAAGTGTGACACGTTTTAGTGTTTGGGATGCTTTGCCCATGATGTCTTTACCTATAGGCGTTGAACCTGTGAATGCAACTTTATTTACTTGTGGATGCTCAACTAAGAAGTTCCCAACTTCAGCTCCTGAACCTGGAATAACGTTCACGACACCAGCTGGAACTCCCGCTTCTAGGCAAATTTCTCCTAAGATAATAGCCGTTAAAGGAGTTAGTGAAGCTGGTTTAACAATGACAGTACAACCAACTGCTATAGCAGGTGCCACTTTCCATGCTGCCATCATCAGTGGATAGTTCCACGGGATGATTTGCGCACAAACACCTACTGCCTCTTTTTCAGTGTAATTATGGAATTGGCCTGGAACGTTATTTACTGTCCCACGGTGACCAACGATCGCGCCAGCATAAAACTCGAAATCTTCAATAGCTTGCGTGACTTGCCCTTGTGCAGCATGAAGAGATTTTCCTGTATCTAAAATTTCTAACTCAACTAGCTCGTTAAATCGACTACGCATGATAGCGGCAATTTTGTTTAAAACTTGTGACCGCTTGCTCACAGGAAATAATTTCCACTTCCCGTTATCAAATGCATTACGCGCAGCAGCAATCGCACTTTCCGCATCTTCTTTTGAGGCTTTTGCAACTTCTGCAATAAGTTCTCCTGTAGCAGGGTTAAAGGTTTTAATCGTCTCTCCTGTACTACTTTTCACTTTTTCTCCATTAATAATTAAATGATAAAAATCACGTTTCATCGATTCTTGTCCAACTTCATTTTCACGAATTGTTGTCATAAGCTCTTTCTCCCCCTATTGTCCTGTATAAACAGGTTTTCTCTTCTCCATGAATGCATTTAGGCCTTCGCGGTGATCTTTTGTAAGACCTGCAATTCTCTGTCCTTGGGCTTCTTGTTCAAGATAGTCTTCAAAAGATAGGTTGGTTGTCGATTTTAATGAGCGTTTAATTAACCCAATTGCTTTAGTTGGTAATGCGGCAATCCTAGCTGCATATGCAGTTACATCTTCTATCCAGGTTTCTTCAGAAATTAATTGATTTGCTAGACCCATATCAACAGCAACAGCTGCTGACACTTTTTCTCCTAAAATCGATAGTTCCAAAGCTTTAGAATGTCCAACGAGTTGTGTTAAATAATAGAGATTTCCTGAATCTGGAATGAGTCCGACATGAATAAAAGCGTTCAAAAAACTACCGCGTTCTGAAACAACTCTGAAGTCACATGCCAGTGCTAGACTAAATCCAGCTCCTGCTGCTACTCCATTTACTGCGGCAATAATTGGTTTTTCACATTGTCTAATTTGTTTAATCATCGGTCCGTAATGGTCTCTTAATACTTGACCATGATCCATCTGTTCATCAACTTCTGAAAGATCCTGACCAGAGCAAAATGCGCGCCCTTCACCAGTGATGACAATACAACGAACTTGATTATCAGAGGAAGCCGCTTTTATCGCATCCTTCACTTCACGGTTCATTTGTGCAATAAATGCATTTAGTTTGTCAGGTCTATTTAAATAGAGCCATGCAATGTTGTCTTTAACGTTATAGCGAATCGTCTCAAACATAGAACACTCTCCTTATTTACCTTTATAATCCGGCTTTCTTTTCTCAATAAACGCATTCATGCCTTCTTTTTGATCCTGTGTAGCAAACAACAAATAGAAGTTTTTCCGTTCATATTGCATTCCTTCATATAAAGAAGAATCTACTGCCTTATTTACGGAGTCCTTAATGAGACGCATCGATAGTGGTGGTTGTTTAGAAAGTCTGCTTGCAAATTTCATCGTTTCTTCCATTAACAGTTCTGGAGCGACGATTTTATTAATGATTCCGTGTTTTAGAGCTACTTCCGCAGAAATACGTTCACCAGTCCATAGCCATTCTAATGCTTTCGTGCGCCCTACAAGTTTAGTTAGGCGCTGCGTGCCACCTGCACCAGGCATTACACCAAGACTTACCTCTGGAAATGCAAAATCGGTATTACTTGCCGATATTAGTACATCACAGCAAAGAGCAAGTTCGAATCCACCACCGAAAACAAACCCATGAACTGCCCCAATGATTGGTTTTTTAATAAGTGCTAAACGATCCCATTCAGCAAATTGATTTAATAACTCCAGACTGATTGGATTAGCTTCCGTCATTTCATCGATATCTGCTCCTGCTGAAAAGGCTCGACCTTTTCCAGTCAGTACGATGACACGGACAGTATCGTTACGATCAAAAGCTTCCATTGCCACAACTATTTCACTTATCATTTTTGTATTCAAAGAATTTAACTGTCGGGGGCGATTAAGTTCTATTACCGCAGTACTTCCCATTAAGGTAGTTTCAATGAAATCAAAGCTATTCATTATGCATCTTCACCTATTATGAGTGTGACTAAGTTACCTGCAAATCCCATTAGGTCCTTGCCAGATGCTTTTCCTTCAGGTGATCGAACGCCTTGTTGCAACGATTCTAAATCATCGTAAATCATCTCACACATAAGGTAGTATTTTGCTTCTCCCCCCATTGGAGATCCAGTCATTTTTGTAACTTTCATTTCACGAAGTCCAGGAATTTTCGCTGTAAGTGGTCCATGAACGTTGAAGTAATGATTATCAAATTCCTCTTTGTTTTCAGGGTGTTTGTATAATGCGATTAATTTAGCCATTTATAAATCTCCTCACTTTACATTAGTGTAGAAACAGGTTTCATTGCTTCAAAAACATTTTTACAGGACTTACAATACAGAATGCTTCTGCATGCAGTTGGTCCAAAAATATTATCTAGCGTTACATATGTAGATCCACAATATGCGCAGTCTACATGCCATGAGCCGTCATCTTCAAAATGACGGGGGGGTGGAGCTATTCCAAATGCTCTCAGACCAATTTGACCTTTTTCAGTTATTCGGTCGGAAGTCCACGGTGGATGAAAGACGAACACTACTTCAACTTCTCCTACTCCTGGCAGTTCCTTTACAGCATTCTTCGTATTGTTCTTTATGATTTCAAGCGCTGGGCATCCAAGAAAAGTCGGCAAGAGAACTACTTTTACGTTATTTTCTTGAGTAGTGACCTTTTCCACCATGCCTAGGTCAACAATGCTGACTGAATCAATCTCTGGATCTTTTACATGGGTAAGAACTTCATATACTAGCTCAGCAGAAACTTTTCCAATTGTGGTCATTACCGTACCCCTTTCCTTTAACTGATTACCAGGTTGCGACTGGATCAAGCATGTAAACTTCGGAAAGTGTGATTAGTGCTTCATCTAAGTCTTTTGTGTGTTCACCTTTTCTCCCATTTTTCACAGACTGTTCAGGAATCTTCGGTACTTCCATTTGAAGTGCGCTAAATACTGGCTGCAGACTTGCTATCCAGTTTGCCTTCAACTGTTCCTCATTACCTATTAGTTTAGTCGTCTCAATCGCATGTTTTTGGTTGCCATATGAGAAGACATCGCCAAAGTCATTCATAACAAGCTTAAGTGCAGCATCCATTTTAGTTTTTGCTACAGCTGTTGAACTCATTAGCTGTTTAAACCAGGTTTCCCAGTGTAGCTTATGGTAATAAAGTTCAATTCTCACTTTTACCGCTGCTTCTGCTAAAGGTTGATATGTACTGCCACACAAAGAATCAACTTTAACTTTTTTCGCCTGTGTATATAGATAACTTCTGACTACTGCATATGCCCAGTCATAATGAGGAGTTTCCATATAATAACCTTCGCCATTCACGCGCTCCGTCAATATGCTATTTCTTCTGTCGGATGCCTTTCGGAAATGGGCTAGGTCATTGGCATTTCCTGCTCCAAGATTTTCAAGAAGCGTGTAATACATGGCTGCATGGCCCATGCTGTCTTGACTAATTGATGAAAAAGCAATATCTGCTTCAATATGAGGAGCGAGTCCTAACCATTCTGATCCACGGTAGGCATACATAAAGTCGTCATCAGCTAACTGGAATAACAAGCTCTTGATTGCTTCATTATTTTCTACTGTTAAATCATTTGGACTGTTGCTCATTTTTTTCGCCTCCCCATGACAGAATCTCTTTTTCATCTAGTATTTCTTGTTCGTACTTCCGCCACTTTTTCTTTAAGTAGCCATACCCTTTTGTTGTGCGGTAATCTTTGTTTTCAAGACGGCCGAGCGTCAGTTTCTCATCGTGACTCATTTTTCTAAGGTGTTTTCTATTTACAATCCAAATATCAGCAACTGGCTCTCGGCGCATAAAGTTTTCCTGTGCCATAATGAATGCCATTTCTTCATTTGGAGCCAGTAAACTGAATTGGTGCTGCAAGACAGAACTCGTCGTTCGTTTGCTGAAGACTTCATATTCTTGATAAAATGTATTCTCTTCCCCCATTATCCTGACTCCTTTCTTTATCTAATTGAATGACTTAATGCGTCCCTTACCCATGAATTGTATTCATAAGACTGACGTCTCAAGTTCAGACGTGCTTCTGAACGAGGACCCTGATTTTTAATAATTTTCTTGAATTCATTCCAATCTGGCTGTTTGTATGACCACATCTGATTTACTTTATCGTAGTGCATTGTTGCATCTGGAATGGTCAAACCAAGTGATAGAATTCGTGGAATGTATTTGTCAAAAAAGAGCTGTCTAAATTCTTCATTGGTTTTCGTTCGGATTTTATATCTTATTGTTAAATCTTGTTTGGAAGACCCCGTTGTTTCCTTGCTAGCTGGACCAAAGAACATCAGGAGAGCTTCCCACCAACGATTTAGTGACTCTTGAATCATCGCCTTTTGTTGTTCGGTTCCTTCTGTTAACGCCATGATAATGGATTCTCCATGCTGAGCATGAAATACTTCTTCAGCACAAATGCGTTGAAGTGCTCGAGCGTATGGACCATATGAAGCTTTAAGCATATTTGTCTGGGTGATAATCGCTGCACCGTCAACAAGCCAGCCTATAATTCCAGCATCTGCCCATGTTTTTGTTTCCATGTGAAAAACATTATGGAACTTTAAGTCACCATTAAATAAATCTTGCATTAAATCTCCACGGTTTTTACCGTATGGCTCTAGAAGATCTTCTGTGACTCTTAGAAGGAGTTGGCCATGGCCCATTTCGTCTTGAACCTTTGCCATAATGCCGAGCTTTCGATAAAGAGAAGGAGCTTTTGGTACCCATTCTTTTTCAGGAAGTGCCCCCATGATCTCGCTCATCCCGTGCATTGAAATTAATTTAATCAATGTCTGTCTGTAATCTTCAGGCATCCAATCATCTGCTTCAATCTTTTCCCCAGCTTCAATCCGCTGCATAAAGTTTGCTAACTGACTTTCTTCAGAGATCGTGTTTAAACTTGCCATTCCAACTCCCCCTTTATGTA
>NZ_JBATUX010000040.1:0-6129 GCF_049671445.1 Paenisporosarcina sp. | reverse complement strand
GTATATTTTAGTTGCATTTTGCAAATGGTTATCATATAAATAAAGTAACAAGTGAAATTAAAAACAAACATATTTTGAAATATTCACATTTAATAATTACTCACTTCAAAAGAATGGGGAGTAAGACACGAATTTCATACTTGTATTTTACAAATAATATTCAAAATGACGAAAGGATTGATTTTATGTTTAATTTTTATGAAATGCAAAGCGTAATGGAAGCTAAAAAGATGGAAATGGATTTCTATATCAAAGAAAGATCGTATTCCCGCCACCTAAAGAAGAACAATAGAAAATTTAGCATTCTAGGATGGGTTAAGAATACATTCAGCTCTAAAAGAGACATCATTCATAATCAACCATGTTGCTCTCAATAATTGAAAAAAGGTGAGCGAGGATTTACCCCGCTCACCTATTTCTATCTAGACTATTTTCTCAGACTTTACTGTGTTTCAATTAATCTTTCAATAATTGACTCTCTGATTCATCACGAGCTATTTCAATATTACTGAGTAATTGTTCCGCCTGCCTGTGAATATCGTGCATTGAATTCCTGTAAGAATTGATTCGTAATCGCTTGATCATGAATGATAAGTAAATTCTCATCATTGATGTCTTCCCCGTTTGTGCTCCAATTGGTAGAACCTACGATGACAGTTGGGTCGCTATCTGTATCAGCATCAACAATCATTGTTTTACTATGCAACTTGCGAGATTCAGCGTCTTTATAAACAGGTGCTGCATTTGCCCAACGTGTATTTGGATTGTTGACACTTCCAGTAACGGTTTGGCCGGTCATTTCAATACTTGCCGACCACCATTGCGTCCAAAAACTGCTGTCAAAGACACCTTTTACATCGAATCCAGTTAGAGTTCCTTGTTGGTCTTCATAAGACCCTTCCCACTTGTTTTTCAATTCATCAACAAGTTCCTGACTACTCCAAGCAAATATGGTGAAATAAGTTTTATAATCCGCTTCTGTTTTAATAAGATCTACCATTCTGGCAACTGCATTATCACCTGGTGAGAAATACACTTCGATGTTTTTACCACCGACTGTCACTTGATGAGCAGTATTATCAATTTTACGTGAGCTAAAGTTAGAAATCTGAAGGTCGGGAGTCAATGTATTAGTTCCCCACATTTCATTGAACTCTGTCTCATAAATTTGAGCCATATCGGGAGAGTTTACTTCGACGACATGTTGTTGGTTGCCATCAAGAACACCATTAACCATATTTTCATCTGATCCGTAAAGACCTGTAACAGTGAAATTCCAGCTTCCCGTAAATACCCATTTGTTATCGATAATAGCGAATTTATTATGCATTTGAGTTGATGGTGAGTAATAGCTACCGTCAGTCTTTTGTTCCCCTTCTACAAATAAGAATCCTGTCATTTCAGTACTTCCTACCGTAATGGTCTTTTGAGGAAAATCGTTTGGTGACGAAGGTAGTCCATGGCTTCCGCGTTTTGTTGAATCTTCAACGGCCAGCATAGGTGATTCTGAGAGGACCGTTACATCATCAGCTGTTCCGATGACCATGTCTTTTCCACGAACCATTTTTTCTATGTAAAGTCTCATTAATTCAAATCGTTCAATATAGCTCGGGTCTGTTGCATCTTTTGAATCTGCAATTACTCGAACGTCAACGCCTTCAGACGCTTTCAAAATAAGGGCATCAACGATTTTCGGAAGATTGATTTCATAGGTTGCAAAATCAATACTCGTTTGCGCTCCGTTTATTCGTTCAATCAATCGGTTTTCAAGATTCACATTGTAATTGGCTTCATTATTAGTTGAAGCATATTGATCAAGCGCACATTTATTAAAGTAAATATTAATTGCATCAGCAGCATCAGAAACTTGGTTCAGATGTTCGGTTGTATCAGCGCAAGCTCCATTTTGAGCTTCTTGAGAATTTACTTTGCCAGGAGTTCCCATGCCTTCAACGTATGTATCAGTCGATGTTTGCCAATTAGCTGCATCTGTTCCAATGGCTAAAGGATCAATTCGCTCCATGGTCGCTTTTGACGTGTTGTCACCAGCATGCCAAGCGTTAACTTGATCTACAACAATGCCGCTAGAATTTTTCAATTCAAATGTTTCACCTGTATTGCCCATGGCACCACTATAAATCTGGTTAGCAGAAACTCCAGAAACCGTTGCATCATCCGTTCTTTCAAGTATAAAGTAGCCGTTTGCAGGGATAGTTCCACTCAAAGCAATGGAAGGAGATCCATCAGTACTCGTCAATGTCCAACCAGATAAAGACTGGGAAGTACTTGTATTATTGTAGAGTTCAATCCATTCATCATTATAATCAACCGTGGTTCCCATCCATGCGATTTCATTAATAACAATTTCACCGTTTGACGCAGCTTGAGCGCTCTGTACTGGTGACATTGTCGGTGTTACTACAGCTACCATTAAACTTAAAGATGCAATTATTCTACCGATTTTTTTCATCATTTCTCCCTTTTTAACAAATATTTGTTTTTTCAAACAAGTTAATCTTACCTGTAGGGAAAAATATTTAACATGATTCTTTGTTGTTAATTTCCTGTTAAATTAACCCTTACAAATCTCATTTTTAATCGAAAACTTAATTATTTAGTAGGAGGAGGAGTGACTTTTTAACCGCCTTCCCACGAAGAACAAGCGACCGAAAATTTCATTTCGGCCGCTCTTGGATGTCATTATGATTACTAGTATTCAGAATTAATGAGTGCAATTTCGTCTTAGTTATGAGCAAAATTACCGTCAACTTCAACAGTCTCAAATATATTAATAAATGCATGTTCATCATGCTTTCGAACGATTTTTTTGATTTGCAGAGTTTCGTAACGTGTCACAACCATCATGATAATTTGTTTCTTTTCTTGTGTGTAGCCGCCAAAACCTTCAGTAATCGTAATCCCTCGATAGATGGAATGCAGTAAATCTTCGCTTATTAAGTCGCCTTTTGTAGTGACAATTTGCATCGTCAACTTGACGTGATTCGTGAAGATCGTATCAATCATTTTACCGGTCAAATAAATGGATAAAAGTGTGTATAACGCGATATCCCAGTTGAAAACAGCGCCAGAAATCAAAACAATTACCCCGTTCATAGCCGTTAAAAGCAAGCCGATACTGACATTACTGATGCGTGAAATCATAATCGCGATAATATCCAAACCGCCAGAAGTACCAGCGAATTTCAAAATAAGACCGACACCAATACCGCCTAATGCCCCACCAAAAACAGTTGAAAGCAGGATATTGTCGGTCACTTGAACTACTGGCAACAAGTATAAGAAGACCGAGAGTGAAACCACACAAATCATTGTATTGATCGTGATGGTTTTTCCAAGTTTGAAGTAACCCAAAACAACCAAAGGTAAGTTAAATAGTAGATTCAATAACCCAGTATTAAATGGCGTGACTAAGCCAACTAAAATAGCGATTCCACTAATTCCACTGCTTAAAATACCATATGGAACTAAAAAGAAATTAAACGCAAATGCAACAATGAGTGAACCTATGACGATGATTACATTTTTCATAAACATATACTTTCCTCCACATTTCTTGTATGAAAAAACTCGCCCCTCTTAATAAAGGGACGAGTTCGTACTCGCTTTACCACCCATAATCACAAATCTTTAAAAGAAACCTATGGCGCTCCGTCAACGTTCTCTTATGGTCCATCGTACGCTGGAAAGCTGTCAAAGCTTACTCGTTTTAGCTTTGAATCTCGGAGATGATTTTCAGATAAGATCTATTCATCGTCTTTCTTAAGAACAGGCATCTTGTCGTACTCTTTCTCGTCACAGATTTTTGTTATTAGAAATCAATTTATCAGAGGTGATAAGACAAGTCAATATATGATTCGGAAATAGGTACGTCGCTTGTTGTCGCGATGTTATTTCAAATAAAACAACCCACCATTAATGATTTCAATTTTTATCCTGGCTTCGTATTGTTGGTCCATTGCTTGTTTTTCCATCTCGAAACAGTCTGGTTTATTTTCTACTCCTTCATAGAAGTATTCTAAAACTTCTCTATCCTTTTTCCATCTCATTTTGGCTTCGTTGGCCCAGGTGTGATCGTCTTGTTGGATGATGTTTTCAATCGCCGCATCCAATCGTTCGAGGGCACGAAGAGGCTTTATGATATAGGTAATACTAAACGCATCGTCTGACATGGTTGAATGCAAGTCCACTCCACTTATCCATTCCTGAAAACAATCAATCATATTACCTGTAATTAAATTAATGCCTAACGAATAAAACATTTCTTTCGTTTGATCGCTGTAATACGATACTTTGTAATTTACACCCAACCAAGGAGTTAACATCGTTTTTATTTTCGGATTATCCGACACCTTCTCATACATTTGCACGTAAGAACCGAGCTCTTTGGTTGTTTGAAACAATTGATTGAGCCGTGGAGAACCAAAGTGAACAACTTCACCTTTAATATCGTCTTCTAGTCGATTTTGATCAGTGATGAACGTTAATTGTGCTGGGTTTGGAACGCCATCTGTATTTTCTAAGTATTTCCAATAAAATGGCCGATTCATAATTTTTTTATCCATATCAATCGTTAATTGAACGGTCAGGTAATGGTCATTACCTCTTACAATATCGCAATTATTTTCTCTGAAAAATTTTTCTAAATACCCATGAATTTGTTGTGGATACACTGTACATCCTCCCTAGAATGAACCTGCCGTTTTTATCTCAAATGGATTTTTTAAATGATGATAAAATATCGTCTAAGTCACCGACCACTTTTTCAAAGACATCGAGTTTCACGTAGAGCAGGTCTAATATATCTTCTTCGATGGTATTGTGAATAGCTAGATTGTATATATGAACGTCATGTTCTTGTCCTAACCGATGGACACGTCCAATTCGTTGTTCTAACTTCATCGGGTTCCACGGTAAATCATAGTTGATGACATGGTGACAAAATTGAAGATTAATTCCTTCGCCTCCGGATTCTGTCGCAATGAGAACCTGTGCCTGATCTTTAAATAATTGCTTCATCCAATCTCGCTTGTTTTTCTTGAATTTCCCGTTAAAGAGAACACTTGTGATCCCTTTCGTATATAAATACCACTGCAAATAAGCTTGACTGGCTCGATATTCAGTAAAGATAATTACCTTATCATTTGCCTCAGCTATGATTTCATAAGCCTTTTCTGCTTTCGCGTTTACTTCAAGTACCATCAACTTTTGAATAATTTCTTCAACATACTCTATCTCTTGAGATTCGGTACACTTTTGCCGCATTTTATTCAAGGTCAAATAGGTAGCTTCTTTGCTGCTGCACATTTCCTTTTGAAGAGTAATCATGGAGAAGGCACCCGAAAAAACAGGCGATATATGTTTAAGCTCCAGAATCATGTCGTAGACTTCTTGTTCTTGTGGAGTGAAATGAATTGGGATTGTTTGAACACGACGTTTTGTCCATTCAATACCAGTGTCTTGTCTTCTGTTTCGTACCATTACTTGATTCACTAGTTCTCTTAAATACGCCTCGTGTTCTACATTATGTTTACTTGCGGAAAACGCAGCTTGAAACGTTTCGTAACTTCCAAGGTGTCCGGGTTTTAGTAATGAAATGAGATAAAATAGTTCAAATACATCGTTTTGAATCGGTGTGGCAGTTAACAACAAACAAAATTTCTTCTTTAAATTTTGAACAAACTCGTAGTTTTTCGTTTTATGGTTTTTTAATTTATGTGCTTCGTCAATGATAATCAAATCATAATCTTGATCATAGATGTTTTCTTTATGTGGACTTCTTTTTGCCATATCCATACTCATGACAACGATATTACATGTGTTTAAATCGTAATTTTTTTTATATTGCATAGCTGGAATATAAAATTTTTGATTTAGTTCTTCAATCCATTGATTTACTAAAGAAGCTGGAACTAAAATTAACGCTTTTTTCACCAAGCCTCTGATTAGATATTCTTTCAAAATCAAACCCGCTTCAATGGTTTTTCCAAGTCCTACTTCATCTGCCAGAATCGCTTTGCCATTCATTCTTTCAATGACCGTTTGCGCCACTTCCAATTGATGGACAAGTGGTGTAAGATTCGGCAAATATTTAGGCGATTGTAGACCAGC
>NZ_JBATUX010000039.1:0-8653 GCF_049671445.1 Paenisporosarcina sp. | reverse complement strand
AAACTATATTGGAACTTAGTCATTCGCAATGGATATTCTCAAGGACATCAAGCTCAAATTGAAAAAGAGTTAAAGGATTTTCAATGTGAATTTCAGATTCCAAGTGGAGTGTCATTTGATTCGATTCATGAAAAACAACAGCGGGAACTGATCAAGCGTATTGAGAGTAAAGTGATTAGAAGGTATGTAGTTGGCGCGTTATTTGCGGACACAGAGGGTCTAGTTTACGGATTCTCAAAGAAAGAACGCAAAATTACAATTACACCTTCTGGCTATGAATTTTTATTGAAATACCAAACCAATATTTTCAAGTTAATTAACTATGAGTTAGCAAAGTTTCTTCAGAAAAAGAATCCTGGATTCACACAAGGCATACTACTAGAAGAAATTGAAAACATTACCCAACGTGAATCACTGCAGCAATTCCAACAAATGATTGTAACGCATTCAGGAAGTACTTGTTTTTATACGGATAGACCATTACACGTGGCAAAACGGTCAATTGCAGTGGATCATTTTGTTCCCTGGAGCTTTGTACATAGTGATGAATTGTGGAATTTCGTTCTTACATCTTCATCACTTAATTCTAGCAAAGGGAGCAAATTACCAGCTGAGCGCTTTCTTAATAAATTAGATGAACGAAACCAATTGTTTAAAAAAACGGGAGACGTATATGTTCAACAGTATATGGAGACTTACGACTTTCATCAGTTCGTGAAGTTGTATGAGTATGCCGAGTTAAATGGATTTGAAAAGGGTTGGGCTCCTTAAACAGACTGCGATTGAACCATCGAAAGAAACAATAAAAGAAATCCAGTGACTCTAAGAGTTACTGGATTTTTTGATTATAAAGGTTAATGTTGTTGTCGAATTAATGTGTATCTTTTTTTTCATCTTCAAGATCATCTTTATCAAGGTGATAAATGGGTGCACCCTCACCAACCATATCAAGAGAAGCAATATAATCCTTATTTTGACGCAATTCCATTTCCTTTTGGTCCACATGTTCAGGTTTCATCGTCAAATACTCCTCCGCATAGTTTTTTAGAAATAGTATATGAAAGTTGTCAGAAAATAATTACGAACTAATAAATGGAAATGATATACTGTATGTAATGATTTCCAATAGGGAGTGTTACTATGTCGATGTCTTATGACCAGGTGGTAAGTGTTTTAGAAGAATTTTCTGAGCTAAAACGAAAAGAAAGCACACAAAATCGAGCTACCTATTATTTTCCTAACAATCCGATTCGTAGACAAACCGTGTTGCAAGAACTATATCTTACTGGAAATGGATATTTATATGTAGGCTATCTACCTGAATTCCAAAATCAAATGGATAATAATCGACTAATAAACATTAAAACCTTGTCGCAAGATGAATTTAGAAGCACATTGAAAAAAGTATTACACTCATTTCAAAGATAAAGGACAAGTGATACTGTATGAATTTTAGAGATCTAATGAAAAGTAAGGAATATATTTATTTGGATTATTTAGTTGAACCTGAAGAAAACTCTTTACGTATACGTATAGAGAAATGTAACGGGGTAAATGAAAAAGAAGAATTGATTAATTCCAATGATTTAGGCTTAGAGACATTTTCAACTATTGAAATAAATAAAAACTTTCCAATTATTCAACTAGATTTTAATTCCTACGTGTCTTACACAGTAACTAATGAGAGCTTTACTCAAATGGATGAATACGAAATTTCCGAAGGTGAAATGTTCAGAATTTATTCGAAGTCTAGATTCTTGGATTTTGTTAAATTATCTACTTTTGCAGAAGTGTTATTCCCAGATGAACCAATTATTCACTATCAAGTTCCTTGTTTAAATCATATAATTGACATTACCTCAATAGAAGAGCCCAAAATAACTTATATTAATAGAACTGATATTACAAATAGCTATTATTAAAGAAGATATACCGTAAACTAGGTGGTTCGATGGTCGACGAAGGCGTTCGACTTATTTCAAAACTTGATCGATGACGGCAAACTTTTCTTAGTTATTCATCAGCTGATATAAACCAAATTATCTTCTTACCGTTACACTCAAATAAGTTTAAAAGAACCCAGTGATTTATCTATCACTGGGTTTATTCTATTTATTTTAACCTCAACATAAATCAAAGCTTTTTTATGTAAGAAGGATTTGAAAAGTAGTTGTAGAATACCTAATGAAATACAACTTTCCAAAAGGATAATGGAGCGTGGAATTTTAAGGAGGTTAATATGAATATTAAGCGACTTGATGAAATTCGAAAATTTAATATGAATCTTGTAGATTTGCAACAGCAACACGCTTTGAAGCGTTACATTGAACGTTCGGGTGAACGAGATCGAATTGCTAGTGAACTACAAGGTAAAAATCCTTTTGAAGTAGATACAGCTGAGCGAGTGGCACTGCGTAAAGCAATTATTGATCCACGTGATGAGCTTGCCATTGAGCGTATTATTGGTGAAGAAGATCTATTTCCTATTTCTTATCTTGAAGCCGGTCTAAAAGCAGCCACTTCTGTTTGTAGAATTGAGATTCGAGATTCTATAGGTAGAGTACTCGGATATGGAACGGGATTTCTTGTCTCACCCACTTTACTGCTTACAAATAATCATGTTTTGGAAAATGCAGATACAGCTCAGGTCAGTGTTGCTCAGTTCAACTATGAAATGGATCTTGATCTAAATGAGCGTTTGAAGAAAAGCTTTCGATTAACACCAGAGCGTTTCTTTATAACAGACCAGAAGCTTGATTTTACGTTAGTCGCTGTAGAGGAAGTGGCTGATGATGGGACAAAACTGAGTGATTTCGGTTTTTTGCCTCTCATCTCACAAACAGGCAAAGTATTGGTCGGTGAGTATGTATCAATTATTCAACATCCTTCAGGAGAACACAAAGCTATAGCAATTAGAGAGAATAAAATTTGGGATATATTTGACGACTATATTCACTATTCCACAGATACTATGCCTGGATCCTCCGGTTCACCTGTATTTAATGACGAATGGATTGTCATTGCCCTCCACCATGCCGGAGTGCCGGATCCTGAAAATCCATCTGAATTTATTGCCAATGAAGGGATTCGCATCAGTGCGATTATCAAGTTTCTTGAAGAGCAAAGCGCAAATTTAAATGATGAGCTGAAATTATTTATTAATGACCTTGTGCAAGGACGCAATGTGACCAAACAACCTTCTGAAGAGATGATCGTGGAGGAGTTAAGCGATTCATGGTATGAAGGTTCAACCGGCTATGATACTAAGTTTCTTGGTGAGAATCATGAAGTTCTGCTTCCGGCATTTCGGACAGATATTGAACAAGATATTGCTCAGTTAAAAGACGGAAGCAATGTGCTCCATTATACGCATTTCTCCATAGTCATGAGTAAGTCACGCCGTTTAGCCTTTTATACAGTGGTGAATATTGACGGGAACCAAATGAAAGACGTTGGACGTAGTAATAAATGGTATCTCGATCCCCGTATTGAAACTGAGTATCAGTGTGGTCCTGAATTATATGAAAATAATGCTCTTGATCGGGGACATCTTGTCCGCAGAAGAGATCCTGTTTGGGGAGATACAGCTGAAAAAGCGAATAAAAATACCTTCCATTTTACAAATTGTGCTCCTCAGCACAGTAATCTCAATCAAAAAATCTGGTTGGATTTAGAGAATTATATTTTACACAATGCTGAAAACTGGAATTTAAAAGTGACAGTGTTTACAGGTCCAGTATTTAGAGTAGATGACATTGTTTATAGAGAAGTTCAGATACCGGCAGAGTTTTGGAAAATCGCTATTATGGTTAAGGAAAATGGCAACCTATCAGCAACTGCTTATCTGCAGACTCAAAAAAATCTTATTGAGGATTTAGAATTTGCCTACGGTGAATATAAAACTTATCAAGTACCAATATCAAGAATTGAAGAAATTACAGGTCTGAATTTTGGTTCTTTACGTAATCACGACCCCATAACACCATTAAATTCATATGTAATTGAGGCACCTGGGGATATAAAACTCTAAAAAGTGAAAATAAAAAAGCCAATGAATTCCGTAGTGTAAGGAATTCATTGGCTTTTCTATTGTGAAATTTAAACACGTAATGAGAGGGGATTTTGGAAAAGTTAATACGATTTTCTTTCACGATCTGTACAATCTGGATAATATTGCTGAATCTTGATTTGTGTGTGACAATATAACTAATTATATTCACTCTAAGGGGCAGAAATATGAAAACACGTACTGATTTTTTCCGATTAATACCATTCATATATTTAATAATAGGACCCATTTGGTTTGTTGGGTTAGATTACTTATTAAGCGTCTCTAATTTTTCTGCTGAAAAAGTTCTTTTCTTAGATATTTCCAAAAGTTTGTTGTTCGTTTTCTTCACTGCTATTCTTTTATTTGTCTTACTAAAGAATTTAAAAAACAAAAAACAAATTGAAGAAGAGAAAGAGAAGTTAACTTTATTAATTGATACAATGCCTGACTGTATTTCATTCAAGGATGGAGAAGGAAGGTGGCTCCAAATAAATAAATTTGGTGCTCAGTTATTCGAACTAGAAGGCGTTGATTACAAAGGGAAAACAGACAGAGAAATGGCGAAGTACACAGATTTTTATCACGATGCTTTGATTTACTGTATTGATTCAGACGAAGAAGCGTGGAAGGCAGGGAAGGTTAGTCGTTGTGAAGAAACCATACCTTTGAGAGATGGTTCAAGCAAAATTTTTGATTCATATAAAATGCCTCTTTTTAATGAGGATGGTTCTAGAAAAGGGTTAGTAGTGATTGGAAGAGAAATTACCGCCTTAAAAGAAACTGAGCACAAGTTAAGGCAATCAGAGAAAATGTCTGTTTTAGGTGAACTAGCCGCGGGTATTGCTCACGAAATACGAAATCCCCTTACGACGATTAAAGGCTTTTTACAAATGGGTCAAGAGAAAACAATTAACTTGGATCAACACATTGACGTATTGGTTGATGAAATTGATCGGATTAATAGTATTGTTAATGAACTTTTAGGTATAGCAAAACCAGCAGGGGTTATTTTCTCTAACCAAAACCTTAATACGATTGTTAAAGAAGTCGTAGAAATGCAATCATATGAAGCATCACTACAAAATACTCGATTAAATGTGGTTGAAAAAGACCAATTCAATACATATTGTAATGACAGTAAATTAAAACAAGTGTTTATTAATATAATGAAAAACGCATTGGAAGCAGTCACCACTGAGGGTGAAATCACGATTTCAATTGTGGATAAAAATGAGGACTTTGTAGCAGTGAAGTTTGAAGATAATGGCTGCGGAATTGCGGAAAACCACTTAACACACATTGGTGAACCTTTTTATAGTGTAAAAGAAAACGGGATTGGCTTAGGAATGACAGTATGCTATAGCATTATTGAAACTCACAAAGGAACTATCCACATCACTAGCCAAGTTAATTCGGGAACTTGTGTGGAAGTATTGCTACCAAAGGCGAAAGTGTTAAGCCCTGTTCAATAAATGACAAAAGACGATTCAGCCCGTGAAAAAGGGCAAATCGTCTTTTGTTTTGTTCAAAATTAACCTGAAAATATTATGCAAGTATATTTGATATAATATCTTTTGTAAAGAAAATTGTAGAGTATGAATCTGAAAATTTATGGAGGCGTTTAGAATGAGCCAAAGTGTAGAAAAAAAGTCTACTGAATTAGTTCGTATAAAAGAAAATATGTCAAAAGTAGAAAAAATGGATAGATATCTAAAATCAGTTGGTAATAAGACAAATGGAAAAGAAGTACGTGAAACTGTAAAAGTCGTTTTTGGTGCTGATTTAAATTACATATCAGAAAAAAATTACGGTAGTAATTTGTCCGTCTACAATATCGCCGTTATGGAAAGTCTTCGTATTTCTTTAAATGTTGATTCTAATTCAAGTGAATGTGATGCTCAAATTATGGCAATGACAAAAAATGAAGTGATGGATCGTTACATTGAAGTTCATGAGTATTCTTTAACAGGAGCTGAGTGTAGAGTACTAATCAATCAAATATTTGGCGTAAATTTGGATGGGATTTCTGGTTTAGAACATTCAAAGGTATCCATTTATTCTAAAGGACAATGGATTTTACAAGGTGACACTAATCTATTTATTGTATCATCAAGTCTTGATGACGTTGAGCTTTACGTAACAACAACAGATTATTATGAGGAATCGGTTGGATCAAACCAGTTACCTGATTCTTTAAAACAAAAATTAATCAGTATTGGTTTTACATATGACGCTGACCAAAATCGATTCATTTATCGAAATCCTACAAATGAATCTGTGCCAGATGCTTTTAAAGGCCAAGTTATAGGGAATGTATTAGAGTCTGTAGCTGAGTTTACTAACAAGGAATAAGAATTCATTCTTTCTTTAAAAGGCATCAAGGGAAATACATCTTTCATGTTCCTCCAACTTTTAATAAGCACTAAGCAGGGAAAGTATTTTTCCTGCTTTTTTGAATGAACAAGGTGCAACTATTAAGAAGTACATTAACTTATGCGATTTCACTTCCTCTTGTAAAGGTTGTGTATTTCAAATTATATATCTACACTTAAAGTCTGAATGTTATGAATTTTTAGGGGGGGATGAAATATGAAACTAGGTGCATTTTCTGTAAGTTTAACCGTTAAAGACATTAATAAATCAAAAACATTTTACGAAGACCTAGGTTTTCAAGTCTTAGGAGGAGACATTGCCCAAAATTGGCTTATCCTAAAGAATGAAGGTTGCGTAATCGGGCTTTTCCAAGGAATGTTCGAAAAAAACATACTGACGTTTAATCCAGGTTGGAATCAAAATGCCGACAGTCTCGATTCGTTCTCGGATATTCGAGACCTTCAAAAGCAACTTAAAGCTAAAGGAGTTAAAATGCTGACTGAAGCAGATGAATCGAGCGAAGGTCCTGCAAGTTTTACAATTGAAGATCCAGATGGCAATCCTATTCTTGTAGATCAACACGTCTGAGGATGAGGTAATTCTTGTTTATTGAATGATATATCAATAACGATATAACAGACCCCAGTGATAGATTCTATCACTGGGGTCTGTCTATTTATTCATTTTACCTACAATATAAAATGTGATGATAGCAGTAATTGCATTTAAGAATGTTCCCCACATTAGATCTACCACCGTGACAAAAATCGGCCATCCTTCAATTGTCGCAAGGTTGGTCAAGTCGTAGGTTGCATACGTGATTAAACCGAAGAAGCCACCTGCGAAAAGAGCCTGAGTCCAGCTGTTTTTTTCGATAGCAGGAAGAATAACAAAGAATAATAACCCACCTATATATAATAAGTAGAAAATACCTGCTGCCATCCAATTGACGTCCTCGGCTAATAAAAAGCCAATTTGATCTTCGTATAATTTTCTAGAGATAAATGCGAGCCAAACGATGTCTACTAAGAAAAAGACCAATAAAGTTATACCGTAAATTTTTAGATTTTTCCCCATGTTAACCCTCCTCATCTCAAAGATGAACCATCCAATTAAAGAGATTTTAGCAGAGTATTACCTAACATATCGACAAATAAAATTAAAGGCAGCACATTGTGTTAGAGTAACATATGATTTTTCAGAAATGTGTTGTAAAAAAGTGTGAATCAAGAGGTTTAAAGAAAGACATTTTTTGTGAACGGCTCATCGGCATTGAGACAAAACGGCTCATAGCATACAACAGTCACTTTAAAGATTTCTAAAACCAAAAAGCTAAATGGTTAAGGACATCCATCAAAGCTGGATGTCCCCATTTTTTGATGAACCGCCGATAGACGACAAGAATCCGCCGATAGAGAGCACCAAATAAACTTAAACACAACTAGCGCGGTTCTTTTATTGAACTAATACCGATGAGAAAAACTCCTTATATAGCTCTTTCAATATTTTCGTTTCGTCTTGTTTAAGGACACCAAATACCAGACTTACTTCGGAGGAGCCTTGATTGATCATTTCGATATTGGCACCAGTCCGAGAAATGGCGGCGGTAGCTCTTGCCGCTAAACCTTTCGTGTTTCGCATCCCTTCACCAACGAGAACGACCATAGAGAAATTGCTGTGGATAGTGACTTCGTCTGCATGCAATTCTGTTTTTACACGATGAATAATGCGAGCGTCTTTTTCAGCGTCTAACTGATGGCTACGCAAAATGACAGATAGGTTATCGATGCCAGATGGGGTGTGTTCATAGGAAATCTCTTCATCTTCAAGAATTTGCAACAGTTTCCGTCCAAATCCAATCTCACGATTCATTAAATATTTGCTGACATAGAGTGTGGAGAACCCGCTATCTGCGGATATTCCTGTAACCGGGCGGAAGGAATGTTCTCGCTTTGCCACAATCATTGTTCCGGAAGCTAACGGATTGTTGGTGTTTTTTATGCAAACTGGCACTGACTCTTTAAATGCAGGCATTAGTGCCTCATCATGAAGAACTGCGAATCCTGCGTAGGATAACTCTCGCATTTCTCGGTATGTCATTTTGTGAATTTCTTCAGGGTTTTCAACAATTCTAGGATTGGCTGCAAACACGCAATCAACATCTGTAAAGTTTTCATATAGTTCGGCTTTAACTGCAGCTGCTAAAATCGAGCCGGTAATGTCAGAGCC
>NZ_JBATUX010000038.1:0-10118 GCF_049671445.1 Paenisporosarcina sp. | reverse complement strand
GTAATGGAATTTGCTATTTCTTTCAATAGCATCGTTTTACCCGCTTTTGGCGGTGCTACGATAAGTCCACGTTGACCGAAACCAACAGGTGCTACTAAGTCCATTATGCGTGTCGATAACTTGCTTGACTCTGTTTCCAGTTTAATATGACGATCTGGATATAATGGTGTTAATGCAGGGAAATGAACTCGTTCTTTCGCTGAATCTGGGTCTTCACCATTTACTAATTCTACATGTAATAATCCGTAGTAACGCTCATTCTCTTTTGGAGGACGCACTTTACCCGTTACTTTATCACCGTTACGTAAGTCGAAACGGCGAATTTGTGAAGCGGAAATATAGATATCTTCAGAACTCGGAGAATAATTGATGGGGCGCAAGAAACCGAATCCTTCAGATTGAATGATTTCTAGGACACCTTCCATGAAAAAGTAGCCTTCTTGTTCTGCACGTGTTTTTAAAATAGCAAAAATAAGTTCTTTTTTAGTGAGTTTGCTGTAGTACGAGATTTTGAACTCGCGTGCTAACGCATACAGTTCTTTTAACGTCATACTTTCTAGTTCAGCAATCTTTAAGGTTGACATAAAATGGCACCACTCTTTACATATTTTGTTGTGTCGATTCAAGTTGAAAGGTAGGATTGGTTCTGCAAGAATTGATTTTAGTAGAAGATGCCTGACCAAGGAATGGCCAGGCACATATTTTTGAAGTTAGTCTTCCATCATAAGATGAGGTTTTTTCTTCAAGCTATGACGCCCTTCTACGAAACGGACTGTGCCTGATTTGGCACGCATAACTAATGAATGAGATTCTGCATAAGCACCTTTGAACTGAACGCCACGCAGTAATTCTCCATCCGTTACTCCCGTTGCCGCAAAAATTGCATCGTCGCCTTTTACAAGGTCTTCCATACGGAATACACGGTTTATGTCTAGACCCATACGGATACAACGTTCTAATTCTTGCTCATTTGTAGGTACTAGTTTACCTTGAATTTCGCCACCTAAACATTTTAATCCAACTGCAGCAATAACACCTTCTGGAGCACCGCCAAGTCCGAATAAAATATCTACGCCTGTTTCATCAAACGCTGTGTTGATAGCTCCCGCTACGTCTCCATCATTAATTAATTTAATACGAGCACCTGATGCACGAATTTCATCAATTATTTTTTGGTGACGTGGTCGGTTTAATATCGTTGCCACAACGTCTTCAATGTCTTTATTTTTCGCACGTGCAACAGCTCGCAGGTTATCCGTTACAGAAGCATTAATATCAACTTGGCCTCTAGATTCTGGTCCTACTGCTAGTTTGTCCATGTACATGTCTGGTGCATGAAGTAAGTTCCCTCTATCAGCAATGGCTAAAACAGCTAAAGCATTCCAACCACCTGAAGCGACTATATTTGTACCTTCTAGAGGATCTACAGCTATATCTACGGCTGGTCCACCTAGTCCAAGACCTAATTCTTCACCGATGTATAACATAGGTGCTTCGTCCATTTCGCCTTCGCCTATTACAACGACGCCTTGCATCGGGATTGAGTTGAAAACGTTACGCATTGCTGTAGTTGCAGCATCGTCCGCTTCATTCTTCAAACCTCGGCCCATCCAACGTGCCGAAGCAATTGCTGCTGCTTCTGTTACACGTACTACCTCCATTGATAAACTGCGTTCCATGTGGTGTGTTCCTCCCGTTGTCCGGTCATTTATTTACATAATTCTACCCCTGTCATTATACCATATGTGACAAGGGCTAGAATTTTTATTTTTTGTTTTCTTTAGGAGAATTCTCGTCTTCGATTGTTTCACGACGAATATCTGCACCAAGTCCTTGTAATTTGTCAATTAATGAACTATAGCCGCGTTCGATATGATAGATGTCGCGTATTTCAGTTTCACCTTCAGCCAATAATCCTGCTAATACCAGTGCAGCTCCTGCTCGTAAATCAGATGCACGAACTGAAGCAGACTCTAGTTTTGTTGGACCAGAGATAATAGCTGTACGACCTTCAACTCGAGCAACGGCATTCATACGTTTCAATTCATCAATATGCTTGAAGCGTGCTGAATAAATCGTATCTGTAATTACAGAAGAACCTTTTGCTTGAGTCATTAAAACTGAGAATGGTTGTTGTAAATCCGTTGCAAAACCAGGATACACGAGAGTTTTTACATCGATTGCATGCAAGTTCTCTGATTTTGGAATGAAGATACTTTCTTCGCCTTCTTCAATTTTGACGCCCATTTCACGCAGTTTCGCAGTTAATGCTTCAACATGGAATGGAATGACGTTATCAATGGTGATTCCGTCTCCAGCTGCTGCTGCCATAATCATAAATGTTCCTGCTTCGATTCTGTCGGGGATAATGGTGTGGTTCGTCCCGTGTAGTTCTTCAACACCATCAATACGAATAACATTGGTCCCTGCACCCTTAATTTTCGCTCCCATGTTGCTTAGTAACGTGGCAACATCAATAATTTCAGGTTCTTTTGCAGCGTTCTCAATCGTCGTTTGGCCTTTTGCCATGACAGCAGCCAGCATGATGTTAATTGTTGCACCTACACTTACAACGTCTAAATAAATTTTGGCACCGCGCAACTCATCTGCACGCAGATAAATAGCACCATGTTCGTTTGTAACTTTAGCTCCAAGTGCTTCGAAGCCTTTAATATGTTGGTCGATTGGTCGTGGTCCTAAGAAACAACCACCTGGTAAACCAATGACTGCTTTTTTGAAACGTCCAAGCATAGCACCCATTAAATAATACGATGCACGCAATTTCTTCACGTTACCATTCGGCAATGGCATATCTTGCATTTGAGACGGATCAATATGCATCGTACCGTCTTCTATAGATACTACTCCACCGATTTCCTCCAGCAATTCCTTCAGTGTTCCAACATCAGAAATATCCGGCAAACCTTCAATTGTGACTGCCGAATTCGCTAGGATTGAAGCTGGTATTAAAGCAACAGCACTATTCTTAGCCCCACTTACTTTAATTGTTCCTTGTAATCTTTTCTGACCATTAATTTTATATACATCCATTTATTTCACCTACAATCAATTCAAGAGTTAACTTATTGTGCACTATTTCTGTTATTCCAATCCGCTAAAAATGCTTCAATTCCTTTATCCGTTAAAGGATGTTTGAACATTTGTTTCATCACGTTAATTGGCATCGTACCAATGTGTGCACCATGAAGAGCAGCGTCAGTAACATGTTGAGGATGACGAATCGATGCTGCAATAATTTCTGTATCAATATTATGAATGTCAAAAATTTGCGCAATCGTCCCTACTAAATCCATCCCATTATGACCGATATCGTCTAAGCGGCCTAAGAATGGTGAAACATATGATGCACCAGCACGTGCTGCAAGAAGTGCTTGGTTTGCACTAAAGATTAAAGTGATGTTTGTTTTAATGCCTTCTTTTGCAAACACAGAACATGCAGTTAAGCCATCTGGAGTCATTGGCAATTTCACTGTAATGTTTGGAGCAATGGCAGCTAATTCGCGACCTTCTTTAATCATTCCTTCAGCATCTAATGCGATAACTTCAGCGCTTACTGAACCATCAACAAGTGCTGTAATTTCACGCAAGCGATCGTGGAATGAGATGTTCTCTTTTGCTACAAGTGTTGGATTCGTCGTAACACCAGACAGAATTCCCCAAGCATGTGCTTCTTTTATTTCTTCAAAGTTTGCAGTATCGATAAAAAATTTCATTTATTATTTCCTCCGAATTATGGAAAAGAGGAGAAGGCCGTAAGTCTTCAACACGGTCGCTTCTCCCGACATTTTCTACTTTTATTTTAAAATTACGCTTTTCCAGAACTTCCGAAGTCACGCATTTTTCCTTGTACTGTTTTCTTAATTGCATCACGAGCAGGCGTTAAATATTTACGTGGATCATACTCTTCTGCATCGCCATTAAAGAAATCACGAATGGCTTTCGTTGCTGCAATTTGGTTTTCTGTATTAACGTTAATTTTCGCTGTACCTAAAGAAATCGAACGTTGAACATCTTTTACTGGAATTCCAGTTCCACCGTGTAATACTAATGGTAAATCAGATAATTTCGAGATTTCTTCCATTTCAGCAAAGCCTAAATTAGGTTCGCCTTTGTAAGGACCATGAACCGAACCTAGCGCTGGCGCTAAACAGTCAATATCAGTACGTGAAACTAGTTCAGCACATTCCTTTGGATCTGCATAAATAACGCCTTCAGCGATAATATCATCTTCTTGACCGCCAACAGTCCCAAGTTCTGCTTCGACAGACACGCCATGTGCGTGTGCATATTCCACTACTTGAGATGTAATCGAAATATTTTCTTCTAATGGGTGATGAGAAGCATCAATCATTACTGATGTGAAACCAGCATCGATAGCCTCTTTACACTTATCAAAACTTGAACCATGATCTAAATGAATTGCCACTGGTACAGTAATTTTATAATCATGCATTAACCCTTTTACCATGTGAACAACAGTTGTAAACCCACCCATATATCTAGCTGCTCCTTCAGAAACGCCTAAAATCACAGGAGACTTTTCTTCTTCAGCTGCCATTAAAATAGCTTGAGTGAACTCTAAGTTGTTAATGTTGAATTGTCCAATTGCATAGCCTTCTTTTTTACCTTTGATCATCATGTCTTTCATAGATACTAAAGCCATTGAGGAATCCTCCATTTCATTGTCTATAATCTGGTTACAAGCGACAAGTTTTTATTTCTCGTTCGTAAGTTTCCACTTTTCTAAATAACTAATTGCATTGGTTGGAAAGATTAATGTTCGTTTTACATCTTTCCAAGACCTTGTGCCGTTTCGCAGACAAGCTTGTGCTTGTGCCCACGGTACGTGAGTGATAATGGAGTTCGACCCGATTTCGCAATTCTAGCCTTCCGTCGAAACAATTCAAAAATATGTTTTTGATCGTTTCTCCTAGAATTGACTGAAGTTTGCACAGGGTTCTCCACTTTTCTATTAAATCATAACAAAAACAGGCAGTGTTTGCCACTGCCTGCGTGTTTCAATCTTTTAACATTCCGTTTACAGCATCTCTCACTTCGTAAATATCAAACGGTTTTGTGAAGTAGTGAGACGCACCTAAATCCATTGCTTCTTTAATTAAGTCTAGTTCGCCGTATGCCGTAATCATGAGAACCGGCACATCTGGAGTGCGCATTTTAATGCGTTTCAATATTTCGATTCCGTCCATCCCCGGAATTTTCATATCTAAGAGGACACCATCCAACTTGATTTTCTCAGCTAATTCTAATGCTTCAATTCCATTAGCAGCCAGATATGTAGTGTATCCTTCTCGTTTGAACACTTCGTTCAGGAGCAAACGAATGCCTTGTTGATCATCCACAATCAATAACTGTTTCATGAAAGTTCCCCTTTTTCACGTTTATCCTAATACCATTAATTCTACAATCTTTTCCATATTCCTGCATTAAATAAATATTTTTCATATTTCTTTGTCATTTGGTAAAAATTTAGCTCTCTCATAATAATACATTATAATCCATTTTTTATGTTAAAGATTATAAATATATTATATTTCGTTAAGTCTTTTATTGAAAAAGTGAGTTTAGTCCTTTCTCTTAGAATGTTTATACTGCATGGTGAGCCTTCTTGCTTATGTGGAGTGACCAAAGATTTTTTTGATTACTAGAGAATTGTTACTCTTTTTATTAAGATGTTCGGTCGAAGATGCAATTTCGACCTCTTTGTACTTACTTTCTTTCAGACCATTCATTAAAGAGTAATAAGACTGTGTGACATTTTCTAATCTGAGGCAAAGAGGTTTTCAGTACGCTTCGGACGTTTCCTCTGCGCCACTCGCCCCACTCCTATTTTTTTTGATCATTTTGCGGCGGGGATTCGTCCTTCGCTCCCTTTCAACCTTAGAGCTCAGCGTATATTTGATTTTGGTTACTAGAGAATTGACTCTCTCTTACATAGATATTCGGCCGAAGATGCAATTTCGGCCTCTTTTTTCTTACTTTATTTCAGATCTCTCTTCAAAGATAGTAGTGACATTCACTATAAAGCAAAATAGACAGTGTTTAATGTTGAAATTCCATTTTTTCATTCTTCCGATAAATCTCAGTCTGACTTATAGAGGTTGACGTCTGAAAAAATAGCGTTGACGTCTGAGAAAAACACCTCCACGTCTGAAAAATGTGCATTGACGTCTGAAAAACGCGAATAGCACAAAATTCGGTGTACTACGCTGACACAGCTAGTTTTCTAGTGCGCTTCAGACGTTTCCTCTGCCTTCGCTCCCTTGTAACCTGAGAGCTCAGAGTATATATGAGAGATGACACTCTCTTTACATAGATATTCGGCCGAGGATGCAATTTCGGCTTCTTTCTGCTTACATTATTTCAGACCTTTCTTTAAAGTTAGTGGTGATGCTTATTATAGAGAAAAAATAAACGGCGGCAGGCGCACACTCAATTGTTCCTCAAATTGAGCGTGCGCCTGATCCCGTGGGGGTAGTTCTTTAACGTGATAATATGCTAATCGCTAGCAGGACACGTCCTGCGATAAAGAGACACAATCGCCCCTCAAATTGTGGCTCTCATCTACACTCCCCACACTCGCGGGCTATTTATAAAAAGATATCTCCAAATAAAGAAATGCAATAGCCTCCGAAATTGTATCTTCGGCGGCTTATTTTGTTAAATTTTGTGACTGTTATTTAGTTCAAAAAAAATCCCGCTCTTTTTTTCAAAGGAGCGGGATTTACTATTATTCGCCTAATGCCGCTTTAATAAATTCACGGAATAATGGTTGTGGGCGTTGCGGACGCGAGATGAATTCTGGGTGAAACTGAGATGCGACGAAGAATGGGTGATTTGGAATTTCAATCACTTCGATTAATCGGCCATCTGGGCTCGTACCAGAGAAGATGAAACCAGCTGCTTCAAATTGCTCGCGGTATTCGTTATTAAACTCAAAACGGTGACGGTGACGTTCGTACACCAATTCTTGTCCGTAAGCTTCATATGCTTTAGTGCCATGCACTAGTTTACATGGTTGAAGTCCTAAACGTAATGTTCCGCCTAAATCTTCGACGTCTTTTTGTTCAGGCAATAAGTCGATAATTGGGTATGGTGTTTCTGGATTTAATTCTGACGAATGTGCATCTTTTAAATGTAAAATATTACGGGCAAATTCTACTGTTGCCAGCTGCATACCTAAGCAAATACCTAGGAAAGGTACTTTGTTTTCACGTGCGTAAGCAGTTGCTGCAATTTTACCTTCTACTCCACGGTCACCGAATCCACCAGGAACTAATACGCCGTCGACATCGTTTAAGAATTCTGCAACATTTTCTTCGTTAACGTGTTCTGCGTTAATCCATTTCACTTCAATGTCTGAGTCAAAAGCAAATCCTGCATGTTTCATTGCTTCAACAACTGAAATGTAAGCATCTTGTAATTCTACATACTTCCCTACTAAACCAATGCGTACTTTTTTCGATAAGTTTTGAACTCGATCAACTAAAGCTGTCCAATCCGTCATATCCGCTTCAGGAGCTTTAATGCCGAAATGGTCTAATACGATTTGGTCCATATGTTGTTCTTGAAGCATTAATGGTACTTCGTACAATGATTCTGCATCACGTGCTTCGATTACTTCGCTTGCTTTAATGTCACAGAACAAAGCGATTTTATCTTTCATATCTTGTGGCACTGCATATTCAGTACGAACCACGATGATATTTGGTTGAATTCCTAAACTACGCAATTCTTTAACACTATGTTGAGTAGGTTTTGTTTTCATTTCTCCAGCTGCACGAATGTATGGAATTAACGTACAGTGAATGTACATAACGTTTTCTCCACCGAAGTCACCTTTCATTTGGCGAATCGCTTCTAGGAATGGTAGTGACTCGATGTCTCCAACCGTTCCACCGATTTCAGTGATGACTACATCTGCATTTGTTTCTTTCGCAACGCGTACTAAGCGTTCTTTGATTTCATTCGTGATGTGTGGAATTACTTGAACTGTTCCACCTAAGTAATCACCGCGACGTTCTTTTTTAAGGACTGCTGAGTAAACTTTACCTGTTGTCACGTTTGAGAATTTACTTACGTTGATGTCAATAAAGCGTTCATAGTGACCAAGGTCTAAATCCGCTTCTGCCCCGTCGTCCGTTACGTATACTTCCCCATGTTGATAAGGACTCATTGTTCCTGGGTCTACGTTGATGTATGGATCGAATTTTTGAATCGCAATGTTGAGACCACGATTTTTAAGTAAGCGACCAAGTGATGCCGCTGTTATACCTTTACCTAGTGAAGAAACTACCCCACCGGTTACGAAAATATATTTTGTCAAAGCTAACTCCTCCTATTATGGTGAATGTGATTTTCTGAATTTTACAGCTTTTTTTGCAGGAGTTCTTAGTTCGAGCTTCACAGGCAGTAAAACTACTTGTCCCGTTTGGCTTTTCAAATAAAAAAGCGCCCCACCTGCAGTGTTTGCAGGGGGAGCGCATTATATAAGCGTTCAATCTCCCTTTTTAGGGAGCCCAAGTAAAAGAGTAATCCGAATGACCAAATAAGTCAAGACCTATTATAGTTCATCCTCATCTTCTTCTTCATCTTCATCTTCTTCATCGACAACGATTTCAAATTCATCAGTGGTCGTAAGAAGTTCTTCTGCAACCACTTCTTCTATTTCCACTACTTCATCATCTTCGTCTTCGTCATCATCATCGTCATCATCTAAATCAAAGTCTTCTACGTCTTCAACGAATTCATCGAAGTCCTCTTCAAATGCGATTTCATCATCATCTGTATCGTCTTCAATATCATCATCATCTTTAGATGTTTTTGATTTCTTCTTGCGGACTTTGACAGTTGGAGCTGTTTCTTCTTCAATTTGTTCAACCGGGTACCACTCGCGTAAGCCCCAACGGTTTTCAGAAATTGCAAGGAAACGACCATCAATGTTCATATCTGTATAATACTGAAGTTTACGCTCTTTCATTTGTGCTTCAGTAAACTTGTTTAATTTTTTAATTTCATCAAGTAATTCTTGTAAAGTTAGAGATTCGTGTTTTTCTTCTAATATTGCATGTCCTAAATCGATAAACGATTCTTCACTTAGTTGTTCTTTTGTCATTTCGCGAAATTTCAAAACGTGCACGTCCTTTCTACATACGTTGGCATAGTACCCATTATATACAAACCTCAATCAAATATGCTACTGTGATTTGTTGTTTTTTGATTCTCGTATTTTGAGCCAGCCAAAATAAAACAAGTAAATCGATAGTATTATTAACGGAATGGATCCCATTTGTTTATTATACAGGAAAAATGTTGAAACGAAGCATGTCAATATCACGATAAAATGTATAAAAGCTTTCATATGTGACAACCTCCCCATTCTTCTTGTTCTATTATACCTAAAACTACTAAAATGTCGTTGAATAACCATAGGAATATAAAAAATAATTATTAAATTTCTATATTTCTTGTTTTGGTAAAGTATGACATAATTATGCTTAGTAAATACGTAACGAAAAGGAAAATATATGAATAAAAAACTGAAAATTATAAGTATTTTACTTATTTTGTTATTAATTGGGTTCCAGTACAGTATCGTACTCGATGGTCAAAAATCACTACCTTCTCAAAACTGGAGCCGCTCCTTTACAACAAATGTGAGTCCAGGTAATTACGCTACGATTAAAAGTATTCCTACCAAAAACGGCAATGCTATTAGCTTACTCGATTTTAACAAAATGGATTTCCTTACTTGTACCGATAACTTGCAGTGTAATCAAGTTTGGTCGAATTCAGAATTAAATCCGTATAAAAACACTTGGAGTGACGGGGAAAATACATATTTTATCAAAGAAGATTCCTTAATACATTCTACTTCTAGTGGTGAAGTTACAATCGCTGAAAATGTGGAGAACTTCGCTAAATCCGATGAAACACTCATGTATTGGCTTAAGGATCAACAAGTTGTCATTCAACAAGATGCTAAAGAGTCCATTTCATATACGGTAGAGAATCCAGTTAATACCGGCATGATTGTGGATGAACAAATTTTTATCGTCACGCAAAATACGCGTGATAAT
>NZ_JBATUX010000037.1:0-38679 GCF_049671445.1 Paenisporosarcina sp. | reverse complement strand
CCAAAGTGATAGTGAATCGGTGTCATTCTGAAAATACGCTTACGAGTAAGTTTAAATGATGAAACTTGTAAAATAACCGAAAGTACTTCAGCAAAATATATAAAGAACAAAATAGGAATTAAAATTTCAACTTTCTCAAGAACAGCAAGAAATGATAGCGTTCCCCCTATAGCTAATGATCCCGTATCCCCCATAAAAGCTTTGGCAGGATATATATTATAAATGAGAAAGCCGAGTAAACATCCAATCATAATTAAACAAAAAATTTGCACCTCTGCTCTTTCTGAAACCATAAAAAAGAAAAAGTATGTAGGGATTGCAACAACTCCTAAAAGACCGTCTAATCCATCAGTGAAGTTAATAGCATTTGCAGAACCTACGATAAATAATGTGATGACGAAAACATATAACACCATTGGAAGCTCCAAGGAAATATTTTTATAAATATTAATGCTGGTGCCTACGCCTAGTTCGTTGATCATGTAAAAAAGTAAAGTACCTGTAAAAGTAAATTGAAAAATAAGTTTGGTCTTACCCGATACCCCTCCTGGATCTTGACGAGAAGCTTTCCAAAAATCGTCTAAAAACCCAATAATACTAAAAAGAATGTAGGTAATAGATAAGAAATACATTAATGGAGTAGGGGAGAAAAGAATTGATACTATAATTCCTACAAAAAGAATAATACCAAACATTAACGGAGTGCCTTTTTTTAACTGATGATCTGAAGGAAGTTCTTTTCTTATCGGTTGAATGAGCCTAAGTTGTCTCAAAACAGCAATTAATAGTGGAGATAAAATTGCAACAACTACAAAAGAAATTAACGCTGGGATTATTTGATTAATCACTTTTCATTTACTCCTTTTCTCTTTATCATCTATAAATAAGTTCTATAAAACTCATTCATTTCCTCTATTCCATACAATCCAATATTATGGGTTACCTACGAAACAATTTTCTTAGATGTGTAAACGAGAAGATAACAATAAAAATTACAGATAACTTTGAGCACCAGTGTTTCTTTCGTCTATTTCAATTGTTACTGATGAAATCACTTTGGTGAAAAGAATCGGAGATACAGAACGAAGACTTTTACCAGTTGGTCAAATATTATAGAATGATTAATATACTTATGAAAAAATAATTGAGTGTATACGTATGAAGGTTACCCAAGAGTTAATCGATGCGTTTCTTATGAATGATGATAAATTTTCGTTTGTGTTGAATCGTGTAACAGGAGAGATCCACCTTGAAGCGTCAGAATTTATGTCAGATGAATCGGAAAGTGATTGGAATGATGAGGAGATGGATGCGGAGAGGGATGAAAACCTGATTGTCATTCCTCAAATTTCTTCACCTGAAGCATTTGAAATCATGGTCTCTTTCACCAAAGTTCAAGAGCCGATCGTTAGGGATAAGTTGCTTGAAATCCTAAATGAGAGAAAACCATTCCGGAATTAAAAGATCCGGAATTAAGATTAAAAGTTAAACAGTCACCTTAACTTAAATCTATGATGGGGAAATTTGGAGAGTATGCTTTTCTAAATTGTGATAAATCTGTTTTATAATTATTCGATATGTAACCATTTTCTATCAGTTTTTCATTTAAGAAATTCCTAGTGGCGATATACGTTAGGTAGGCATTTGAAGCTTCATTCTCAGTAAATGAAAATCTTCCTTTGTGGACGATTTCATTTCGTAGCAAATATAAATCTGTATACCATTTATTGATTTCCTTGGAAGTATGAAAATTCAAGTCACATTTCAAAGCATTTCCTAGATGAACTTCAATTATATTTCTAAAGGGTTGTGTTGAAGATTGTTCTATTTTTTCTTCTGGAGCTCCATCTTTTTTAAAAACGAGTTGCTGGGAAGTGCGAATAAGAATTTCGAATGAGGTTTGTAAATAAGTAATAGCGTCGATATATTGATTCTTTATAAAATGAGACCTAGCATTATTGAGTAATTTCTCCATTAAATAAAATTCTGGATAGCTATCCCAAGCACCTCTTGTTTCACTAATGAGTTGAAGACCTTTCCCGTCTATTAAGAAATCGTCGGAGCTTAAAAGTTTAGGGTCAGTAAAATAAGGAAACTCTTTGCCATTCATCTTTATTTTTATTATGTGAGGCAAGGTCCGGTATAGGAAACTTGAGAACCATTCCCACAGAAGCGGGGAAGAAGGCGTTAGGGTTAATTAACCAAGGCAAGCACGAGGAAGCATATAAATATTATGGGGAAGGATTCATAACAGGATGTTAGATGGGGATCTGATTAATGGGACAATTAGTGTATCTGAAGCGACTGGCGGTATTCAACAGATCCTAACATGCCAGGAAGTAATTGAAGAAATTAATTTTTCAATAGGATAAATGCCATTGGGTCAACTAATGCAGAAGCCATTCACGAAAACTGTGTTTAATTTGATGAGGTTGGTATTGAGTGGATTGAGAAGTAAGCATTATAGAATATAAAAGGACAGAATCCGAGAATCTGTCCTTTTTGTTATGAAGTCTAACTAATTTGTTCCAAACAATCTGTGCCTTTCATATAAATCACTACTCTTTTTGGCGGACGTAATACGTATCGTACGCATCTTAAGGAAAAGTAGGTGTCTGTTCAAGAAATAATCACAATATATATAAATGATTAAGCTCTCGTTATTGTATGACATTCTGAAAGAACAAAAATCAAGCAATAGCGTGATAATAATTTACGGCATCAATATGAGGTTATTTTTTCTTATTTCTAAAGAAGTTTACTATTAGGACATATATATATAAGACGGGCAAATAAACCAAAACGATATAAAATCCAATTTCAGAAGATATTTTACTCAAAATTTCTATTGAACTCTTGTCCATAATTATTATCGTAGATAGGTTAAGCAGGATTATAATACTTATTAAAGAATAACTAGGTTTAATCTTTAAGGTACTCTTCAGTACTCTGGTTACTGACCATAACGATATGCATATGGGGGGGAGAACGACAAGAAACCATGAGAAAAGAAATATATATTCAAATCTTTCGATGAACGGTATTTCCACAATTTTAGTCATGACTAAGGTAGGCATTAATAAAAGCTTTAATTGGCCCTCACTAAAAAAAGAAAAGGTGATAATGGCCAAAATAGTATATGACACGGTTGTAAACAATAATCCAATGTGGGCCCACTTTTTTCCTTTATCTCGATTTCTTATAAAAGGGAAATAGATAAGTAATGCTTCAAATCCTAAAAATGAAAAAGTTGATGCTTTTGCTGATTTAAGAATGTCTATCGCGTCGTGACTTAGTACCGGCAATAGGTTTGAAAAGTGAGTGAACTTTAGGGTGTATATTAAAATGAAAACTAAGATGATTGGGATAATCGTACTAAAAAATGTTATCCCTGTAATAACTCTAAAGCCACCTATAACAATATAAAAAACAATGATCGATAATACTAATGTGAATTCCCAAACGTGTATTGTTTCAAACGCCCAAACTTGTAAAATTTTAATATATGACCAAAATATTGTAGTAAGAAACAGTAGAAAATGGATGCAAAATAGAATTGATAGTGTATTGCCAACTAATTTACCAAAATAATCACGATGAAGAGAAATAAGGTCTCCATTACTAGAATGTTCTAATAATTTAAAGGTGATAAAAAGTATGATATGCAAAATTAAACCGGCAATCAGCAGTCCGATCCATGCATCATAACCACTATCTTTACTTATATCCAATTGGAAAGATAAAAGACCAACACCTGTTTGGGAGGAGTGTACCAAATAAAACATAAAAAATGGGGATATGAGCAAAGTCTCTTTTAATTTTGATTGGTTATTATTCATCCGCACTCTCCCCTAATTTAACAAATGAAAGCTGACATTAAAGTCTACATCTAAATTTGGGTATTTGGTTTTGTAAAATTCTTTTTCATTCCAACTTCGATCCTTGCTCCTAAAAGAATCCCCAACACCAATAGGGTCTACATCATTCTTTTGAAACTCTTTAAACATTTCAATGTAATTCTTAATAAGAAAATTCTCAACCTCTTGCTTTATTAGGTTATTATCTTTTTTTGAATTAATCCAGTGAGGTTGACCTACAATCATACTATTAGTGGTCAAGTCAATTTTGAGTGAGTTTTCGTTAGGATTAGTTGTTATCTTGGAATCTCCAAATACGTGATTAAATGAGAGTATTCCTTCTTTGCCATCTTTATGAATCGGGATAGTGTATTTTAGTTCCTTTGAATCATTAACAATTAATTTTAATAACCAACTTTCTTTTGTTCCCAACAACATTTGCAACTTATCCTCACGACCGATAATGCCTACGTTTGTTAAGGTGATTTCACCATTTTCTATACTAACGTAAGGTAAAAAAGGATCTCTTCCTTCTCCATAATAGTCAAAGAGAAATATGTGAAGATTTGAGTATGGAATATTGTTGTTTGTCATATTCTGATCAATCAAATTAAAGAGAAACTTATTATCTTCTTGTTTTAATATGTTATCAAAGAAAAAAGGAATTGGTTCTTTAGAAATAATGACTTTCATGTTTGTTCCAAACTTTACATTCATATCAAAAGTAGTCATAATATCTTTTAGTGTTTTTTGTTGAATGAATTCCTCACTGAAAACCAGAACCCGAGTTTTTCCGATTTCTATTGGAAATGCAGACTTCCTATATGTTCCTGCTATTGCATCTTCAGCTGAATCCCCCTTAGAAAAAGTAGCCTTTGGGCTGCCTTCCTCTTTTCCACTTTGATATTGATGTATGATGTTTCCACCTAAAAGTTCTTTTTCATTTTCTTTATCCACATCAAATCCGATCGTGTCAGCAATATTTATTTTATTAACAACTTTATATCTCTCACACCCCATTAAAAATACAAATGCAAGGAAGATTATACTAACCAATAGTACGTATTTCGGAAGGTTCAATTTTAAATTATTATTCATTATTTATTCCTTCCTTTACATCTTTGTTTTTCTTTGGATGGTATTTTGACTTGAGTAATGGTCTTAGATAGCTAGGTCTATTTTTCATTATTTCAAATGAGGAACGAATTACATTATCAGCATAGTCATTTGATCTGAATGGAAATATAGGTACCAAATAAGGGTTACCTAGAGATTTGATTCTCAATAAGTGTGCAAGCATAAAGACTAAACCTATAACTATACCCAACCCGCCCCAAATAGCAGCCAATAGGATAAATGGAAACCGAATGAGTCGTATCGTATTTGACATCTTAAATATTGGTGTCGTAAATGAAGCTAGCGCTGAAAGGGCAACCACGATGAGCAAGACATTGCTAGTTAAAGCAGCTTCCACCGATGCTTGCCCAATTACAATACCTCCAACTATACCAAGAGTCTGACCAATTTTAGCAGGGAGTCTTGCACCAGCCTCTCTCAATAATTCAATGGTAAGCTCTAAGAAGATAACCTCTAATATTGGGGGAAAAGGAACATTCGAACGAGAACTAATCAATGGTCCAAGCAAATCTTGTGGAATAACTTCATAATGAAATGTTAGTATAGCGACATATACTGGGGTAGCAAAAACAGAAAAGATTACACCAAGTATTCTAATCACCCTAAAAAAAGACCCAACAATCCATGGTAAATAATAATCTTCAGGTGAGATGAAGAAGTCAAGTAAGGTTGTAGGTCCCGTAATAACATAGGGAGAACCATCAGCTATAATTGCTACTTGCCCAAGAATCAAAGCAGAGGTAGCTCTGTCAACACGTTCAGTTGTTAGGAGAGTCGGAAATGGAGTATTAGAGTTATCTGAAATGGATTGCTCTAAATTTGAGCTATCGAATACAGCATCAAAGTCTACTTCGGATACCCTCTGTCTGGCAGTGTTAACATATTGAGGATTTGTTACACCGTCAATATAAGCTAATACCACTTTTGTCTTTGACAGGGAGCCAATCGTTATCTCTTCAAAAATCAAATTTGAGCTAACGATATTTTGCCTTAATAAATAAAGGTTCGTTCCCATATTCTCGATAAATCCAACTTTGGGTCCAATAACACTAAATTCATTTTCAGTATCGTTTGTTTGTCTATATCCTTTAGTAATAGCACTTAAGTCCACCATTAATACATTTTTATCATCTTTATGTAGTTGTATAAGAACAGAACCTTTATTCAACCTAGAATTAATCTCTAAAACGTCATCTGTAATGAGCATCTGTTCTAAAGGTATATAACTAGATAATTCCTGTAATGTTTTTATTTGATCTGCTTTCGGCTTTATATAAGGAAGAAAGTCTCGTTTTAATATTTCTGAATCAATTAATGTACTGTAATAGTAAATAATCATTTTCTCTTTATTGCTTGCGAGAGATAAAAAAGTAAAATCACTTGATTTTTTTGCTCTCTCAATAATTGAGTTTATTTGTTCTTCATTATTATCATTATTATTAATTATTTGGGTATTTTTATTGAAAATTTTTTTCAGCATCCGTATCTACCACCCATACCATAATATAACTATTATTTTGCCCTAAATTATCCATTTAATACAATAATGAGTCACTTTAATAGTTAGATATGAAATTGTAGTATTCATATATATAGACTTATTTTAAAGGCTGCAGTCCATGATTAAGATCTTGAGGGATAAACCAAGGTTTTTTTATGTGAAAATTAATGTCGTGCCAATTTTATGGCAACTGGAAAATTTTTGCTTTTTGTTATAATATTCTTCTTATACAACAAACGGGCTAAATTGTGGAATAAGTGATATGGTTAATTTATATTGAGTAACGGATAATAGAGATGAATAACTAGAGATTTGATAATGGTTTGAATAAGAAACTTATAGGACTAAAGAAATGATACTACATTAATCAATAATCAATGAATTGAAAATACAACAACAATGCCTGGATACTGTAGTTACACCAATACCACACATATTTAGGAGGTAGGATTGATGGGAAGGAAAAAGGAATTCGATGAAGATGCCGTTCTACATAAAGCCATGCGGTTATTCTGGGAACAAGGTTATGAGAAGACATCCATGCAGGAACTGGTCTCACATATGGGGATTCATAAAAAGAGCATGTATGATACCTTTGGCGATAAACAATCCTTGTATGTCAAAACATTGAAACGCTATAGTGAAATGTCAGAGCAATCGGTTAAGCGTGGTATGGCTGATACCCGTTCAGCCAAGGAAGCAATCAGACTGTTATTTGAAATGGCAATCCAACAGCAAGAAGAGTTACCTGGGGGCTGCTTCGTAGTGAATACCGCGGTTGAGTTGGCAAAACATGATTCTGAGGCCATAGATTGGGTTCATCTGAAATGGACCGATACAGAACAGTTAATACAGGACCTTATTGTAGAAGGCCAAAAATCAGGAGAATTTTCCAAGACACTTAATGTGGAAGAGCTGTCTTATTATTTTATTAATGCATTAATAGGACTTCGCGTTATGGCTAAGACTATATCGGACAGGGAAAAATTACGTCAAATTATTGAAATGAATATGTCGGTATTGGAATGAATGGTTCGTACGGAGCAGGGTAATTTCTTAAACGTATTGCGAATGGGAAACATCGTAATAATCTTCTTTTACGTGGTTTATGATATAACTATGTGCGTGTATTTTAAACTTAGTTGAAATTCCAAGAGGTCTAAGTATGATTTATAATTCTTCATATTCGAACAACAGAAGCCTATTTTTTATAATAAAAATGCAGCCCCAGCTCTTATAGGGGCTGCATTACTTTTTTACTTCTTCATTTTTAAATCTGCTTTCAATTCCCTTTAGTTGAACAGATGAATGAACGCTTCATGTTACTCTAGACTCTGCCATTGATCTCTCTCCAATCGGATTCAAATCAATGTCGCGTGTGGCGTGGGACGACGAGCACGGTGTGAGCGTATTTCCACCTGACTCCTATTAGCGAAGCGACTTAAATCCCGTGCGGATTTCAGAAGTCATAAACTCTGGCTGCTCCCAAGCTGCGAAGTGTCCACCTTTAGGAAGTTTGTTGTAGTGGATCAGATTCGGATAAGCCTTCTCTGACCAGCTCTTCGGTGCTACATACATCTCGTCCGGAAATACGCTGACGGCAACCGGAAGCTTGACGCCTTTGACTGCGAAGAAGGAGTCGCCAGCCTTACCGTTCTCCCAGTAGAGACGAGCCGCAGAAATCGCTGAGTTCGTAAACCAGAAGAGCGAAATGTTATCGAGAATGTCGTCGCGCGTCAGGCCTTCTTTGACTCCTGCAAAAGATCTCGAGATCAGTGCAAGGCTCTTATAGTCGTGGTCAATCATGAAGGATGCCAAACCGACAGGCGAATCCACCAATCCAGTTAGCGTCTGAGGACGCGTTCCCATAAAGAAGGCGTAATAGAATTTATTTTCACGAACTTGCTCGCACGCCTCCTTCTCTTCATCTGAGAGATCGGACGGCAGCGGGTTGCCGGACCAGATCGCCGCATCAACTTCGGGCGGAATCACTTCCGGCATGTTGGTGTGAATGCCGAGCAATCCTTTAGGTTCTTGAACACCCATAGCGTTAACGACGATCGAACCCCAGTCGCCCCCTTGCGCTACATACTTCTCATAGCCGAGACGAGTCATCAGCTCGCCATAAGCGCTTGCGATACGTTTAGGATTCCAACCGGTTGTGGTCGGTTTGGCCGAAAACCCGTAGCCAGGCATGGATGGAATAACGACATGGAAAGCATCCGATTCGCTTCCGCCATGCTCAGTCGGATTGATAAGCGGTTCGATCAGCTTCATTTGCTCGATGATCGAGCCCGGCCATCCGTGTGCAATGAGCAGCGGCATCGCGTTCTCGTGCTTCGAACGAACGTGAATGAAGTGGAAGTCCAGACCGTCGATCTCGGTAATGAAATGCGGCAGGGCGTTCATTTTCTCCTCGATCTTGCGCCAGTCGTATTCGTTCGCCCAGTAACGAGCAAGTTCTTGAATCGTTGCGAGCTGCACTCCTTGCGATTGGTCCGAGACCGTTTCTTTCTCCGGCCATCTCGTAGCATTAATGCGTCTTTTCAGTTCGGTAATTTCTTCTTCCGCAACGTTCACACGAAACGGACGAATGGCAGTGTTTTCTTGTTGTGTCATTTTTGTAATCTCCTTTTGATTAGTATTGGATTTTTGAGTTTGTGTTTAGTTGAGCCAACTAGCGCAGCAATCTGAAGGGTGCGTGAACCATTCATTTCTGATTGTTGCACTTCCCCTATAAGGTCACAAATTAACTGTATATAAAGCAATGTTCAGATGAACACAACCCATGGACTCAGAATTATATTTTGCTCCAAACTTAACCGCGTTATCACCCTCAGGAAACTCTTCTCGCTGTTGGATTTCCATTTAAACAACAGTTGGATTACTTCCTTTCAGAACGGGTAACAGCCGTACGACGTTTAACCGATTCCTCTAACATTTCACTATAACGTTTCAAATGTTTTAACATACTAGGATTGTTTATCGCCAATGGTGTCATACATGCTTCTCTTGTGAACCCCGTATGAAAGACTAGATCCATTATGGATGTCTTCTCATAGCCATGTTTCATAGCATTTTTAGCAAATTCATTTGTCCATGATATCTCAATAGTCCCACCTTACGGAACAAATTTAGCACATTTAAGAACGATTGGTCAAGAATTTTCTTTACCGAATGTTCTTAAATGAGTGAAAGCAGTGTAACTGACACCAGTATTGGTTTGAATATGAACTTGTTATTGAAACACCGCAGGGTAAAACGTATACGAATCAAGGTAAGGTTATAGTAAAGGCGATAGCGATCCCTGCAAGCACTGTAACCATTCAAAATAATGGCGAAAATGTAGGATCCGGCACCAGCAAACAGGACGGTACCTTCAACATCTCGATTAAATTGAAGAATGGATTGAATACGTTAACCGCCACAGCCTTGATGAAAGAAGGGAGTACAGATCCATCCTCACCAGTTACAATCATATTGGATCAAAAACCGAAGTTAGCCATCGATGTGATTAATGGTGGATCAGAAAAAGGTCAAGTGGCCACCGTTCGGGGCTTGGCAAAAGATGATTACCTAGATAAGGTCATCATTAATGGAAAGGAAGCAGAAGTGGATTCATAATGCGCCTTCATGCATCAAGTTGAAGTGAAAAAGGGAAACAATATCATTATGGTACAAGCGACTAAAAAAGCAGGAAACACAGAGAGAAAAACGATTCCGTTCAAGTCAAATAGATCGTTGTGCAATTTGAAGTTTATTAAGCCAAAGGGAAAGTTATAGTTTCAATTGGGACAGTTCACATTTAAGAATAGGTGACTGTCTCTTTATCATTAGATTGTTAGACTGTTTGAACTATTCTACTAACTACATTACTATCTATGAAGTTCATAAGCTCAAAATCCTTGATAAGGAGAATTTAATAGAAGTTTTGTAAAATAATTCTAATAATAAATATTATGAGTTTAATTTTAAATGGATCTACAGATATTTAAGGGGCGGGCGTGGAATTTTGGAATTGAGACAATTAGAACATTTTATGGCTCTGTGAAGAAATGCACTTTACAAATGCTGCTGAAAAACTAAGAATTGGGCAACCTACTTTAAGCTACCAAATGAAAACACTAGAAGACGAACAATGCAAGTTGGTATTCGCTAATTTTGAAAGTGCTAAAGAAGTACCTTCTAAATCATTTCAATTTGAGTGTGGCTAACCTAATATTACGAACGGATGCTTTCCTTGAAAAATCAAATGGATTATAAGATTTTATGGTTTCATACATTTAAGAACAACCGTTAAAAAATAATTCTTGACCGTTCGTTCTTAAATATGATAAATTTGTTCCGAATGGAGAATCGTTGAGATTTCATGGATAAACCGATTGATCGAACTTCATTAACGACATTAAGATAAGTGAGTTCTTTTCCGGTTGCGGTTCTTTTTTTAAGAAATTTTTCGGGAGTGATTTCGAAGTGAAAATTAGTTCAAAGCAAGACTTCAATAAAGATTTTAACAGAGAAGAAAAGCTGAACACGCTGACTAAAATCCAGTATAACGTAACTCAGATTGGCATGGACGAGGCGCCGTTTAATAATGAATACTGGGATAACAAAGAAGAGGGTATCTACGTCGATATTGTTTCGGGTGAGCCACTGTTTAACTCGAAGGACAAATACGATGCGGGTACAGGATGGCCAAGTTTTACAAAGCCTCTGGAGCCAAAAAATGTTGTTCTCAAACGTAAAGGATTATTGTCGGGGGCCGAAGTCAGAAGCCGGAATGCGGATTCCTTCCTAGGCGACGTGTTCAAAGATGGACCTCAACCAGGGGGACTGCGGTTCTGCGTGAACTCTGCAGCCATGGAATTTATTCCGAAAGCTGATCTTGAAAAAAGAGGATATGGCGCTTATGCCGCGCAATTTAGCGAGCAGAAGATTGAAAATGAATAATGGTGCAAACCAGATGGAGATAGTTACAAATATGGAGGAATCCGTATAAATCGTTGGAAACTTTGCTTAACGGATAGCTACGACAAGAGAACTCGTACACGCCTATGGTGGAGTCGCTGAAAGGCGTGACGGCAGCCACGTTTTTTGTAGATGAGCCAAAGAACTTAGGAGGAAATGACAAAGGTGCAAATCCTTTAAATACATTACTAGGTGGTTCTTTCTAGTATTCACTGAATAGGGAGGTATATATTTATGGCAACAAATTATGAATTAGCTACTTTTGCTGGTGGATGTTTTTGGTGTATGGTTCAACCATTTGATGAGTTACCTGGCATTATAAAAGTAACTTCTGGTTATACAGGAGGGCATAAGGACAATCCGACCTATGATGAAGTATGCTCTAATACAACTGGCCACTATGAGGCAGTCCAAATCACATACGATCCGAACATTTTTCCGTATGAAAAGCTGTTACTGCTTTTCTGGCAGCAAATTGATCCTACCGATGCACATGGTCAGTTTAAAGATCGAGGCGAGTCTTATAAAACAGCTATCTTCTATCATAATAAGGAGCAAAAACATTTGGCAGAAGAATCTAAGCAAAAATTAGAAGATAGTAATAAATTTCAAAAGCCAATTTTAACAGAAATCAAAGAAGTGTCTGTGTTTTATCCAGCAGAAGAAAATCATCAACACTATTATAAAAAAAATTCCTTCCACTATAATCTTATAAAAAAATTTTCTGGAAGAGAACGATTTAAATCAGAAAATTAACCATGCTGAAAACATCTAAAAGCTTACTCCTATTCAGTATGGAAGATCCCGCGTTTTACAAAAATTGATGGTTTTATAGATGATTTAAAATCTGAAGAATATTTTGATAAAAAAGAAGTAGGGAATTATGACTTGTTCGACCAATATGATATGCGGCAGCGTAACAAGCGTTAGACCAATATTCATCTAATTTCTTGATCATTTCAATCTAAAAAGATGTATTGTTTATATTTCGGAATACTTATACTATTTAGTCTAGTGTTTAATGAATTCTAAAGGAGGAATTTTAACCTAAGTTGTATTAAACAATGCAACTTTAGTAGATTAACCAAAAGGGGAACAATACAATTATCGTTCAGGCGACTGATAAAGCTGGAAACCAAGAGAGAAAAGCGATTCAAGTTCAAGTTAAATAGATTGTTGTACATTTAGAAATTTATAAAGATAAATTGAAATCTGATTGATTTAATTAGTGACAGTTTGCGCAAAGGGATGCGTGAACTGTCGCTTTAATATTTGGATTTGTATTTGCGATTTTTACAATTGTTAGTAAATGCAACTTTATTTATGCCCTTTTTATTTTTTTTTGATAGCTCATGGGTTATTGAACCTTCAAATATAGCAACCATTTTAAATTTAGGTTTTATGACATCGAGTGTAGCGTATATTCTCTATTTAACAGGACTCCAAAAAGTACCTTCTTCATCTGCAGTAACGCTATCTCTAGGAGTAAGCGTGTTTATTGTGTGGGAAGTGTTAAGTGCAGGTTCTTGGCGTACTTCTTCTGCTCGGAGGGATTGTTGTTCTAATTTTTATTGGGAGAAAAAGAGCAAAGAAAATCGAATAAATGCAAGGTGTCACTGTAATTAGGGACACCTTTTTAACGTCTAACTAAACGTAGATAATGATGCGTAATAAATGTGGATTGACCATAAAAAATCACGAAAAAAGAAAGTGCCTACATTTCTTAAGATTCTTCATTTTTATGCTAACAGATTGTAAAGAATTAGTGGCTACAATTGATGTTATAAGAATTAGAGATGAGGTGTAACGAATGACGCAATTTACAGTACTCGTTACGGATGACAATCAGGACATTCGAGATGATATTTATCGTGTAATTGTTAGACTGTTTGTGCTATTCCATTATCTCTTCTTATAAAATGAAGCTAACTAAGGTTGTAAAAATCCTCTTTTGGGGAGATGTAATGAATTGATGGAAGATTTGCAAGATATTATTCTAGTATAATATATAAATTTCAATTTTTAATATGGATATAAAAATGATTATTGCAATGGGGTGAAAAACCTGGAATTGAGACAATTAGAATACTTCATGGCTATATGTGAAGAATTGCACTTTACAAGGACTGCTGAAAAACTAAGAATAGGTCAACCTACTTTAAGCTACCAAATGAAAGCTCTAGAAGATGAACTAGGTGTTCAGGTATTTGATCGCTTAGGTAAAAAAATAGCAATTACAGAAGCTGGCGAAATCCTCCTTGAACATTGCAAAAAGATGTTTGCAAATTTAAAATGCGCTACTGAACAAATAGAGGAGCTTCAAATGGTGAAAAGAGGAAAATTAATCATAGGGGCACTTTCCGGTGACCTAAGTCATATTGCCTCCAATGTTTTTTTAGAGTTTCATGCCAAGTACCCTCACGTTCAGATCCAGGTATTCTCACTAGATGATGTGATAGAAAAGGTAAAAAATAACGAAATTGATTTTGCTCTAACCCTTATGTCACGAACAGATGAAAGTTTAATAAATATTCCTTTATACGAAGATGAGTTCTTTTTAGTAGTACGAACAGATCATGTTTGGTCTGCAAGAGACGAAATAGAGTTTAGTGAGATTCAGAACATTCCGCTAATATTAAATCCAAAAGGTCATTGTTTTAGACAATTATTTGATGTTGAGTGTATATCTGCAGGGATTGTAATCCAACCAATCATTGAATCAACTGATTCAAAGTCAATATTGAACTTAGTGAAGGAAGGGATAGGGGCTACCATTATTTCCAGTACACTTTTTTTTCTGGAAAATGAAGGGGTATTGAAGGCGATAAAAATAAAAAATCCAACTATTATTAGGGAAGTCACCATTGTACACCATAAACAAAAATACATCGGATCAGCTGCAAGAGGTTTCATTGAAATATTAATTAAATGTATGAAAGAGAACAGGGCATTAATGGTATGAAGTAAAGAAATGGGAAAGAGTGTTGCAATCGGATCTATCTTCAGCCGGTCAAAGCAGGCATGTGGATTTATGCTTGTCTTAATTCATTTGAAATTATAAAACAACTCATTCAATTACGTTGTGATGTATTCGTTCGTCAAGTTTCGATAGTTAGGAAAATTTAAATGAATCCGTGTAACTAACCTTCCCCGGTATTTGAAGAATGAACGTACCGTGATGTATATAGGAAAGATACCACCACATGGGTGATGTCATTATTTAAGGATGGTGAAAATCCATGGAACAACAACCAATCATTGAACTACGACAATTGTCGAAACCATCGGAAAGTAGAAGATTATCGATAATTTGAACTTATCACTATATCCTGGACAATTTACTTGATTTTTATGTCCAAACGGAGCGGGGAAAACTACCACGATTCGTATGATTGCGTGGCTAAAACGTAGAATACGTTCCTGGAGTAGTACTCAGTCAAGAAGGCGCAGCAATGCTATTTAACAAATTGAAAAAGACAGTAATTTAGGTTCCCCCTAGATTACTGTCTTTTCCATTAATTGTAAAACAAAACCATTATAATTGCCATAAACGGTTAGTATTAAAAGTGAGTCAGACAATTAAATGAGAATGACTAAAATGAGAGGAGAATAAAATCTAGTTAATATTTATCATTATTCACGTTAAGTAGGATGAAGGAAATATGATAATAATCATTTGAGAAATCCTGTTATTCATAAATATGAAATAGCAGTCTCTTTGTTTACAAGGATAAAACGCTTATTTTTAAATACACTTCATAAAAGATTTCCTTATTCAATCACGCGTCAAAAGAAGCAGTGTCATCCTATATACCTATATAAACCACGATTAATCTACTAATTAAATCATAACCATCTAAAATATCATATTGATATTGTTTCGGAATATTTATAATATTATGTTGTTGAGTTTGTAAATCTATTACTTATTATTACAATTTAATCCAATTATTTTCGATTGTACTATCGATGATTCTCTAAAGTACTAGTAATTTGATATTAACAAGCTCTAATTTGGGCTTGAAATAATATAAAAAAAATTAGGAGGACAACAAATGAGGATCCAGAGCATTAATCGGGTTTTTACGTTAACGATCATCTTTACATTATTTATCTCTCTATTTAGTAATTTGGCTTTTGCATCAACGAACATGTTAAAAGAAACAAAGAATACTTCAGATCAGCAAATTGTCAAAATCACACCTAGTGAATCGACAGTTTCATTTGCACTTTCTGAAGACAGCTTTGAATTAGCAATTGAAGCAGAATACGAAGATGGGACCAAAAAAGATGTCTCAAAAGAGGGACAATGGACTTCTGCTGATAAAAATGTTGTAACAGTAGCAAACGGTATGTTAAAAGCGGTTTCAACAGGGTCAACACAAGTACAGTTTAAGCTTGGAGCAACAGTGTCAAACATTGATGTTTCGATAACTGAAAAGAATGAAAAGCCTAAACCTCCGAAAGGACCAAAAATAGTATCTTTAATGTTATCAGCGTATCGCGTTACTTATATAAATCAAGGAGAAACGAAATCAGTTGAATTGAAAGCACTATATAGTGATGGTTCAGTAAAAAATGTAACTAAATCAGCTACTTGGGAATCGAGAGATAATTCAATTGTAAAAGTTTCCGATGGGGAATTAAAAGGTGTTTCAGCAGGAGATGCTTCATTAAAGGTTAAATACTCATCATTCCCTGAGATTAACTTCTTTGTTTCAGTAAAAGAGGGTATTGATGAATACGAAGGACTTTACCTTACTGTAGGACAGTTAAGATTAAAAGCAACTGATCAGCCTGTCCAAGTCGATGCTGATATTACAAGTTCATTAGATACTAAAAGGGTGACATCTCTTGGCAAATGGGAAACAACAAATTCTGAGGTTGTAACCGTAAATAGTAGCGGTCTCATTACTCCAGTTGGAGTAGGAGAAGCGTATATTTATTTTAAATACGATAAATTTGTAGATGCTGTACGTGTTAACATTGTTAAGCCAAAAGAACTTGTAACAGATACACCTGATATTGAAATTTTACCTCATGCATCATTCGAGGCTACATTAAATGAAGTATTCAATGACGGTAGTTCAGAGGATGTAAAAAGTAATGCAACGTGGACTAGTGACGATACTAGCATTGCGACAGTAACAAACAATGGTTTAATCATTGCAGGAGGTAAGACAGGTAAAACAAAAATTAGAGCTTCCTACCGTTCTGAGCTATATCCTCCAGTAGAAATAAATGTCATCATTACAAATAAACTAACTGCACCAAAACCAATCGGCTTAACGGCTACACCATCTAATTTCTTTTTAGATGCAGGAAAGGAAGAAACGGTTTCAATTAAGGCAATATATAGTGATGGAACGACAAAGGATGTAACAACTTCTGTTGAATGGAATTCTACTAATCCTTTTGTAGCATCAGTTGATTATGATAAGGTGAAGGGTCAATGGATAAAAGGTACAGCTGTATTAACTGCTATTTATGAACGAGAAACAGTTAATATTCCAGTAATAGTAACAGGTAAAAATGATTCAGCGCCTCCACTTCCTAAAAAGATTACCGTTACACCTAATGTAACGAGCATGATTGTAAACGAGCAACAGCAATTAAAAGTAAAAATAGACTATACGGATGGAACTGAAATGGATGATACTTCTTTTGCGAGCTACAATTCTACTAATCCAAATGTCGTTTCTATCGATAAGAATGGTCTCCTTACGGCTCATGGTACTGGTACAGCAAAAGTTAGCGTGTATAGTATGGACTACACAGAAGAATTTGAAATCGTCGTATCAGATAAAGAAACAATAAGTCGAGTAATTGATCTAGAACCAAGTGAAAAGGACATTAAATTTAAATTATCTGAACGTACTCATTCGTTCACTGTAAAAGCAAAATATCAAGATGGTTCAAGAGTAGATGTTACATCCCTAGGGAGATGTTCAGCATTAGATCCGGATATTGTTACAGTAGAAAATGGTGTACTCACTGCGATTGCACCTGGTACTACCCAAGTTCTAGTCAACCACGGTACAAGTATAGAAATACTTGATGTGACAATTCTACCTGAGAATCCACAACCAGAACAGGATTTAAAAATTGAATCATTATTAGTTAGTACTTTCGATGTTGAAGTTCAAAAAGATAAACTTTATCCTTTCCAAATTTCAGCACAATATAATGATGGTGCTCAAAGAGAGATTAAGCAATTGGTAAAATGGAAAACTAAGAACCCATCAATTGCTGTCATTTCAGACGGAAAGATAATAGGTAAAAAGAAAGGGAAAACAACCGTTATTGCAAAAATAGAAGGTTTCCCTGAAATTGAAATTCCAGTTAATGTAACTGAAAAGAGTGGACCAATTAATTTATTCTCACTCACCCTAAGTCAAAATTACCTACTGATGCAGCCAGGAGATCAGCCGGTAGATATTATTGCGTTCGCCGAGTATACAAATAATAATGTTGTAGAAGTCGATCAAGAAGGAAAATGGGAGTCTACAGATGAGAGTGTAGCTACCGTTGATCAAAACGGAGTTATTACGCCAGTAGGTACTGGTGAAGCTTATGTCTACTTCCGCTATCATAATGGCTTTAATGATGCAGTTTGGGTAAGAACGACGAAGCCCCAGTTAGAGACAAGTGTCGATGAAGTAGTTTTAGAACCAAATGAATTCAAGAGCGTAAGCTTATTTGCTGTATATGGATTGCGTGAATCATACGATGTAACAGGTGATGCAAAATGGAGTATAGCGGATAAATCAGTTGTAAATATTTCTGATAGTGGCCGAGTTGTTGGTCAGTCAGTTGGTAAAACGACAATTTCCGTATCATATCTAGGAATGACAAAGGAAATAAGCGTTGAAGTCGTTGATAAACACGCTACTCGAGTAATAGGTATACTTGCTACTCCGGACCATGTTGTTGAATCAATTGGAACGAAAACGAAGTTAAAAATTAATGCATTATATAGCGATGGTTCCGTAAAAGATATTACGGGGGAAGTTGCTTGGAGAATGTCGAATTCCGATGTTGCATATGTTTCGAATGATAATTATATCATAGCAGCTTCTGAAGGTGCGGCAGTCGTAATGGCAGAGTATGCCGGATTTAATTACATTATCCCAATTGTTATAAAAAAATAATCAAATTTAGTTCCCCAATTAAGCTTAAAAGCTCATTTCTCTATTAGAAATGAGCTTTTTAGCGCATCTCCCATGAAAATTCAATTCCATTCTGCACTCATTTTCATCCTCTGTGGTGCAGCGCTGGTATTGCGATGCATGGGTGGCTAACGGGTACTTCAAAGGGGGCTGAAAGTCCATGATTAAGGTCTTGGTACATGAAACTAAAGGAAGCATAAGTCCTTCTTGTAAGTATGAAAGGGCTATATTATGAAAGCTCCATACCGTTTTTTCTTTTTGCTATTTCTAATTGTATTGTTAACTGCTTGCTATCGAGAGGTAAAGCATAGTGAGCCCACAAGCAAGGAGACAAAAGTACATGAACATGCAGAAAATGAAAATGTAAATGAGATAGAAAATAACAAAGATGACAAGAATATTAGATTGATAAGACAAATACTCAATCTTGCAACAAAAGGGATGACCCTGGATAGTGATTTCAAACTATTTGACCCTATTAAAGAGGTCCATAACAGTTGGGGGGATCCCTCAAAAACAGATCGTTACAAGGAGTATTTCTATGACGAGTATTCAAATAGAACCATCACCATTGGCTATTCGGAAGATGGAGAGATTTTTGATATACGCTCCTATAACAAGGTGCTTGGAACATTAACTATTGATGAAATATCTTCTTCAATAGGAAAACCTTCATTTAGTAGGAATATGAATGACGAATCTATCTATGGATACAGACTGGAAGATGGTATCGAATTAAAGTTTATTATTGCTAACTCTACTGGAAAAGTGGATCACATCTCTGTTTATCGCAAAGTGGAGAACAATGAAAAACCTGAACCTCCAAAGGTAGTAGAAAAGTATATATTAGATATTAAAGGTACTTCTGAAAAGTTATCGGATAACGCCTGGGCTAATATGTTAAAGTCACGTGAGCAAATGAAAACGCTCACAAAAGAAAATGAGGGAACTGTTTTTTTAAATGGTCCGAATCAAAGAATGGTAGCATTAACATTTGATGATGGTCCAGACAGAGAAATCACACTAGGAATTATTGGTATCCTAAAAAAGTACGATGTAAGAGGGAGTTTCTTTTTTGTTGGAGAAAAAGTCCAGCAAAACGCTGATGTTGTTAAAACGGCCTTTCAAGCCGGAAACCTGGTACTCAGTCATAGTTTCTATCACAATGATCTGAGTAAAGTGGATAAGGGTGAAATAGTAAATGATTTAAGAATGACCAATGATGCTATTGAGGATGTGATTGGTAAGAGACCCGCATTATTCCGCCCTCCTTATGGTGCTACCAATGAACAAGTTATCACGACTGTTAAGGAGCAAAATCAGAAAATCGTGCTCTGGTCGATCGATACACTGGACTGGTCTCAAAAAGAAAGTGATAATATCGGTCAGAATGTTTTAACGAATGTTCGTAATGGTGATATCATCCTTTTTCATTCAGATGAAGATAAAACAGAGACTTTAAGAGCACTTCCATCTATCATATTGGGGCTTCAGAAAAAAGGTTTTCAAGTAGTAACACTGGATAGACTGTTAGACACAAAAGCATATAAGTAATCAAGAAAGTACTTAATCAAATATGATTAAGTACTTTTTAAAATATGTGATAAAAAGAATATAAGCAATGATGCTAATCAGATGGATAATATAAAGGCATTCCATTAATAAACCCTGACATTCCTTAAGAAGGAATGTCAGGGTTTTTAGGGTTAGGATTTAATTTTTAAATACCACCATAGATAATGTGCATTATCGATCTAATTCCTTAACGGCGCGTATTAGCAGCACGTCGTCATACCTAATATTTTCTCTCCAGGCAGTGAAAACAATCAACTAATTTGGTTGGACTGGGAGCTTCTAGCTAAATTCATCGAGTATGCATAAGTAGTCTTGTGAATTTTCATTCATTTAGACAATAAATAATAAACCTTAAATTCATAACGGTTCCTCTATTATCTTAGCTTTTATTCTGTATATATTGAGATCTTTCCTCGTTTTTAGTTAATAGGAGTAATTTTCAAATCAAATCATTGATAGATGCACTACATACTATCCATTTAATTTCTTGATCGTTTCGATTTAAAAAGATATATTGTCAATATTTCAGATTACTTATACTATTTTGTCTAGTGTTTAATAAATTCTAAAGGAGGAATTTTAACCTAAGTTGTATTAAACAATGCAACTTTAGTATAGATTAACCAAATTTGAAGTTGAGAGGAGCTCCCCCATTTTGCGAAATAGAATAAGTTTGTTATATCTTACATTAAGTTTACTAGTATCTTTCATGCTCTTAATCAGCCTAGTCCTTCCAAATAACACAATCGCACAAGTTAATTCAGTAGAGAGTAAGCCAATCTCTGCTATTAAGAACACTTCGGTTGAAAATAAGATAGATTCTAAGCTTATTAAACAATTTAAGAATCAAGATCAGATCACATTCCTATTAAAGTTTAAAGATCAAGTAGATACTAATCTGATTGCAATTGAAGCAACAGAAAAAGCGAAGAAGCAGAAACTAACAAAAGCAAGTACAGAACTTCAGGTACGTTCCGCAATTGTTTCAACCTTACGAAATACTGCAATGGACACCCAAACTGAAGTAACAGAATATCTTGAGCAAGCAAAGCTAAAAGGAGAAGTAAAAAGTGTACAATCGTTTTATGTTGTGAATGCTATAGCGGTTACAGCAACGAAAGATGTGATGAACAAATTGGCAACCTATCCGGAGGTAGCAAAAATTCTGCCGAATGAAACACGGCAATTAATCACACCAATCCAACCTAAGGTAAAAACGACCAATCTAAATTCATCAACAGTTGAATGGGGAGTGGAACAAGTTGGGGCGCCTCAGGTTTGGGATATGGGAATCGATGGAACTGGAATCGTGGTAGCCAGTATTGATACAGGGGTTCAGTGGAACCATTCTGCATTAAAAGAAAAATATCGGGGATACAATACAGCGGAACCAAATCAACCAGATCATCATTTAAACTGGTTTGATGCTGTCGAAGGGAAAGAAACTCCGTATGATGATTTGAAACATGGTACACATACGGTTGGGACTATGGTTGGTTCAGAGCCTAATGGAAGTAACCAAATTGGTGTTGCCCCAGGTGCAAAATGGATCGCTGTTAAAGCATTCTCTGATCGGGGTGGTAATGATGTCGATTTGCTCGAAGCTGGCGAGTGGATATTGGCACCAAAAGATGCTGAAGGTAATCCCCATCCCGAGTTAGCTCCCGATGTGGTAAACAACTCCTGGGGGGGGGGACCAGGTCTGGACGAATGGTATCGCCCTATGGTACAAAACTGGCGAGCTGCCAATATTTTTCCTGTCTTTGCAGCTGGCAATAACGGTTCTGCGGGGGAAGGATGGGTTTCTACCCCGGCAAACTATCCTGAATCTTTCGCAGTAGCAGCAACAGATCATGACAATGCCTTAGCTTGGTTCTCATCCCGTGGACCAGGGCCATATGATGAGACGAAACCGGATGTTTCAGCACCAGGCTTTAATATCCGCTCAAGCATACCAACCAATGATTATGAACTGATGAGTGGTACATCAATGGCAACGCCTCATATTACAGGAGTTGTAGCGTTGTTAAAGCAAGCCAATGCATCATTGACGATTGACCAAATTGAGGAAATACTGTTTGATACAGCGATTCCATTGACAGACACAGAATTTCCTTCTTCTCCTAACTACGGGTATGGACACGGATTTGTTAACGTATATAATGCAATAAAAACATTTAATAATGGAAATGGAATGATAAATGGAGTAGTTGTACATGACGGAAAGGATACATCAAATCCAACATTTCAACATATCGCTCCTAACTTTATTTACGACCAAGTAGTTTTACCTTTAACAGTAGAAGTACAAGATAATATCAGTGTAGAAACTGTAGAAATTCAGTATTTAGCAGGTCAACAATGGAAGACTGTAAAAGCAGCAAGAACAGCTGGTGATTTTAAAAACGGGACTTTTCAAGCTGTAGTTCCAGGTGAAGATATAAGGAAAGGTACATTTACTTATAAGTGGAAAATGGTTGATTATGGACAAAACCAAGTAACTTCTCCAGAGTTTAATGTAGAAGTTAAGCCAGCGATTACGATTGGATATTTCCATGATTTAGAAACCGCTCCTGAAGGTTGGTATTCTAAAGGAGAGAATAACGATTGGGAGTGGGGGAACCCATTAACAGGACCTGGCCAAGCTTATTCTGGCCAAAAAGTATATGGTACCAATGTGGATGGTCCTCATTCTCCTAATACGAATTCTTATCTTCATATGCCTCCTGTAGACATTCCTGAAAACGGGAATTCATATTTACAATTTAAGGAATGGTATGATTTTAATCCTGCGGGAATCGGAGGGCCTATAGATTACGGGGCTGTCCTTGTCTCGACCGACCAGCAAAATTGGGAAATAGTAACTCAAGTGGAACCTACTGAATTTGATGAATATGGACATCCAATTAAGTATTCTACAGATGGTTGGATTGATGCAGAAGCGAATCTTTCTGCTTACGCTGGAAAGCGGATTTATATCAGTTTTTATATGCAAGCATTTGAAACAGGATTTGATTTAGAACCAAAATATGGATGGTACGTGGATGACATTTCTTTAACTGATAGACCTCTAGTAGATAGTAATGTAAAGAATAATGTAAAGACAACAGACGTAATCCATACAAAAAAACAATCTAATAAAAGTATATTAGCTCCGACGGCTACAATCGTTCAGAATACAACTAGTCAGCCAAATGTATTGCCTATTGGTGCAAAGGTAACGCTAGTAGACTCTGGATACTCAGTTGCAACTAATCCAGTAGATGGAAGGTTCTCCATGACACATAAGGCAGGGGAATTCACTCTTCGCGCTGAGGCTTATGGTTTTCAATCCAAAGACAAAGCTGTTTCAATACCAAAAGACGGGATTGTTGATGCAAACTTTAATCTTAAACCTTTAGGGAAAGGAACAGTAGAAGGGGTAGTTAAGGATCAAACGACAGGGAAACCAATAACAGATGCGATCATCTCTTTAGTAGAGGATGCCGCTATTACTCCAGTGAAAACGGATGCCAAGGGAAGATTTACGCTTACAGCCTATGAAGGTAACTATACGTTACATGTATTCAAGAATAATTATGTTTATAATGATTACTCGATTACACTTCGGACAAAAAAGAATACTACACAGAATGTTGAGTTGAAAAGGTTTATCGGGTTTCCTGGAGAAATCGCTTATGATGATGGAACATCGGAACAATCATGGTTTTGGTACGGTGCTAAAAACGGCTTTGGTATTAGAATGTCATTGGAAGAAGGAGTCACTAAGTCTTGGTTGACAGGTGGACTCTTTAAAGTTAATACCGAATTCCCAAGCCCGGGGTCTACTAGATTTCAAGTAGCAGTATATGATTCCACAGGTCTTAACGGAGCTCCTGGTAAAAAGATCGCAGGGCCATTTGATGCTGATGCGCGGACTGATGGGGAATGGACTCATGTTGATTTCACTGATAAAAATATTTTTGTTAACGGAGATTTCTATTTGGTCTATGTACAACCTTCGGCTTCTTCGGTAGATACATCAACAAGTCTCTATAGTGATCAAAATGGTTCTTTCCAATACCGAAATTGGTTTCTGTATAATGGAACATGGGAGCATAATACGGCACCAGAATATGGGAATATGATGATTCGCGCGGTCATGAACAATGCTATCCCAACACCTGTAATTGAAACACCGCAGGATAATACGAATACGAATCAAGATAAGGTTCTAGTAAAGGGGACAGCGATTCCTGCAAGCACCGTTACGATTCAAAGTAATGGCAAAAATGTAGGGTCCGGCACCAGCAAACAGGACGGTACCTTCAACATCTCGATTAAATTGAAGAATGGATTGAATATGTTAACCGCCACAGCTTTGACTAAAGAAGGAAGCACAGATCCATCTTCTCCAGTTAACATAATTTTAGATCAAAAGAACCCTAAGATAAACATAGACGCCATTAAAAGCGGACTATAAAAAGTTCAAGTTAAATAGATTGTAGTGCATTTAGAAATTTATTAAAATATAGGGAATATTCTTATTGATTTAATTAGTGACAGTTTGCGAATAGGGATGCGTAAACTGTCGCTTTAATATTTGGATTTGTATTTGCGATTTATACAATTGTTAGTAAAACATTATTAACAAGAGTAGAAGCGATTCCTACAGTTGCTCTGACATTCTCCATCAATGCAACTTTATTAATGACATTTTTATTTATTTTGAATAGCTCGTGGGTTACTGAACCTTCAAAAATAGCAACCATTTTATATTTAGGTTTTATGACAACGAGTGTAGCGTATATTCTCTATTTAAAAGGACTTCAAAAAGTTCCTTCTTCATTCACTGTAACGATATCACTTGGAGAGCCCTTAACTGCAACTGTATTAAGTGTATTTGTAGTGGGGGAAGTGTTAAGTGCAGTTTCTTGGGTCGGAGTGCTTCTTCTGCTCGGAGGGATTGTTGTTCTAACCTTTAGTGGGAGAAAAAGAGCAAGGAAATTGAATAAATGCAAGGTGTCTCTGTAATTAGGGACACCTTTTTAACGTTTAACTAAACGTAGATGTGTAATTGATGCGTAATAAATGTGGATTGACAATAAAAAAGGTCCTTCTTGAATATTCACCCTTACTTTTACAGCTAATTCAGCATATTTAGTTGAATTTTCATTAAAAGATGTCATTAGGTTATCTCCTTTTTTATACAAGCTGCTTATTCTGTAGTAGCAATATTCTAAGGAGTAAATCAATTGAAAAGTTCGAGTAACGAAAGAATATAACAATATTTAATGAAAATAAAATTATTCAAAGGAAATTCAATGTGATAACGCTCCCAATACTTGAGTGAAATTTTGATTAATTTAGGTACTACAATTGAGCATCCAGAATACTATATAGAGATTACGAATTGGAGGTATGTAATGTATTACGTTTATCCAACAGGGATTTACTACACGCCTTGTATTAGTCGCGCTGAACTTGAGTTACGAAATACGGTGCGGGTAATTTGGGAACAACATGTATACTGGACAAGAATGTTTATTACGAGTTTGATTAATGATTCACCAGATTTAGATGCAGTATGGGCACGATTATTAAGAAATACTATTGATATGGGGAACGCACTTAGACCTTTCTATGGTGAACAAATAGGAGACCAAACTACCGCTTTGATTAAAGACCATTTAGTCATCGCCGGAGATTTGGTAAAGGCGGCAAAAGCCGGAGACATGCAAAGTTTTGAGTCTATCGATAAAAAATGGCATGCCAATGCAGATGACATTGTTACCTTTTTAAGTTCTATCAACCCTTATATCTCACAGCAAGATACGAGAGAGAGTTATTACGAATACTTGGACTTAACCAAAAAAGAAATGCTGTTCTTGCTTCAAAAAGACTATCCATCATCAATAAATACGTTTGATGAAATTGAAAGGCAAGGTTTGGAAATGGCAGACGGAATTTCGTCTGCAATTATTAAACAGTTCCCTCAAATCCAATATCAAATGCTCAACTAGAAATGGATACACAAGTACAATAACTAAAAATAAGCTTTCAGACGAATCAATTTGTCTGGGAGCTTTTTGCTTTATCTCATCATTTCTTTTGGATAAGGTTCTCGTTACTGATAAGCCATGAACTAACCCCTGAAAAAGGGCACTTGAAATAGCATTAATGACTGGGGCTTTTCGTATGGAAATATGTATTGCTTAACTTTATAAGAATCCAAATCGTAGGGAATATGCATCGTAAAGAGTATAATTTGCACTATCGTTATATAGCTCCAAAATACATAACAAAATTTTTATAATACGTGAGTCAATTACGTAAATGCCTTTTGAATAGTGATACAAGAATATTTGAAGTGTGCTCCGTTGAATTTGTTGAGAATTTCGGTAGTTTGATTGGAGTGAAGGGCGGCGACTCCGGCGGGAAAAGTGTGTCCAGGTGTGACCCCGCAGAGAGCGTCGCGAACGAGGAGGCACACGGACCACCCGCGGAAAGCGTCCGCCCGTAACGGAAATCGACAGAATCTTTGTTTTTAGAATGTTCGTGTTTAAATTCGATTTTATGAATGATGAAATTAACTAACCTATTAATAAAAAGGATGATATTAATGGAGAAATATCGTATTGATCAAAGCAAAGGCATGGAATTTGGACTTTATACACTTGGAGATCATATCCCCAGTCCACTTAAAGGAGAACGTATTTCTACTCAGGAACGTATTCATGAAATCATTGAATTAGCGAAGCTAGCAGAACAAGCAGGTTTGGATTTTTTTAGTGTTGGTGAAAGCCATCAGGAGTATTTTGCAACGCAAGCGCACACTGTCGTGTTAGCAGCTATTGCTCAGGCGACTAGTAAAATTAAAATCGCAAGTTCCTCGACGATTATTAGTACATCGGATCCAGTCCGTGTGTTTGAGGATTTTGCGACAATTGATTTGATTTCGAGGGGACGCGCTGAAATTGTTGCTGGCCGTGCTTCACGAATTGGTCTCTTTGATTTATTAGGCTATGACGTCCGTGATTATGAAGAGTTGTATGAAGAAAAGTTTGAGTTGTTATTGAAGATTAGTAAAGAAGAAGTGGTCAACTGGAGTGGGGAATTCCGTGCTCCATTAAAAGATGCGAGAGTGATTCCACGCCCGCAAAATGGCTCGATGCCGATTTGGCGTGCAGTTGGTGGACATGCTGCAAGTGCAATTAAAGCTGGTAATGCTGGTGTTCCAATGTTCCTAGCAACATTAGGAGGTCCCGCGACAAGCTTTAAAGCAACAATTGATGCATATCGCAATGCTGCAGAACAAAGTGGTTTTGATTCAACGACTCTTCCAGTTGCAACTGCGGGTTTTTTCTATGCGGCCGAAACGACTCAACAGGCACAAAGCGATACTTATCCTCACATAAATCAAGGCATGCAACTCATTAACGGACGGGGATATCCAAAGCAACATTTTCTACAGGGAGCAGATCCGCATGATGTAATGAATATCGGTAGTCCCCAGCAAATCATCGAAAAAATTCTCTATCAGCATGAGCTGTTTAGTCACCAGCGGTATATCGCGCAAATAGACTTTGGCGGTGTACCCTATGAAAGACTAATAAAAAACATTGAACTCATTGGTACTGAAATATTGCCGGCTATTAAAAAATATACTGCAAAAAAATAACAGAAAAGAAGAACGAGCTGTGACTATGTCGCAGCTCATTTTTTTCGTTTTTGAGGTTATGGTGCCGGCAGAAATACAGTCTAAAGCCAGTGCTTAATGAATTGTTCGTTAAATAAGTTTGCTGCTTCTTCTAAATATACCTCACTCAAATTTCATAACAGGAATCATTTATTCAATTCCTGTCTCTCTAGATCTTGTCACTTTCATACTTCCTATTTATCTACTAGAAAAGAAGCAACGATTTCCCCTCAAACTATCAACCTCATAGAAAACTGTATTTGCGGCACCCCTTAATCTTAGTGGCTGACGTTCTTTTTTGTTTATATATTTTATTTATTGTTAACAATGAAAGTAAGAGATTTGTCTTTCCTAGTTTTGCTCTTTTAACTTATCAAAAGCGAACCTTAATTGTCTTTTACGTTGACGAATAGGCGAACAAACAAAGGATACCTCTGGATTTCTTTAAACAGGAGACGGTGAGTACAATGAAAAAGTGGTTTCAAAAGAAAAAAAGTGAATCAAAAGAATCGACAAAAGATTCTACAAAGGAATCAAATGAAAATCTTTCTGAAATCATGAGTCGATTAAAAAAATCCAGTGATTTTATTAGCTATTCCAATGACCATTCTTCGAATCCTTTATCTATTTCTTATTTTAAATCATTGATTGACGTAGAAATATTGCATCGTGATATTCTTGCTCACATTAGCGACAAACCAATACAAACGTATGAAGAATTAAAGGCGGCTATTTCGGTTGAAAATATTATGATTACAAGTGAGATTGATAAAATCGAAAAAATGATATTAACCGGATTTGTCATGATTCAATTGGATGAAAAAGATAATATGTGCGCGTTAGTCCGGGCGGAATTGCGAATCGGTCGCACTGTTTCAATCCCGGAAGTGGAATTTAGTGTGGTAGGACCAAAAGAATCATTCGTAGAATCTTTAGATAGTAACCTTAATCTGATTCGTAAACGACTGCCTATATCTGATTTGCAAACGAAAGAGATAATGGTGGGCTCTCTTACGAAAACGAGAGTGGCTGTTCTTTATCTTGAAAAAATTGCAGATGAAGAAAATGTGAATACCGTCATTCAGCGACTTAACGATATTGAATTTGATCAAATTATCGATAGCTCCTATATTGCACAGATAATTGCGGATAACCAGAATTCGCCGTTTCCCCAACTGTTGGATACGGAACGGCCAGACCGTGTGGCTGCTGTACTAGCGGAAGGGAAAGTAGTGATTCTCGTAAATGGCTCTCCTCATGCTTTGATAGGGCCAACCACAATAATTGAATTTTTTTCAGCTTTTGAAGATTATTATTTATCCTGGCATATTGCATCGATTTTCCGTATGATACGGCTGTTTGCGGTTGCCTTTTCGATATTCTCGACCCCGATTTACGTGGCTGTTGTCACCTATCACTATGAATTAATTCCAAAAGAACTAATGGTTACCCTTGTCACGTCAAGGAGCAATGTGCCATTCCCACCCATACTAGAAGTGATTTTTTTGGAAATGGCAATTGAGCTGTTACGTGAAGCTGGGGCAAGATTACCCACAAAGATTGGTCAAACAATCGGTATTGTTGGGGGTATTGTAATTGGAACAGCGGCCGTTGAAGCTGCACTGGTGAGCAATGTTTTGTTAATTATCGTAGCTCTAGCGGCACTCGCTTCGTTTACCACTCCCGTATATAAGATGAACAATTCGATTCGATTGATTCGATTCCCTTTCCTCTTATTTGCACAGTTATGGGGATTAGTCGGCGTGGTTCTCTGTTTTTGCTTTTTCCTTGTTCACTTAATTCGGTTGACATCGTTAGGCAGGCCATTTTTAGAACCTATTTACCCGCCGCGTTGGGCAGATTGGCAAGATGCACTTATACGTTTGCCCTTCTCATCCCAATCGAAAAGACCTATTCTGTTGCGGACAAAAGATTCGAAACGGTTTAATAAAAAACAAGCGAAAGAGAAGAAAGATATCGATGAATAAAATTCCGATGGTTAGGTAGGAGGTGAGATGATGCCAACAGCGATTAAAGAACGATTTCTTGTATCGCCTTTTCTTGTTTTTTTTCTTGTTCATACCCTTCAAATAGGAATTGGGGTACTGGGGTTTCAACGATACATCGCCAAATCTGCAGGTTATGACGCCTGGATCGCTGTATTGGCTTTTGGGCTTATCGTCAATCTCCTGATTTGGATGATCTACAGCATTATGAAAAAGGGGAATGGAGACATCACGGTCATTCATCGGGATCTATTCGGAAAATGGATAGGCGGACTATTTAGTTTGTTTTTTCTCGTTTACTTATTATTTTTTGCGATTACCGTCCTTCGTACATTTATCGAGGTTATTCAGGTTTGGATGTTTCCGGATATAAAAGTATGGGCATTTAGCCTGATGTTTCTAATACTTACCTATTATGTGGTTTCCGGGGGATTTCGAACTGTAACTGGTATGAGCTTTTTGGGAGTAGTTTTGCCGTTATACTTGCTGTTAACCTTATGGTTTCCTTTAGAGTTTGCGAATTTTAGAAATTTATTACCAGTCTTTGACCATAGCATAAAAGAAATCGCCATCTCGACGAAAGCAACAGCATTAAGCTTTCTCGGATTTGAAGCGCTGTTTATGTTTTATCCGTTTATCAAACAGCCGGAAAAATCTCAAAAATGGGCTCATTTCGGCTCTCTTTTTACGACATTTATGTATCTTCTGGTAACAATCATATCGTTTGCTTATTACAGTGAAAAACAACTTGAAGGCACCGTATGGGCGACATTAAGTATGTGGAAAATTGTGGAGATGCCATTCGTCGAGCGATTCGAATATATCGGGATTGCGACGTATGCGCTGGTCATATTGCCCAACATCTGCCTTGCAATATGGTCTTCTAGCCGAGGGGTTAAGCAGTTGTTTGGAATCAAGCAGCATACGGCCTTAATAGTATTGCTTGTCATTACTTTTGTCGGGAATTGTTTGTTAACGGATCGGAGTAGTGTTGATGTGTTAAATACAAACGTATCTAAAATAGGCTTTTACTTCATAGTTCTTTACATTCCATTTTTATATATTATCTCCCATATCCATCATAAAGTGAGGGGAAATGGATGATAAAACCGTTTATCGTTCTGTTGTTATTTTGTTCATCTTTACTTACAGGTTGTGTACGAACAAAAATATTGGATGATCTGCACTTAGACTCAGCTATAGGGTACGATTACGTAGACAAAGAGCTTATTGAGGCGACAGTTGTCGTTCCTATCTATAATCCTGATAAGTCCATTTCGAGTGAAACGTTTACGGAAACTTCTTCGCTTAGTAAAGAAATTCTCGTCAAAATAGATACGAAATCTCCAAAAACTGTAGAAACTGGGAAGCTTGAATTGATTCTTTTCAGCAGTGAACTTGCGGGTCATGGAGTCTTTGAGCTAGTGGATAATTTTCAACGCGATCCAAATGTAACGACAAATCTCTCGTTGGCAGTCGTAGATGGTGAAGTGAAAGAGATGTTAACCACACCATTTAAGAACGAGGACACGGGGAGGCATGTTACCGAAATCATTGAGCAGAACGTGAATCTGGGATTGCTGCCAAAGAAGGATCTTCATCAATTTATGAATGATTATTATTCAACAGGAAAAGATCCATATTTACCTTTACTGAAATTGGAGAAAGACCAAGTGGAGGTTAGCGGTATCGCATTATTTGATAAGGATAAATTGGTGGATCAAATTGATTTCAGTGAATTGTTTGTCTTTACTGTGTTAGCTGAAACATCGAAAAATGGTTCTTACAAGGTCCGAAATGATACCTATGTCCGAAACCTTGGTTCAAAAAGAAAATTTCTAGTCAGTAAAAACAAGACAAATCCGGAAATCACAATAAATGTACAAATTGATGGAATCATCAGGCAACACTCTGGTGAAAAAATTCAACATAAGAAATTGTATGAAAAAATCGGAAAACAAATGGAACAAGATGTAAAGGAACAAGCCGAAATATTGATTAAAAAGTTTCAAGCATTAAAGGTTGATCCGCTTGGGCTTGGAGAACAAGTACGGAGTCGGACAAGAAATTGGGACGAGAAAAAATGGGGAGATATGTATCCAACGATTAATGTGAAAGTAAAAGTGGATGTCAAAATCACTGAGTCTGGAGTGGTTGAGTGATAATCTCAAAAGCGGCTGAAATACTATTTTCACCCGCTACTTTTTATGTGCAGAGATTTAATTCGACAGTAATTTCCCAGGAAATATCTTTTTTTCCGACATGATTTGCAGAACAAACCATTGTTATTCACACTTTAGCTTATCGCGCAGTCAGGTTTGAGTTTTAAAACGATTCGAAAATCATGGCTATTATTGTGTGTAGGGAAGAATAAATCTCAAACAATTGACAATCTGAAAAATACGTGTTAAATTTATCTCATATTCAAGATATATTAATTCAAGATAAATAAATTGAGCATACATTGAAAGAAGGGAAACTAGATGGTTTCAGCTAATAATAAATTAAAAGCAGTAACAGTCATGCTCCGTGCTTCCCAGGCCATTCAAGAAGTATTGAAAAAGAATGCAGCATCACATGGATTGAATCTAACCGAATTCGCTGTTTTGGAATTGTTGTACCATAAAGGGGATCAACCGATTCAAATTATCGGCAAGAAGATTCTTATTTCAAGTGGCAGTATCACGTATGTAATTGATAAGCTTGAGCAGAAGGGTTTTGCGATTCGTAAAGCATGTCCAACTGATCGTCGTGTGACGTTTGCCACAATTACGAGTTCCGGTAAGGCATTTATGGATGAATATTTTCCGAAGCACGAAGCGAAGATTGAAGAAATCTTCGAACAGTTATCAGAAGAAGAAATTAATGACACGGTTGAACTACTTAAACGAATTGGTCATCACGCTGAAAAACTATAAATTTTTTTAATGCAATATCTCGAATTCGAGATAAAATTATTTAGGATAAATCAGAGGAGGAAACAATAATGAATCATTTAAAAGGAATACACCATGTAACAGCTATAACAAGTAGTGCAGAAAAGAACTACGAGTTTTTCACATATGTACTGGGAATGCGATTAGTTAAGAAAACAGTCAACCAAGACGATATTAGAACGTATCATTTATTCTTTGCGGATGATAAAGGAAGCGCTGGTACGGATATGACGTTCTTTGACTTCCCAAACATATCAAAAGGAACGCATGGTACAAATGAAATTTCAAAAACTTCATTCCGAGTACCGACTGATGCAGCTCTTGAGTTCTGGGTAAAGCGTTTTGACCGACTTGAAGTTAAACATAGTGGTATTCAAGAACAGTTTGGTAAACAGACACTTTCGTTCGTAGATTTTGACGATCAACAATATCAGCTGATTTCAGATGAGTTTAATAAAGGGGTCGCTTCTGGTACGCCTTGGCAGAAAGGCCCGATTCCATTAGAGTATGCGATTACAGGATTAGGACCGATTTTCGTACGCATTGCTGATTTCAACTACTTTAAACAAATGTTAGAAAAAGTCATGCTGTTTACAGAATTAGCAGCAGAAGGATCTTATCATTTATTTGAAGTGGGTGAGGGTGGTAACGGTGCACAAGTAATCGTCGAGCATAATGAAGAATTGCCAGACGGTCAACAAGGCTTCGGTACAGTTCATCACGTTGCCTTCCGTGTAGAAGATCGAGCAGTATTAGACGAGTGGACAGATCGACTTGAGTCTTTCGGATTCCACACATCCGGATATGTGAATCGTCATTTCTTCGAATCACTTTATGCACGAGTTTCACCGCAGATTTTATTCGAATTTGCAACAGATGGTCCTGGCTTTATGGGTGATGAACCTTACGAAACAGTTGGTGAAAAATTATCGTTACCACCGTTTTTAGAACCAAACCGTGAACAAATTGAAAAATTGGTTCGACCAATAGACACAGTAAGAAGCACAAAAGAGTTTGAGAAAAAATATGAATAACGAGGGATTATGATGAGTTTCTTTAGTAAATTATTTGGCTTAGATAATAAAACACAACAAATAGGAGGAAATGACATGTTAAAAATCGGGATTGTTTTAGGAAGTACACGTGAAGGAAGAGTTAGTCCACAAGTAGGGGAATGGGTTAAAGAACTAGCAGACAAACGCGGAGACGCTGAATATCAAATCATCGACATCGCAGAATTCAAATTACCATTATTAGGTGAAGCTGGTGGCGATGCATCAGGCGCAGCAGCTTGGTCAGCACAAATTAATGGCTGTGACGGATTCGTATTCATCACTCAAGAATACAACCACTCCATCACCGGTGCATTAAAAAATGCTCTAGATTACTTACGTGACGAATGGAACAATAAAGCAGCGGGTATCGTATCATACGGTTCTGTAGGCGGTGCACGTGCAACCGAACATTTGCGTGGTATTTTAAGTGAATTGTCTGTAGCACATGTACGCGTGCACCCAGCACTATCACTATTCACGGACTTCGAAAATGGCTCTGACTTTAAACCAAAAGATGTGCAAGCAGATTCAGTTAACCAAATGTTAGATCAAGTAATTTCATGGTCAACAGCATTAAAAACAGTACGTAAATAAATTATCCTTACAATATTGAGGAATTAGAAATACTAAAAACGGGTTGCGATCAAATCGTAGCTCGTTTTTTCGTGCTTTATAGTATAACGGATATCAGTAAATCAAAGTTAAGACTTATGGATGAACACAAAATATGGAATATTCATTATAATTAACATTATTTAGAAAATATATATAACTAGTAAAGGATGGTTAAATTGAAAAATTTCATATGTGAAACATGCGGAGTGCAATATAAATACTCTAACGATGTTCCAGAAAACTGTGTAATTTGTAACGAAGAACGCCAATACGTTAGCTTCAAGGGACAAACGTGGACGACATTACAAGAAATGATTCAAGATGGTACCTACAGAAATTCGATTCTTTCTGAAGATGAGGGATTATATAGTTTGCATACCAAGCCGAACTTTGGCATTGGCCAAACCGCCTATTTTGTAAAAGGTAGTGGGTTCAACTTATTATGGGACTGCCTTACATATTTCGATCAGTCGACAATTAAAGACATTAGCGATCTCGGAGGAATCGATGCTATCGCTTTATCACACCCTCATTATTACTCTAGTCAAGTCGAATGGGCAGAAGCATTTGATGTACCAATCTATATTCATGAAGACGATAAAGAATGGGTCATGCGACCAAGTGAGAAAATCATTTATTGGTCTGGAGAATCCTTGGAATTACATGAAGATTTTGTTCTACACCGTATAGGTGGGCATTTTAAAGGAGCTGTAGTGTTGGAATGGCGAAGTGGAAACAATGGAAAAGGGACTCTCTTATCAGGTGATATCGTTCGAGTGGTTGCAGACCGTGACTGGGTAAGTTTTATGTACAGTTACCCAAATTTTATCCCTTTGCCAGCCTCCAACGTTGAAAATATGGCTGCTAAGTTAGAGGGGCTGAAATTCAATCGCTTATATGATGCTTTCCATCGTGTTATTGAAGAAGACGCATGTATACGTGTTCAAGCGTCAGCAAAAAGGTATTTAGATGCATTAAATGGAGTATTGTTTAGCACATAAAAATCGTAATACAAAACAACAAGTTCCTTTATGTCGTTTAATACGACACAATCGTAAGTGACGATAAAAAGGAGTGATGTTAGTGAACCGTGAAGTTGAACTGTTAAATCAATATTGGACTGATATCTATTACCATATGCATTATCAGCATAAAGAAAAGATTTCTCATCAAACAATTCGTATTCTTCAAGTTGTTGATAAACAGATAAATATAGGAGTAAATGAAATTGCATCAAGTATACATGTCTCTCATAATACTGCTTCAGAACACATTAAAAGAATGGTTGAGAAAAACTTTTTAATAAAGAGCAGAGAGTTCTTCAACTAAAAATGTTTCTGTTTTAGGTAGCTAAAAGGCTAATGAAGACAAGGAGTGTTTAAATTGATCATTAATAATTCAATGTTAAAAATAGTGAATTTTGATATAAACGATATACCTGACTTGATTACTCTTTCTGAATCAGTCGGTTGGGATTACGATATTGATGAGATTCAAACGATATTAAAGTCCGGTACAGTCTACGGTCATAGAAATCAGTTTGGCGAATTGGTTTCAAGTGCAGCCATTATTAAATATGGTTCAAGCTTAGCGACAATTGGAATGGTCATTGTACACCCAGATTATAGAGGACTTGGTTTAGGTAAGAAAGTTACACAAGCTTGTTTAGATTCTGTTTTAAATACTCAAACCGTCATGTTAGTTGCTACAGAAGATGGAAGACCTATGTATGAAAAAATGGGTTTCGTTGCAATAGACTATATAGATAAATTTATATGTAATAACTATAAACCTCATCATTTAGAACATAACGTAAGTTTTACCGTAGAAAAAATAGAATCATCTTGGATGCCTAAAATTATAGAATTAGATAAATTTTCTTTTGGAGAAGATAGAACATCTTTCCTTACATTAAGGATTGCTCAATCAAAAGAGGCTCTGGCTGTGAGGAATTCATTGGGTGAAATTGTTGGCTTTGGTTTGTCGATAGTAACACCTACAAATCTTATACTCGGGCCAATAGTAGCCCCTAATTCAGAAGTTGCTTCACATTTGATTCATAGATTAGCTGGAAATTATCAAGAAAAGTTAAGAATTGATGTGCCTTCTGGGAATGCTAAATTCATCTCTTACATAGAAAGCTGTGGGTTTGTTAAAGTTAATCAACCTCCGATTATGATTAAAAATGCAGATCAATTACCAATAAGAAATGAAACTCTGTATGGTATTGCAGCTCAGATTTTTGGCTGATTAGTAACTGTGGAAGATGAAAAATTTCTACCTATGATAACAGTGAAGTTAGATTTCTGATGATTGCTCGAATTAAAATATAATAAATGTAAATAACGAACGCACAAAAAACCAACCAAGAAGCTGAGTCTTCGCACAAAATAGTTTCTTCTTCAACTGGCTGTTAGTTGAAGAAGAAACTATTTTACTGACTTTCGTAAGTTTATAACATTATTCGGATTGACTACTTTCCACCACCCCTTAAATCCTCCAGAAATAAAACTCAATTTCTCTGTTCTTATACTACGATAATTAAATATCAAAAGAACAACCTGAATCAATAAATCTATCGATAATATTCCCATATATTGATATAAATCCTTTTATTCTTAAAAAGTAAGCGATAAAAAAGCACTGCTATAAGCAATGCTAGTTTGTATGTAAATCACCGTTATTTATTACGCTATTTACAGAGTTATTTAAGTTAAGATGTTTTTTGACATGTATTTATCGTAAATTAATGAAAATTTCATTCATTGCCTGAGAAAGAGTCGCTTTGATAGTTACACTGCTAAAATCCATTCCTTGGCTGACAACGATTTGTGCAACTTCAGGTCTTATTCCAGTGATGACTGTACGGACACCGATAAGACTTAATGCATCAACAATTTTGAAGATTTGTTCAGCCACTGCTCGATCTACTATATGAATTCCCGAAAGATCAATGATTAATTTCTCTAGCTGTAGTTTAATTGCTGAATTTAACGTTTTCTCCATAATGATGTTGGCTCTTTCAGTATCGATATTACCAATTAAGGGTAAAACGGCTACTCCTTGAAATAAAGGAACAACAGGAACTGATATTTCAATAAAGGCAATTTGTGCAATTTCTAGAGATCTTTGATGAGACTCAACATAAGTAAGGCTAAAACTATAAATCGCTTTATCTAAAAGGGGATCAAAAATAGATATAATTTCAAATACAGTTGCTGCTGACATATTCTGTACTTCCGCTTCTACTTGGATCGCTTGCCAGATGTGTTTCCGGTAGAAACTTGCATCTTTTAATGCTTCATCTAATGGCACACCTAAATTGAAGAAGTATTCTCCGGTTTCCTTGCCCCATGAAAGTATGTTGTCTACAGCCTTTTGTTGATCTAAATGGTCAATTAGAGCTTCCCCAAATAAACTGATAAAGTTGGCACGAATGTCTATAATAGATTGTTCTATTTGTTCGAATTGACGTTTCTCATCTTCGGTCATAACTACTGGTCCCATTCGGTCAATGTGCACAGCGTTAGCAATCTCATACTTCTTTTCAACTATCATTTTTCCTAACGATTGCAAGTTTGTGTTCACCTTTTCTCCTCCAATGCTTGCTAACAACTACATGTATGACAATTTGACGCTAGCATTATCTTTATGTAATTTAAATCATACATTAACTAATTTATTAGAGATTTTTAGGTTCTTCGGTTTATAAATTGTTTTAAAATTTAATGTAATTCTCATATATTATTAATTTTATGAGTATTAGAATAGTATAACATGGTTGTAAATTTATAGAAATATGATAGTTTCTCGTCATTGTACACATTTTTTAGGATTTCTACTGTTTATTCAATTTAAAAAACATAGGAATGACTTTTTTGGACAACCTTATAAGAAAGAAAAAGTTGTTTGAGGTGATGTTAATGATAATTGAAAGGTCGTCTGAGTGGAAAGAAGGCTTTATAGAACGATTAGAGAATCGTGAACAATGGGATAATTGGACATTATACAACATGAGTTACGAGGTAGTTAAAAATAGCTTGATTACTGATTTCGCTGGTCTACAATCGCCTAAATATTTGCCGAATCTTACACCACTTGTCCATCAATTGGAAGTGGCGCAAACGGTCATTGAAAGAATGAATGGCAAAGCGATTCTGGCAGATGAAGTAGGACTTGGAA
>NZ_JBATUX010000036.1:0-57462 GCF_049671445.1 Paenisporosarcina sp. | reverse complement strand
ATTCCCCCTCCTTTACATGTAGCACCACAATTAGCTTCAGTTCATTAATAAAAATAATGAAAAGAAAAGAATCCCGCAATTGCTGGATTCTTTTCTTTATTTAGTGCTTTTAAAGATAACCATTTATTCGTGATTTATCTTCTTCGATAATTTCATTTCGCAAGCCCTCAATACTTTCCTTTCGGCGTTCATTTGCCTTTTTGATTAACTCGCGTTCTTTACCGTCAGCTAAGTTTATTGCTTCTTCTGCTGCCTCCATATTATTTATTGTATTCTTAAGCCTTTTTTCATTATCCGCTGAATCATTAGGTAGTGGTCTAGGCATCCTATTTTTCCTCCTCTATTATTTAATAACTCGTTCAATCGATATTATTCCCATTTTCATCATATCTATTTACTCAGATTAAGCTTCACTAATCGCCACGCTAAATCTCATAAAAAAAACCAGCAATGCTCTGCTGGATTTTCTAATTTATTTACCTATTTTTTAGAATATCCATTCTTACGATCTGTAGCTTCATCAACTATTTCTTCTCGCAAACCGTTTATGCTTTCTTTACGTCGTGCATTTTTCTCTTTAAGTGCTTCAAGTTCTCTTCCATCTGTAAAAGCCATTGTTTCTTCTGCAGCTTCCATATTAGCAATTGTATTCTTTACTGTATCCTGAATCTTTTCAACATTATCAGTTCGATCATCTGGTTTTGGGGTGTTACGTGTCATTAATTTTCCTCCTTTAGTTTAAAAAAATCGTACAAGAAATAGCGTTCCCAATTTCATCAAAAGTATTTATGATTAATTTAAACAACAAAAAAACCAGCACTGTTTAAGCTACTGGATGCGTCTCAAACAAATTAAATAAAACTCCGACCTTTTTTATAAAACCCTTCCATGTCGGCTTTTGGCACTAGCGCTCCACCTGTTGCCCAGACGATATGTGTAGCTTGTGAAGTATTTAAATTATGTTGTTGTGCATACTCTGAGGCTAAAATTCTCGCTGGACCATCTAGGCCAGATGCGGCAGAGGGTTCTAAAAAGATTCCTTCACTATCGGCAAGTATCGCTAAGTATTTAAATAATTCATCATCTTCCAGTGTGTAAATACCGCTAACTAATTTTTCACTTATGGACGATGCAAAACAGGAAGGTCTTCCAACAGCGAGACCGTCTCCTTCAGTTAAATTGTCTATTCCAAAATCTTGAACACATAATTTTTCCTTTTCACCGGTTAACAATCCGATTAACACAGCTGGTGAATGAGTTGGCTCTACAAAGAAACAATGTACATTGTCACCGAAAACTTGTCTTAATCCGAAAGTAATCCCACCAGGAGAACCTCCGACGCCGCATGGTAAGTAAACAAATAAAGGATGCTCCGCATCAACAATTACCCCTTCGTCGTCTAGTTGTTTTTGCAGTCGAATGGCTGCCACACTATACCCTAGAAATAAATGTTTGGAATTTTCGTCATCTACAAAATATCCATTTGGACTTTTAATTGTTAGTTGTCTGCCAGTGAATATGGCTTCGCCAAAATCACCTTTAAACTCATGAACAATAGCCCCTTTAGACTTCAACAAGTCTTTCTTCCATTGTTTTGCGTCCGCAGACATGTAAACGGACACCTGGAAGCCTAGCTTCGCACCAATAATACCAATGCTTAATCCTAAATTACCTGTTGAGCCAACACCAATGGTAAATTGCTTGAAAAACTCTTTAAACTGCTCACTTGAAAAAACGATATAATCATCATTTTGGTTAACTAATCCCGCTTCAATTGCCAATTTTTCCGCATAATGAAGGACCTCATATACACCGCCACGAGCTTTTATCGAGCCAGCAATTGGTAGTTCGTTGTCACATTTCAAATAAAGGTCACCTTGTATGTTGGCATGATGTGAACGGTTAAACTCATCTTTACTAGTAGTTATTTTTCTTAAAGGAGATTCAATGATTCCCTTTGTCTTTTTCGTTTCGGGAAATTCATTAGCTAAAAATGGGGCGAAACGCTGCCATAAACGAGCTGCTTCTTCCATATCATCTTTATTAACAGCAAGAGGTGATAATTCATTCATCTTTTGTAGATGAGGATTTAACCATACTACCGGTTCCAAATTAATAATAGGTTGTAATATTGGATATGTTTGGATCCATTTATTTATTTCCTTTTGATCAAAAACCATGTTCGTCATCCTTTCTCGACGTCCCTGAAGAAACTCTGTAAAATGTAAAAACCTTCTTATAATCGCCCCGTTAAACGGTACGGTTGTCTATTGAACATTTGAGCTGGACGCTCAAGCGGCATGCTAGGCGCAAATGCACTCCTTCGAATAGTCATCAACATGATTTAGTATGGGGTTTTAATAGTGTGTTAATTCATGTATTAAACAGTAAGAAATCTGCGAAAACCTCTGCTCCTGCGGTTACTCGTCGCATACTTATTGCTCCTGCGGTTACTCGTCGCATACTTATTGCTCCTGTGGTTACTCGTCGCACACCTACTGCTCCTGCGGTTACTCGTCGCACACTTATTGCTCCTGCATCGCTTCGCTAACTTCGTCCGCAGAAATCGCGCAGATTCCTTCTTTATAAAATCAACCGTGAAAGTCAACCGAGCCTATTTAATTTAGTAATTTTAACAATTGATCTTTGTGTGTATTAGACATTTCAAGTAAATTGAAATTCCCTTGCTTAATTAAATTCATTACTTCATTTGTTTCTTCCCAAGCCAGTTTATATAAATTGTCATCAATTATTCCATTGGATAAAGCCTCTTCTAATTCATCAATATCTTTTTGAATAACTTTACCTGATGGTAAAACAATAATATCCAAATATAAATCATCTAACCAAGGAACATTATTTTTGAAGCCGTTCCTATAACAAATATCAATATACCACTGTACAATTTCACCTTTGTGGTTAAACATGGTTGTTAGCGAATGATGTTTATTTGTAGGAAAGTGTTGTAGCCAAATATAGCCGTCATCCACAATACAAAATTTTTCTTCCCCATATTTCGCAGATAAAGGAGCAGCAACTTTATTAACTTTTATTAAAGTTACATACCCTTTAAATTCTTCAGTATCAAAAAATGATTGTGTATAGTCTCTATCAATAACTCGTTTCCATTCTGAGCGATCTCCGTATTTCCTTTTCAATACTTACACCCTCCAAATAAAACTACCTATCCTAATTATACCAATTAACTTCTTCAGTTATAACAACGTTTAAAACTCACCATAAATAATCCAGAATGAACAAGATTTCTTACATTTGAATATAGTATACTCCTGCCATTATTGACCAAGTTATGTTACGTTAATCGTAGACAAATATCTTAATCATTCTAATCGATATTGGAGGAAAAAATAATGCAACGTGTAGAACTAACAGAGGATTTATCTTTTTCTAGAATCATTCACGGATTATGGCGGTTAGCTGAGTGGGAAATGTCAAATGAAGAAGTACTTGCACTCATTGAAGAATGTTTAAATGCCGGTATTACAACATTTGATCACGCAGATATTTATGGGGATTATACGTGTGAGAAAAAATTTGGTGACGCTCTTGCATTGAAACCAGAGCTTCGAAAAGAAATGGAAATTGTCACGAAGTGTGGCATTAAACTTATTTCTAATAATCGTCCAGAACATAGTATTAAATCATATGATACAAGTAAAGAACATATTATCTCGTCAGTAAATCAGTCTCTTGAAAACCTTCAAACAGATTATATAGATGTCTTACTTATCCATCGACCTGATCCTTTTATGGACCCTGCAAAAGTAGCAGAAGCATTCACTCAGCTAAAAATTGAAGGCAAAGTTCGTCAATTTGGCGTTTCAAATTTTAAACGCTCACAGTTTAAAATGCTTCAATCTTATTTAGATTTCCCACTGATTACAAATCAAATTGAGCTTTCTGCTTATCAACTTGAGAACTTTGAAGATGGCACTGTAGATCTTTGCCAAGAAGAAAGAATTGCTCCGATGGCTTGGTCTCCCCTAGCTGGTGGTAGTATCTTCTCTTCTAATGATGAGAGAGCGAAGAATTTACGTATTACGCTTGAGAGAATAGCTGGAGAAATCGGTGCACAAGGGATAGACGAAGTTCTTTACGCATGGTTACTTAATCACCCAGCAAACATTATGCCAATAGTTGGTTCAGGTAAAATGAATCGTATTGAATCCGCGATTCGAGCACTAAATTTAACACTATCGAGAGATCAGTGGTTTGAAATTTTGCAAGTCGCAATGGAACGTGAAATTGCGTAATTATAGACCTTTTAAATCAAAAGCTTAAGTGAAAGGAATTAACCATTTGAAACCTATTATCGGTATTTCTTCAAGTTTAAATGAACATGTTCTGTCAGTCCCTACAGATTATATACAGGCCATTACCAAATTTGGAGGAGTACCTATAATCCTCCCAAACATAGAAGGGGATGCAATCGATTGTATTGTCCAATTACTTGATGGCTTACTTTTAACTGGTGGTGGAGACATCGACCCCACTTTATTTAATGAAGAGCCACACAAAAATCTCGGAAGTATTACACCTGAAAGAGATGAGTTTGAAATAGCTGTCATCGAAAAAATGCTTAAGCTTAATAAACCTATTTTAGGTATTTGCAGAGGCATGCAAATTCTGAATATCGCTATTGGTGGGGATATGTACCAAGATATTTATATGCAATCGCAAAGTAATCTGTTGCAGCATACTCAACTTGCCCCACGAACACATGCATCCCACTTTGTGAAAGTTCTAAAAGGTTCGATGCTAAGTGATATCGTCCAACTAGAAAAGATTAAAGTAAATAGTTTTCATCACCAAGCTGTACGTGAAATTCCAAACAACTTTAAAGCATGTGCAGTGGCAAGTGACGGAATTATTGAAGCTTTTGAAAGTACAGTTCATTCGTTTGTTATGGGCTTACAATGGCACCCTGAGTGTTTGTTAGCGAAAAACGATTTAGCTTCAACAGCTATTTTTAAATCATTTATCTTGTCATGTGAAAAATAACCTAATTAATTTTATAAAAACTCTGGAAAGCGGCCATTCTTTAATGGCCGTTTTTTGTTACTTTAACCTAAAATCTTCTTTACATCATTTTCTATTCATGAATATATGATGAATGGGAAAACTATAAAATGTATTGAAAAAAGGAGGTATTTGGTTTGAGTCGATGTTTTCAATTAACTTTTATAATGAGCGCATTTTTCTTTCTTGGTTCCTCCGTTGTTTCTGCAACAGATCAACAAACAAGAGAACAAATTTTGGATGAACGGATGGAAACCTATACAAAGTATTCAAGCATCACATTGCCTTGGTATTATTTAGCGGCAGTTGATCAATTTGAACGGAACATTCAACAAGTGCGCAATGATATTCCAAAAAGAGAAGGAACTGTTGCTATACAATTTTCTGATGATTTTTGGGTAGGTATTCATAATCCAATTAAAAATGATACTCTCTCTTCATCCATCGCTTTTTTTGATGGAAACGGGATGGACGGAAATAATGACGGATTCGCTGATAGAACAAATGATGACGATGTAATGGTGACAATGGCTCACTTCTTGAGCAATTACTCACACAGTGAAAAAGAATTCAAACGAGGATTACAGATACACTATAAGCACGAACAAACAGTAAACCAAATTATGACGATTGCAAAGATTTACGAACATTTTGAGACATTAAAATTAGATCAAAACGCCTTTCCTCTTCCAGTTAATCAAGATTATAGCTACCGAAGTACTTGGGGAGATAGAAGAGGTTGGGGTGGCCGCAGAATACATGAAGGTACTGATTTATTTGCCTCTTATGGTGTCCCAGTTCGAGCCACCACATACGGATTGATCGAAACAAAAGGTTGGAATGAATACGGCGGTTGGCGAGTAGGCATTCGAGATGTCCAAAATACGTATCATTACTTTGCTCATCTTTCCAGCTTTAGCAAAGACATCAAAGAAGGCGACATTATTAAACCTGGGACAATTATTGGTTATGTAGGTAGTACAGGATACGGGAAGAAATGGACAAGTGGTCGTTTTCCTCCCCACCTTCATTACGGCATGTATAAATATAATGGACGAACAGAATGGGCATATGATCCTTATCCTTCACTAAAAAGATGGGAACAACAAGATCGCAAAGCATCACGATAATTATAAGAAATCTAGGTCCAGACGCTTGATAGCCGCTGGACTTTTTCACTGTCAAATTGTCTCGGAAATCTTACTATTGGACACAATATATGCATCTTTATGTTTTATTAAGAAAAGTATAACTATATAGAATATATCCTTAGTTTCGATTTCCAGTATATAATATAACTAACATACATAATTAGTTTAATTCCGACTAAGTACTATGGTTTTCCAAATGAACGAATGATGTTCCATTCGACTATAAATAAAGAATTAAGAATAGAATAACTGAAGAAACACTGCGTAGGTTTCCAGAAATTTAGGATGCAGTGCGGTAAAGGAGGCGAATATGTGAAACACATATTTGAAGGAACCATTAAAAAAAGCAACCAACTTGAGCAATCATTTTATGTTCAGGCTTTAACATTGGATCATTTGTCCGAAATAGTATCGGTACAAGAACAAATAATTCTTTCTTTAAAAGATAAACAATCATTACAACCTCTCTCAAAACAGGAGTTTGAATTTATATTAAATGGCAACGGGTTAATGATTGGAGCATTTGTTGACGAAACACTAATTGCCTTTCGGGCATTGTTAGTTCCTCTAATTGACGAGGAACATTTAGGACTAGATATTGGTTTGAAAGTGGATGAGTTACAACAAGTAATTTATCAAGAGATTTCTAATGTTTTGCCTGAATACCGTGGTAATCAACTGCAAAAAACACTAGCGATTCTTATTATGCAAGAATTATCTCAACAACATGATGAGTATCGATACGTTTGTTGTACGGTTGCAACTTCTAATATCCCTAGTTTGAAAGACAAGTTCGTACAAGGAATGGAAATCTTGGCTCTGAAAGAAAAGTATGGCGGACTTATGCGTTATATTTTTGTGAAAGATTTGCAAGAAGTCAATTCTCCGATATGGAATCAAGTCATGTTTATTCAAATAGATGATTTTGAAACTCAACAGGCCAAACTTGCTGAAGGTTGGCGCGGATTCCAACTAGAAGATCGTAACGGAGTTCAATGGATTAATTTTGGACGTAGGTAATGAATAACAATATAAACACCTTCTACATCAACACTTATTCACAAGTGTTGATGTAGAAGGTGTTTTTGTTTTTTAGCTTTGTTGCAAAATTTGCGCATCCTTCCCCCTCTAATTATTTTCCACTATTTTACTTTTTCAACTAAACAGGTGATTTTTACAACTAAGTCGCTCAAAATTACAAGTAAATGCCCCATTTTTACAACTAAACTCGCAAAATTTACAACTAAATGCTAAACACGAGAATGATCCTCTAGATTGACGGAGTTTTTGGGTCGCTATGAATTAAAAACTTCTGCTTCATCCTCTAAAGCCAAAAAAAGGAGCTAAGTGACCATGTCACTTAGCTTCTCTCTTATTCTTAAATACAACTTTGGCTCATGCGTTACATGCAGCTTTCGCAAATGTACGATAGAGTCCATCATCGATAAACTTCGGCTTATCTTTAAGAATCAACTTTTACTCACTATTTATCACATTCACCTTGCCACTTCAACTGTTTCCGGAAGGTATTGCTTTGGTGTTCGAGCATCTTGTAACCAACATGCCACCGTATGTTCATTCTCAATCACCGTGTCTTGAGGTGTGAAATGATGACATACTTTCATCGTATGTGGGCATCTTGCCGCAAATGCACACCCTTCTCCAAGTGTTGATAATTCAGGCGGTGAACCTGGTATTGGCAGTAATGGAACGGCACGATCTTCATTTAACTTAGGCATCGACTGTAAAAGTCCTAAAGTATATGGATGCTGCGGATTATAGAAAATTTCATCAAGTGTTCCTTGCTCCACAATCTTTCCAGCATACATAACAGCAACTCGGTCTGCCATATTCGCAACGACACCTAAATCGTGAGTGATGAGAATAATGGACGTATCCATTTTCTTTTGTAAGTTCTTCATTAAGTCTAAAATTTGTGCTTGAATGGTTACATCGAGTGCAGTTGTTGGTTCGTCTGCGATTAAAACCTTAGGATTACAAGCAAGTGCCATCGCAATGACAACACGTTGTCGCATTCCCCCGGAAAACTGGTGAGGGTAATTTTCTAACCTAGCTTCAGCACTCGGGATGCCAACGAGCTTCAACATTTCTAGAGCACGCGACCTTGCATGCTCTTTTGATAAATTTTGATGTTTTTGCAAACCTTCCATGATTTGCTTTCCGATTTTCATTGTTGGATTCAACGAAGTCATCGGATCTTGGAAAACCATAGAAATTTCAGATCCCCGAATCTCTGTCATTTCTTTAAGAGAAATATTTAATAAACTTCTATCTTCATATAAAATGTCGCCTTTTGTGATTTCCGTATTGTTTTTTGGCAATAAGCGCATAATTGATTTTGCAGTAACTGATTTTCCTGATCCTGATTCACCTACGATCGCTAGTGTTTCGCCCTTGTTCAGTTCAAAATCCACTCCACGCACAGCTGTTATTTTTCCGGTTTGGGTCTTGAATGACACATGTAAATTATCAACCGTCAGTATATTTCTTTTCATATTGGACCCTCCCCTATTTCCTCATTTTTGGATCAAGTGCATCTCGCAAACCGTCACCTAGTAGGTTAAAGCAAATCATAATCGTACTAATAATTATCGCAGGATAAATCAACTTGTATGAAAAATAACGCATCGACTTATAGCCGTCTTCGATTAACACTCCAAGTGAAGCAAGAGGTGCCTGTAAACCAAGTCCAATAAAGCTCAAAAAGGCTTCAAAGAATATGGCTGTTGGAATTGTAAACATAACTGTTACTATAATTGGCCCCATTACATTGGGTAAAATATGCTTCCAAATAAGACGTGGGTTCGATGCTCCGAGTGTTCTTGAAGCTAGCACAAACTCTTGACCTTTCAATTGCAGTACTTGACCTCGAACTACTCGAGCCATTCCTACCCATCCTGTAATAATCATTGCTAAAATAATCGACCTGATACCAGGTTCTAATATAAGAATGAAGAGGATGATAACAATTAAGTTTGGTATCCCCACAAGGATTTCAATAATACGTTGCATAATATTATCGACTCTGCCCCCATAAAATGAGGAAATTCCTCCATAAATGACGCCAATAATCAAATCAAGTGCTGCAGCTACTACCGCGATGAAAAGAGAAATTTGTGTACCTTTCCAAACACGTGTCCATAAATCACGACCAAATTCATCTGTTCCAAACCAATAGTTGGTTTCAACATTTTTCTCTGCGTATTGGTCAATCCCTCTAGCATCTTTTCCGTCAAACCCTAACCATTCTAAACCTTGCATCTTAGGAGGCATATTAGAGTGTTCAATATTTTGACCACGATATGTAAAGTCATTTAAGCTTGGGCCTATAATGGCCAAAATAATTAGCAATACTAATAAAACCAATGAAATCATTGATCCTTTATTTTTGGCAAGTCGTTGAAAGGCTTCTTTCCAGAACGATACGGAAGGAGTCCCAATTTCCTCACTTTTTTTCGGATCAAGTGGTGCTTTTACAAACATATCATCTGTAATTTCTTCAGGGATATAAGCGTTCTGCGTTTGAATTTCTTTTTGTGCTAACTCTTTTTCGTGTGAGTTTTTCATGCTGATTCCCCCCCGTTATACGTAATTCGAGGATCCAAAAACCCGTAAATTATATCGACTAAAAAGACCACAAATATAAATAGGGCACTGTAGAAAATTGTTATCCCCATAATAACGCTATAGTCGAGAACTAGGATTGAAAGTGTAAACTGTTCTCCAAGACCGGGTACAGAAAATATTTTTTCAATAACTAATGTTCCAGTCATGATAGATACAGCAAGTGGTCCTAACATAGTTACGACCGGAATAAGCGCATTTCGAATGACGTGTTTAACAATAACTTGATTTTCAGTCATTCCTTTAGCTCTCGCCGTTATAACATAATCTTGTCCGAGTACTTCAAGCATCTCACTGCGAATAAATCTGGCAACGGTTGCTGTGACCGTTACGGACAAGGCAAACGAAGGTAATATCGTACTGGAATAACCTTCCCATAAAGCGACAGGTAACCATTCTAGCTTTACGCCTACATAATATTGAAGTAATGCCGCAAAAACGAAAGATGGAATGGACATGCCGATAACTGCTACTGCCACAGAACCATAGTCAAAAACCGAATTATGTTTTAATGCTGAAATTATCCCAAGTATTAATCCAATCACCGCTCCAAATATCAGCGCCTGCAACCCAATGAAAGCAGACGGACCAATTCGATCACTGATCATACTTGAAACTGTTCTTCCTTCATGTTGAAAAGAATATCCTAAATCTCCTTGTACTAAATTTCCTAAGTATCGTATGTATTGAATTCCGACTGGTTGATCGAGTCCGTATTTTGCATTAAGAATGGTCATTTGTTGGTCTGTTAATTTTTCCGGGTTTGTAAAGGGGGTTCCGGGAAGAAGTTGCATTAAGAAAAAAGTGATGGTGACGATGACAAAAAGTGTTACTAACATATAACCAATTCGCTTTACTAGGTATCGCTTCATTCAAACTCCCCTATTCTATAAGGTGCGTAAAATTCAAAACGAGGGTGTGCCGAAACTCGGCTACACCCTCGTACTTTTAGCTGTATAACCACTACTTTATTCTTCGATTGAAGCCCACTTATACGTAAATTCTGCACCAGTTGGATGGACAAGAACACCCTTGATTTTATCTCTTATAAGGATGGATTCACCCGATTGATAAAGTGGCGCTATTGCTGCATCTTCTTCTAACAAGATTTTTTCAATCTCTAACAACATTTGGTAACGTTTTGTTAAATCAGATTCTACTCTTGCTTGTGTTACTAGTTTATCAAGTTCCGGATTGTGGTAATCCATACGGTTAGCTGATCCGTCTTTTAACCACATATCAAGATAAGTCATCGGGTCACTGTAATCTGGACCCCAAGAAGATAGTGATAAATCATATTCAACTGCTTTTTCAATTTCTAGACGTTGTGCGAATGGAACAGCTTTAATTTCCAATTTGAATCCTGGAAGATTATCTTCCAGTTGTGCTTGAATGTATTCAGCCACTTTCTTTTGGTCATCTGAATCGGCAATGTTAATTGAAACTGTTACATCTTTTTGACCCGATTCTTTTAAGCCTTTTGCCCAAGCCTCTTGTGCTTCTTCAACTGTACCTGTGTTAAAGTCTCCATTAAGTTCACGGTAGTCTTTATCATCGGGAGAGTTATAGAAACCTTCTGGAACTACACCATTTAAAGGAGAAGAACCGTCTTTTAAAATAACATCTGTAAGGCCTTTTTTATCAATGGCCATATTAATTGCTCTACGAACATCTTTATTGCCTAATACAGGATGGTTATGATTGAAACGTAGGAACACCAGTCCTGATTCTTTTAAAATTTGGAAGTTTTCATCATCTTTATATTGGTCTACTAAAGCGGAACTTAATTCAACGCGATCTACTTTTTCAGTCTCGTAAAGGTTAGTTCCAGTAGATGGATCTTTTACAACATAGACGTTGATGTTATCCAATTTAACTGCTTCTGCATCCCAGTAATCTTCGTTCTTTTCATATTTCCAGCCTTGCTCATGTGTCCATTCTACAAGTTTGAATGGTCCATTGAATAAAATGCCATCAGCTTCAAGTGCATATTGATCGCCTTTTTCTTCAACGAATTTTTGGTTTTGCGGCAAGAAAGTCGGGAACGTTAACAATGTTTGGAACAATGGATTTGCTGCTTCTAATGTTACTTCAAGTGTCATATCATCAATTGCTTTAATTCCAAGTTCATCTGCATCTTTTTCTGCATTCAAAATGGCTTCAGCATTTTTAATCCCAGCCGTTACGAACATGAACGCGTATGGACTGTTATCTTTCATTACTCGTTTCCATGCGAATTCAAAGTCTTGAGCTCTAACTGGCTCACCGTTACTCCATTTAGACTCACGTAATGTGAATGTGTGTACGACTTTATCTTCGCTTTCTTTGTGTTCTGTAGCTAAAGCTTTTATGGGTAAATTATTTTCATCTTGACGATACAATCCTTCATTTACATTATTTAATACTGTAAATGCAATACCATCATGCGCTTTTGTCGAATCAAGTGTAGGTACATCGGCAGGCTCAGTGACATTTAACGTTTGACTAACTTTAGTATCATTATTCTCATCAACTTTTTCTGTAGAATTACTAAAGTTACATCCAGATAATAGTAGTGCCGTTGCCATACCCAGCGTTAAAGCTGAATTTTTTATCTTTCTCCTCATCTTCTTGCCCCCAATTTTTTTCTCAATTTTTAACAATCATAAATGTTATTTTTATATAAAGCAATTCAATAATCAAATTTTCAGAAAATATTTGCCCTATGGTAATGTATAAGAATATCAAGAAAGGAAAGTTGAACTATGAATTTCAGAAACATTCTAATTACCATTTCGTTAGTCGTTTCTTTGTCCCTATCTTTTTTGTTACATCCATCTTGGAGTCTAAGTAAATGGTTGGATTCCCTTTTTTTAGTCGGTCTTTTACTTTTAGTTATTTACGCAATCATTGTTTTGATTGAAGCTGAATTTTTCAGTGCCTTTATCAAAAGTTTCAAACATTTTTATAGTCGCATTAATAAAAAGGAACAACTTATACGAGAAAGTGAAAAACGCTCGACTGACACTGTTAATTATGATAAAAGCTTTCCCAATAAGAAAAGCTTTTTCGAGATTGGCCTCCTTTTCAGCACAGTCGGTTTTCTCGCTTCGGCAGTCATTTATTACTTCGGAAGATGACGCATAAAGTTTTCATAAGCAAAACCTTTTACAAGCTCTTCCGAGTAATTATTTTTTAAAAGTTCATTTAATAGATTTTGTTGCATCGATGCATCTTCCAATTGCATAATTTTTGTTGTGATTCCATCAAAATCGGATCCAAGTCCAATATTTTTTTCGCCGCCTATGGAGCAGAAATGGTCAATGTGTTCGATTAAATCTGCGATTGTCACATTCTCCTTGTCCTTTACAAACTGAGGACAATACACCATGTGAACCATTGCATCCTTTTCAAACATCGCTTTCGCTTGCTGGTCTGATAGGTTTCTCACGTGATTCATAATAGCCCTCGAGTTTGAATGACTAGCAATAGGATATTTCGCTACGTTCATCACATCCCAAAATGCCTTCTCACATAAATGGGAAACATCTGTAAACATCTTATGTTCATTGTTAAATGCAACGATCTCTTCTCCAAAAGTAGTTAATCCTGCACCACGTTTTTCCTGTGCTCCATCTGCCGCTAAATTCGCATTATTCCATGTAAGTCCAACAGATCGTACCCCTAATTGATATAGGATCGAGAACTTTTTAATATCATTGCCAATTGCATCGACCCCTTCAAGTGTTAATAAAGCCCCAATCTCATTCTCTTTCAAGTGTTCAATATCTGACCATTCTTTTATTAATTTCATATTTGGATTGTTTCCGAGGACATCTGTGTAAAAGTAATGGATTTGATCAAGGGCTACTTGAAATTTTTGTTCTGCTTTAATATCTGGATAAATAAAAACAGCAAAAGCTTGTACTTTCACCTTGCCTTTTTTTAATCGTTCCATATTCGTTTCTAATTCTGCGGCGTCTTTAAATTGGATTTCACCTTGAGTTTGGTAGAGTTTCAATAAAGCATCACTATGCATATCAATAATATTCAACATATCCAATCCTTTCTTTACATGAGGTTTTTGCATTATTAGAAGGACTTTTGTTTAACTCTCAATTTTTTCCTTCTATTATAGTGTCTTGACACATACACTCGTACGCGTTTACATCAATTCATATCACTAACATCTTGTTTTGATATACATACACTTCGTTACTTTATCGATATTTCCTTTTTATTGATTAGTAGATTCAAAAATCTGACTGTTGCTTTTCCTCATATTGCCCCAACACCCTTTAGCTCTAATTCCGTTTTCTTTCTTATAATTCCCTACGTCCAGACAAACTTTATTGGCTATACGCTAAAACATTCATTTTTCTTCTTCAATTACTTTTCTAAAATAATTAAAATTCTAATAATTCTGTAAAATACCTTTACTTTGTCGAATTAATGTCATTTAATAGAGACTAGTTATAAAATTCTAATAATATTTGGGGGTAGAAGAATGAGAAAAATCGCTAAAAAAACATCTCTATTAATCTCTGTTTTCATGCTAATTTTATTAGCAGCTTGTAGCGGGACAAATAGTGAAGGAGATTCAACAAATGCTGATGGTACTGTGTCAGCGAAAATCGGAGTAATTTCGTACTTAACTGGACCTGGTGCAGCATATGGTGAAGCAATTACGAATGGTTTCAACTTAGCACTAGAAGAAATTAATGAAAAAGGTGACGTGAAAATTGAACTTGTTATTGAAGACTCAGCAGGTAAACAAGAGCAGGCATTAACAGTTGCTCAAAAATTAATGAGTGATGATGACATTGTGGCTTTATTAGGACCAACTTTAAGCACAGAAATGAATGTTGTTGGTCCAGAAGCTGACTTAAACGGAATTCCGATTTTGGGTACTTCTACTACAGCAGCTGGAATTCCTCAAATTGGAGATTATGTATTTAGAAATTCTTTACCTGAATCGTTAGCTATCCCTGCTGCTTTGGAAAAAGCGGTAGCTGCCAATGATGCGAAGACGGTTGCTATTCTTTACGGAAATGACGATTTATTTACAAAGTCTGGCTATGACACAATGAAAAAAGAAGCAGAAAACATGGGACTTGATATTTTAACAATTGAAACTTTCCAAAAAGGCCAGTCGGATTATAATGCACAACTAACAAAAATTAAGGACCTTAAACCAGACTTAATTTTAGCTTCAGCTCTTTATAACGAAGGCGCGGTAATTATGGACCAAGCAAGAAAAATGGGAATTGATGTACCATTTGTTGGCGGAAATGGCTTTAACTCTCCTCAAGTTATTGAAATTGCTGGAGACGCTTCAGAAGGACTAATTGTTGCAACACCGTGGTTTGGAGAAAAAGACGAACCTAAAGTACAAGAATTTGTAAAGAAATATGAAGAAAAATACAGTTCTAAACCAGACCAATTTGCTGCACAAGCTTATGATGCACTTTATATCATGGCAGAAGGCTTAAAAAATGCTGGTGAAGCTGATCGTGATGCTCTTCGAGATTCTCTTGCAGAAATTAAAGATTTAGACGGAGTACTTGGTAAATTCTCCTTTGACGAAGAAGGAGACGTAGTAATGGAGCCAACGGTCCTTGTAATCAAAGAAGGCAAGTTCCAATTATTCGAGTAAATTTAACGGGCTTCGGAGTCTTACATTTGGAAGCGTAAAGTCTAATTTGATTAAATGGCAAAAGCACATTGCTTTTGCCATTTACTTAATAATGTAAACCTCCTAGTCCCCATTAAAAATTAAAATTCATAAGGTAAAGGGTGATTTATCTTGTTATTAGAGCAACTAATTAATGGATTAACACTAGGAAGCATTTATGCAATTGTTGCCCTTGGGTTCACTCTTGTATTCGGTGTACTTGGGATCATTAATATGGCACATGGTGAAATATTCATGATTGGTGCATTTATCGGGGTTTTGGTTACTAGTGTTTTAGGTTTGCCATTGTGGATTGCGTTTATCGCAGCAATCGCCGTAACAGCGATTTTAGGATATATGCTCGAACGAATTGCATTACGTCCTCTTCGTGGCAAGCAAGGCGTTTCGCATCTTGCACCATTAATAAGTACGATCGGCGTATCTATTTTACTAGAAAATTTGTCTCATCATATATTTGGCGCAGGGAATCATCCTTTCCGTAATTCCTTTGCAGAAATCCAAATTCAGATTGGTTCAATTACCATATACATTGTACAGATTTTAATATTTGTTATTTCAATCGCGTTAATGTTGATCCTGTCATATTGGCTTTCAAAAACAAAAGCCGGAAAAGCTCTTCGTGCAACTGCGGAAAATCTAGAAACAGCCAGTCTCCTTGGTGTGAATACGAAAAGAACCATCACAACGACTGTTATTATTGCTTCTGCACTTGGTGGGATAGCAGGAATTTTAGTGGGAATGGCGTTTAACTCTGTAAACCCTCAAATGGGATTATCAATGGGACTTAAGGGATTAGCCATTATCATTTTAGGTGGTATGGGGAATGTCAAAGGTGCGATGGCAGGAGGATTGCTTCTTGGCGTATCCGAAACGATGATTGTTGCATACGGGGATTCAGGATATCGTGATGCTGTAGCCTTTATTACAATCATTTTTGTTCTTCTATTAAGACCACAGGGGCTCTTCGGTAAAAATACCTCTGAGGCAGGAAGGTGATGTTATGTTAGGAGAATTACTAAATCCATATCATTTACAAATTGCTTCCTTTATTATGATTAATATCATTTTAGGACTAAGCATATACATAACCCTTTCTTCTGGGCAATTATCATTAGGAAATGCTGGTTTTATGGGCATCGGGGCTTACACCTCTGCATTGTTAACGATTCACTTTGAATTACCCATTTTCATTGGAGTTATTATAGGTGCATTAGTTGCAGGTATATTTGGAATTCTAATTGGGATTCCAGCCCTCAGATTGTCAGGAGTGTATTTAGCAATCGCCACACTCGGCTTCGGAGAAGTCATTCGGGTAATCTTTGTTAACTGGGAATCAGTTACGCAAGGAGCAGTGGGTTTATCAGGTGTTCCACATCTAGGTAGAGAACTCTTAAAAACAGTAACAGCTATGGGTTTTGAGCCTGAGATGCTGGGCTTAAGGAACAATCAAGTTGTTTACCTAATGGTCCTTTCCCTATTAGTAGTAATCAATATTTTACTCGTATGGTTCTTTATTAGACAAAACAAATCTCGTGTTGGACGTGCATTTGCAGCGATTAAAATGGATGAGAAAGCTGCAGAATCTATGGGGATTAACATTACTTATTATAAAGTATTGTCATTTACTCAAGGAGCACTTTTAGCTGGATTTGCTGGTGCTTTATATGCACATGTTATGGCGTATATCAGTCCAGCTGACTTTGCTTACCATCGCGCAATAGAAATACTTATTTTCGCAGTTTTTGGTGGTAGTGAAGTAATCTGGGGTGCCATATTTGGAGCAACATTTATGACAATTTTGCCAGAGGCATTACGCGCCATAAGTGAATATCGTTATATGATTTATGGTGTAATTCTTATCTTAATGATGGCTTTCCGCCCTCAAGGGATTATCGACGTGTCATTTTTGAAATGGGTTAAAAAAATGATTATGTTTAGAAAGGGGACCGACCATGGTACTGGAACTAAAAAACATAACTAAGAACTTTGGCGGAATCTCCGCCTTAACGGATGTATCTTTTAAAATTAATAAAGGTGAGATATTTGGGCTTATTGGGCCTAATGGAGCTGGAAAAACAACGATGTTCAATGTTATTACGAACATGTTCCTTCCAACTTCAGGAGAAATTAATTTTCTTGGCGAAAAGATATCAGGTATTAAACCACATAAAATTACCGATAAAGGCATTTGTCGCACCTTCCAAAACATTCGTCTTTTCTCTCAAATGACGGTTTTAGAAAATGTATTAGTAGGAGGACATTGCCGCAGTAAATCGGGCGTTTTAAGTAGTGTTTTTCGCACAAAATCTCAACGCAACGAAGAAGAAAGCACTCATAAGGTCGCAACAGAGCTCTTACAACTAGTCGGTTTATCAAGCTATGAAGATGTTATTGCAGAAAACTTAGCATACGGACAACAAAGAAGACTTGAAATTGCAAGAGCATTAGCTAGCAACCCGAGCCTTCTCCTGCTAGATGAGCCTGCCGCTGGCATGAATGAAACCGAAACCGAAAACTTATTCGATTTAATTAAAAAAGTACAGCAACGAGGCATTACCGTGTTAGTAATCGAGCATGATATGCCATTTGTAATGAAACTATGTGATCGAATCGCGGTATTAAATTTCGGGAAAAAACTTGCAGAAGGCACACCTGAAGAAATTCAGAACAACCAAGAAGTTATTGAAGCATACCTCGGTTCAGAGGAGGACGATCAAATTGCTTAAAGTCACGGGAATTGAAACTTTTTACGGAAAAATACAAGCCTTAAAAGGCGTTAGCCTTGAAGTAGAACAAGGAAAAGTCGTTACGATTCTTGGTGCAAATGGTGCAGGTAAAACAACAACAATGAAGACAATTGCTGGCTTATTAAAACCTAAAACAGGAACTGTAGAGTTTTTAGGAGAAAATATCACAGGGCTAAGACCTGATCAACTACTGAGAAAAGGGATTGCCCTTGTTCCTGAAGGTCGAGCCATTTTATCAACGATGACCGTTTTAGAAAACCTAGAAATGGGTGCCTACCATCGGAATGATCATGATATTAAAAAAGACATAGAACAAGTAATGGAGCAGTTTCCTATTTTAAAGGAACGTAGTGAACAGCTTGGTGGTACTCTTTCAGGAGGACAACAACAAATGTTAGCTATTGCTCGTGCATTGCTTTCAAAACCTAAACTCTTATTGTTAGATGAGCCTTCTATGGGACTGGCACCACTTATCGTAGCTGATATTTTCAAAATGATACGAGAAATTAAGGCTACAGGAACGACAGTTCTTTTAGTAGAGCAGAATGCAAAACAAGCGCTAAAAGTAGCTGACTATGGCTACGTAATGGAGACAGGCAAAGTAATAATAGACGGAGAGGCAAAAAATCTTTTAGACGATAGTCGAATTGTTGAAGCCTATCTTGGAAAAAAATCAAGTTAACAAAGAAAAACTCCGAATACTCTCGGAGTTTTTCTTTTCATATTTTAATAGAAAATTCCGTTAATTATATTGAAAGACCAATTGTCGTCACCTATACTAAGTAAAAGCTTTTAGGAAAGGAATAAACTTATGACAAATTCAATGTTAAATTTCGAATTCCCACACTCCATAGAACTTTTAGAACACATGGCTTCTGAATCGATTGAAAAAGGGCCTTTTACTTATGTAAATAGTGGTTCTGGTGCAGAGAGTACGTTACGAGCTAATGTCAATGCCTTTGAAAAGTGGCATCTGGTGCCTCGAGTATTGAATGACGTCAGCACAAGGGATACCTCAACACAAATCGTAGGAACAACCTTCCCTTCTTCTTTTGCGATTGCCCCTGTAGGTGTACAGAGCATATTTCATCCAGATGGTGAACTGGCATCGGCAAGAGCTGCCGCACATCATGATGTCCCTTATATCGCCAGTACGTTATCATCTTATTCTTTAGAAGAGATAGCAGCGAATCTCGGAACGACGCCACGTTGGTTTCAATTGTATTGGTCTAAGGATGTAGAATTGGCATTAAGTATGGTAAAACGTGCGGAGGAATCGGGGTATTCAGCTATTGTCATTACAGTCGATACGGCTCTTTTAGGAAATCGGGAACGTGACTTAAACAATGGATATTCTCCTCTGAAACTAGGAAAAGGATCTGCAAATTATTTACATGACCCTGTTTTCCAAAGTCGATTAGGCAGTAATCCTACTAGTGATGATCCAGATGTCATTGGGAAAATAGTAGATGTGATATTTAACCCAGCCTTATCATGGGATGATTTGCGAATGATTAAAAATCACACGAAGCTACCCGTTTTATTAAAAGGAATTCTTCATGAAGAAGATGCACGTAAAGCATTACATTATGGAGTTGATGGTGTTATTGTTTCCAATCATGGAGGTAGACAGTTAGATGGTTGCATTTCTTCCCTTGAAGCGTTACCTTCTATTGCAGAAGTAATTCAAGGAGTAGTACCTATCTTGCTAGATAGTGGGATTAGAAGAGGATCTGATGTCATTAAAGCGAAAGCCCTCGGTGCAGATGCGGTGTTACTAGGTCGACCTTTTGTTTATGGGTTAGCCGTAGGTGGAGAACAAGGAATTCGACATGTATTAAAAGACTTTATAAATGATATTGATGTTTCATTAGCATTATCAGGTTTCTCATCCATGAAACATGTCGACTATTCCATCATTTGCAAGAAGAAGTAAACCCTTTTCATAGTCTCATTCATCAAAATCTAAGCAAATTATCGTTTATTTTACCTTTAATACCCCCTTCAATTTATATGATAAATTACCTATATTCCCAAATGAAAAATAAGACTATTATCTGTCTATTCTTGCATGATGGGAATATAATAAAAGTAATTAAAAGGGGGTGTCGATGTGGAACTTGAACGTAAATTGGGCGTTTGGAAACAGCAAGGTTTTATCGATCAAAATGTGGTTGAACAAATCTTAACTTTTGAAAAACAACAACCTAAACCTACTAAACTTCCACTGCTCTTAATTATTGGTCTCATTTTCTTTTCACTGGCTGTTTTTAGTTTCATCGCAGCAAACTGGCAGGTTATGCCTGCTTTGCTGAAGATAGGATTATTCGTTTTATTCATGTGGATGTTTTATGGTTTCGCTTATTTTTCAGAACGTAAAAACGTTGGCCGACCAATTATTTTTCGACTCCTAGGGCTCGTCATGTTTGGAGCTACTATTCTTGTAACCGTTCAGTCCTTCCATTTTTCTGTCTCAAATTCGTTACTACCATGGGCTATTTTCATAGCTGCCCTCGCTCACTATTTTTACTGGCGACATTTCCAATATGGTGTCATTGCTTTTATTGTTGGCGTATTCGTGTTAATGACGTCTATCCCATCTATGGGATGGCTTGAATGGGTCTGTTTCATAGCAGTGACGCTTGCTTGGTTCTATTTTAGCCGTTCTAATATCTCCATGGTATTTAGTTGGTTGTTGCTTTTCGGCTCTGGATTAATGCTATGGACACTCGTAGATTATGAAAGTATTTTATGGCCTATTTGGACTCTGTTTACCCTAGTTCTTCTGCTACTAGTTGTACCAGATAAAGAACGTTTATTTGCCCCATTATATTTACTAGTCGGAGGCATTCAATTAGTCGTCTACTTGGCAGTTCGAGGAGGACAACAAGATGCATTCGTAGAACTCCATTTGACGGAGTCCATTGCATTGTTGGTAGTTGCGATAGGAGTTTTAGTAATAACGTATCTCCGCTTTCGATCAATTAGTTGGATTGCTGTTTTAGGTGTCGTTGGGTTGTTATTTTTCGACGATACAGCCATTGGGCTAGCAGTTTTAACGGAAGTTGTAGCTCTTGCGTATTTAGTTATAACGCATCGTCAAGAAAAACCACTCACTTTCGGATTTGTATATTTCATTGTGGTTCAGTTTGTTCTTTATTTCATTTATGCATGGGAAAGACTCGACATGTCGCTTTTCTTCCTTCTTGGTGCGCTATTACTTTTCGTCCTATCAGGAGTCGCTTGGTATGTTAACCGTAAGAAAGCAGGTGTAGCGTCATGAAATCGTTCCTATTCCCTGTTTTACAAAGTATTTTTGTTGGATTAATTATCATGAGCTTTTACGCTACTTCGTGGTTCGGTGAACAATTCACTTTACGAGCAGAACCATATGATCCTTTTGATCCGTTTTATGGAGAATATGTGATGTTGCAATATCCTGACCTAAAACCTACCGATTCTTTACAAAATGGGGATGTCTTTTTCACTTTAAAAGAAGGTGAAGATGGCTATGCACAAATTGACCGCGTTGATACTCAAGCATTCTTTGGATCTATTCATGGAACCTATTACGATAACCGCATTACCGCACCACAACTCGAGCAATATTATGTGGAACAAGGCACTGGACCAGACCTTGAGAAAGCACGTGATTTAGTCGTAACACTCGATGTTTCTCCTTGGGGTAGTATTCGACCAGTGAATTTAGATGTACGACAAGATTAATAGAAAAAAGAGGCTGACTAATACGTCCAAAAAACAGGTGGAGAAAACGAGTCGTTTTTCTCCACCTGTTTTTATTATTTATCTCGAAAGTAACTGATGATTATTACCACTTGCGAGCCGGCGCTTGGAGCTAGACATAGCTCCTCTAAGTTCAAAGGTGTAGTTTTAAAAACTTATACTAACTTTTATCTTGAAAAGAGGACTACCCTTAAAAGTCATTTAATATGACTTTGGGGTAGCCTCTTTTTTTGTCCTCCGAATATACCATTCTTGTAACCGCTTACAAATACTGACTATACAATGTCTCATGTAAATTTTCTCCATAAAAAAAACAAATTGACGCCTTGAACTAGAAAGTTTATTATTACGCTATTAGCGTCTATTAAGCGACAATTAAAAATAGTCTAAATAAAAATTGGACTTAAAAATGCAACCTTGTCAGTGAGCTATGCAATAAGATCAATGTTTTGGGGGAGTTCATATTGAAAAAAGAAATTTCTTTTAAATGGGCAATTATTCCACTCGTCGTAATGATTGTAGTAATGGCCTTTACGATTGTAGTGCTCGAGCAAGGACCACATATTCCACTGATTATTGGGACGATTACGGCTGCACTTGTTGCATGGCGTAGTGGATATAAGTGGAAAGAAATCGAAGAAGCTATGTATAAAGGAATTCGACTTGCTTTACCAGCTGTCATAATCATTATTCTTGTTGGTTTAACAATTGGGGCATGGATTGGTGGAGGCATTGTTGCCACTATGGTTTATTATGGATTAAATATCATTACTCCATCCTTATTTCTAGTTTCCATTACTTTGATTTGTGCAATTGTATCTTTAGCTATTGGTAGTTCATGGTCAACTATGGGTACCATCGGTGTTGCAGGAATGGGTATTGGATTAAGTATGGGTATCCCTGCTCCAATGATCGCCGGAGCAATTATCTCAGGCTCTTATTTTGGAGATAAAATGTCACCGCTTTCAGACACTACAAACCTAGCGGCAGGACTTACTAATACTGATTTATTTGTTCATATTAAACATATGTTATTCACGACAATACCTGGACTTATCATCGCATTATTCGTCTATTTTGTATTGGGAAGAAACTTTGGAAAAGGCGATATAGATTCTGCTAATATTGATCAAACAATTAGTGTTTTAAAGGATAGCTTTGTTATCTCACCTTTTTTATTAATTGTTCCTTTACTCGTTATTATCCTAGTTGCAAAAAAAGTTCCCGCAATACCAGCATTAGTTGTTGGAATCGTGCTTGGTTTCTTATCTCAAATTCTTATCCAAGGTGGAGCAACTGCTGATGCAGTAGCAGCTCTACAAAGTGGATTTGTTATAGATACAGGCAATGAAATGGTGGATAATCTATTTAACCGTGGTGGTTTGGATTCAATGATGTATACAGTATCAATGACCATTGTAGCAATGACATTCGGTGGGATACTTGAATACACCGGAATGCTACAGGCCATCGTAAAGCAAATATTAAAACTAGCAAAAACATCAAAAAGTTTAGTAGCATCAACTGTTGTATCTTGTTTTGCAACAAATGCAACGTGTTCAGAACAATACATTTCAATTGTTATACCAGCTCGAATGTATTCAAAAGCATATCGTGACCAAGGACTCCACTCTAAAAATCTGTCTAGAGCTTTAGAAGATGGTGGCACACTAACTTCTGTTTTTATTCCTTGGAATACATGTGGTGTTTTTATCTTCGGTACACTAGGAGTTCATGCATTTGATTACGCGCCTTATGCCGTATTAAACTTTGTTGTTCCTGTGCTTTCGATTATTTATGCCATGACAGGGTTTACGATTACCAAATTAACGGAGGCCGAAATAGTGTCTTTGAAAAAAGAAGAAGAAATGACGTTTAATACTTAATCAATAAAGGAAAGTTCTTATAACACAGAACTTTCCTTCTTATTTTATTTATAAATTAATATATTTAGTTGATAGATTGCTCTAGGGCGCCCTTGTTGATAGGTCATTTCTTCACCAACTACAAGAACAAATCCATGGTCTGCTAATTTCTTCAGAATTCGCTCAGTGGAACGTCTTGTAACTTTTAAGTAATTGGCTAAGTCAACTGCTGTAAAATGGCGAGCGTTTTTAATTTGGCCAAATTGAATAATTTTCGAAAGATTTGCTGGACTTAATGTTGTTTGTTTTGCCATTTTTAAAAAGTCGGGACGGTCAATTACCAGGCGTTGTTGTTTATATTCTTGTGGAAATGGACCACTTAACTCTTTTTCTTCAGTTAGGATATAAGCACAACTTTCTTCTCCCTCTTTTTTTGCAAAGTGCAAAGCAATTTCTGAATTTTGATCAGCCTCGAAGATAGTTTCTCCATAGCCGAAACCAATTTTAATATGTTCTTGATCATTTTCAAAAAAATCATGTAACATATGATGATTTATTAAATCTTCAATTTTTCCCTGAGTACTATAGAGAGCGTATAAATTAGGTTTCACTTGTTTAATCGTTGCATCAATTCGATGCGCTATTGCATCAACCTTTCCCCTTTTCAACTCATGCAATTCATTACTATAGATACGACCGACTGCTACTTTAGCAGACTGACGTTGAACTAATTGAGCTTTTGTTTTAGCATCGTGCAATCCTCTAATTAATGTACTTCTAGGATTGGTCATTCGCATGACTGGTACTCCAAGTTGTTGTAACTGATCATAGACTGCATGTATGCTCGTAATGGCCAAATCGATTTTTCCTTCAGTCCAAAGAGTTTGATGATAAGTGATAAGTCGATTTAAGTCGAAATGGTTTTCTAGCATGTCCTGATAATCCATAATATGTACTATTTGATCATCACATTCTATATCTGCTAGTACATTCGTAACAAATGAAGCATCCATTAAATCAATCGATATCCGTGTTAACACAACTTGTTTTTGGTAAATGACAGCAAGTAATGTTGTTGCTACGGACATTTCATCTTGAGGTAAATAATGTGTAGGAATGGGCAATTGCGTTATCCACTCTTTTGAAAAATAGTAAGGTAAGGCACCTGAGAAAAAAACAACATCACAAGGATTTATTGTTTTGACAAGTTGAATAGCCTCTTGGGGTTCTTGATATAAATATTCATCTATCTGAATACCCGTAATTTGAGTTGAAATCGACTTGATCCGTATTAAAAAATCAGCTGAACCAATTACAGCTATCTTAATGAGCATTCGTTTTTCCTCCGACTTCAGTATTAACGTCTATTTACCGACAAATATATCAAACTTTCAGACTATTTGTAAATCGAAAGGAAGTTTTCAGATGAAAATCACTGCTATCCACTTATATGCTATTCACTTACCTCTTCACCAGCCTTTTGTTATTAGTTATCATACCTATCATTTTATGCCTTCCATCATTGTAAAAATCGAAACGGACGAAGGAATTACCGGATATGGTGAAGCCGTAGCAGATGAACACGTGACAGGAGAAACATGGGAAAGCACATATCAAATCATAAAAAACACATTGGCTCCTGCAGTTTTGGGACACAATCCAATGGAAATTGAGAGACTTCACGATTTAATGAATATGTCCATTTATACAGCTCCAACTGCAAAAGCAGCAATCGATATTGCGTGTTTTGATATCATCGGAAAAAAGTTAAAACAACCTGTCTATCAACTAATAGGCGGTCGTTACCATGACGAGTTTACTATCACACACGTGCTGAGTATAGCTGACCCAGACGTGATGGCAAATGAAGCTGCTGCGCATGTTGCTAAGGGCTACCAATCTTTTAAAATGAAGGTTGGTACAAATGCCAAGCAAGATGTAAAGCGAATTCAAGCTGTTCGTGCACGAGTTGGCGAAGATATTGCCATTCGTGTTGATGTAAATCAAGGTTGGAAAAACGCTTCTACAACCCTTATAGCATTAAACCAATTGCAAAATTGCCATCTGGATTGGATTGAACAACCAGTGATGGCAGATGACATTGATGGAATGGTCGAAATAAAATCAAAATCTATAATTCCTTTGATGATTGATGAAGGCTTAAAAGGGAGTCGGGAAATGCTCGAAATCATTCAAAAACGTGCAGCCGACAAATTGAACATTAAATTAATGAAGTGTGGTGGTATATATCCAGCCATCAAACTAGCACATCAAGCAGAACTCACAGGATTAGATTGTCAAATTGGTTCAATGGTCGAATCTTCAGTTGGATCAGCAGCCGGATATCATGTTGCTTTTTCAAAAAAAAATATAACAACTGTAGAACTAACAGGTCCATTAAAGTTCTCAAAGGATATTGGCAACTTAGCTTATGATGTTCCTTATATTCGTTTATCTGACAAACCAGGATTAGGTGTAGAAATAAATGAAGAAACCTTACACGAATTAACCATTTATCATGATATTGTCCGCTAATTAGAGAAAGTAATTAGGATAAGTCTAGAATCTTAATCAAACACCTATGATTTAGCGCTTTTTGTTAAGTGCTATTATCAAAGGTGTTTTCTATTTCTTACTTTATCTTCACAAGCTACTCATAAAAACCTAGTTTCATCACATGAGGTTATGATATATTAACTAATTTTGTAAAGAATGTTTCGACAAATTTTTCATTTTTTCGCATCTGTGGATAAGTTTATTCACATTTTCCCTACCTGTTCATATACGTTAACTCAATGTATTCACAAGTTAACCACAATTCATCCACAGGAAACTGTGGATAAACGAACGGTTGTTCTCAAAGAAACAATCTGATAGATTTAAATAACAGGAAGACACCTACCAATTTATTCCTCATTGGTAGAAATTAGAACAATAATTTCATGAAATCGGAGGTGAATTACGTATGAGTAAACTATCAACACAATTGTTGATGGAGTCTTATGTTAAAGCAAAAGATCTAAAACTTTGTCCGGATTTTATATGTCTGTTAGAAAATGAAATTCGCCGACGCTCTATATCCATCTAAATAATGGTTTTCCTTATGTAATATGCACTCATATAGTTATTCTTAAGACTTCTACCACATAAGAAATCCAGCAGCTTAACAAGCTACTGGATTTCTATTTTTATATATTCCATGTTCTCTACATTTGAACGTTGCTGACAAAGAAAGCTATTTCTACTTTCATAAAATTTGAGATAAAAAGAGTTTTGTTCGCTCATGTTTCGGATTATCAAATAATTCACTTGGAGTTCCAATTTCAATGATTTCCCCAAAATCAAAGAGAACAATTCGGTCGGCTACTTCACGAGCAAAGTTCATTTCATGAGTAACGACCATCATCGTTATTCCAGATCCGGCTAATGTTTTAATTACATCTAAAACTTCTTTAATCATTTCAGGATCTAATGCTGAAGTTGGTTCATCGAATAACATGATTTTTGGTTGCATGGCTAAAGCTCTAGCAATTGCTACTCGCTGTTGTTGTCCTCCAGAAAGCTGACCTGGATATTTATGTGCTTGTTCTGGAATGCCAACTCGTTCTAACAGTTCCAAAGCAATTTTTTCTGCTTTAGCTTTGGGCCATTTTCGAACCCAAATAGGTGCTAACGTGATGTTTTTTAATATGGTCATATGAGGGAATAAATTAAATGATTGAAAGACCATTCCTGTTTCTTTTCGGATGGCTTCGATATCGGAAATATCATTGGATAGAGGAATTCCATCAACTGTGATGTCCCCTTTTTGAATTTCTTCTAAGCCATTAATTGTCCGAATAAATGTGGATTTACCTGATCCAGAAGGTCCTAATATTACGACGACTTCTCCCTGCTTAACCTGTAATGATACGTCTTTTAGAACATGCAGATTGCCAAACCATTTGTTCACATTATTACAGACAACTATATCTTTTCTTAGCTCTAGAGCTATATCGGCGTTAAAGTTTTCAAACATTATATGGACCTCCTTAGAATTTAAATTGTTTTTATCATCGCTTGCCAACACCTAGAGCTACCTCTAGTCTTCGGCTCGCATAGGACATCATATTACAGAAGATAAGGAAGACGACAGCTACGAATATAAACACTTCCATTTGTGTTCCTAAAAACTCAGGATTGGATATAATATTTCTTCCAATGCCTAGAATATCGGTTAAGCCTACAACCGCCACAAGAGAAGTATCTTTAAATATTCCGATGAATAGTCCTACGATTGCTGGAATGACTGCACGTAATGCTTGAGGCAAGATAATAAATGTCATCTTAAATGCTGTATTTAGCCCAAGTGACTCTGCGGCTTCAAATTGTCCTCTAGGAATAGATTGCAATCCTCCACGTATGTTTTCTGCTAGATAAGCTGCAGTAAAAAGAGTGAATCCCACCATCGCTCGTATGACATTATTGATGTCAATTCCATGTCCCATAAATAATGGCAACATCAACTGAGCAATAAATAAGATCGTAATCAATGGTACTCCACGAATTAATTCAATATAGCCAATGCTGAACCAACGAACGATTGGCAATTTACTTCTTCTGCCGAGCGCCAGTAATAGTCCAATAGGAAAGGAAAAAACAATCGCTACCATTGATATGAGTAAAGTTAATAAGAAACCACCCCATAAATTAGTCCCCACATGATTAAATACACCGAATCCACTAAAGAAAAAGACAATTACCGGGAACATCAAGAACCATGCAATGAGTAATGGTTTCTTTAACTTTAAACGATTTTTCCCTATTGCAAAGGCAGTCACAAGTACAACAATATTGACAAGCAACCAGATACGGGTTTCAAACAAAACAAATGGTAAACACCCTAGGACGGTATACATCCCACCCATTGCTATTGTTAAGTGTCCGATTGTTCCCTTCCACAGTCCTGAAGAAAGACCCATTAGTACTGAAATAAGCGTTAAACAAATCCACAATCGCCACAGTTCTGTAGCCGGATACTGGCCAACTACTAGTAATCTGAAATTAGCTGAGATAACTTCCCAATCGGCACTAAAGAAAATCCATACAATTGAACTCTTTACTAGTAAATAACTGATGACTCCAAATATAATCGTTAAAAGTGTATTTTTCCAACTACTAAATAAGTTCTTCTTCAACCATCTAGATATATCTTTTAGCGGGTTAAATGGAGATTTTCGTGATGGTTGAGATTGAGTTGTTCCTAATTCTTCATTATTCACATTTCTCACCTCTCTACTAGTTGCGTATATTTGTTAAATATATTCATTAAGAGTGACGTGAATAAGCTCATAGATAAGTAGACGAGAATCACAATTGATATGACTTCCACACTTTTTCCAGTTTGACTAAGAACCGTGATTCCAACTCCTACTAGTTCTGGGTAGGCTACTGCTGCAGCTAAACTTGAATTCTTAATCAGATTTAAATACTGACTTGTTAAAGGAGGAATAATAATCCGAATTGCCTGAGGTAAAATAACGAGTCTCAAAATAGTTGAACTTTTCAGGCCTAGTGCTTTTGCTGCTTCAACTTGTCCCTTTGATACAGCTAAAATACCTCCTCGTACAATTTCAGCAATATAAGAAGCTGTATACATGACGAGTGCAACTAATAGCGCTCCAAAACCTGGACCAATTGTGTAACCACCATTAAATCCTCTTCCCGAGATTTCTGGAATGCTAAGCAATAGAGGTGCCTGTGATGTGAAAAACGAAGTGACTGCTAACAATCCAACGATTGAACCAAGAGCCCACAATAACGGATACTTTCGCTGACCTGTTTCTACTTGTTTGATGATCCTAACTTTCCAAACGATATATGACAGAATAAGTGCGACGACAAGAACAATGCACCAAACCAATGATGAAGTCGTCAAATCGAACCAAGGAATAACAGACCCTCTATTACTAAAATAAAATACGCCAAATGTATTTAGGCTCTTTTCTATAGTAGGAAAGCTTAAAAAGACAGCATAAAACCAAATGAAAATTTGTACTAATAATGGGGTATTACGAAAAATTTCCACATAAACAGTCGCCACTGTTCGAGCTAACCAGTTACTAGATAAGCGAGAAATTCCAATAATGAATCCAAGAATCGTTGCTAGTATAATCCCAATAATAGCGACTTTGATTGTATTTAAAATACCTACAATGAATGCTTTACCATAGGTATCTGTAGAAGAAAACTCAATTAACTTATCTCCAATATCGAATGACGCCATTTTGCCTAAAAAGTCATATCCGAAACTCATTCCCATTTGCCTTAAACTGCCAAGAGCATTGGTGAAAAAGAATGCGCCTAAAAGGACAACTAGTAAAGCAAATAAAGCTTGAAGGAGAATTGGGATGACTCGTTTATCTCTCCAAAAAGGTGGTGACGTAGAAGATGAAAATTTTTTCACGTATGATTCACCTCACAGTAATTTTTAACAATAATTGATTCTTCAGTATGACATTTTAAACAACAATAGGCCTGCCCCTATTGTGAGAAGGTATGCAGGCCTAAATCTATGAATCGACATTTTAACAATAATTACAGTTAACGGAAAGGTGGAGAATACATTAAGCCGCCATTTGTCCAAAGTTCATTTGGACCACGCTCTAAATCAAACACTGTGTCTGGACCAAGATGGCGATCATAAACTTCACCGTAGTTCCCAACAGCTTTAATGATTTGAACAACAAAGTCTTTTGGTAATCCAAGTTGCTCTCCTAGATCTCCTTCAACTCCTAAGAAACGACGAATCTCAGGATCTTCACTATCCATGAAAGTATCTACATTGCCCTGTGTAATCCCGTACTCTTCAGCTTGGATCAATGCGTATACAGTCCATGACACGACTCCTACCCATTTCGAATCACCGTCTTTAACTGATGGAGCAAGTGGTTCTTTAGATAAAACATCTGATAAAATGAAATGTTCTTCAGGATTGGCTAAAGTAGATCGACGTGAAACTAATCCAGAGCGGTCAGTTGTAAACGCATCTACACTTCCTTGTTCATAAGCAGCAATTGCTGCATCTTGACTATCAAATACTACTGGCTCATAAGTAACTCCCAATTTACGCATCTGGTCAGCCAAATTAAGTTCGGTAGTAGTGCCGGATTCAACTGCAATTCGTGTTCCTTGTAAATCTTTTAACGTCTTAATTCCACTATCTTCACGAACCATCATCCCTTGCCCGTCATAAAATGTTACTGGAGCAAAAGCTAGTCCAACCGAGGCGTCCCGAGATGTAGTATGCGTCGTATTTCGTGCTAAAACATCGACTTCCCCCGTTTGTACAGCAATAAAACGCTCTTCCGCTGATAACGGTCTGTATTCAACAGCATTGGGATCTCCAAAGATAGCTGCAGCAATCGCTTTCGTAATATCAATATCCATTCCTGTATAACTTCCGTCCGTAGCTACATAACCGAAACCAGGTATATCAGCATTAACACCACCTACTAATTTACCTCGTTTTTTAACTACCTCTAAATGTGATTTGGTCTCTTCTGTTTTCTTCTCCGAACAACCTGCTAATACCACTGAAAATACGAGTAAAACGCTTAATAGTGCGAATAGACTTTTTCTCATGCTTGAACCCAACTCCCTATTTTATATTTCTTGAAATCGAACGAAATAACATTTTACGGTGCCTAATCCCCTCCTTATTAGATAATTCAGAAAATAGTACAAGTTACAGTTATACTATGATTCGTATTCTTCGAAAATACCAAATAGTTGTTGAAATGTATTTCTACTCTCTAAACATCTCTATTCAAAAAACTCCACCATTCAAGCTACTAGCAGGTTGGTGGAGTATTCATTTCTATCTAAATAGTAGTGAATACTTTTAGTGTTTCATCTATGTTGATGAAACACTAAAAGTGGTTGAGTACACATTGTCAAAAGACAGATAAATATTATCAACTGAAGTTGGAAAAAAGAAAGTACTTGTGGTTTAGGGTGGAGGAATTATTAACAAAATGGGGATATACGAAGACCTGTTTCAATAAGTTAACTTGGAATAGAGATGTCTTTGAGCGATAAATCTTCAGATTGAGCGATAAATTCTCGAAATGAGCGATAAATCTCCAGATTGAGCGATAAACCCTTCAGTTTGAGTGATAAATTTTTCACAATCGAAAGTACGCTCCATAAACGTCTCATCAGCCAAGTTGACTAGATATGAAACAAGCTTGATGGTTTATATTGAATTGATTATTTTGAACATATGCCCGTTCGTTTAAAAGCAATAGTATTAACTATGAGGTTTTCAGGTCGCTTCGGAAACTTCGTCTAGTTCACCCGCTTACCTAGAAAAAGCTTTTATTTTATATTGTAAAATAATAAAAAGGATTAATCACATCACTGTGATTAATCCTTTTTGCATTCTCAAATTAGACAGCATCAATATTGTGATCCTTCAATTCAATTTCTGGTTTTGCAGCATCAAGCATAAGAAAAATTGCAGTAAGAATATGCATGACCATTCCAACAAACGGAATCCATGCGATACATGAAGTGACTATTCCTAGTATACTACCCGTCGTTGACCCACCACTACTTTTAGTCAAAACTAAAGTTACAATATGAAGAGCTAACATAACACCTAGGGGTATCCATAAAAAACTAACAACAATTATGCCACCTAATAAAGGAATTCCTAAGATTGCTTCAAGACCACCACTAACCCATTTTAAAATCTTAGGTGTAGACAATTCAATCACATCCTTTCTTAAGGATTTCTTTTTAATATATCATTCATCTCATTTCATTTATACGTCATTATGTAAAAAATAACAATTTCTCCTATATAAATACCCACAATTTCAATTACATCAAATTTACAGTTATCGTAGAAATAAATGGCTGTTGCACATGGATTTGTACTAAACAATTGTCATCCTCACATACATTCTTACTAGCGATTACATAGGGGTGAATCATTTGAATGATAAATATAGTCCTAACTTGGATGCCATGTTAAATGAACGCTATTATTTAAAATCCATTGAGGCTAAGGGAGCTCGGATAAAATACATACCAACGTATCTTGGTCAGGAATTTTCGAATTACAAGAAATGTATTAAGGACACCATTGCCTCAAACGTTCTGACCATCAATGGAGAAGTATTTACCCAAGAATTCTTTATTGATGAATATAACTACTATTTTATTAATTGGTGTATCCCTACAGCAAAGAAATTGATACTTGAAAATGAGCTAAAACCTGTAAAAATCGATTTTAAAGGCATCATTGATCAAGTGAGAAGAAATGAAATAGATCAAAATTATTTGCCCATTGCATTAAAGAATGAACAACCAATAATAATTGCCTATTACCCGATGTGTCCTCAACCTAGTGTGGTCATTGACGGAAATCATCGTGTTTTGGCTAAGTATGATGCTGGTGAAAAGACTATTAATACGTTCGATTTACCTCCTCATATTCACCTTCAAGCAATGACATCAGAATTAGACCGTTTATTGTACAAAATACATCATAATCTTAGCTGTATTGCTGAATCGATTGCAGGCAATTTACCTGCAAAAGATGTAAAAAGAAAATTGTTTACGATTGGTTAGTACATCCTTTCCATGTGACTCAATGACAAGCCCATCCGCATTATTCTCAAGATTATTGTACAGCAAGTAAAGTGCATGAAGCAGACTGGAAGCCGATTATCCTCAGTAAATGGCATTAAGGTTGCTCTACGTTTTGTATAAGCCTATTAGCATAGATTCACAGTGAAAAAAGGTCACAAGAATTCTTGTGACCTTTTTAGTATGCCTTTTAAAGAGAACGTCTCTGAATCTTTTTCCCATCAAACGAAAATATAATGGGTCTATTTTCAACATACGTTTCCATATGCACAGGACGTCCCCATAGTTGATAAATGTATGGCAGCACATTTTCTAAATAACGAGGATCCAGTTCTGTCCCCTCATATCCATGTTTTAAATACAATTCCCCGTTTCGAGAATAGTCCCCATTTTCAACGACGATGTATGGAAAACTTCCATTTACTCTCATTGAAACTAGTTGGTCTCTGACATGTTCATAATCTTTATCGGTAATTTGATAATTCCCGCCTTTTTTTTCAAACAAATATAGATCTTCTTGCTTTACTAATTCTTTCGTTAAATAGTTTCGAATGAAAGAAATATCCGACTCAATTTCTCTGACTTCAAACATTTTATCTCGACCAGAATTCGGCTTAACTCCAGTTCTCATCATTTCTTTTGTTGGATGATTATATCTCTTTTCAATGTCTTCAAAAATCTTCAGTCCTAAATAATAGGGATTGATGGTTGTTTTAGAAGGCTGAACAACGTTTGCATTTAATGTAGCAAATTCGATTGTTTCATCAGTTGTTAAATCCATTTCTCTTAATATTCGTTGGTGCCAGAAGGTTGCCCATCCTTCATTCATAATTTTCGTTTCTAACTGTGGCCAAAAATAGAGCATTTCTTCTCGCATCATCGTTAAGATATCACGTTGCCAGTCTTGAAGCTCACGACTGTATTCTTCAATAAACAGTAGAAGGTCTTTTTCAGGCTTCGGTGGAAATTTCTTTCTTTTTTGACTGTAGGTCTTTTTATCAATTATCGGTTGTCCGACATTCCACAAATCATCATATGGTGTTTTTCGTACAACCTCTTCTTCTTCCTCATCTAAATTATAGTCTGGTAGTTTTGGTCTGATAATTGAAGGATCAATATGTTCTTGAATAGCTAAAACAGCGTCCAAAAAACTTTCAACTTCATCTTTTCCATAAATCATTTCATAGCTCGCGATTCGTTCAGCAGTTGCCGTCATACTTTCCACCATATCTCGTCTAGTATTCGAAAATCGGACGTTGTTTTTGAAAAAGTCACAGTGGGCAAGCACATGGGCAATGATGAGTTTATTCTGCATAAGACTATTGGTATCAAGCAAAAAGGCATAACAAGGATTCGAATTAATAACAAGCTCGTAGATTTGACTTAATCCAAAATCATACTGCAGCTTCATCTTATGAAACTGTTTTCCAAAGCTCCAATGTGTAAAACGTGTCGGCATACCGTATGCGCCAAATGTATAAATAATATCAGCAGGACAAATTTCATAACGCATCGGATAATAATCCAGACCAAATCCAGATGCAATTTCAGTAATTTCAGCTATAGCATGATGAATATTTTTTTCCATGAACTCAATCCCTCCGAGGGTTTTTCATTGAATAGCACATCACACCACCCGGCTTATACTGGCGCTTTGTCTGGTTGAAAAAAGCTTTTCAGTGCATCATATACGTGATTTTTTTCTTTTAATACATAATGACGAAATTTCGGATTCGAGATGTTTTTATAAGTTGTCATTAATGTTGAATATCGACTATGTGCATTCACTTCACCATAACCAAACATACTCGACACTTCCATTAGTTCATTTACTAGCCTTATACATTTCTCATTATCGCTTGGCATGTTTTCTCCATCAGAAAAATGAACAGGGTAAATATTGTAACGTGAAGGACTGTATTTTTGTTGAATCAGTTCTAATGCTTTTAAATAAGCAGATGAACAAGTTGTTCCGCCGCTCTCTCCTTTTGTGAAAAAATCGTCTTCTGTTACAACTTTTGCTAACGTATGATGAGCGATGAACTCAATTTCGACTGTTCCATACCTTGAACGTAAAAATTTAGTCATCCAGAAAAAGAAACTTCTAGCCATATATTTTTCAAAGGCCCCCATAGAAGCACTAGTATCCATCATCGCAAGAACAACCGCTTTTGATTCGGGTTTTACTACATCATTCCATGTTTTGAAGCGCAAGTCTTCATTATGAATAGGGGAAATCACAGCTTTTCCCTTCATTGCATTCCGTTTAATAGCCGTTAAGATCGTACTCTTTTTATCAATATTACCCATAAGTCCTTTTTTGCGAATATCATTAAAGTCAATTTTATCTGTTGTAATCTCAGCGTGTTCTTTTTGCTTTAAATTTGGTAATTCTAGCTCTTTAAACAGAACCTCTTCTAACTCGGCCATGGTGATTTCCGCTTCGGTAAAATCTTCTCCCTCTTGATCCCCTGCTTTTTTCCCTTTTCCAGAACCACTTTCTCCTTCTCTTGAACCACGAGCGATTACATCGCCCACTTTACTATCCCCATCGCCTTGACCCACATGTTTAGATTTATCGTAATTGTAGCGAATTTTGTACTCATCCAAGGAACGAATTGGGATTTTAATTACATCTCGTCCGTTTGACATAATGATGCTTTCCTCACTAATTAGATCTGGCAAATTATTCTTAATAGCTTCTTTTACTTTGTCTGTATGACGTTGTTGATCTTGATGACCTTTGCGATGGAGAGACCAGTTTTCCTGTGAGATGACAAAATGATTTTCCTGTTTGTCGTTCATTTCCATCCACACCCATCTCTTATTAGAAAGTTTTTAATTTCCTTATACTATGCTATGGCAAGTGAGTTATTGACATCACCTTATAAATAAAAAAACAAGAGTGATGGCTTAAAAGTCCCTCATATAAAATAGGTGGAGAAAAAGAATCTTTTTTCTCTATCTGCAATTTGTTTTTTGTTTTTTGTTTTTTGTTTTTTGTTTTTTGTTTTGCACATGATGAACTTATAGTTGGTTGGAGTGGAAGACGGCGGGAAAAGCATCTGCTCCTGCGGTTACTCGTCGCAAAGATATTGGACGAATGACAGTTCGTCCAATATCTTTCCAGCGGTAATAGCAGATGTTTTTTGCACCGAAAGCGAAGCGGCAGGTGCATGAGCTGAAGACCCCGCAGACGAGCTTGCTCGTCGAGGAGGCTGAGGCCATGCCCGCGGAAAGCTTCCATCTGAAACGGCAATCTAACGTACTAAATATAAAAAGAGAACTGTCCTTAGTCATATTTTATGACTTTAGGACAGCCCCTTGTACTCCAACTCTTGCTATTTATTTATCGATTTAGCAGACTACCGACGTAACGTAATAATTCATTAGCTGATATCGAATTATAGCCATGTTCATCAATTAGTCTTGCAACTACTTCGTTAACCTTTTTAAGATGTGATTCATCCGGTGTTTTGGATGACGTAGTAATTTTGACGACATCTTTTAAATCTGCAAACAGTTTCTTTTGAATGGCTTCACGAAGACGCTCATGGGAATTGTATTCAAAACGTTTTCCTTTTCTTGCATAAGCGGACAGCCTAATAAGGATTTCTTCTCTAAATGCTTTTTTCGCATTTTCAGAAATACCAATTTGTTCTTCGATAGAACGCATTAATTTTTCATCTGGGTTCATTTCTTCCCCGGTTAGTGGGTCTCTGATTTTATTTTTATTACAGAAAGCTTCTACATTATCAAGATAGTTATCCATTAATGTAATCGCGGACTCTTCATAAGAATAAACGAATGCTTTTTGAATTTCTTTTTTAGCAATTTCATCATATTCTTTTCTCGCTACAGCGATATAGTTCAAGTACTTTTCACGATTCTCTTGAGAAATAGATGCGTGTTGATCAAGTCCGTCTTTTAGCGCACGTAATACGTCCAGTGCATTAATCGATGGCACATCCTTGCGAATCATGGCCGAAGAAATTCGATTGATTACATAACGCGGATCAATGCCGTTCATTCCTTCATTCGGAAACTCTTTATTTAATTCTTCAACGTCAATTTGATTAAATCCTTCTACAGCTTCACCATCGTAAAGACGCATTTTCTTCACAATATCAATCCCTTGTTTTTTAGGGACTTCAAGTCGTGTTAATATAGAAAAAATAGCAGCCGCTCTGAGTGCATGTGGAGCAATATGAACATGATTCATGTCACTATCCCGAATCATTTTTTCATAAATACGTTCTTCCTGACTCACTTTTAGATTGTAAGGAATCGGCATAACGATAATTCTAGAGTGTAGTGCCTCATTCTTTTTATTTGCAATAAATGAACGATATTCCGTTTCATTTGTATGAGCTACAATCATCTCGTCCGCACTGATTAATGCAAAACGGCCTGCTTTAAAATTCCCTTCTTGCGTTAACGATAATAAGTGCCAAAGAAACTTTTCATCCAGTTTTAATATTTCTTGAAATTCCATAATCCCTCGGTTCGCTTTATTCAACTCACCGTCAAAACGATATGCTCGAGGATCTGATTCTGAACCAAACTCAGCAATTGTTGAAAAATCGATACTTCCTGTTAAATCGGCGATATCTTGTGATTTAGGATCAGATGGAGTAAAAGTTCCAATCCCAACTCGTTTATCCTCTGAGAATAAAATACGTTCAACCAGTACATCCTCAATACGTCCTCCGTATTCCTGTTCAAGTCTCATCGTATTCAATGGAGACAAACTTCCCTCAATCCGAATTCCATATTCTTTTGTAAAATCATTACGTAAATGTTGAGGAATTAAATGTAGAGGATCTTCATGCATCGGACAGCCCTTAATGGCGTAAACCGCCCCATCATCTGTCTTAGAATAGCTTTCAAGTCCCCTTTTCAACAAGGTCACAATCGACGATTTCCCTCCACTTACAGGTCCCATTAGTAATAGTATCCGTTTACGAACATCCAGTCTTTTGGCTGCAGGGTGAAAATACTCTTCTACAAGTCTTTCAATTGATGTTTCGAGTCCAAATATTTCTTCTCCAAAAAAGTGATAAAGCTTCTGCCCATCTCTTTGCGTTAAACCAGAGCTATTGATCATATTGTATACACGTGAATGAGCCATCTGAGCAACAATTGGTCTTTCTTTTACAATGGCTAAGTAATCAGCAAACGTACCTTCCCACTTAAGTTCGTTTTCTTCTTCCCGGTATCTCTTCACCTTGCTTAAAATGTCCATCCTATTCCCTCCAGTAGGGTTTGGTTTATTCATAGTATGAAAGGAGACAACTTATGATACCGATACTTTTGAGATATGGGATAATTCATCTTTACCTAAAAATGAAGATATATACATTCTAAAATGGCTTTCGGTTGCTAAAAATTTCTTCGGATTTTAAAAAACATTTTTATGGAGTCATGTACATTTTCTCGACTTTTTGAACCATGTTAAGTAGGTACGATATAAGTGAGAGGAGTTTTTTTATGGATAAAGATAAACTAGGTGGAGCTTATAAAAATTCTGGTTCTATGCAACAAACACCTAAAAACGCGAAACCTCAGGCTAGCCAAGGAAAAGAAGAGATTTCTTTAGAATTAGCTGAATTAGGTAATTTGAAACCAAAGCACGAACCGATGACAAATAATCAGCGCAAAAAGAGTGAAGCAGAAAAGACGTATTAATATTTGTTAACAAATAAAAGCACTCTCATTCATCAGAGGGATGATTGGGAGTGCTTTATACCATTTATCATGATTTTTCTAAATTGTTCATTTCAATTTACCTTCTTTAACTTTGCATAATAATGATTCCCAGTATTAAAACCTTATCTATTTTAACAGGAGGTTGAACTTGCAAGCATTTTTCATCTAATAACAAAAAACACCCCAATTATCAGTAGATATTAGAGGTGCCTTTATAATTATGTAATTTTCTGTAAAGATATTCTTCTTCCAAATTTTTTTGACACAGTTTTTACTTCACTTATTCGACTAGTTGCTCATTTAAATGCGTAATGATTTTTTGACGATTATTCACTACAAATTTGTACTCTTCTCCGCTTTTCACTACAATCGCTAATCCATTAGGTACGATATAGAAAGTGTTACGTTTTCCAACTTCCTTAATATCGTTGATTTTGATTGATAATGGGTTTTTTTGTGCATTGATTTTATGAGGTGTGAAAATAATTTCTTTATCCGTAATTTTCAATTTCCCACCAACGGATTCAAGACCTCTAAATAAATTTGCCGTAACATTAAACTGTTCTTGGTTAGCCTCTTGAGTTGTCAAATGCGCTTCCTCCATTCACTGTTTATATAATTGGTAAATTACCCCATATTACCCAAACTTAAACCTCTCATTCTCTCGTCAAGCAATCGGAATACTTGATTCACTTTTTCTTTTGTTAAATTTGCATACTGATCGCCAATACTCACTTCGTAGTTACATGCGCCTTCACTTGTTTCTCTCAGGTAACTAGTTAAACCAACGGACGTTGTCTCATATACTTCGATTAGTATTGATTCTACTTGCTCTTTCGTGGCATGGAAATGCACATGAAACATATTCGAAACTGGTAGCAGTGGCATAGTAGACACGCGATGGCATGAGTTAAAAAATTCAGCAAGTTCTTTTGCATTTTCATAATACTGCACCATTTTATGTGAGCGTTGATCAAAATAGTAATCAGCACTAATGATATATGGATATAGGCTGATTAAGTCTCCACCATGGCGTCTCTTCCATACTTTTGACTCCTCGGTAAAGTCTTGATCACCCGCAAGAATTGCTCCTGCAATTCCTCCAATCCCTTTATAAACCGAAACGTACACACTATCAAACAGACTGCAAATCTCAGCAGCCGTTTTATTATAATAAGGAACAATCTCAAGAAGTCGTGCTCCATCTAAGTGCAACTTAATACCTTTCTCACGACAATGACTAGAAATCTGTTCAAGTGTTTCGTATTCAGGTAGTTGACCACCAATTTCACGTTGAGGTAGCTCCAGCAGTAAGCAAGAGACTTCTTCTTCCATTCCTATCACATCAGCTAATTCAATCACGCGACTTTCATCTGCGAGCAACACAGACTCAATGTGATGCAATTCTTTTAATCCATCCTCCTCATGAATTTCCAAGTGACATAATGGATGATACGCAACTTTTCTTATTCCTTTTTCATCACACCAAATACGCAAAGCGATTTGCTGTGCCATGGTTCCACTCGGAAAAAAGACGGCCTTCTCTTTTCCTAAATACGCAGCCATTTTATCTTGAAAATCCTCGATAATTTTTCCTTTACCATATATATCACTTTCTAGTTCTCCATCAATAGCTTGAAATGCCTCTTTCAGGATTTGAATTTCTCTCTTCCCATGACCAGCCACTTGATAGCTCGTTTGTTTAAACGCGTCTAATAAAGAATTCTTTTCGCTCATCATTTCCAGGACCTCCTTAAAATTAGTACTTCCATCTGTAATGACCTGCTATTGGGGTTTTAAAAGAAGACAGTTTTACCTCTGCTGCAAAAGGTCTGATATTGTGAATAAAGTATGGTGTTCCATCTTTATCACGTTTGTCAGAAACGATTCCTGTATGATGGAAACCCTTTTCTAAAAACACGACTATATCACCTGGCTGCCATTGCTCTAAATTTTTAACATCTCCAGGTATTAAATCCGTTGTTAAGGATTGAGTGTAGCGTTTAAAGTAAACGTCTTGATTAGGAACTCGTCTAAAATCAATATTTGGGTCAGGCTTTCCATTTACCCTTGGATATAGGTCAGAGTGTTTTTTTATATCTAAATCCATAAAATCCTTCAACATAATATCAGCACCTTTTAAACCGCGCCATATAACATCCGTACATACACCTTCATCGTCTGGTGGATATCCTCCATCATAATACGCGCTTTTATACAAAGTTCGCTTTTCAACTTCTTTTCTAGCAGAATTCACAATATCGATCGGGTCAGCAATTGAGTTGGCATTACTATCGATTAAAGAATAGGATTCAGGTACTTGCACGACTTTGTGGAAAGGACGATCAATGTGAAGTCCAAAAGTATTAAGGATAATTCCACCTTTAAAGAAATAGACAAATATAAGGATAGTTGGTACAGAGATAAGAAAAAGAAACCGTCTTTTCATTTAACAAATTTCACCTCATCTGTTGATTCTTTTAAAAATTAGCCCAATGGGTGTATTTAAACATGTAAATGCACAGTGATAATATGGAAACTTACATTTACAATTCAATAGAGAACAGTGATTCTCCTCTAATCAATCTTCATTAGTACTTTTCTTATTCCAATTCCAATACGCAAAAAACACCACCAACTACCTTCCGATTGTTGGTGGTGCTTATTTATGATAAAAATGTATTTCTACATTGCATTTGAATTTAAGTAAGATACTACATGATGCCTTATATCGTTATTACAGCCGTTTTCTGCAATTCTGCATTGATGACTTTAGAGAGATTTTATTCTACTATTACATCATTTTCTTCAGCCAAGGCATCCAGTTTCTTTTGATATTCCCTGATCATTTTTCTAGCTTCAGTAAGTTTTCCATTTGCTTCATTGATTTTTTCTGAATCTTGTTCTTCAATTGCAGTAAGAATGGTTAAAAAGCCACTATTTTGCATATTGACCGCTTCTATATAGATTTCATGTACTTTAGCTAATTCTTCGGTTTCTATTTCTATTTTCTCTAAATCAGCAATAAAGTCTCGGTATTTGGGAATAACCTCATCTAATATGGTGTAATACATCGTTTCGTCATCTGTATAGTTAGGTCCCGAAACACTATCGTATAATCCAATTGCCTCAAGTTCTTGCTCAGCAACTGAAGGCAAGCTTTCATTCATATACGTTACTACATCATCTTGCACAGGGTTATTTCCACAACCTGCTATCAAAGATATCATTAACCCAAAAGCCACTAGAAGCTTAATTTTCATTTACGTCCCCTTTCTACAATTTCATCTTATTCTTCGACTAGTCAGTGTGGCACTGTTGGCATGAATTTTCTTCTTTAATTCATCTTGTTTATTCTGATTTTGTTTAACTGTCCTTCATGAGTGGTATGCAGAGTAATAAGCAACAAAAAATGGAGGGATTACTTTGACAGTAAAACTAACCGTAGAAAATGCAGTGCAAGCTAAAACAGAAATTGAAAAATTAGAGGCACAAGGATTCACACATGATGAAATTTATATTTTTGCACATGATAAAGATCGCTCGAAACATATAACAAATGCTTTGGACACGGAAAGCGTCGGAATGAAAGAGCAGGGCCTACTCGACAGCATGAAAAACCTTACAAGTTCACGTGGTGACGAGCTCCGCACGAAAATGGCGTCTGTTGGGTTAACCGTTCAAGAAGCGGAACAATACGAAAAAGAACTCGATTTAGGCAAACTTGTCTTAGTTGCATACAAAAAATAATAAAAAAACAATAAAGGACATCTCACGGCTAATGCCTGAGATGTCCTTTATTCATTTGAAAATGGCATAAGAAAAGCACCTCCCGCTATGGAAGGTGCTTTTCGAGTCATTATTTATTTACTTTAAATCTTTAATTCAATTTTCGCATCTGCTTTAAGCTTCTCAACATGTGCAGCAAATAATTCCTGCTGTTGTTGTTGTTCAAGAATACCTTTAATTTCTTCACTTGCTTCTTCAAGTGGTGGTAGTTTTTGTTCAGTACCCTCTGCTTGAGCTACAGCTTGATCATAATAAGCTTGAATCTCTTCATCGGTTACTTCTTTCGCTGGTGCAACTTTATCTTGATATTTACCAAATACGATAGAGTCAGCAATTTGTTCTTTTAAAGTCTCTTTATCCATCTTTTGAGCTTCAAGAGCTTTAGCCATTGCTTCTTCTCCACCAACTTGTTCTTCGTACGTTGTATACTCTTTATTTATTTCTTCTTCAGTTGCAGTCAATTTAGCTTCATCAGCTTTTTGACGAATCAATGTTTGATTCACTAGCGTATCAAGTGTTTGTGTTTTTATTTGTTCAGACGCTTCTTTACTAGTTGGGTCTTGACCCATTTGTTGCATTTGACCTTGTATTGACATCAACGCTTGATTATATTGATCTCCTTTTAGTTCTTCATCATTAACAATAGCAACAATCTTACTCTTATCAACTTGTTGCTCATCAAGTTTGGCCTGCATTTCAGCTAGCTCTTCTTTAGACGGAGCTTTAGGAGTTTCTTGCTTAGCATCTTTACTAGCTGTTTCTTGCTTCGGTGTTTCTTCTTTTGTTGCTTTATCTTCATCGTTACAAGCGGCTAAGCTTAGAGCTAAAGCACCTGCTACAAATGGAAGTACGATTTTTTTGAATTTCATATGAATGTTTAACCCCTTTCAATTCTTTCCTACTCTTAAATTAAAAAGAGCCTAGATTGCATCTTAACGAATATTGTCGAAAAGTGAAACCCATAACCCTTCAAGTCATCAAATTGACATCTGTTTGTCATGTAAGAAAAAGAGAAAGTGTTGTTTATTCAGACTAGGTCATGCGTAATAAATAGTAAAAGGACTAACGGTTAATTTCTTCAACTTTATAAAGCTTTACATCTAACCGAGCTGCTAAATATTCTGGAGCTTTATTTGCAAAGGCAGTGAAGTGAACGCTTTTATTATGATCTTCAACAGCGGAAGAATCTGTCCACAATTCTACCATTGTGTAGACATTGTCTTTTTCTGTATCCTTCATTAGATCATACGAAATATTCCCACTCTCAGCTCTAGAAGCTGCAACTAGTGGACGAATTTCTTCTAAAAATGCTTGCTCTTGTTCTGGTTGTAATTGAAATCTAGCATGAATGATAATCATCATATGTTCCTCTTTTCGAAGTTAAGTTCTGTCTATTTCCATTCTGTAATGGTGCCGACAGGAAGACGGACTGATTGGTAGCCCATATCTTTTGCTTTACCGATTGAAATAAGCATAACAGGATAGTAACGCTCTTTATCCATGTCAAAAGCTTCTGCAATTTGATCCTTTTCATAGCCACCGATTGGATTCGTGTCATAACCGTGTGCTCTTGCAGCTAACATCAACTGCATGGATACTAAACCAGCATCGATTAAATTCATTTCTTTTAATTGTTCTGGTGTCATCGTACTGATTAATCCTTTGATAGCAGGCAACTGAACATCTCTTACTTCAGCTGGCATATGTCCTGCATCCACTGCAAGCCCGTATATTTCATCTGCATAATCAAGACTATTCATATCTGCAAATACAGCAATCATCGCAGCAGAAGTTGCCACTTGAGTTTGATTAAATTTTGCTAGGGGTGCTAAAGTCGCTTTACCTTCTGGGCTGTCAATAACAACAAAACGCCATGGTTGTAGGTTTACCGACGAAGGAGCTAGAGTAGCTTTAGTTAATATTTCAGTCATTTCTTGACGACTAATTTTTACGGTTGGATCATAATTTCGGATAGAGCGGCGTCCTGTTACAATTTCATTAAAGTCATTTACTAGTGTTTGGTTCATCTGTTATTCTCCTCTATATCTACCGTCATTTGATTGGTAGTTTGTTTTTTTATTTAGTGATTCTTAATCATTAGGATCAATATTTTTAACATTGTCTTGAATTCGAGCAAGCATTTCTAATAGTGATGAGCGTTCCTTATCCGTAAATCCAGTTAAAACTTTAGAAATAAATCGTTGTTTCTCGTCTTGGTAAGAAACGATTCTTTCACGACCTTCATCGGTAAGCCGAACAAACGTAAAACGATTATCAGCGGGATTCTTGCGTCGTGTGACCATTCCCTTTTCTTCGAGCTGCTTTAAGTGTCTAGTTACAGCTGCATGATCTATGTTTACTTCCTTTTGTAATTCTGTTTGACTAATTTCATCCACTTCAAACAGCTTGGACAAAAGGTCTAATCGAGACTGACTAATTCCAGTACAGCGCTCAAACTTCGGGCTTGTTTGCTTGCTAATCTCGTATAATCGATACACAATTTTTCCTTCTTCAGAACATGAGTTGGACAATAAATTCACCTTCTCTCAGGTAATTGACAGGTCAATGATTGACCCGTCAATTAATATATAACAATGTTGGAATGAAATCAACTAATTGAATCGTGAGCGGGTGTTTTATTGGATATATACACTAGAAACCTCCATTTAAAAATTCCTCAAGTGCCTATTCCAGAAAAATCACGTTACCTACTCTTCTTTATATATTCAAAAGAGAATCCACAACCTGACAAGGTGTTGGATTCTCAAAATTTAATATGCAATTGGAGATAACGTTCAACATCAACTACCAATTAGTTACCGATACACCGTTTGATAGTTTTTTCTGTGGCTTGTTGGTGTCCACGTGTTCAAGAATTGAAGGGTCCTAGTACGCCCTTCTTCCATCAGGGCAGCTTTCATTTCTTGGCTAAGATCAAACTGAGTTGTTGAGGTTTCATTCACTGGAATGAAAATAATATCTTTTTCATGTTTTCGAGAAATGTACTTTTCATCATGTGCATTCTGCATTGTGGAAAAAAGTGCTTCGAATAAATTTAGTCCGTTGTTGATTTTATGTGTTGGTGTTTCCTTATGACCACGGCTAATCTTCAATCCTAGAAGTGGTCGTTTTCTCTCTCCATTTGGTTCGTCAAATAACCACATCGGAAAGTTGCTCAATACCCCACCATCTACAACGATTGACTCCCCCATTTTCACGTTCAACTTGACCGGTTCAAAGAAAAATGGAATTCCACAACTCATTCGTAAAGCTCGTGCAAGCGGAAAGGTTTCTGCAGATATTCCATATAGGGCTAAATCATCAGGAAGAACCAACATTTTGCCGTTAGTTAAATCTGATGCAATGAGTTTCAACTTGCCGTCCGGTAAGTCCCCAAACGTGTAAACCCCTTTTACTGCCAACTTTTCAATGAACCAATTCTCTAGTGCCTTTCCTTCGTATAAACCCAATCGCCAATAAAGAAAAAACCACTTTAAAAACGGTAGTGGAAGAATGGTTTTACGTGGATCAAGTAGGGTTTGAAAATCTTGATTATCTAGCATCTCTTCGATTTCTTTACTCGTGTATCCAGCTGCTATGAAACAGGCAAGAATGGCTCCGGCACTTGTTCCCGCTAGACGGTGAAAGCGAAATCCTTTTTCCTCTAACGCTTGAAATGCTCCCACTAAAGCAAAATTTTTCAAACCCCCACCAGAAAATACCCCATCAATTAACATACAGGAAGCTCTCCCTTTTTCCATCGTTATTACACTGTAGGAAATAAGAAGAGCAATTAGAACTTACGAGGCACAATAGTTGAAAAACCCTATTTACGTACGAAGTCTGGAGAAAACTATGTCTGATTAAAAAGGATGCCATTCTGCATAGATTTTGCATAATTAGTGGGTATACTCTACTCATTAGCTGAAGGAGTGACTTATTGATGGCAAATATGTATAAGAAATTATTAATTGTTCCAACTTTAGTACTTGCGCTGAGTGCTTGCTCAGACTCTGAAAAAGATGATATGAATCATGAAAACATGGATATGGATTCGGGTGCTGAAGAAAGTATGGATATGAATCATTCAGGTTCAGGTGAAGTTCCTGAAGGATTAAAAGTAGAAGAAAAACCAACCTATGAAGTTGGGAGTCAAGCGATAATCGAAACTGATCACATGGAGGGTATGAAGGGTGCTGAAGCAACGATTGTTGAAGCCTTTGATACGACAGTCTATGCTGTATCGTATACTCCGACAACAGGCGGAGAAAAAGTGACTAATCACAAATGGGTAGTTCATGAAGAAATCGAGGAAGCTGGTGATACACCTTTTGAAGGTGGTGCCGAAGTAACCCTTATGGCGGATCATATGAAAGGGATGGATGGTGCAACAGCTGAAATTAATTCAGCCGAAAAAACGACTGTCTACATGGTTAATTACACTTCTACTACTAGCGGAGAAGAAGTGACCAATCATAAATGGGTAACAGAAAGTGAACTATCTGCTAAATGAGTCAATTTCATAATTCATAAAACCGGATGTAAACACGAACATTCTAAAAACAGAGATTCTGTCGATTTCCGTTCCGGGCGGACGCTTTCTTACCATTAGTCAATAGTTTCACTGTATTTTTTCATCAAAATATAGGTAGCGCAATGCTATGAGCCTATTGCTTTCCGTTTCGGCGCTCGCTTTCCGCGGGCACGGCCTCAGCCGCTTCACTCGCTCCAAGCACCATGCAAACTGTATAAATAAGGTATGGCAAATAAACCTGACGGTTCCTATTTTTTCGCAGGGGCTAATATGCTATAAATACACTTCAATTATTCGTGAATCATACATCAAAAGGCAATTATGATATTGACTCAAATAAAGAAAAATAATAATAGCTTATCCATTAATGGAATAAGCTATTTTTATTTTGGATTAAGAAAACCATCTATTGTTTTAAAAAGTTTATAATATATGATATCTAGCTCTTATTTACAATCACTTGTGAACTTTACAAGCTCTTACTGTTTCATGTCGATTCTGACTTTGGCAAATTTCTGAAATGACAGCCACCCCATCGGCACCCGCTTTAAGTGGTTCTTGTGCATTTTTTGTTGTGATTCCACCAATTGCGACAAGAGGAAAGTCTCGATGCAAGCTTCTCGCTTCTTTCAAAAAAGTCAGCCCAGCAGGAGCTTTGGCATCGGATTTCGACTGTGTTTCATAAATCGGTCCAATTCCCACATAGTCCGCTCTACCTTTCACGGCATGTTCCAACTCTTCATCGGTATGCACTGAAACACCAACGATTCGCCCTATAAACTTTTCTCGTATTTGGGTTAGTGAAACATCATCTTGTCCGACGTGAATTCCATCTGCTTGGAGCTTCAAGGCAAGCTCCACGTCATCATTCACAATAAACGGCACGGTGTATGATTTACACAGCTCTTGGCATTGACGAGCAAATTGTTCAAGTGGTTTCCCTGTTAATGCCCCTTCTCCTTTTTCACGAAGTTGGAAAATTGTTATACCTGCTTTTAATGCATCCTCTAATACATGTAATGGTTCTTGTATGCAGTTCGGTGTACCCATGATGAAATAAACTGCTAGATCGTTACGCTTCAATGATGTTCACCTCACAAATACCTTGGGATATTTTATAGGCAAAATGATTTGTTGGACCATGTCCATAACCAATATTTATCGGGTTTTCAATAGCTAGTTGGACAAACTTTTTAGCTTCGATGATTGCCTCTTTTAAAGACCATCCTTGTCCTAAAAATGCTGTAAGAGCTGCGGAGAAAGTACAGCCTGTACCATGTGTATGCATTGTTTCAATTCGTTCAGATTCCATTTTAAAGCGAGTTCCATCGGCAAAATAAACGCTATCCGTTGCGGTTCTGTGCTCATCTAGGTGGCCACCTTTCATAACCACGCACTTTACACCCATCGCCAATATCTTTTCTGCTGCTTTTTGGATATCCATTTCCGTCTTAATCTCAATACCACTAATTACTTCAGCTTCTGGAATATTAGGAGTTAACACCGTTGCAAGTGGTAAAAGCTTTATCAATAATGCTTCAACTGCTTTATTTTGTAACAAGCTTGTACCTCCTTTGGCAATCATCACAGGGTCAACGACAAGTAAAACGTCTTTGCCACATAGACTTTTCATTACTTCCTCAATAATTGTGGCTGAAAAAAGCATACCTGTCTTGACTGCCTTTACGGATAGATCTTGAAAGACAACTTCGATTTGATGTTTAACAAAGTCTGCAGATGTTGGGAAAATCCCCTCCACGCCTAGTGTATTTTGAGCTGTTAACGCAGTAATCGCTGATGTTCCGAACACTCCAAGTTCTTGAAATGTCTTTAGGTCAGCCTGAATTCCAGCTCCTCCACTACTATCTGAGCCTGCAATAGTCATTACGATGTTCATATGTCCTCACCTCTAGACAATTGATGTAATGAATTTAAAACTTCTATTTGGAATGAGCCGAGAGATGGAGATTGAGCCGCTTGTTCAGACACCTTTTTATATACTTGAAGTACATCTCGTAAGTTTAAAAGCGCTTCTCCTTTTATTGTTAAGACTGCTGCACAAATGGCACTAAGTAAACAACCTGTTCCTGTTACCTCTGTCATCCTTACATGACCACCAGCAACCCAAAATTCATCTTCCCCGTCCGTAACATAATCAGAAGCACCTGTGACAAGCACTATACAGCTCCATTTTTTCGCCACATGCTTGGCAACAACAGCAATGTCCATGTCCCCTTCACCACTGTCCACGCCTTTTGCCTTCCATGAAACACCTGCAATAGTAGCAAGTTCACCTGTATTGCAACGCAGTAAATCGAACCGGACATTTTCTAATAGTTCCTTTACTACTTGTTGACGAAACGTAGTAGCCCCTACTCCTACTGGATCTAATACGACAGGTGTTCCAAGTTCATTAGCTTTCTTCCCTGCTACCAACATTGCTTCTTTCGTTCTTGTATTAATCGTCCCAATATTAATTAAAAGAGCGTTTGAAATCGTGACCATTTCTTCCACTTCTGCTATTTCATCTGCCATGACAGGTGACGCACCAATTGCTAATAATCCATTCGCGGTAAAATTCGCCACGACATAGTTCGTCATGCAATGTACAAGTGGCTGCGTATTTCGAATTTGTTTAATAGGCATAGTTCTTCACCTCATCCTTCCAATTTTCAAGCGTCCAAGGCATCTCCCAGAATTTCCACTCATAGTAGCAACTCTTTTCAAAATGTCCTTTCAACACTTGTTTCTTGGCTGGATTTGCTTCTGCATAACGATTCATCATTGCCTTTTGCAGCTCAATCTTTGCTTTATAATCTGGTGAACTATACATTGAAATCCATTCTTCATATAGCTTAATCCCTGGTTTTGCATCTTTATACTTCTCCCCAATCTCTTGATACAACCAAGGGCAAGGGAACATAGCAGCAAACGCCTCTGCTACATCGCCGTTATGAGCAGCATTGTACATATGCGATACATAATTATAAGTTGCTGGTGCTGGTTCAAAGTCAGTTTCTTCAACTTTAGTGACACCTAGCTCTTTAAATACAGATCGGTGTAATTCAAGCTCGGCCTCGTTAATATAACGAGCAGTTTCTAAAAAGAAGGCAATGTCTTCATTCGTTTTAGCCTTCGTAGCTGCAATTGCTAGAACCTTCGTGTAATGCTTTAAATAATAAGCGTCTTGCATAATGTAAAACTTAAACTTTTCAAGTGGCAGTGTCCCATCCACAAGTCCTTTTACAAATGGGTGATCAAAGCTTCCTTGCCAATAAAGATTTGTTTCTTTTCGTACTTCTTCACAAAATGTCATGATTAGTCCTCCTTTTTCAGATGGACGCAAGCGCAAAAAACGCTCCTTTGTACGTGACAAAAGAGCGTTTTTCATGAAACATTGCTCCCTACGTCAGTGTTAACTGTCAGGTTCCAAGGGTCAGGTTTTACCTTCTCAACTAAATAGTCCCCCCGCAATTAAAATATTGAATTTAGAAAACAAAAAGCCCTCCAAAAATGGAGAGCTTTAGCACAAAAAACACGTCGAAACGCTATGTACTCTGCTCCCTACGTTCGTCTTAACGAACAGGTTCAAAGGGTCAGGTTTTAACCTTCTCAACGCAAAAGCGTCCCCCCGCAACTATTTTAATTAGGTTCATACTAGCATACTAAACTCAATCTAACAAACGAGTATAAATGTTAATCGTTAAATGCTAAGGTGTGAACCGGGAACTAGATATGGACAATGGTGTTGAAAAACTAATGAACAGTTCATTTATGAAGGAAACCTTTAATAAACTAAATCGTATTAAGGATTAGGTGGTTCAAAGGGAGCGGATGAAAATGTTTGAAATAAAACCTAAATGTTCTCGATGTGACAAAGAAATTAAATCAAACGATGTAGTGTTTGTAAAGATGCGATACCCAAAAGGTAGAGGTTTTACTGAAATCAAAGCATATCTTCAAAATGAAGGTAAACTAATTTGTGAAGATTGTTTTGACGACAAATAAATGTATTCAGTAATCAAGTAGCACCTATACAATATTTGAAATGATTTTGTGGACTACAAATGATTAAACATGCAAAAAAATTTCACCTGCTAAACACAGGTGAAAAATCTGTATCAAAGTCCATAGAAATTTCCACTTTCCCATGTTTTTGCATTCCTCTTAGCGAGTTCTGCATTCTGATTAACTTCTGTATTTACGACTTCTTTGAAACTTTTTCTTTTAAAAAAGTCATAGCACAAACCTGATATTACCAATAAAATGACGGGTATCAATAAATACAACCAGATCATCTAATCCCCCCTTTCCAAGCAATTATATTCAAGTGAATTCAGAATAGTCTTTCTATATATATACGTTTAGAAAGACTAATGGTTTCACAATCACCATGTTCCGGCAAAACAAAATGCTTAGTACACATGTTTTATTACAGAGTTTTTTAATAGATATATTAGATGATGATCTTTTCAATGCTGTTTGGAGGAAGATACTATGAAAAAGTTTGTTTTTATATTTGGGCCACAAGCAGTTGGAAAAATGACTGTCGGACAAGAATTAGCAAAGATTACAGGCTTAAAGTTATTTCATAATCACATGACGATTGATTTACTAGAGCCACTATTCGGATTTAGTCCGGAAATGTGGAGATTAACACACCTATTTCGAATGGAAATATTTAATTCATTTTCTAAAAGTGATCATTACGGAATGATTTTTACTAAGGTATGGTATTTTAATAAAAAAGAAGATTGGGAGGATATAGAAAACATATGTCACACTGTGTCTTCTCAAGGGGCTGATATTTATTTCGTTGAATTAGAAGCAAACGTAGAAGAAAGGTTAAAACGTAATACGACCCCACATAGACTTGAATATAAACCAACTAAAAGAAACATTGAACAATCGGAACAACATTTACTAAGTACCATAGAAAGTAGTAGGTTGAATTCTAAAAAGGGTGAAATTGAAAAGGAAAATTATTTAAGAATAGATAACACATATTTGAGTGCAGAAGCAGTCGCTCAAATAATTAAAAAGGAATTTCACTTATAAATTTCCCGTTCAACTAAGTGCTTTAGTCGAAGATCAGTGAACTTCCGAAATAGCACATGTTTCTTTTTGAACTTAAGGAGCAAGTTTTTTAAGAAGAGCAAATTGATAAAAATTTGGGGAGGTTTATACTTGGAAGGAATTATGGGGTTCTTGTTAGGTTCATTAGGTTTGTTTTATCCATTACTCATAGCATCAGTCATTACTTTTCTCTATGCACTTGTGAAGCGTTCTTGGATTTGGATGTTGTTAAGTGCAATTTTACTATATCCCGATGCTTGGTTTTTTAGTGGTTATCCGCCATTTCCTTGGGTGAAATTTGTTCCTTTAATTCAGGTTATATTGGCTATAATTTTTTATCTATTGAATAGAACAAAATCGAAAACATAGTTTTGTTGATTTATGGTGTTTACAGCTGCTAACGGAGAGGTTAGTTGAACAAGTTATAAATTGAATAGATTAAAAGTATAAAGCATTTCTTTGTATTGAGGAATGCTTATTCTTTTTTCGAAAAAAATCAATTTTTTTATAACAATAAACATATAATACAAAACAACACTTTTTTATCGCTAAACGATAAATAATGTGTTAATGTAAAATTAACAATAACTAGGTGAGGTGCTTTTTATGAAACGAGGAACAACACTCTTTTTAAAGTTAGCTGTTTTTTTAATTGGTAGTCCAGTTCTTGCTTTGGGTATATTTGGATTTTATTGGTTACCTAATAACCCAGTAAATCCAGATTATGCCCACATACTATACCCCATTGTAATAGGTATGTATGTATCAGTGATCCCATTTTTCATTGCATTGTATCAGGCTTTTAAACTTTTAAGCTATATTGACAAGAACCAAGCTTTCTCTGAATTATCCGTTAGATCTCTGAAGAACATCAAATTCTGTGCAATGACAATTAGCGGTTTGTATGTCGTGATTTTGCCATTTGTTTTTCTCGTAGCAGATCTTGACGATGCACCAGGTCTCGTTATTGTCGGAATGGTTCCTGTTTTTGCTTCCATGGTGATTGCAGTTTTTGCTGCTGTTCTTCAAAAACTTTTAAAAGAAGCCATCGATATAAAATCAGAAAATGACTTAATAGTCTGAGGTGAAAACAATGGCAATAATAATCAATATTGATGTGATGTTGGCTAAAAGAAAAATGAGTGTGACAGAACTTTCGGAGAGAGTTGGAATAACGATGGCTAATCTTTCTATCTTGAAAAACGGTAAGGCTAAAGCGATTCGACTATCAACTTTAGAAGCCATTTGTAAGGCTTTGGACTGTCAGCCTGGGGATATTTTAGAATACAAAAGTGACGAAGACGCTATGGAAGAATAAGATTATAAAACATATTTATTCGACTAACGCGGTACCTAATATCAAGAACAAAATTAAAATTTCATCTAACCTTACAAAAAAAGCACCGCAAATGAATTGCGGTGCTTAAATTATGCATATTTGACTTCGTTTTCTTAGGCGCGAATCTAAGTTAATCGTTACGAACCCCGTAAGTCAAGCTTTTAACCTTGTAATCTTTTTTACTAACGGATTAATTTATTTTATTAATACCGTCTGTCTTACGATTTGTTCTAATTCTTCATAATTTCTGATTTCATATGTTGGTTTAATGCTTGTAAGATTCTCTTTATTATAAGGATTAAACCAGCACGTATCGATTCCGAAATTATTGCCACCTTGGATATCTGATGTTAGAGAGTCCCCAATCATTAATACGTTTTGCTTTTCAGAAATACCTAGCTTTTCAAAGACATATTCAAAAATCTCTGCTTGAGGCTTTTGATATCCAGACTCCTCCGACGTAACAATCACTTCAAATGTTTGATGTAAAGGAGAAAGAGCAATTCTTGCATGTTGGACATCTTGAAACCCATTTGTTAACAGAACCAGTCTGCAGCTAGAAAGGTTAGTCAACATGTCTTGGACGCCATCAATCATATGTACTTCTCTACCTAGGTTTTCTATATACGTTTGTCCAAAATCTTCTGGACTAAGTGATAGTTCATGTTGGAGGAATAAACGTTTAAATCGTTCTACTTTTAGTTCTGAAAGCGAGATACGACCTTGCTCTAAGTCAAGCCAAAGTCCTTTGCTTATCGCTTTATAACTTGCTCGGTACTCAGTTAAACCATTAGGAAAACTGAAGGCACGAAATGAATGATCGAGCGCATGCTTTTCCGTTTCACCGAAATCAAATAGTGTGTCATCTAAATCAAATATTAATACATCATACTTCAATTCTTCTCATCCTTTTTGTAGTTCAGTTTAAATGAATCTACAACCATCATACATGGGAATCATGGATGAACCCAAACAAAAGGACATTTTTTCTTTAAGTACGAACCGGTACAATCAATTGTAAAACAGCGTCATCATGAACCGAATTAATGATGAATGGACGCATAGACCCTGTAAACTTAACCATCACATCCTGCCCACCTACAGCTTTTAACGCATCCATCATATATTTTGCACTGAACGATACTTTCAACTCTTCCCCTTCAATTAATGTGGTTTGTATTTCTTCTTCTACTTTACCGATTTCAGCAGAGCTAGATGAAATCTCAACTACATTTCCTTCTAATGACGTAAATCGAACAATGTTATTGCGTTCTTCACGTGCTAATAAAGACGCACGATCAATCGCTTGAAACAATGCTTTTCCATCAATTGTAACATTCGTATTAAATTCATTTGGAATCAATCGAGATGTATCAGGATATGTACCTTCTATTAAGCGCGAGTAGAAACTTACATCTGATGTTTTAAATAATACTTGTTGATTAGTCATGACGATATGGACGGGAACTGACGAATCGCCAATGATTTTGCTTAATTCAGTTAAGCTCTTTCCAGGAATGACAACGCTATATTCACCTTCAGGCATTTGCTCCAAAGTCGTTTTTCGACGAGCAAGACGGTGACTATCTGTGGCCACACAAATGAGTTCACCATTCTTCACTTGCCAGTGAACACCAGTTAAAATAGGACGACTTTCAGAGGTAGAGATAGCAAAGACTGTTTCACGCACAATTGATTTCAATAAATCTGCTGGCATAGAAAATTGGCGGTCATCCTGAATTTCCGGAAGCAATGGGTATTCAGAAGCATCGAACCCATTGATATGAAACTCGGACTTCCCTGAACGAATATGTGTTTTGAATTGTTCATTCACTTCAATTTCTACATCGTTAGTTGGCAATTTACGTACAATTTCGTTAAACATACGTGCTTGAACAACAATCGATCCTTCTTCAATAACACGGATGACTTGCTCTCCATTTTCTTCGACCTTAATTAATGTTTGAATGGTGATATCAGAATCACTACCAGTTAGTCGAAGACCTTCTTCTGTAACTTCAATTTTTATTCCTGTCAAAATTGGCATAGTCGTTTTAGAACTAATTGCTTTCATTACATCGTTTAACCCATCAATTAGCCGATGGCGCATAATTTCAAATTTCATCATTATCCCTCGCATATTTCAATTTTTGTTTTAATAGTTTCAACTCTCTATGTTATATTAATTAAATCCACAGAAAATTCCATATTATTCTATAATTAGAATAGGATTATAACACTATACATATGGCAATGCATTAGCTTTTTAATTTTATGCATATCGAATTATAAATGGATTTTAATTAAGTCGGAGGTTTTGACATGAAAGAAACACTTACAATACTTCATACCAATGATTTGCATGGTCACTATGATTTAGCACTTCGACAATCAGCCTTAATCAAACAAAGAAAAATGGATCTACTTAGACAAGGTGAACATGTAATTGTTTTAGATGGCGGAGATCATATGGATATGAGTATGAATGAATGCCTGGCCACTTCAGGTGCTATTCATCTTGAAATGCTGGAATCTACAGGTTATGATGCGATGTCAGTTGGAAACAACGAACTATTGCGTTTACCTAAGGACAAAATTAGGCAGCTAAGTCAGGATTCAAAAGTGCCTTGGCTCCTCTTAAACCTGGAAGAGTCCGATGGTTCGCAAATAGGTGGAACAAAAGAGACCCTTATGCTTAACGTTGGTAACAAGTTGAAAATCGGTCTTTTTGGAGCAACTGATCAATTTGAAGATATATATGAAAACAAACATGGATTTCGAAATCGAGATACCCTTAATGCAATAAAACAAGCCGTCGAGAAATTAAGAAAAGATGGTGCTAACCTGATCATTTTCCTTTCGCATATGGGATATGGGGCTGATATAGAACTTGCCAAACAATTATCAGGGCTCGTTGATGTCATTGTTGGTGCCCATAGCCATACCGTGTTAAGTCAGCCCGAGGTTGTGGAAAATGTAATCATCGTGCAAGCAGGATCTATCGGTAAATACGTCGGCGAAATAAGAATTACTGTGGATTTAGAGGAAATGAAAGTAGTTGAACATACAGGGCACTTAACAGAAATATCAATGGAAGATAAGTGTGATCCTGAACTAAGTGCAGTCGTAGAAAAAGGGCGGCTAGAAACCGAGAAGTTTTTATCTGAAATTGTCTATCATTCAAAAGAAGCTATTACGCATGAGGAATTAATTGAGTTAATGGCTAGTAGTGTTAAAGATTTTTGGAAATGTGATGTGGGAATTATGTATGGTGGAGCTGCAACGAATGGATTGAAAAGTGGCGACATATCAAAGGCTGATATTTTAAATGCATGTAAAAGTATGCAAGGAGCTTCTTTAATTGAGCTAACGGGAGAACAAATAACCGGCCTTATACATGAAACCTTCAACGAAGAAATTACGAGCCGAAAAGTATATGGCAATGGGTTCCGTCCCCAGGGTATACCTATAGGAAAGTTACAATTCTCTGGTGTCAGCTGGACAGAGCATCAG
>NZ_JBATUX010000035.1:0-27877 GCF_049671445.1 Paenisporosarcina sp. | reverse complement strand
AACAACATCCAGAGATTAAGGCTATTTTCTCAACATATTGTGAAACTTCGACGGGGGTCTTAAATCCGATTAAAGAATTAAGTGAAGCTGTTCAACAAGTCAATGAAGCATTAATTGTTGTCGATGGAGTTTCTTGTGTAGGTGGTGTTGAAACGAAGATGGATGAGTGGGGAATTGATGTGATGGTTACGGGTTCTCAAAAAGCACTTATGCTTCCTGCAGGATTAACTTTTGTGGCAGCAAGTGCTCGAGCATGGGACGTAATCGAACAAAATGAACAACCTCGTTTTTACTTGGACTTGAAAAGATATCGCGATAATTTACTAAAAGATACTACTCCATTTACACCTGCATTGTCTTTATTATTCGGGCTGGAGCAAGCCCTTAATTTAATGGACGAAGAAGGTTTGGATGAAGTTTATAAGAGACATACATTGATGATGGAAATGACACGTGGAGCTTTTCAAGCTTTAGAAATTCCTTTATTGACTAGTGATGGTGATAGTTCTCCTACTGTCACAGCAGTAAAACCAGATGATTTTGATGCTGAAGAATTCCGGAAAATATTGAAAAAGGAATTTGGATTGTCAATTGCTGGAGGTCAGGGACATTTAACAGGAAAAATCGTTCGAATCGGTCATATGGGCTACTGCTCACCAGCTGATGTACTTCAAATTATCGGGATGGTTGAAATCGGGTTAGTGCTAATTGGAAAAGACATTGTTTTAGGTAACGGAACGGCTGCGGCTCAAAAAATTTACTTAAACCAAGGAGTGTTGACATAAATGACGTTTAATATTTTAATTAGTGATCCACTAAGCGAAGATGGGATTTATCCACTAAGACAGGCTGAGGGAATGAATATTGTAATCGAAACTGGGTGGTCTCCTGAAGAATTAGCAAATCGCATTAGTGAGTTTGATGCCTTGCTGGTTCGAAGCCAAACCCAAGTGACAGCTGATATTATCGCCAAAGCAACTAATTTGAAAATCATTGGCCGTGCAGGAGTCGGTGTCGATAACATTGATTTAACTGCAGCTACAGAGCGTGGAATAATCGTTGTCAATGCACCTGATGGGAATACAAACTCAGCTGCTGAACATACGATGGCTATGCTCATGTCACTCGCAAGGAAAATTCCTCAAGCATTTCATGCATTGAAAAATAATGAATGGGACCGCAAAAAATATGTGGGAGTTGAACTGAAAAACAAAACACTAGGAGTGATAGGCCTAGGTAGGATTGGTGCAGAGGTAGCCGCAAGAGCTCAAGGACAAAGAATGAATGTGATTGCCTATGATCCTTTCTTGACTGCTGAAAAGGCTCTGAAGATGGGTATCGACTTTGGTTCAGTAGAAGATGTACTTCGAAAAGCTGATTTTATCACTGTGCATACGCCTCTAATGAAAGAAACAAAGCATTTAATTAATGCCGATGCATTTAAGTTGATGAAAGACGGCGTTCAAATTATTAACTGCGCAAGAGGCGGCATCATTGATGAAGAGGCACTATATGATGCCATCGTCTCTAAAAAGGTGGATGGAGCGGCTTTAGATGTATTTGAACAAGAACCAGCTGTGAATCACAAGCTTCTAACTCTAGCTGAAGTGATTGCGACTCCTCATTTAGGAGCTAGTACAATTGAGGCGCAGGAAAGTGTCGCAATAGACGTAAGTCAAGACGTTGTTGATTTTTTAAATGGTGGAGTTGTTCGAAATCCTGTCAATCTCCCATCTGTATCAAAAGAAATCATGCTTAAAATTGAACCTTACTTTAACCTGTCTGAGAAATTAGGTGCGTTCTTAATGGGCTTAACAAATGAAGTAATCGAAGAAGTTAATATTTATTATTCTGGTGATTTGGCGGGATTTGAAGTAAGTCCATTGACTCGCAATACATTAAAAGGCATGTTGAAACGCCACTTAGGTGAACATGTCAACGAAGTAAATGCTAAGTTTTTCGCAGATCGTATTGGCATACAAATTAATGAACATAAATCTACAGCGTCAAGAGGATTTACGAATTTAATGACAGTAGAAGTGACAACAGCAAGTGGCACGCGCAGAGTAGCGGGCACACTATTAAATGGTTTAGGAGCTCGAATAGTTAAAGTAGATAACTATATTATCGACGTTGTTCCTGAAGGGCATATCGTATTTATTAAACATAAAGACCAACCCGGCGCGATTGGCCGAGTGGGAACACTGTTGGCAAAAGAAAATATCAATATCGCCACCATGCAAGTAGGAAGATCAACACTAGGTGGAGATGCAATCATGATGTTAACCATCGATAAACACATCGAACAAAATGAAATCGTGCGCTTGAAAGAGCTTGAAGATATTTATGATGTTACGGCGATTGATCTATAGAAGAATAATGAATAAAAGCATGGAAAATCAGCGATGATTTTCCATGCTTTTTTATAGTTTCGCCCATAGAACTGCGGTATCCGCTCATAGTCGACAGAGAAACGCTGATAGTCGACAAAAATTCGCCGATAGGTAGACTGTTCCGCTCATAGTCGACAGAAAACCGCCGATAGAGAAAAAATCGTCAGCCAGATAGACATTTGCGTCAGCAGAATGCCATCTTTTTAAGAATCAGTCTACAAATCCTCCAAAATAGGAAATAGTTCTTCCAAGTTGGTGATTTCATAGGTAGGTTTTATGTCTTTATCAGGCAACTTCTGCTCTCTATTTATCCATATAGAACGGATACCTAAACGCGATGCTCCTAAAATATCCGTCATTAAGTTATCACCTACCATTATGACTTCATCTGCTTGTAAGTTACATTGAGAGAGTGCGAACTGGAAAATGGCAGGATCAGGTTTTCCTTTTCCAAATGCACCTGAAATAACAATATGAGTGAAATAAGGGGCAAGTTCTGCTGTTATTTCAAGTTTGGTTTGTTGCAATGAAGGTGAGCCGTTTGTTAAGAGCACAAGTTGATAAGAATCATTAAGACGATCAAGTACTTGAATCGTTTCTTGGTATAAGAATGGATGGGCTTTCCGAGCTACTGGGAAATGGTCAGCCAACTGCTCGCCAAGTTCTGCATCGTCAATCCCTACGCGAAGCAATCCTTTAGTCCAAGCCTCTCGACGATAAGCGGGAACTAGTGTTTTCAGTTTTTGAAAAAGCTCTCCCTCGTCATCAAAGGTACCCCATAATCCCTCGAAAGGATTAATACCAATTTGTTTAGTAAATGGGTGTGTCTCATAGGAAGCATAGAGCAAGCTTGCTTCTATCCGAACAGCTTCTTCTAACTTAGAAGGGTCAACCGGGACTTTTTTTGCAGCCAATTGGCATGTAACTTGAAACGCGGTTTCTACACTTTTTTTGTCCCATAATAACGTATCATCTAAATCAAAAATAATGGCTTTTACCATATATGGACAGCTCCTTATTGATTAGTATTCGGACAGTAAAAGTGATGGAGAAATGACAATACAAACTTACAAAACCGTAGCTTATCACCCTGAAATTAATACGCTTTTGCCCAGTAAACCATACTGATTGCTGGACTTTCACAACACACGCAGGTATCACTTAACTGTTCTTGTTCAAATGGGATACAACGTGAAGTGGCTGTAGTTTCTTCTTTTATAAACTCTTCGCAAGCTAAATCTCCACACCACATCGCCTTAACAAACCCTGGATTATCAATGAGTTTGTTTTTAAATTCATCAAATGTCACGGCTATGGATGTATGTTGTTCACGGTGGTTTAAAGCTTTATTAAATAAATCATTCTGAATTTCTATTAGTAATGCTGGAAGTTTTATTTCAAGTTCACTCACTGGCACGATGATTTTTTCACCATTATCTCGACGTACTAACACGACTTGTTCGTTCTCAATATCTTTTGGTCCCACTTCTAAACGAACTGGTATACCTTTCATCTCGTATTCGTTAAATTTCCAGCCTGGCTTTTTATCGGTAGCATCGATACCCACTCGTGAAATACTCGACAATCGGTCTTTTAAGTCATATGCATAATCTAACACGCCTTCTTTATGTTGTGCGATTGGCACAATCATCACTTGTGTAGGAGCAATTTCAGGTGGCATAACGAGTCCTCGGTCATCACCGTGCACCATAATCAACGCACCGATAATACGTGTCGTAAATCCCCAGGATGTTTGATGCACATATTGCTGTTTGCCTTCTTTATCTAAATATTTAATGTCAAAAGCACGAGCAAATCCATCGCCGAAGTGATGGGACGTGCCGGATTGCAATGCTTTGCCATCATGCATTAAAGTCTCAATTGTATAGGTTGATTTGGCACCAGAAAATTTCTCTTTTTCCGTTTTCTGTCCCTTAACGACTGGAATCGCTAACCAATCTTCACAAAGCTGCGCATATTCATCTAACATTCGCAGCGTTTCAACTTGCGCATCTTCTTCAGTCGCATGTGCCGTGTGACCTTCCTGCCATAAAAATTCGAGTGTACGCAAGAAAGGACGTGTCGTTTTTTCCCATCGAACGACATTTGACCACTGGTTATAAAGTTTAGGTAAGTCTCGATAGGAGTGGATAATATTACTGAAATGCTCACAAAATAAAACTTCTGATGTTGGGCGAACACATAAATGTTCAGCCAATTTTTCATCTCCGCCATGGGTCACCCAAGCAACTTCAGGTGCAAACCCTTCGATATGATCTTTTTCTTTTTGAAGTAAAGACTCTGGAATAAAGAGTGGCATATAAACGTTTTCGTGACCAGTTGCTTTAATACGTGCATCGAGTGCTTCTTTCACATTATCCCATATCGCATAACCGTAAGGACGCAGAATCATTGACCCACGTACACTTGTATAATCCGCTAATTCTGCTTTTGTCACGACATCAGTAAACCATTGAGCGAAATCATCATCCATAGCAGTAATGCTTTGCACAAACTCTTTTTTCATCAGAAACACTCCTTTTTATAATGGCTAAGTTAGATTTAACTTTTGTTTATCGTGCATTTGCGCTAGCTACACATTCCGCATGAGCCAACAAGTATGAAAACCACATACTTGTGGGTCTCGTGCTTCACGCTCTTGCGGCTAACTAGGCGCAAATGCCCTTTTTTGTCTGTTCTTCAATATCATCAACATTTTTTAACAATGCTACCTAAATCAATTTCATAAATGCCTTTTTGATGAATAACTCACTAATTTTTAAAGCGTATTTCTTAGAATTTGTTAAGAATTTCGATCATTCGATTGGAGTGAAGGGCGGCGACTCCAGCGGGAAAAGTGTGAGCTGAAGACCCCACAGGAGAGCTTGCTCGACGAGGAGGCTGAGGCCATGCCCGCGGAAAGCGCCAGCCCGTAACGGAAATCAACAGAATATATGTTTTTAGAATGTTCGTGTTTATATCCGGTTTTATGAATTAGTAAGGGAGCCAACTTCCTCTCGTTTTAATCAACAGAGCCTAATAAACAAAAAAGCTCTGCGACAAACGAGGGACCAATCCATGGCGGTACCACCCTCATTTGAAGCAAAGCTTCACACTCTTACATGTTAACGACTGTCGCCGCGATAATCTTTCGACTTCGAACTCAAAGGTAGGTTCAAGAAGCGGTCTTTAGGAGTCTTTCACCACACAACTCCCTCTCTACAAAAACACGCGTTTCTTTACTAGTCCTTCTCAACGTAATTTAATATTTCTGTGATTATAGCGGTTATTGTTTTAGACTGTCAACTAATATTTGAGCAGTCGTGTGATATAATAATACAAAGAACTACTATGAAAAGAGGCCCATTATGCTAACATTTGAACAAAAAACCGCAATTATTGAATCTTTCCCTGAACTCACAAAAAAAGACGTTTCGTTAAAGCGTGTGAACTATCACTTTGAAGGTAGTCTATATGACAAAAAAACAGTCGTTTACCACTTGCATCCTAACGGTAACGGGTTTGTATTTGTTGGAGACTTAAAGAAATATGAAGCAGACAATAAAGGTATGGTCAATATTCGTGAAGCAACGGAAGAAGAGCTACATGAAATGATTGCAGATTCTATTGGCATTTTGTCTGAAGAAGAACAGTTTGAAGAAGAAGTGGTAGAAGAACAAGTGTGGAAAAACAATGAGGGTCAAGAATTGAAACTAATTCATGAAGACACTCTTTGGAATGTGTATCATGCACACAATTTGGAAGAAAGCTACGAGTCATTTGGCGAAGCGGAAGAGTATCTATTGAGTGAAGGATTCGAATTAGCTTCAAAATAATGATGAAGATTCGCAAATTATGTCCTGGTGAAAATCCGCCGTGGGAATTACTTGAGCTTGCTGATCCATCACGTATGATTGTTGAAGGCTATGTTAAAAGTAGCGGCGTCTATGTAGGAGAAATATCAGGTGAAATACGGGCTGTATATGTTCTAAAAGAAACGGAGAAAGTTGTCGTAGAAATTATGAATATAGCTGTCGATGAAGTTCATCAAGGTAAAGGATTAGGCAAACAATTAATTTCACATGCAATCAATGAGGCTTCTAAACGAGGATATGCCCAGATAGAAATTGGGACAGGCAATTCAAGTATTCATCAACTAAAACTTTATCAACAATGTGGATTTCGTATTGTGAGTGTTGACTTCGATTATTTTACTCGAAGTTACGATGAACCCATTTATGAAAATGGATTGTTGTGCAGAGATATGATTCGCTTATGTTATACATTTGAGAGCTAGGAAATTTTCTAGTTCTTTTTTCTTTAGATAAATTAATGAATTATCGATATACTTGTATTAATAATTATCGATAGGTGGTGAGCGGGTTGAATATTGAATATAAAGATAAAGTGACGAACAAGTTGTACCGAGAAGTAATTGCTTTTGCTAATGGAAGCGGCGGTACGATAAAAATAGGAATGACTGATTCGAAAAGTGTTGTAGGGTTAGAGAGTCCGTTAGCAGATGAAAACGCCTTGTATGACCAGTTAAGTAAAATGGTTGAGCCTATGCCCCTAATTGAAGTTAATCAGGAACATCTTGATGGTCAAGTAATTTTAGATGTGAAAGTAAAAGCGACCGAACACGTTTATCGTAAACGTGATACTTTATTTGAAGAAATCTATATTCGCTATGGTTCGAAAAAGAGATTATTAAGAACGCCAGAGGAAGTTCATCGTTTTATTCGTATGAGACAACTTGATGAAACTGAAAATGCCCAAACTAATACCGTTTTTAACGCTGAAGATTTCACGGAATTTGTCGATTTTGTTCAAGCACAACCTACTATTAAGGATAGTTTTGCAAATATAAATGAAGACCTTGAAGGTGTGCTCGCTTCATACAATGCGATTCGATGGAACAACGGTGAGTTTGTTTTAACGCAATTAGGTACATGGTTAGCGAACTCTTCTCAAACACGCGCGGTATTATTGCAATATAGTGGAGACCGATCCACATCTTTTTGCCAACAAGCAAGTGATTTTTCTGGATCTATTGTGACTCAATTAAGCCGGATAATGGCGATATTAAAAACGGTTCAATCCGTGTATCCAAACGATTTGATTCAACAATGTGTGGTTAATGCTTTTACTCATCGCGATTATTCTTTACAAGGTGATGTTTCAGTTGTGATTTTTGCTAATCGTGTCGAAGTAACTTCACCAGGGACTTTAGTAGAAGGTTTATCAATTGAGTCTGTTAAAAAAGGAGCTCGCATTGTTCGTCGAAATCCGCTCTTACATGCACTATTTGTCGATCTTGGTTTAACCGATGGACGGGGAGATGGAATACGTAGTGTGATGGACTCCTACAAAGACGGTGATGATAAGCCGAAAATTTCGATACAAAAAGATAGTATCGTTATAAAACTTCCACGACTTGAAAAGGTTGAAAAAACAACTTCTGAACCGAAGATTCGCAAAGAGATGACTCATGAAGAAGCCATAATGACACATTTGGTTAAACATAAGAAAGCGAAAAATATAGACATCCAACAAATATTAGGAGTCTCACCGTCTAGAGTGACACAAATTGTACGAGAAATGGTGTCGAAAGATTTATTAGTAGCAACAGGCGAGCGCAAAGGACGTATGTATACATTATCGGCATTAAACCAGGAGGAATAAGTATTATGAAAGGCAATAAAGCTGTAGTACTAATTGTTATTATTGTTGTTGCTGCTCTAGCAGCTATCATATTTTCGATTACCTCTTTTTATCAAAATAATCAAACTCAAAGTGGTTATTCGCAATCAATAGAAGGAACTGTAGCAATTATCGATGATTCACGCATTTTAGTCATAAAAGGAAAAGATGCAGCTGAGTTAAAAGGCCAGACCGAAGATGAAATGTTGGAAGGTGTCAGTGAAGCGATTTGGTTTTCATTATCAATTGATCAAGTGAAAACAGTTAAGGAAATGGATTATGTGCGTATAAGTTATAGTAGCGTCAATGAATCATTTCCAGGACAAGCAAGTGCCAACGGCGTTAAGATTTTAAGTGACGAAACTAAGTAATGTTGATAAATAGTTAGAGTTATCGTGTGAGTAGCGACGTTGATAGCTTTATTATGGAAGAGGTATCACAAGTGTGAAAATAGACAAGCCGAAAATTCCAAAGCAACTTGAAGAGTTGGACGTTGCAATATTAATAGAAGTGGATGAAGAACGATTTATTTCCCGGGGAATTGTTTTGAATTGGAATGTCACTGAACTACCAGAGAACAAAATTAGTTTTGATCAAGTACATTTTCAAGATGTTGACTTTAATAGGGTTCGTTTTGACCAAGTGGAATTTATTGATTGTAAGTTCGAGCGTTGTGATTTGTCTAACGTAGACTTTGGTCAATCCATATTCCATAGAGTGGAATTTCAACAGTCAAAACTAGTAGGCGTACAGTGTACACAAAGCCGTTTTGGTCATGTATGGATGGATAGTTGTGTAGCAAATTATGCTGCGTTTAGTTTTAGTAAAATGAAACAAGTGAAGTTTCAGCATACAGCGTTTAATAAAGCAGATTTTTTCGAGTGTCTATTTGATAAAGTTGAATTTAATGAATGCGAATTAGACGCTTCGAATTTCACTGAAACTAGTTTAGACAAAATTGATTTAAGTTCATGTACGTATGAACAAATTACAGTGAGTGTTGAAAAACTTTCGGGTTGTACCGTTTCTACAGAACAAGCGATGGGCTTTGCCAAATCACTTGGATTACTCATAAAAGAATAAAAGCTGTCATGCTCAATGGTTGAGCGTGACAGCTTTTTTTATTAATAAAACAAATTAAGTACTTGATATATGACTGCAGCAAGAGCCGCACAAATTGGTAAAGTAATAATCCACGTTAATACAATTTTACGTGCTACTCCCCATTTAACGCCCTTCACACGTTGAGCTGAACCAACACCCATAATAGCAGAAGAAATAACATGAGTGGTTGATACTGGTAAATGAATCGTTGTTGCTCCGAAGATAATTAAAGCCGAAGATAAATCAGCCGCAGCGCCGTTAACTGGACGAATTTTCATGATTTTACCACCAACAGTTTTAATGATTTTATAACCACCGATAGAAGTACCTAATCCCATTGCAAGTGCAGCAGAAACACGAACCCACATTTGAATATCATCTGTCGATTGTAATTCAGCAGCAATTAAAGCCAAAGTGATGATACCCATAGCTTTTTGTGCATCGTTAGTACCGTGTGTAAATGACTGTAATGCGGCAGTAAAGATCTGGAAAGTTCTAAAACCTTTATTTGTCCGATAGAGGTTATTTTTCTTAAATAACACTTTAAACAACGTCATCATTAAAAATCCAACAGCTAGCGCTAGGAATGGTGAAATTAGTAACGCCTGTAAAATTTTCAAGAATCCAGTGTAGTTTAAAACCCCTAAACCAGCAGCAGATATAGCCGCACCAGCAATAGACCCAATCAATGCATGGGAAGAACTCGACGGAATACCGAAATACCAAGTAATTAAGTTCCAAGCAATCGCTGATAAAAGAGCAGCTAATATTACAAGTGAGCCATTTTCAAGCATGAATGGATCTACGATATCTTTTGAAATGGTCTTTGCAACACCTGTAAATGTCAGCGCTCCTACAAAGTTCATAACTGCAGCTAGCATAACAGCTGTTCTTGGCGGTAATGCCCGTGTAGAAACCGAAGTTGCTATGGCATTTGCTGTATCATGAAAGCCGTTAATAAAGTCAAATGCTAGTGCAAATATGACCACTAAAATAGTTAAAATTAGTATTGAATCCATGTATTTATACGCTCCTATGCATTACGCATAATGATTGTCTCAATCGTGTTTGCCACGTTTTGAGAGTAATCTGCGATGTCTTCAAGCTGTTCATAAATATCCTTAAATTGGATAATACGAATTGGATCTTTTTCATTCAAGAAAAGTTGTTTGATAGAAGTACGTAATACTTCATCACATTTGCGCTCGTAGTCTTTAATCAAGATTGAGTGTTCACGCATTTGTAGAAGTTTTTTGCTTGCCAATAATTCCATCGCTTTGACAATTTCATCCGTACTCTTAACAATATATTGCATAAAAGTACGCATCGATTCGTCAATGTCAATCAATGAGTACATATCTAAATAAGCAGTGAACGCTTCAATTCCATCTAAAATATCATCCATTTTATTAGCTAAATGAAGGATATCTTCGCGCTCGATTGGTGTCATAAATGATTTATTTAACTTTAAAATCAAATCATGTATTAATTTATCGCCTTCTGTTTCATAGTTTTTTATTTTAACGCTTAGTTCTTTTAAATCTGCCACACTGATTATTTTGAAGTCATCCGCATAGTGAGCTGCTTCTCTAACCGTTTCTGATATTTGAAGTAAAGCTGTAAAAAATGGATCTTGTTTTTTTGAACTAAACATAAAAAGCCTCCTGGACTTAAATAAGATAGGTTAATTTGTTAACCTCAAACATCATAGCAAAAACTTTAGAAAATCAATACACTTTTTACTCTTATTAATTAAAATTTACAATTTTGTAACATAAGCCTGCGCACTTTCTCTTCCTATTTAAAAAACCCTGAAGAAAAACTAGATAAATTGATAAAGAAATAAAAAATTTAGAAAAATGAAACTTTTTATTTGGTGTTTCGTAAATATTAGTAGTCACTAAAGAATTGCTGAAATGGGAGTGTCTAGGATGGTGATTGAACAAGTTTATTTATATACATTGCTTATTGTGGGTGCTTTAACGATTTTGTATGTGTTTTTCGGAGATATGGCAGATGGGATAGGAGAAGGAATTCCTTTTCTAAATCCAGCAGTTATTTTGGCCATGGTCACTTTCGTTTCAACATCTGGCTATGTACTCGAAGTAACGACTTCTTGGAGTAGTTGGTTTGTATTATTATCCAGTGTGGTAGTGGGAGGAGTTCTTGATACATTACTTTACTTTTTAATTTTACTACCTATGGCATCATCAGAGGTTTCAATTGCCTATACGGATGAGTCGTTAGCAGGGGAAGTAGGGGAAGTAATTACCCCCATACCTGTTAATGGATTTGGAGAAATAGTCATTGAAACTGTAAGTGGATTAGTCCATAAACGAGCAGCTGGTTATGATAACGAAGAAATTGATTATGGCAAAGAAGTATTAGTGATTGAAGTGGAAGACGGGACGTTTCTTGTTCGAGAATACGAGGCCTTTGATTTTACAAAAATCGATAAAATGTAAATGGGGGAATTAACAATGACGTTAGAAGTGATGGTTGTTATCGGTATCGTAGGGTTTATATTACTTGCAATAATTGGGGTATACGTAACGAAATACAAAACAGTTGGACCTGATGAAGCACTTATAGTTACCGGAAGTTACTTAGGATCAAAAACAGTTCATACGGATGCCTCAGGAAATAAAATTAAAATCATACGTGGTGGTGGTACATTTGTATTCCCAGTATTCCAACAATCTAAGCCTCTTAGCTTACTATCAAGTAAATTAGAAGTAATGACACCTGAAGTATATACAGAGCAAGGTGTACCCGTAATGGCAGATGGAACAGCCATTATTAAAATTGGTGGATCGATTTCCGAAATAGCAACTGCGGCTGAACAATTCTTAGGGAAATCTAAAGAAGATCGTGAAAACGAAGCGAAAGAAGTGCTTGAAGGTCACTTACGGTCTATCCTTGGTTCAATGACAGTTGAAGAAATATATAAAAATCGTGATAAATTCTCACAAGAAGTTCAACGTGTCGCGTCGCAGGATTTAGCGAAAATGGGACTTGTCATCGTATCATTTACAATCAAAGATGTACGTGATAAAAATGGTTATTTAGATTCTCTTGGTAAACCTCGTATCGCACAAGTGAAAAGAGATGCAGACATTGCTACAGCTGAAGCAGATAAAGAAACACGTATTAAACGGTCTGAAGCAGCAAAAGAAGCACAGCAATATGAAATTGAACGTGCTACTGAAATTGCATTAGCAGAAAAAGAGAACTTATTAAAAGTTGCTGAATACCGTCGTGAGCAAGATATTGCTAAAGCTCGTGCTGACCAAGCCTATGAACTTCAAACGGCTCGCTCAAAACAAGAAGTTATGGAGCAAGAAATGCAAATTCAAATTATTGAGCGTCAGAAACAAATTGAATTAGAAGAAAAAGAAATTTTACGTAGAGAAAAACAATACGATTCAGAAGTGAAAAAGAAAGCAGATGCCGATCGATATGCAGTGGAACAAACTGCAGCAGCTTCTAAATCACGTGTCATGGCAGAAGCAGATGCAGAAAAATATAGAATCGAAGCAAGAGCGAAAGCTGAAGCAGATAAAGTTCGTCTAGACGGTATAGCAAAAGCTGACTCTGAACGTGCACAAGGTGAAACAGAAGCAGATATTATTCGACTTAAAGGTCTTGCTGAAGCTGAAGCGAAGCAAAAACTTGCTGATGCGTTTGACCACTTCGGCCAAGCAGCCGTTCTTGATATGATCGTTCGTATGATGCCAGAGTACGCGAAACAAATAGCAAGTCCTTTAGCGAATATCGACAAAATTACAGTAGTTGATACAGGTGGCGGTGAAGGCGGTGGTGCTAATAGAGTGACATCTTACGCAACCAATTTAATGTCGACTCTTCAAGAAACGTTAAAAGCATCTTCAGGTATTGATGTAAAAGAGATGCTTGAAAACTATTCTGGAAAAGGCACTCTTCGTCCAAGCTTAGATCGTATTTCATATGAAATGCAAGACAAGAAAAAAGAAGAAAAAGTGGAAGATCACGTATCTATATAGTGTATCAAGCTCTCCAGTTATTGGAGGGCTTTTTTCTTAGTAAAATAAATATAAAAAAGTAAAAATTTATGTAATTTAGCAAATTTTTAATGACAAATTGAATGAAAAAAGATACAGTTAATGAAGTATTTACATATAATGATGCTTGGTGTGGAGGTATATATGGCGTTATCCCGAAAGCAAATCATAGACATCAAAGAAAAACCTTCATTAAATCGCTTAATTATTGGCAATTCTAACGCTACGTACATCGGGAAATCAGATGAACTTGCTTATGGACTCCTATCGGTGCGCCCAGAACGCTCGGTTTGGGTAAGGTATACATCAGATGAAGGGATCGACGAAGTGGTCGAAAAATATACTGTAGTTCTTGGGGAACTTGAAGTAGAGTATGAGGACAGAACGTTTGTGTTACAAGAAGGCGACACAATAGATGCATCAAAATATCCTGAATTACTATCGTTTTATAGTCAAGCCGGGACTGATATTTTACTTGAAAAAACAGTTAGTATATATGAATCAGAATTTAGAGAGACAGAAATTGTCCAACGTGATGCAGCGGCAATTGAAAAAGTTGACGGGTATACGTTCCATCATTGTTCTAGAATCAAGGATTATTCCATTGAGCTTTGGAAGAAGCTTGATCAACCAATCGAACGTTCCAGAATGCTGATATGGGGGGCATATTTTCACGATATTGGAAAACTTGCAGTGCCATTAGAAATTTTAAATAAGAAAGATAAACTTACACCAATAGAATGGGAATTAATGAAAGCTCATACTACAAAAGGTGCAGAAATGATACGAAACCACGAACTTACATGGTTACGCGATTCTGCTTTTATCGTCGAAGAACATCATGAACGCTATGATGGAAAAGGTTATCCACACGGATTGAAAGGTGAAGAAATTTCATTAGAAGCAGCTATCGTTTCAGTAGTAGATTCTTTTGATGCCATGACAACCGATCGTGTTTATCGCAAAGCCCTATCAATAGATGAAGCAATACAAGAGATTGTTAAAGGTAGGGGTACTCAATTCCATCCTGATGTAGTGGATGTTTTCCTAAACTTATTACACGATCAACAATTTAAGTGGAGATAACAAAGTAGTACTTATGTGAGCAGCTTGCACTTTACAGGTGCAAGCTTCTTTTTATAAGTGGATGTTGAATTTTGATAAGCAAATGCTTACAAAGCTAATGATAATTAACCAGAAAAAATGTAGATATCGAAAGGGTGAAGTGTAAATGAACTATTTACAAAAGATGCGTGAGATGATTGGTAATAAACCGCTATTAACGGTAGGGTGTGGAGTAATTATTGAAAAAGGAAATCAGATATTATTACAACATCGTACGGATGCAGATGTATGGTGTATCCCGGGAGGCGTCCTTGAATTGGGAGAACAAGTTAGTGAAACAGCACGAAGAGAAGCTCAAGAAGAGACGGGATTAATCATTGGAGACATGGATTTCTTTGGCGTTTATTCAGGTGAAGAAGGATTTGCGGAATACGCGAACGGTGATCAAGTATTTAGTATTCAAATGATCTTTAAAACTTCAAATGTTTCAGGAGAATTAATTCAAAAAAACGAAGAGTCCCGAGCACATGTCTATTTTGATAAGCAGAATCTTCCACCTAATTTAAATTCTCATCAGAAGCGATTTATTATGGACTGGGTCCATCAAGTGCCTACTCCAATTATTAAATAAGCCAAAACACTCTTTAGTGTTTTGGCATCAGTCTGTAGATAAACTAGGTTTTGAATGAATAAAAAACCAGCAGGGACTGCCACTGCGCTTTCCGTGGGCTTGGCTTCAGCCTCCTCGTCACTACGTTCCTCCGGGGTCTTCAGTTCAAGCTTTTCCCACAGGAGTCTTCGTGGCAGTCCCTGCCTAGTGTGTTTAGACCTCAACAAAAGTTTGAAAAAGTACTAACGGTCCTTACACTAGTATTGTCCAACACCGTCAGACAACTTCACGAAGATTGAGGGATATGTTTATTCCATACATCTATATTTATAAGAATACTTTTGTCAACTATTTGAAGCCAAAACACTCTTTAGTGTTTTGGCTTTTTCTTTTTAAACACCCAATCTCTTTGAATAATAAATCCAACAAGAAATAAGATACTATCTACTATGCCCTTGATGACCATTTCACCTCTACCCGTTAAGAAGAACAGTCCATGCACAAGGCCAGCGGATATGGACATAATAACCGCAGCAAGAATCATGTATTTTACAAAAGAACGTTCGTCACCCTTTTTAAATACTTTCTTGCGATTAATTAAATAATTAAAACTTGCTGAAATGATTCTGGCTAAAAGTGTTGCAAAGATTATATACATTTCAGGTGCATCATCTTTCCATAACCAAATAAACAAAGCAAATAACGCCATATCCAATCCAAATGAAGCTAGTCCTGAGACAGCAAATTTAATGAAAATTTTATAGATTTGAAGTGAAGATTTTATCGGTTGAAAATGAGAGGACTTATTGTTGTTCTCATAAACCGTATCGATTTCGAATTCATGAATGGGTACGCCAGCATCTTTTGAAGATGCCAGCATATTTAATTCGTAATCAAATACTTCACCTTTTATCGATAGTAACCAAGAAAGGTGCTTTTTTGAAAAGAGTCGGAGACCCGTTTGAGTGTCTGTTATTCCAATTCCAGTTGTATAGCGGAATAGATTTCGAGTTAGTTTGTTTCCAAATCTACTTCTAAAAGGAATATCATCTTGGTCAAAATTTCTTACCCCTAATAAGATGCCATCGTGTTCAAAGGACGCTTGGTATAACGCACAAATATCTTTTGTGCGATGTTGACCGTCAGCATCTACTGTAATTATTTTATGGATATCAGGACGTTCATTTAAAATGTAATGGAAAGCTGTTTTCAGTGCTCTTCCTTTCCCTTGATTTGCTCCGTGATGAAGCACTTTCACTTCTGGAATTTTATCGATAGTTTCGAAAAAAGGAGTGAATTGTTGTCCGGAGCCATCATTAACTACGATTATATGTAAAAATCCGATATTGATTAACTCCTTAATAGTATGAAGGCAAGTGTCTTCAGGCTTATAAGCGGCTATAAGGATGCAAGTATGGTTCACACAAATCCCCCCTCCCCAAACAGTACCCATATCTCCCTAAATTAAAGCTTAATTTAAAGGAAACTTCATGATTGTGTCGAATCTTGTATCTAATACCATTATTAGTAGAGCTGAATCTTTAGGTAATGAATACAAAAAAGTCCTGTTAAATGTAAAAAACCATGCAAGAGAGATTAACTCCCTACATGGTTCTAAGATTCAATAGCATATAAAGCCAATATTAGTAACGAAATAATGAGTGTATTCATTATGTAATACGTATTCCTAGTAATTTGTCTGTCGAAAAAAGGTGAACGATCAACTAGTTTATAACTGACCACCATGATTAAAATGAGGACAATTATCGATAAAAAAGTGGGCATATTATAAACATGAATATCAATAAAGCGAACAAATATGAGTGTTGCCGCCATAATTACGCCATAAGCAACTCGTTTTAATTCCATTATTTATCCCCTCTCCTATTTTATAATTATAGCAAGTAGGGCTGTGGATAGGAAGAAAGCTTATGCAATCAACATAAATTTTAAGGGGGAATTCACATGATTCAATTTGTGGGGTTTGATAAGCAATATTTATCGCCTATGGCTACCCTGTTAGCTAACAGACATAGAGTGGAACGGAGTCGTTATTCATTCTTACCAAAAGAGTTTGAAGACCCAAAAGTAACTGAAGCTCTTCTACGTAAAGAAATAGAAAAGCCATTCGTTAATGGGATTGTCGCACTTCGAGAAGAACAAGTAATTGGCTATATGTTATATGAGTTTAAAGAAGACGCGAAAAAGGGACGTCATATTACGATTGACTATCCGTATATTGCTATAGCAGAAGATGCTCATCCTAGACTAGTACGTCTAATGTATGCTGAAGCGGGTGCAGAATGGATAGCTGGTGGCTATTTTCAACATATTATATACGTTCCAATTGGCTATGATCGGTTAGTTTATGAATGGCTAGAGCAAGGCTTCAGGTTCGAACAAAAATATGCAATACTAGATATTCAAAATTACCAACCAAAAGCAAAAGATACAGAACGCAAAGCTTTAAAAGTTCGTCGATTAGAAGAAAGTGATATTGATATGCTAAAACGGATGTCTCGTTGGAACAGTATTCACCAAGCATCTGCGCCTTCTTGGAACCCAATTACAAAAGAGTCTCTGGAAGATGTGAAAAGCGGCTATGCAGCACTTGCTAAAGATGCCGAAGCTATTGTCATGATTGGGGAACAAGAAGAAATTCCTGTAGGTTTCCATGTGTATTATGAAGCGGATTCTTCAGTCAATATGTTTACTCCTGATCGGGCAGTGGAGCTACCGGCTGCTTCCACTAATCCACAATATAGAGGACGGGGAGTAGGGAAAGCACTAGCAGATGCTAGTCATGCTCAGTTGAAGGAATTGGGTTACGATTATGCTTTAGCCGATTGGCATACACCCAACCACTTAGCATCCTACTTTTGGCCAAAACTCGGCTATCAACCGTTTATGATTCGTATGGTTCGTAAAGTCGATAACCGAATTGCCTGGGCACATGGCCAATAAAATTCGGATTGTAGGTTCAGTTGGTAGCGGTAAAACGACCCTTTCCCGAAAACTCGCTCTCCAAAAAGAAATTGATACTTATTCACTTGATGACGTAGTGTGGTCAAGAGGGTCTGAAGGAGACATAAGAAATTCGGATGAACAGCGTGATGCAATATTGAGTCATATCCTGCTTCAACCTTCATGGATAATCGAAGGTAGTCATCTCGGGTGGTCCATGAAAACATTTGAAGAAGCTGATCAAATTATCTTCTTGCATCCATGGTTACTGACACGCATTTACAGAATTTCATATAGGTTTTTTAAACAAAAAAGAGGCTTTGAAGAGGCAAGTTATACCCCGACATGGCGTATGTTTGGTCAAATGTTTAAATGGACCTATCAATATGAAACGATTTACAAGAAACAAGTGCGTGACATACTAAAAAAATCACCGGAAAATTCGATTGAAATTCGAGATGACAAAGAGTTAGGAGCTTGAAGATGAAAAAACAACCATTTGTGGCATCATGGAGTGGTGGCAAAGATTCTGCCATGGCTTACTATCGTGCAATTCAATTAGGAATGACCCCGAAACGATTGCTAACGATGTTTCAAGAAGACGAAGAAGTGTCAAAGTCTCATGCATTGCCACTTAATGTAGTCCAAGCTCAAGCGGAGCGAATGGGCGTCCCGTTAATGATTCGTGGCGCAGGGTGGGACGATTACGAAGCTAAGTTTATTGATGCGATGGATGAGTGTCGAGAAGACGGTATCACTCATGGGGTATTTGGTGACATTGATTTACAAGGACACTTAGAGTGGGTTCAAAAAACGTGTGCAAAATCGGATATTGTTCCGATTCATCCTCTTTGGCAGGAACCACGTCGCTCTATCTTAGAAGAACTGTTAACAGTTGGTTTTGAAGCGGTTATTGTGGTGGTCAATACAAACATGATGCCGGCAAAATATATAGGTCGAACGTTTACCCGGCACCTGATGGATGAGTTAGAAGCACTTGGAATTGATTCCTGTGGTGAAAATGGAGAGTTCCATACAGTGGTTATAGATGGTCCCATTTTTTCATCGCGTGTTCCCGTTACGTTTGGTAATGTGCGAGAGAATGAAGGATATGTGTTTTTAACCGTTTCGTTGGAAGCTTAATAGAAATTAAGAAAAAGGCAATCCGTTGATTAGGATTGCCTTTTTGAAGTGAGAATCTTATTTGATTTATGACAGGTAGTCTTTTAATTCGCTTTCTAAAAAAGGTTTAGCTTGTAAGAAATCAACAAACTCACGGTATTTTTTCATATCATTAGTTGTAGGTTTTTTTTCTGTGAAATAAGCACGAATTAATATGTTTTTTGGCGTATGTTCCATATCAATGAATTCGAGCAACTGAGCTTCATATCCAACAAGTTTTAATAACTCCGCTCGAATAGAATCTGTTGCTAGAGCAGCAAACCGTTCTTTAACTAAACCATGCTGAAGCATAACATCTAGGGCAGGACTGTTCAGTTGTGTGTTTAATTCATGTTGGCAACACGGTACACTCAAAATCACTTTTGCCCCCCATTTAACAGCACGAGCGAGCGCCATATCTGTTGCAACATCACATGCATGAAGGGTGACGACCATATCTACAGATGTTTCATCATTGTAATCATTAATATCCCCAACTAAAAACTCAAGATTCTCATAGTTCAAGTCATTCGCGATTTGTTGACATTCTTCAATGACTTCTTTTTTCAAATCGAGCCCTGTGACGCGAATATCTAATCCTTTTTCAATATGCAAATAATGATATAAAGCGAATGTTAAATAGGATTTCCCAGATCCGAAATCTAATATTCGAACAGGTCTATCTTTCGGAAGGTGATCGAGAGCATCATCAATAAACTCAACAAAACGATTAATTTGACGGAACTTGTCATGTTTTTGTTTTTTAACTTTGCCATCAGGAGTTTGCACTCCAAGACGCACTAAAAATGGATAGAGAGTATCTTCGTCCAGCAAATAGTTTTTCTTTCGATTGTGGGAAAGGTTGACTACTTTTTTTGAATTGACACGTTCCGATTTCCAAAGCACTTTAAATTTCTTAGAAAGTTGAATTTGGATTTTTTCTTCTGCAAATTCTGCCTGAACTTGACGGAATTGTTGAAGCAGAAGATTAAGTTTTTCTGGTACATCAGATAAATCGAGATTTTCATGCTTTAACACGCGTTCGTACTGATATTCAAATTGAATCATATAAGTTCCCTTTAATTCAATGGGCTTTAATCGAACCCGTTTCACTTCATCCGACTTGGCACGAGGTTGGCTAATTGTTGCAGAGATTAGGTGTTTGTTGTTGATTAAATCGGTTATTTGATCAAGCATTTCTTGGTAGTCCATTTAGTCCGCCTTCTTTTCAAGTTTCTTACCGATAGTTTATCACATTCACCAAGATTCCATTTCTTAGGACTATGTTGAAGCTAGAATTGCTGAATGGACAGAAATTTGTTTGAGTGGACTGAAACACAGCATGAGTGGACGAAAAGTTGTATTGAATGGATGAAATCACAGTGTGAGTGGACGAAAAGACGACTCGGATGGACAGAAATTCATTGTGGTCGAAAAGTTGATATAGTTGGTCGCAAACCCACTAAAGTTGGTCAGAAACTCACACTAAATGGTCGGAAACCAATTAATGTTGGTCGCAAACTCAATTTATATGGTCGCAAATCACTCAATGTAGGTCAATTCGCCAAAAATAAATTTAAGAAATAAGCCTCTCTTCATCACGTGTCGTGAATAGGAGAGGCTTAATTATTTTGTCCATAGACGTTCAATGGTACTGTCGTTATTTCCAATGGTAAGTGTGTAAACATCGGGGTTGCTTAGTGATTTCCAATCTTTAAAACCAATGGACTCATCGAAATGTTTCAGAATCAAGCTCATGAGGTTACCATGTGTGACAAGTACACAATTGCTTGGTGATTCATTTAAAACGTTAATCGCACGAACTGTAGCTTCGCGACTAGATTCTCCACCATCAAGTTTTAAGTCCAAATCAGTAAAAGTTTTTTCTAGAAGTTCAAGCCAATTTGTTAAGTTGCCCGAACTCAATGTTCTTTCAGCCAAGCGCTCATCAATCGTGATGGGGATATTTTTTGATTGAGCTGTTGGTTGTATAGAATCTTGAGCCCGTTTAAATGGGCTTGAAACGATGTGTTGAATTTTCTTGTTTTTGAAAAAAGAGACTAACTCGTCAGCTTGTTGAAGTCCCAAGTCAGATAATTCAGCGTCGGGTTCTTGACCGGTTGCTGAACAGTGACGAACAAGATATATCGTTTTCACCTTCTAATCACTCCTTTAAAAATCACGCTTTTAATTAAAAGTATAAGATAAAAAACCCTAAAGCAAAATGCTTCAGGGCAATAGATTAAACTAGTTTTTTCATTAAATTAGCCATTTCAATTGCAGCAGTTGCAGATTCCCAGCCTTTATTGCCAGCTTTCGTTCCGGCGCGTTCGATTGCTTGTTCAATCGTGTCTGTCGTTAGTACGCCGAAAATCACAGGAATATCATGTTGGTACCCTGCATTGGCAACACCTTTTGCAGCTTCGCTACACACAAAATCAAAGTGTGGAGTAGAACCACGAATAACGGTACCAAGCGTAATAACCGCATCGTATTTTTTTGAAGCAGCCATTTGTTTTGCGACAAGTGGAATTTCAAATGCTCCTGGCACCCAAGCGATTGTTACATTTGCATCATCTACGCCATGTCTTTTAAGAGCGTCTTCTGCTCCACCTAAAAGTTTACTCGTTATAAATTCATTGAAACGTCCAACGACAATTCCAACTTTCAGTTCGGATCCAATTAAATAGCCCTCTAAATGTGTAGTCATATATAAGCTCCTCTATAAACTTAGGAAATGCCCAAGTTTGGTTTTTTTAGTTTTCATATAGTTTTCATTGTCTGTATGTGAGGGCATTTCAATTGCGACGCGCTCAGTTACTTCTAACCCATAACCATCGATACCAGCAATTTTTCTAGGGTTATTTGTTAAGAGTTTCATTTTACCTACACCTAAATCTCGTAAAATTTGTGCTCCGATGCCGTATTCACGCAAGTCATCTGCAAAGCCAAGCTGTTGATTGGCTTCGACGGTATCCATACCTTGATCTTGAAGAGCATAGGCTTTTAATTTGTTCATTAAGCCAATCCCACGACCTTCTTGGCGCAAATAAACTAAGACGCCTGACCCTGCTTCTTCAATTTGTTTTAAAGATGAGTGCAATTGTGAACCACAATCACATTTGCGGGAAGCAAAAACATCTCCCGTTAAACATTCCGAATGAACACGAGTAAGAGTAGGTGTGTCGGCTGAAACTTCACCCTTAATGAGGGCAATATGTTCTTTACCTGTCAACGTTTCAGTGTATCCAACCACTTGGAAATCACCATATTCTGTTGGCAACAGGATTTCAACTTCACGTGTAATTAATTTTTCATTCTTTTGTTTGTATGCAATTAATTCAGCGATGGTTAAGATGCCTATATTTAATCGTTCAGCAATAATGACAAGATCATCAAGTCTTGCCATGGAGCCATCTTCATTCATAATTTCACAAATGACGCCTGCTGGAGGAGAGCCTGCTAACAAAGCTAAATCAACAGCAGCTTCTGTATGTCCTGCACGTTTTAACACGCCGCCTTTTTTAGCAATCAAAGGGAAGACATGACCAGGTCGTTTGAAATCAGTCGCTTTCGATTCGCCGTTAATCATTTGTAGAATTGTATGAGAACGTTCAAATGCACTGATGCCAGTCGTTGTTTCCTTATGATCGACACTGATGGTGAAAGCTGTCCCATATGGGTCTGTGTTTTGGTCTGTCATTAAACCGAACTGTAGCTGCTGTGCAATTTCTTCAGCTACTGGTACACAAATTAAGCCTTTACCTTCAGTGGCCATTAAGTTGACGATTTCGGGAGTGGCAAATTCTGCAAGAGCAATAAAGTCACCCTCATTTTCACGATCTTCATCATCAACTACAATGATCGCTTGTCCTTTTGCCAATGCTTCAACTGCTTTTTCTACTGTATAAAACATTAAGAAACCTCCTATTTAAAATCCGTGTTCTGATAGCCATTGTTTTGACATTGTGGATTTAGATATTTGAATGCGCTCTGTATACTTAGCGAGCATGTCACACTCAATATTAACTTTGTCCCCAATGCCTTTGTATCCAATTAGTGAATCGTTTTGAGTTGTAGGAATCAAGGAAATGGAAATCGATGTTCGATCTACATGGAAAATAGTTAATGAAGTCCCATCCACTGCGACTGAGCCTTTTAACATCATGTATTTCATAAGGCTAGGATCTAATTCAATCTTTTTAGTAATGGCATTTGTTTCTTTAGTGATGGATCGAATGACGCCAATTCCATCAATATGGCCACTGACAAAGTGACCTCCGAAACGTCCATTTGCAGCCATGGCTCGCTCCAAATTGACACGAGAGTTGGATGATAATTGTGCTAAAGTGGTCGATTTAAACGTTTCAGGTATAACGTCTACTACAAACAAATCTTTCGTAAACGAAGAAACCGTTAAACAAACGCCGTTAACTGATATACTATCGCCTCTTTTTACATCATCTAAAACCGTTTTCGCTCGAATCGTTAATTCAAGTGCGTGTGGTTTTCGTTGAATAGACGTGACAGTACCAATTTCTTCAATGATACCCGTGAACAAATTTTTATCCTCCTTACTGAAAAGAGTATTAATGCGAACATAAACACCAAGATTTTTAGACCGAAAAAATGTTTAGCAGTATCATAATTAGCACGCCGAAGAACTGAATCTGTGGTTAGCGCATAGAAGTCTGCTTGAATAAAAAGATAGAACTAGTAAATAGGTTTTTGTTTTTTCCACCATGGGGCAAACGGGTGGTAAGGAAAGGGAATTATAGAAGTACCTCATTGTCGTTTATTGAAATAACTTCTAACTCATGACAAATAATCTCCTCACGATAGCGAGAAAGCGTCTTTACTAGATGTAAATAATAACGAAAACGAAGTAATTGATGTGTGATGATAGATGAAAATGCTCTACAAGAAGTGTTTTAGAGCATAACAAATAAACCTCTTCTTATTCTTCTCCCATCCAGACTTTAACTGTCGGTGTTGGATTTGCACCAACTCCACCGCTACTTTTTCAAGCACCGGGTCACGGACTTACAAATATAATTTGCTCACCGCCGGTAAGGAATTTCACCTTGCCCCGAAGAATATAAAGTGACTATTTGTCTTTTTAATAGTAGCACATAGAATGGAAATGATAAATCCAGGTGTTCTTTCCAAAGATATTGAACCAATTCTGAGCAATATTGTGAAAATAATGTAGTCCTTACAATTCGTCTGAATTTTGTGATAACATTAGCTTATTCACTGATTTCGCAAAGGGGGATTTTTCATGTTAAAGAAGCAAACAGTTGGAGCAGTAGTGCGAGAAATAGCCAAAAGCTATCCGACTACGGAAGCGTATGTATATCCAGAACATAATATTCGTAAAACATATGAACAATTTGACCAAGAGACGGATCACTTAGCGAAGGCCTTCATGGGGATGGGGATTACAAAAGGTGAACATGTGGCTATTTGGTCAGATAACAAACGTGAATGGTTATTAAGTCAATTTGCGACAGGTAAAATGGGTGCGGTTCTTGTAACGGTAAATACTAATTACCAAGAAAAAGAACTCGAGTATTTATTGAATCAGTCGGATGCAACCACGCTTATTTTAGGCGAAGAATTTAAAGGTACTTCATACATAGATGTAATAAATGCTGTGTGTCCAGAAGTGAAAACTTCCGAGAAGGGAGATATTCAATCTGAACAATTACCATTTTTTAAGCGCGTTATTGTTATGAGTGAAAACAAATATCCTGGGATTTATACATGGGGAGAGTTTGAAGCATTTGCATCTAAAATTACAGATGAAGAGCTTAATGAAAGATTAAGCTTGTTGCATGTAGATGATGTTATTAATATTCAATACACATCAGGTACTACTGGCTTTCCGAAAGGTGTCATGCTTACACATATGAACGTCGTCAATAACGGGCAAATTATAGGTGACTTTATGAAGTTAACACCACAAGACCGTTTATGCATTCCTGTACCTTTTTTCCATTGCTTCGGATGTGTATTAGGTACGTTAGCAGCGGTGACTCATGGTACAACGATGGTTTTACTGGAACAATTTGATTCGAAAAAAGTTCTACAAGCAGTACAAGATGAAAAATGTACTGGTCTTCATGGAGTGCCGACTATGTTTATTGCCGAATTAAATCATCCAGATTATAAAAAATACGATACATCTTCGCTACGCACAGGAATTATGGCAGGGTCTCCATGTCCGATTGAGGTAATGAAAAAAGTTATAGACGATATGGGAGCAAGTGAAATAACCATTTGTTATGGTCAAACTGAATCTTCGCCAGTGATTACACAAACGAAATCAGATGATGCTATAGAAAAAAGAGTAGCCACTGTCGGAAAACCACATCCACATGTCGAAGTGAAAATTATTGATCCTACCACGAATGAAGAATTGCCTATCGGAACACCAGGTGAATTGTGCACACGTGGTTATCACATTATGAAAGGTTATTATAAAAATGAAGCAGCTACTCACGCTGCAATTGACAATGAGGGATGGCTACATACAGGGGATATCGCGATTTTGGATAGCGATGGATACATCGAAATTACTGGAAGAATAAAAGATATGGTTATTCGTGGAGGAGAAAATGTCTATCCCCGTGAACTTGAAGAATTCTTATATCAGCATCCAAGCATTCAAGATGTTCAAGTCGTTGGAGTTCCTGTTCCGAAGTATGGTGAAGAATTAATGGCATGGATAATTGCCAAGGATGGGGTAACACTAAGTGCGGAAGAAATTCGTGCATATTGCAAAGGGAAAATTTCACATCACAAAATTCCGCGCTATATCGAGTTTACTGAATCGTATCCAATGACAGCGTCTGGTAAAATCCAAAAATATCTATTAAGGGAAATGTCTGTGGAAAAAATCCCGGCAACATAATTCGACATATTTCCCGGGAAATAGGTAATAGCTGTTAAACGTTGGTAATTCAACGTTTTGCTCGAAAAAATATACTCGTTCTTCTTCTATTTGCGTGTTATGATGAGTTTGAACTACTCAAAATATTCTCAAAGGGAGGAATAAATATGTCCGAAACTGGATATCAATTGATTGCTATTATTATTTACATGGCGGCCATGCTTTTCATTGGCTACTATTCCTTCAGACGTACATCAAACTTAACGGATTATATGTTAGGTGGTCGTTCACTAGGACCTGCTGTTACTGCACTTAGTGCTGGTGCTGCAGATATGTCTGGTTGGTTACTGATGGGACTACCGGGAGCTATATATGTATCCGGTTTAGTAGAGGCTTGGATTGCAGTTGGCTTAACTGCTGGAGCTTACTTAAACTGGTTGTTAGTAGCACCGCGTTTACGTGCGTATTCCCAAGTGTCTAATGACTCGATTACAATTCCTAGTTATTTAGAAAATCGCTTGAAAGACACTTCTAGATCATTGCGTGTCGTGTCTGGGATTATCATTCTTATCTTCTTTACGTTTTATGTATCTTCAGGAATGGTTGCTGGAGGGATATTCTTTAAGAGTTCTTTTGGACTTGATTACCACACAGGCTTACTTATTGTTTCTGCTGTTGTAATTGCGTATACCCTGTTTGGTGGTTTCCTAGCTGTTAGTTATACAGACTTTGTTCAAGGCGTTATCATGTTCTTAGCATTAATTTTAGTGCCAGTCATTGGTTTATTCTATGTAGGCGGATTCGAAGGTGCGGCAGAAAGTATTCGTGCTGTAGATCCTTCACGTTTAAGTTTTGTTAAAGGCGCTTCAGTATTAGGCGTACTTTCAGCTGTAGCATGGGGACTTGGCTACTTTGGTCAACCACATATAATTGTTCGCTTTATGGCAATTAATTCAGTAAAAGAAACAAAACAAGCAAGACGTATCGGTATGGGTTGGATGATATTAAGTCTTCTTGGAGCACTTGCTACAGGGTTGATTGGTATCGCTTTCTTCCAACAAAATGCTACTGCATCGTTAACTGATCCAGAAGCTGTGTTTATTGATTTGGGACAAATTATTTTCCATCCTTTCATCGCAGGGATTATGTTAGCTGCTGTATTAGCCGCAGTTATGAGTACAATATCTTCACAATTAATCGTTACTTCATCTGCATTGATTGAAGATTTATACAAAGTTGTATCGAAAAAGGAATCATCAGACAAAGAGTATGTCACATTGGGACGTATTGCTGTATTAGTGGTTTCTTTAGTAGCTATGTTCCTAGCATGGGAGCAAAGTAAATCAATCTTAGATTTAGTTGCATATGCATGGGCAGGATTTGGTGCTGCGTTTGGTCCTATTATTTTGCTATCTCTTTTCTGGAGAAAGCTAACAACATGGGGCGCACTTTCTGGTATGGTCGTTGGTGCGATTACCGTTGTCGTATGGGGCAACAATGAGGAACTAAAAGGCTTAATGTATGAAATCGTTCCTGGTTTCATTTTGTGCTTAATCTTCGCAGTCGTGGTGAGTTTGCTAACATATCGTAAAAACACTGAAATCGATCGTGAATTTGATGAAACAATTCAACTTTTAAACCAAGAGAAATAAATTTCAACCCACAACTTTCATAAGTTGTGGGTTGTTTTTGTTTGTGGTTGACCGATTGGTCAGTGAAGCATATAGTAAAGAATAATAGACATATAGTTTCTCATGCGAGGGAGGTTAATTGTTGTGAATATTATAGACATTAACAACTTAACAAAACGGTATGGCAAAGCCCGAGGTATCGAAGACATCACTTTTCAGGTTGCTGAAGGTGAAATATTTGGTTTCATCGGACCAAATGGATCTGGAAAAAGTACGACAATACGCACATTACTAAACTTTTTGTATCCAAC
>NZ_JBATUX010000034.1:0-14203 GCF_049671445.1 Paenisporosarcina sp. | reverse complement strand
GAAGACTCCAGCGGGAACAGCGCAGTGCAGAAATCCACTCGGACGTTAAGTCCGAGTTAGTTCGGCGCAAGCCCGCGGAAAGCGTAACTGTTTTGCGGAATATCAACAGCAACATTTAACATAGCCTAAATTTAAAAAGAAGGCTATCCTCAAAAGTCATTTACACTGACTTTTGGGACAGCCCCTAATGGACGGAATGATTGTATTTTTTTAGAAGAAATATAAACCAAAGCTTATTACAATACCACTTAAGATGAGAACAAATAAGCAGTAACCCATGATGTCTTTTGCACGCAGACCAGCAATTGCTAGTGCAGGCAATGCCCAGAATGGTTGGATCATGTTCGTCCAAGCATCACCCCATGCTATGGCCATTGCTGTTTTTGAGTAGCTTACGCCAAGTGTATTGGCTGCATCTAACATGATAGGTGCTTGCACAGCCCACTGACCTCCGCCTGAAGGGACGAAGAAGTTGACGATACCAGCGGCGTAGAATGTAAACAACGGGAAAGTGTTTTCGTTTGAAATGCTAACGAATGCTTCAGACATGACACCAGCTAATCCGGATGTCACCATCATACCCATGATTCCCGCATAGAATGGGAACTGGATAATGATACCGCCTGCGGTTTTTACTGCATTCGCAACAGCCGCTAAATAACGTTTCGGAGTCCCGTGGAAAATGATTCCGAGTACCACGAAAATTAAGTTGACGATATTAATATTTAAATCGAAACCTTTTGTGGCAAAGTGATACCCTAAGTACACTAATCCAAATGCACCTATTAAAAACGATAAAACATAGCTGTTTTCCATTTTTGCAGCAGGTGTTAAGTCGCCAACTTCTTCGACTTCTACTGGCTCTTCTAACAGTGCAGGATCAACAACAAATGTATCTTCTTTTTTAGGCATCATCCAGCGATTCAATAGAGGAACAGTGATGATTAATAGGATGACAATGATTATGTTATATGTAGAAAAAATCGTTTCACTTGTTGGGATAACTCCCATTTGTTCAGCGAAAGGATGACCATCTGTCGCAATGGACAAAGGAATAGAGCCAGCTAATCCACCATGCCAAATAACAAATCCTGAGTAAGCACTAGCAATTAACAAGCGATAATCAACACCAGGAACTTGACGTGCAATTTCTTTTGCAAACAATGCACCAATAACTAAGCCGAAGCCCCAGTTAATCCAACAAGCGATTAATGAAACAAAGCTCACAAGTAAAATGGCTGAACCTGGTGATTTTGCTCCACGAGCCATCGTGCTTAACAAACGCTTGAATACAGGACTACTAGCTAATACGTGTCCTGCGACTAAAACTATTACCATTTGCATGGTAAACGCTAGTAAGCCCCAGAATCCATCGCCCCAATAAACCACCATATCTAGTGGACTTGAATCTGTTAAACCAACACCTAATAAAAATACTAAAAAAGTTAAGATCGCAACAAATATGTATGGGTCAGGCAAATACCTTTCCATGAGTGTGTTCGAAAAACGTGTAAGAGTTTTCAACTTTCTGCCCCTTTCGATTCTTCTCCCGTCCATTGTCTACTTTATCCTAACTTGAAAATTTTAGCTATACGAATAATAAAACTATTCATAATGGATAAATAATTAGTGAATGTATGAAACAAAAATCTTTGATGTCGGTCTAATGAAGTAATGAAGCAGTTGGAAAAGGGGAGAGTACGATGAAAAAGAGAAGTCTTTGGCTAATTATCGCAGCAGTTATAGCTATGGTTGTGTTATCTTTTGCATTTTTAATCGATAAGGTAACAGTAAGTGCCTCATCGATCGCATTATCTGAACAGGGATGGAAAGCAAATTTCTCCGTTCCGTTAAAAGATACTGCCATTGAAGACGGGACGATTTATTTGGTTGATCAGCAAGGAAACAAAATGGATGCAAGCTTAGAACTTGCTAAAAATGGACGTTCTGTTGAAGTAGCTAATCTTAAACCCGGTTCATATACATTGCATATCAATCGGGATGCTGTTCAAGGCGGTTTTTTTAAATCGATGTCGACAAGTAAGTTGTCCTTTACAGTCCACAAAGATTTGCAATCTGTAAAATCGGAAAAAGAGCTGAAAGATTACTTCAAAAAGCTGCAGAAATTAATGGCTTCTAATTTTTCAGGTAGAGGAGTTATGACAGAAGAAGCTGAATCAAGTGATTCAAGTAATAAGTCTTCCTTATCGGGAAGTGGAGAAGCAGTGTATTCGGAGACGAACAATCAAGTGGAAGGTGTAGATGAATCAGATATTGTGAAAATGGATGGGGAATTCATTTATTCAATCGTCAATGGTCGCGTAATTATTACGGATATTCGAAAACCTTCTGCAATGGCAAAAATGGCTGAGCTTCCTTTTGAAGCCACTTTTTATCCTATGCAATTATTTTTGAATGAGGATACACTCATTGTTTTAGGGGATAAGCATATTCCATATGATTACTCAAACACATCTGGAAATAGTTCAAGTGAAAAGATGATGCCCTATAACAGTTCGACAAATGTTCGATTTTACGATGTGAAAGATAAAAAGAATCCTAAGTTAGTACGAGAAATTGGCGCAGAAGGGTATTTAAATGGAGCACGTAAAACGGACAATATCTTGTATTTCGTAACCAATGTAATGCCGAACTATTGGGCATTACAAGAGGGTGAAGATGTAGAACTTAGACCGTACGCCTATGATAGTCAAAAAGACGATAAAGCTTCACCGATGCCTTACTCTGATTTATCCATCCTCCCAGGAACATTAGAAGGCACTTACAGTGTAATTACTGCCATGGATCTTACCAATCCAAAGGAATCCCAAGTGTTAACGAAAGGTTACTTGGGCGGAAGTAATGCCATGTACATGTCGAAAGAAGCGTTGTATTTAACTGCGCCGATATATTTGCCTTCAAGTAAAAAGAACAATCAAATCTCCATCGATAGAATGTGGAGTCCACAAGAAACGAACACTGAAATCTTTAAATTCGGTTTGGATGGTACCACGGTCAATTTTATTTCATCAAGTGAAGTGACGGGGATGTTACTTAATCAGTTCTCAATGGATGAACATGATGGCTACTTCCGAGTCGTGACCACTAAAGGGATTGCATGGGACAATGAAGCACCTTCTGAAAATAACTTATTTATTTTGGATGAAGGAATGAAACAAGTAGGTTCTATTGAGGGACTTGCGAAAGGCGAACGAATTTACTCCGCCCGTTTTATGGGAGACAAAGCTTATATGGTCACATTCCGAGAGACCGATCCACTGTTTGTTATGGATGTTTCAAATCCTACAGCGCCAAAAGTCTTGGGAGAATTGAAAATCCCTGGATTTAGTAATTACCTACACCCTCTTGATGAAAATCATATAATTGGATTTGGATATGATACTAAGTCAGTTCCAAATGAAAATGGGGGAGAGCCAAGGATTATCACGGGTGGCATGAAAATTTCTTTATTTGATGTCACTGATTTCGCTAATCCAATTGAAAAAGATGTGGAGATTCTTGGGGGCCAAGGCACCTATAGTTCACTGCAACATGATCACAAAGCATTATTCCAACATCGCCAAAAAGGATTATTTGGTTTCCCGGTCACGTTGTACGAAGGTTCCAATCAAGAAGGCTATGGAAATTATGCTGGTGAAGGAGCCGTCATGTATGAAATTACGGCTGATAAAGGAATCAAACAAGTAGCAAACTTAATTAAGCAACCTAGTTCAGGCCAACTCTATGAAAACTATGAACAATTAGTCCAGCGCATGGTTTATGCGGAAGATACTTTATATACCATTACAATGAAAGAAATGAAGAGTTATGATTTAAATACGTTTAAAGAGATAAGTGTTGTGGCATATTAAAAAGAAGGCAGAGCACCGTAGCGAATCGCTTAGTGGTCTGCTTTTTCGTGTGCTTCAATTGAAATGTGTTGGAAGGTTGTAACGTCAAATAATCCAGTATCGGTTAATTTAAGGGATGGAATAACAGGCAAGCTGAGAAAAGATAAGGTTAAAAATAAATGGAAGTCTAGATTTGGGTGAATGCTATGTAACGCTTCATGCAACTCGAAAAGAGATTTAACAGCTACCTCTAATGGGACTTGCGTCATCAAACCCGCAACGGGTAAAGGCAATGATGCTAATACTCGTCCGTTGTTTACAACGACTAAACCACCTTGGATGTCTTGCAATGCCTCAATAGCAACCAACATATCTACATCGTTTGTACCTAGAACAATCGCGTTATGCGAATCATGAGCAATAGTGGTGGCAACTGCACCTTGTTTGAGTCCAAAACCTTTCACAATGCCAAGTCCTATCGTGTGTTTATGATGATGTCTTTCAACGACTGCTACTTTTAGTTGATCCTGTTCTACATTAGCAACGAAAGCACCATTAACAACATCAACGTTTTCAATTACTTTGTTTGTAACAAGTTGGTTTGGAATGATTTCAATAATAGTTGCTTTCGAACCTTTAGAGAACGGGATTGCTAAGTCATCTTTTGTTATCGCTGGCAAATGAACGGATTGGCTAATGCGAACAGAACATTTTTCTTGAGAAGGTGTAGCGTTCAACATCACGCCATGTTCTGCTATTTGGATGCCTTTTTTCCAAACGGCTGCTACCTTAAAGGTTTCAAGCTCATCAAGAAGAATAAAGTCTGCTTCAAAACCAGATACAAGTGCACCTTTTTCTGAAAGACCATAACATTCAGCCGCGTTTATAGTAGCTAATTGAATCGCTTGAAGAGGTTCCATTCCTGCAGTTATGGCAAGGCGAATTGCATGGTCAATACTTCCTTCATCAACTAATTCATCTAAATGTTTATCATCTGTACAGAATAAGAATCTTCGTGCATTATGTGACGTTACTGTAGGAAGTAAATCGTTTAAATTTTTTGCTGCGGAGCCTTCTCGTATGAGCACATACATGCCTTGAGAAATGCGGTCTCGCGCTTCAGCCGCCGTCACACATTCATGGTCAGTTTGTATCCCCGCTGCACGATATCCACGAATTTGCTCTTTTTGTAAACCTGCACCGTGACCGTCGATGCGCAAACCTGCTTCTTGAGTCATTGCAAGTTTAGCTAACATTTCTTCCTCTCCACGTAAGACGGAGGGGTAATCCATGACTTCTGCAAGACCAAGAACATTGGGGTGTGTCAGAAGAGGTTGCAAATCAATTGCTTCAAGCTTAGCTCCTGAATTTTCAAATGAAGTAGAAGGTACGCTCGAAGGAAGCATGACATAAATATCCATTGGGCTATTCTCTGCATCTTTTAACATGAATTCTATGCCTTCCACGCCTGCCACATTGGCGATTTCATGGGGATCTGTTACAACAGTTGTTACCCCGTGAGGCAGTAACACATCTCCGAAGGCTGAGGGCGTCAACATCGATGATTCAATATGAATATGACCATCAATTAAGCCTGGTACAACGCAGCGTCCCTTGGCGTCCATTTCTTCAACACTTGTAAATGAGCCGGTGCTATCAATCGCGATAATCATGCCGTCCGCCACCACAATATCAGCGGTCGTCCAAATCAATGAAAAAACATCAGCGATCCGTGCATTTCGTAAAATAAAATCAGCGGGTTGAAGTTGCTGAGATACCGCAATGCGTTTTTGTAGTGTTTTTATTGTAGAAACCATTGGATTGTCCCCTTATTTGAATGTAAGTTCTAGTTTAATGTCATTATTATCAATCTTATTGTGGCTAAGTATATACGCTTTACAGGTTAAATCACAGTGTGAAATAACAAAGACGAAAAATGTACAAATATGTTCTGTTAGAGAGTGCTCAAGCCAATTGACACTATTAAATATGTAGGAAATAGAAAATTTTAGGGAGAAAGGATTTTTCTTGTAAAATAGGATTGACAATCAAGTGTATGAATCATATAATACACTCATGAACTGTATGAACCACTTAATACATACACTTAAAGTGAAACGAGTGGTACACATCCAGTAACGTATAGGAGTTGCTATGATGAATGTGAATTTTAATAATCGAGACCCGGTGTATTTGCAAGTTGTCCGTTATTTTAAGGAGAAAATTGCAATTGGAGAATTAGTACCTGGAGAAGAAATACTATCGAGACGTGAGTTGGCAAACAGGATTAAGATAAACCCTAATACCGCGCAACGAGCGTATAAGGAAATGGAGGAACAGGGTTTGATCCATACCGAACGGAATCATCCGAGCAAAATTACAAACGATGAAAAGATACTAGGTAAGGTGAGAGAAGAGTTGCTAGTTGAGGCTGTTGAAACATTTGTTACATCCGTTAAGTCAATTAATGTTCCAGTTGATGAACTATTGAACTTAGTAAGAACAAAGTACACAAATAGTAACGATAATAAGGGGGATTGAAAATGATTGAAGTAAAAGAGATCACAAAGAACTTTGGTCGAAAAAAGATATTAAAAGGTGTGTCTTTTACAGCTAAAAAAGGTGAAATAACATGTTTGATTGGAATAAATGGAGTCGGCAAAACAACCATTTTAAATGCCATTATGGCACTTACTCCGATTAACAAAGGAGAAATATTAATAAACGGAGAAACCATTAATAAAAAAACGTTTGAAAATGTCACCTTTATTCCTGATGCATTAACGATGCTACCCCATATGAAAATCTCTGAGGCAATGGATTTCATGAATGACTTTTATACATGTTGGAACCGGGAACGCGCAATGGAACTGCTTGGCTTTTTTAGATTAAATGAAACGGATAGAATATCTTCCTTATCAAAAGGAAATACAGCAAAAGTCAACTTGTTACTTGGGTTAGCAATGGATGTTGATTTTGTATTAATGGATGAACCTTTTTCCGGAATTGACATGTTTAGTCGGGAGGAAATTGCTAAAGTGTTCACGAGTCATTTAATTGAAAATAGAGGCGTTATCATTACGACACATGAAATAGGTGATATTGAACACTTAATTGATAATGTTGTGCTGTTAGATGAAGGGATTGTCATTAAGGAGTTTAACGCGGAAGAAGCTCGTGAAAACGAAGGGAAATCTGTGGTGGATATAATGAGAGAGGTGTATCAGAGATGAAAAGCTATTTGAAGTTGGTCAATTTTGAATTCAATCGTTCTGCAAAAATATTTGCTATTCTACTAGGCATTATACTAATTGTACAAATTACTGGGGTCATTGTGTTGTCTAAACTGTATCTAAACATGGCCAATGAAAAAATTTATGAAGAGTTAATGCCGAAGGCGGAATTCTTATCAAGCTTTGGCCCAATGAGTTTCCTATCAGTAACAAGAAGCGTTTGGTTCCTCGGTCCAATCGCCTTATGTATAGCGGGCGTAGGATTCTATATTTTCCTAATCTGGTATCGCGATTGGTTTGGAAAAAATACATTCATTTATCGATTATTAATGCTACCAACAACGAGATTGAATGTTTTTTACGCCAAAATAACAAATATTTTATTAATGACGATTGGTTTTGTGGCATTTCAACTTATTTTGCTACAAATAGAGACAACAGTTTTTAAATGGATGCTGCCAAAGGAATTCCGAGTGGATTTGAATGTCCAAGAGATTGTTAGTAGCATGCCGGAATTAAACATACTTTTTCCAACTAGTTTTCTTGAAGGTGTTTTGAATTATGGAGCAGGATTTATGGTTGTGGCGATTCTATTTACTGCCATTTTATTTGAAAGAAGTTTTAGGTGGAAGGGTATGTTTGTTGGGATATTATTCAGCTTAGTTGCTATTGCTGTATTTATTTCGCCTCTACTTTTACAAGAATTTGTACTAAATGACTTTTTCTATCCATTAGAATTATTTGTACTTGAGATCGTAACGGGTGTAATCGTACTCGCAGCGTCCATTTGGATGAGTGGATTCTTATTAAAGAACAAGATAACTGTATAGGGAGTGTGTAGAAATGAAGAAATATTGGAAGTTTACTTCAATTATTGCAGTTATTGTACTTAGCATTGGAACGTTTTATGTAAATTCTGCTATGTCAGCAACGCAATACCCTGAGTTTGTGATAAATAAGAAAAGCGGAAACGCTGAAGAAATCAAATCATTGGTGTTAGAAGGGGGCTATCATGAAGGAAGTTCTATGAATTATACGAACAATCACTTGGAAATTACCTCTGACGGTTCTGAATATAGAAATGGTAGCTCACTTTTAGATCTAGTAATAGGACGCCCTGCGCCAATGATTCAGGAATTACAAGATGAGTATCGTAATTTCATGAGAGGAAAAGAAAACTTGGATTCGTTTTTTGAGAACAATAAATTACTCGCTTATGCAGATGTGAAGTATAAAATAGGTTCATCGACATCAAGAGATTTCAAGTTTGCTATATCCATATTAAATAAAGATGATGGCAACACTACTTCATACGATATTAAAGTTCCAGATAGCTCAGTAGTTGATTATATAGTCGTTAATGATGTCCAGGTGGTTGAAAAAGAACTGAAAATAATTACCCATAATTACACTAGTGAGAATGAGAAAAACTTTAATGAAAAACATATCTATACTCTCGACATATCTACTGGAGCAATAAGCAATAACGAAACGATTTTGTCAATCCCTGACCAACAAGGCAATACCCATATCTATGCAGATTTAATTAAAACAAACCATAAACAAGCGAATGAAGATCTTATATTCATAAAAACTCAAGAAAAAATGATACAAGATGAAGAATCAGATATGAACGCAGAAACAAGTCGGGAATTAATTTCTTACAATTTAGAAACAAATGATCAAAAGACAATTGAATTTCCGGAGAATTTGAAGGAGCATCAAATCAGTTTTTTTGATGGCACAACAATTTATTTCTCGAACCTAAGTGAGCAAAATTTAATTATAACACCGATTAATATAGAGAACGGTCAAGCTGGTAAAGAATTTACTACACAGCTATCAAACGAAACAAGTAATACGGAACCACCAATTATAGTCGTGAAAGACGGCAAGCTATATGTGACAACTCAACTTACGAATTTAACAACTAAGGCAAGTGTTGCAGTGTTTGATGTGAAAACAAGTGAAACGCTTTACGAGGGAGAAGTAGAAAGAAAGAATTCTCCGAAAAATATGGAAGAGTTTGAGCTGTATATATATGAAATGTCAGTAAAATAGGTTCGCTAGGTAATGAAGGGTCAGACTCCGCAGGGGGTAGACCCTTCTTTTTATATGCCTTGTCATTCTGTTCGCTATAAATGAATTATATGTCAAGGATGACATGGTTGATAAATAGGGTAGACCGAATAGGTGAGGTAACATTTAAAGTAGAGATTGCATGAAGTTTGTTGTTGGAATTGTCGGTGGAGTTGGATAGAAATCAACAACTATGACCACTTAATTAATCTCCAAACGAAAGTTATGATATTTTAGATGTTATTTGTCTTTTGGGTGGCAATTCGTTAAGATTGTGCAAAGGTGATAAGTGAAAGGGGTGGGCAAATACATGCTAAATGAGAAGAATGATTTGGCAATTGATTGTTGTCTACTTGCAGGTCGATTGATGATTGAAAGTGGTGCGGAGACCTATCGTGTTGAGGATACGATGACTCGTATGGCAATCTCCCAAGGTCTTATAGGTACACAGAGCTTTGTGACTCCAACCGGGATTATGTTTTCACTCGGAAAAGATGGATCAACTCGCATGATGTCTATTAAAGAACGTTGGACCGATTTAGAAAAAATCGCGTTAGTTAATCAAGTATCTAGAAGGCTAACAACAAATGAACTAACTATAGAAGAAGCGTATGAAGAATTGCAGCGAGTAGCAAGTGCAAACTTAATGTTTCCTTTTATTTGGCAATTAATAGCTGCTGCTGTAGCCAGTGGTTCCTTCCTCATCTTGTTCGAGGGTACGTGGTGGGATGTCCCTGTTGCAACAGTAGCTGGAGGTATGGGGTTTGTTGTGGTTATGTTAATCCACGAATTAACACGCGTTAAATTTTTTGCTGAGTTTATTGCAGCCTCGGTAGTCGGTACCATTGCGTTTCTAGCTATTTTAGGAAATTTGGGGTCAGATTTAAACATAATAATAATAAGTGGTGTTATGCCTTTAGTTCCTGGGTTATTAATTACCAATGCAGTACGTGATCTTATGGCTGGCCACTTTGTATCAGGGGTATCGAAAGGTGCAGAAGCGTTATTAACGGCTTTTGCCATTGGTGCAGGTGTTGCACTCGTACTATCATTTTAGAAGGAGTGACAACATGACTTGGATTATTCAAGCAATTTTAAGTTTCATTATCGCCATCTCATTTGCCATTATTTTTAATGCACCTAGGAAAAAACTCGTGGCTTGCGGAGTAGTTGGAATGAGTGGATGGCTCATTTTTAGTGGTTTTACATTAGTGTCAGGCGATTCCGTTCAAGCATCTTTTGCAGGTGCATTCATGGTGGCACTGGCTGCACATATTTTATCCAAACGGTTTAAAATGCCCATGATTATTTTTAGTGTACCAGGAATCATTTTGTTAGTTCCGGGTGGTCTTGCTTACAATGCAATGCGCAATATTGTAGAAAATGATTATTTAACGGCCATTGGCTTTGCGTCCAAAGCATTTATGACTTCGGGTGCCATTGCCATGGGATTAGTATTTGCAGAAGTTTTGATGCAATTGATTTTTAGATATTTACGCAAAAGAAAGACGGCTACTCACATAACGTGAGGAGTCGTCTTTTTAGCGTTTACATGTATATTACGGACTTTTTATAGTTTTTCAATTTCACTAGCAGGTACAGGATGGCTGATAAAGAATCCTTGAATGGCATCACAACCAAGCTGGTTCAACAAATCGCATTGTTCTTTCGTTTCAACACCTTCAGCTAATACACGTATGTCCATCGATTTACCAAATTGAATCATTCCATGTACAAGTTTTTGCAGCTTTTCTTGCTTCAAAATACCTGAGATAAACGATTGATCAATTTTAAGCTCAGTAATCGGCAACAATTGCATATAACGGAACGAAGCATATCCTGTTCCAAAATCGTCAAGGACAAACACAATGCCATCCGCTTGGAGTTGTAACATTTGACGAATGATCGATTGTTCAGATTCAGCTTCTAGTGCAAATTTTTCAGTAATTTCAATTTGCAGAAGGTGAGCAGGGCAGTCGAATTTCTCTAACGTTTGACGAATTTTTTTTACCATATTCTTATCACGAAACTCGCGAATAGAGGAGTTTACACTGATTTTCATCGGATTTCCACTTTTCGCCCATTTGGCCGCTTGTTCACAAGCCTTTTCTAGCATAAAGCTTCCGATATCATGGATCATTCCTGTTTCTTCGGCTATAGGAATCAGTTCATTTGGTGAAACCGTACCAAGTACAGCATCTTCCCAGCGTACTAAAGCTTCAACAGCGTCTATCTTACCAGAAGATAAATCAACTTGAGGCTGATACATAACTGATAAATCCTTGTGATGTAATGCTTCAATTAATCGTTTTTCAATCATGGATTTTTTACTTAAAGCCACATGATTGGCTTTTGAAAGGCTGACAATGTTTCCGCCGCCTTCTTGTTTTACTTTGTGTATCGTTGCATTCGAAGCTTTCATCAAGTGAGAAAAAGTTGATTGATCCTCAGGGAAACGTGTAATACCACCACTAATTGAAATGGGAATAGCTTTATTACGTATGTAAATCGGATGTTGTTTTAAATAACTTAAGAATCCTTGTATAAACCAATCGCTAAGTGGAGTCAATACGACAAACTCATCTTCACCTACGCGTGCAATGTCACTATCTTGGAAATACATTTTTAGACGCTTTGCAAATTCAAGTAATAACGTTGTTTCTGACTCTTCATCATGCATGTCTTTTAGTGTGTAAAACTTATCAATATCTAAAAATATGAAAGAAAAATGACGGTTTTCATTGATTAGTCCTGACACAATATTTTCAAGGCGATGACGGTTCATTAACCCAGTTTCCGGATCGACATAGGCAATTTGTTCAAGATGCATTTGTAATCGTTTCTTTTCGGTAATATCTCTTTCTAAAATCGCAAAATATATAGGGTCATCGCTTGTTGCTAGTACTGGAATCGCCGTCATATCAACCCAATATGTTTCACCATCTTTGGTTCTTTTTTCAACAGATCCTTGCCAAACACGATTACTTTTTAACTCATACCAAATTTGATTGACCAAAGTTTCAGCAGACTCTTCAGGGAAAAGTTGCCAAAACGTCTTGCCAATTACACGTTTGGGCGTCCATTTACTTGATTTTAAAAATAGTGGATTTGCATATGTAATTAAGCCATCCATATCTAAATAGGTGACCATAAATGTTTCATCTAAACCAACTTTATAGCTGTCTAACTCTTGCTCTATCTTTGTTTGATCTTTCTTTTGTAAGTTATCGATTTCAAACACAAACATGACATACTGTTCATTGTCTATAGTCATCGAACTTAAAATGGCAGATGCGTGAAAAGATTCTCCATTTTTCGATGGAAGAATAAAATTTGCAAATCGAATTGATTCGTCACTATGAAGTATTTGATTCCAAGTTGATGGATGGATGGCTGAACGTTCTTCGTTGCTGAAAGGATAAAAGCTTCCAATGATTTCATCTGCAGAATAGCCAAATGATCTTTCGGCTTCTTCACTCCACCAAAGTACCGTTGCGTCCTTAGCAGTCAGCATCATTGGAAAAGGAACGTGATCTAATACACTGCTGCCACTCTCCAATAGTTGTTGCATACCTCTCATTTCGCAGGACTCCTTGTAGTTAATCTATCTTCCATTATAGAGAAATCTTAACATCAAGTCACCAAAATTTAAATGTTTATTCTGAAAAATAAAGGAAAATAAAAACAGTTGCTCAAAATGGAATCGTTTGAAATTCAAATGTTCCTAAATTGTACATTGAATTTGTTGGAATCAAGCGTAAGATACATTGTAGTAAGCTTGAGTAGAAAGTAGGTATATGAATATGTTGAGAGCAAAAGGAATTATGTTAATCATAACAGGAGCAATGTTATGGGGATCCACTGGTCCATTAATGGAATGGATTTTATCGAACTCCGAGTTATCTGTTCCCTTTATGTTAACGATACGACTCCTTGTCGCAGGCATCGGTTTGCTTGCTTTCTTGAAAATAAAAGGAACCCCATTAAACCCTATATGGAGACAATCCTTTTGGTTCAAGCGACTAATCATTTTTGCTTTATTTGGCATGCTCGGTGTTCAATATTCATTTGTAGCTGCAATCGAAGCAAGCGACGCTGTTGTAGCTACCTTGCTTCAGTTTCTTGCACCTATTTTTGTGGTGATTTTCGTGTCATGGGGCTTAAAGAAATGGCCGCCTAAATATCAGCTGTTTGGAATCATTGGCACATTGTTTGGCTTATTTTTGCTATTAACAAACGGGTCTTTCACTAATTTATTGTTGAGTCCAGTAGCCCTCGCGTGGGGAATTGCAGTCGGCTTTAGTTTTGCATTTTACACATTGTACCCAGGGTCTCTAATGAAAGAGTGGGGAGTACTGTTAGTAGTCGGCTGGTCCATGCTTATTGGTGGTGTGGTTTTAGGAATCATAAGTCGAGTGTGGCAATCAGACGAATGGTCGCTTTTATTAGACTGGAAATTATCGATTCTATTATTAACTGTCATCGTCATCGGAACTTTGGCTTTTGTCTTATTCTTAAGCAGTATGAAATACATAAGTGCGATTGAAACAAGTATTTTATCCAGCATGGAACCGCTAACCGCGATGGTGATTTCTGTAATTTGGCTGCAACAAGTGCTTGGAAAATGGCAACTAGTTGGCGCTCTAGTAATGTTAGTATGTGTGACCTGGCTATCCATTGCAGGAGAAAAGAAGAAAGTAGTTTGATGTTGTAACGCCTATTCTTTTGGGAATAGGTGTTTTTTGTTGCGTATGAATTCCCTTATTTTTACTATTACCACTAAATTGGCTGTTTTTACAACTAAAGTGACCAAAATTACAACTAAACCTCCGATTTTTACAACTAAAGTGTCCAAAATTACAACTAAATCCAAAAATGTTTCATTTCAGATCAAATACACTCCATAAAATTCAATCATATTGAACATTTCAGTATATCGAATGATACCTTTAATGCTTCCGTTGTGGCATAATAGTGAACAATCAGATTATTAATTCGTTTAACGAAGAAGTTTCAGGAGGACGTCACGTGAGAACCGTA
>NZ_JBATUX010000033.1:0-1954 GCF_049671445.1 Paenisporosarcina sp. | reverse complement strand
AAAGATATGAAAGGCAGAATGCTCGAAGAACTTAAAAAAGCATTCCGTCCTGAGTTCTTAAACCGTGTGGATGAAATGATTGTGTTCCATTCATTAGAAAAAGAACACTTAAAAGAAATCGTTACATTGATGACTGCTACGTTAACAAAACGCTTGAAAGAACAAGAAATCGAGCTAGAGTTAACTGAAGCAGCACAAGAAAAAATTGCAAAAGAAGGCTACGACCCAGAATACGGCGCACGTCCGCTCCGTCGTGCACTTCAAAAACATATTGAAGACCGTTTGTCTGAAGAATTATTAAAAGGTACGGTATTAACTGGCAACAACATTGTGTTTGATGTAGAAAACGATGAATTTGTGATTCGTACAGAAGCATTAGTCGCAGAATAAAACATTTGGAGCATTCCGGCGAGTTTGTTCGGAATGCTCTTTTTCTACATATAGGAACTTATTAAAATGACTCTCAAACGTGTATGATAGAGTTATCATGTCTAGCTTCCAGCGCCGGTGTCGAGCTTGAGTGGCGCTTTTCGCTTTTCTATATAGGAGGTACTATGGCTAAACGTAAAACGAAATTTATGTGTAACTCTTGTGGCTATGAATCTGCCAAATGGATGGGACGTTGCCCGGGTTGTAGCGAATGGAATACGATGGTGGAAGAGATAGAAGTGGTCGTAAAAGGACCTCGTCGGACGTTCCAACATTCTGATGGTGTTAAACATAAAGCAACCCCCATCACGGCAATTGAAATTGCAGACGAACCTCGTGTGGATACGGATCTAGATGAGTTGAATCGTGTTCTGGGTGGTGGAATTGTACCTGGTTCGCTCGTGTTAATCGGTGGAGATCCAGGTATCGGGAAATCAACTTTATTACTACAAGTTTCTGCTTTGCTTGCTAATAAAAACCATCGCGTCTTGTATATGTCTGGGGAAGAATCGGTACGTCAGACGAAACTACGCGCAGAACGTTTAGGCGTAACGTCTTCTGAACTTTATATTTATTCCGAAACGAATTTGGAATTAGTGAATGAAGCAATTGATAGCGTTGAGCCGAAATTTGTCATAATCGATTCCATTCAAACTGTGCACCACCCGGATGTCACTTCTGCTCCAGGTAGTGTATCGCAAGTTCGAGAATGTACGGCTGAATTAATGCGGATTGCAAAAACGAAAAATATCGCAATTTTCCTTGTTGGTCACGTTACAAAAGAAGGTCAAATCGCTGGCCCGCGATTACTTGAACATATGGTAGACACGGTGTTGTATTTCGAAGGAGAGCGTCATCATACGTATCGTATTTTGCGATCACAGAAAAATAGATTTGGGTCTACTAACGAGATTGCGATATTTGAAATGTTGCAAGGTGGCTTAAAAGAAGTACTAAATCCATCTGAGCTGTTTTTACAAGAACGTTCACAAGGTGCAGCTGGATCAACCGTTGTTGCTTCTATGGAAGGGACACGCCCTATACTAGTTGAAATTCAAGCATTAGTGACGCCAACTAGCTTTAACTATCCTAAACGTATGGCTAGTGGAATTGATCAAAATAGGGTCCAACTTTTAATGGCTGTTTTAGAAAAAAGAATGGGCATGCTCCTACAAACACAAGATGCCTACATTAAAGTGGCAGGTGGAGTGAAGCTTGATGAGCCAGCCATTGACTTAGCGGTATTGACGACAATTGTCTCAAGTTATCGTGATGTAGCAGTTAGTGCACACGACTGTTTCATTGGTGAAGTAGGGTTAACTGGTGAAGTACGTCGAGTCTCTCGAGTTGAACAACGCGTACAAGAAGCGGCTAAACTAGGCTTCAAACGTGCCATTATTCCAGCTTCTAATATCGGTGGATGGGATTTCCCTAAAGGCATTAAAGTAATCGGCGTCGAAAGTATAAATGACGCATTAAAAGAAGCTTTCCCAAACGCTTAGGCGTCTTTGGGAAAGCTTTTTCT
>NZ_JBATUX010000032.1:0-16714 GCF_049671445.1 Paenisporosarcina sp. | reverse complement strand
TGGTGTTACGAAACAAGGGTGTAATATTGAAAAGACAAAACTTCCTCCTTTAACCAACAAACGATACATCTCTTTAATTGCTTCTTTATAATTTTCAAGGTCTTGAATCACCATATTGGATACAATTACGTCAAAGCTTTCATCCTCAAGAAAATTTAATTCCTCACAATTCCCATGTTGATACTTAATATTTAGCTCTTTAGGTGTTTTATTTCGGGCTAGTTCTAGCATGTTTTTTGAGTAATCTACAGCTACTACGGACGCTCCGGACTTAGCAAAGATTCTGCTTAAATATCCTTCCCCACATCCAGCATCTAAAATATTCTTTTGATTGACGTCTCCAACTAAACTAAATAGTGATGGGTTGAGCAATACTTCTCTATGTAGATCCCCGTTCTCACTATAGTTTGCCGTTATGATTTCTGCGTTTTGGTCCCATCTCTTTATTGCGTCTTCTGTACCCAACGTATTTTTCATAATGACCTCTTTCTTTTGCAAGATTTATGATATTATTTGATAATACCAAAATTTGGAGGTTTATGAAATCTTGAAGAATAAAAGTTTCTTATTTGGCATAATGGTTGCTTTCAGCTTAATCATTCCTATATTTCTTGTGGATAGCTATATGTACAATGGGAGCATGAACACACTCGTTCCAATTATTATGATTTTCGGAACTGTTACTGCCTTACGACATGCGGAGTCGATCAATTGGTATCGTCTATTTGTAGCTATTACACTCATCGGTGGAGCAATCTATCTCGCCTTACCTACATTTACCTTTTCAGAAGCGCAAGATGCCATTAAACAGGAAGTCACTGAAGTTGTAACACTCTCCAAATTAGACAATAGCCCACTTGAGAATGATACATTCAATCCATTCTCCCCTAAGTGGTTTTATACATTTCACATAACAGAATCAAACGGCTCTGAATATATCTTGATTTTCAATCCAGATTCAGGGAAATCTTTTATAAAGTGAGAATAACCATTGAATTGCAGTAGATTTGATTTAATCCCATGCGTTGTGGTTTTATTCCCTTTCAGTCTCGTTTTATTCCCATTCACATTATCATAATTCCAATATTCTCCTAAATAAACAAAAAAAGACACCCCATCACTAGTGTAATGGGGTGTCTATTTTGTTATTTCAACGCACGCCACCCGATGTCATGACGATAGAAGAATCCATCCCACTTCATATCAGAAAGCGCTTTGTACACTTGGTTTTGTGCTTGTTGTAAAGTAGATGATTTTGCCGTTACCAATATTACGCGGCCACCGTTGCCAACAAAATGACCATCGACTTCTTTTGTCCCCGCATGAAACACTTGTAAATCTCGGTTAAGCTTCGTTAAATCAGGTAATTTAAGACCCTTTTCAACCGATTCAGGATATCCATCTGCGGCAATCACAACACCTAGAATTTCATCATCTGACCATTGCAATTCAAAAGGTTTTTCATCAAGCAGTGCCATCATCAATTCACCAAAATCTGAAGCCATTCGTGGCAACACAACTTGAGTTTCAGGATCACCAAAGCGTGCATTAAATTCGATTACTTGTGGCCCTTCATCCGTCAAAATCAACCCCGCATATAAAATCCCTGTAAACGGTGTTCCTTCAGCTGTCATCGCTTTAACAGTTGGCACAACGATGGAATCGTATGCTTGTTGAACGACTTCGTTTGAAATATGAGGTACTGGTGAATAAGCTCCCATGCCGCCCGTATTCGGACCGCGGTCACCGTCATAGGCACGTTTGTGATCTTGGGCAATGACCATTGGGTAAATTTGTCCGTCATGCACAAATGACATATAGGAAAATTCTTCTCCATCCAGGAACGCTTCAATAACAACACGTGAAGACGAATCTCCAAACTTTTGATTGCCAATCATGTCATCTACAGAATTGAACGCTTCTTGCAAAGTCATGGCAACTACTACGCCTTTACCTGCAGCAAGACCGTCTGCTTTTACTACAATTGGTGCACCCATTTTTCGAATATAAGCTTTAGCTTCGTTTACATCTGTAAATGTTTCATAAGCAGCTGTTGGGATATTGTATTTTTTCATGAGTTCTTTGGCGAATGATTTACTGCCTTCGATTTGAGCAGCAGCTTTCGTAGGTCCGAAAATACGTAACCCTTCCGCTTCGAAATGATCCACAATTCCTGCAGCTAGAGGTTGTTCGGGTCCGACAAACGTTAAATCGATCGCATTTTCTTGAACGAACGCAACCAGCATATCAAATTCTAACGCCTCAATGCCTACACATGTTGCATCATTTTTCATCCCATCATTGCCAGGCGCCACAAACACTTCAGTTACAGATGGAGAGTTTTTAAATTGGCGTACAATGGCATGTTCACGCCCGCCACTACCTATAACAAGTACTTTCATCTAGAAAACCTCCTAAATATATGTGCAACCCCTTAGTGTTTAAAGTGACGTACGCCTGTAAACACCATCGCAATTCCGTATTCATTTGCTTTTTGAATCGAATCTTCATCTTTTACAGATCCACCAGGTTGAATAATTGCCGTAATGCCCGCTTTCGCAGCCGTTTCCACCGTATCATTCATTGGGAAAAAGGCGTCTGAAGCAAGTGAAGCTCCTTGTGCTTTTTCAGCAGCTTGTTCTAATGCAATCTTCGCTGCGCCTACGCGATTCATTTGACCAGCACCAACACCAAGTGTCATTTGTGCATCTGTAACGACAATTGCATTGGATTTCACGTGTTTAACAACGCTCCAGCCAAGTTTAAGTGCAGCCCATTCTTCTTCAGTAGGTTCACGATCAGTAACTACACGCACATCCGCTTCCGCGAAACCATATGCGTCTGGTTGTTGTAGCAATAAGCCGCCTTCAATTGACACTGTATTCCATTTGTCTTTTTTGCTTTGTTCAAACGGAATCGTCAATAATCTAATGTTTTTCTTCTTTGTTAAAATAGCTAATGCTTCTTCTGAGAAAGATGGAGCTAAAATAATTTCTAAGAAAATACCTGAAAGCTGTTCAGCAGTTTGAGCATCCACTTCACGATTTAGAGCTACGATGCCTCCAAAAATGGACATGCTATCTGCTTCATATGCTTTTGCAAATGCATCAGCAATTGTTTCACCAATACCAACACCACATGGGTTCATATGTTTAACTGCAACCGCAGCTGGCAGTTCAAATTCTTTGACGATTTGAATCGCTGCATTGGCATCTTGTATGTTGTTGTATGAAAGTTCTTTGCCGTGTAATTGTTGTGCAGAAGCAATGGAGAAATCAGATCCAAGTGCACGTTTGTAGAACGCTGCTTTTTGATGTGGATTTTCTCCGTAGCGAAGTTCTTGTTTTAATTCGTATGTAAGTGTAACTTGTTCTGGGAATTCTTCACCAGCCAGTTCTGTTAAATATCCAGAAATATACGCATCGTAAGAAGCTGTATGACGGAAAACTTTTGCCGCTAAACGACGTCTAGTTGCCATTGTTGTTTTACCATCAGCTTGTAATTCTGCTAAAACAGCTGGGTAATCAGCTGCATCTGTAATAACCGTTACATAGGCATGGTTTTTCGCAGATGCACGCAACATAGCTGGTCCACCAATATCAATATTTTCAATCGCATCTTCAGCCGTAACATTTGGTTTTGAGATGGTCTCACGGAACGGATATAAGTTGACACAAACCACATCGATTGGCTTGATGCCATGTTCATACATTTGCGCTTGATGATTTTCATCATCCGGGATAGCTAAAAGGCCACCGTGAATCATTGGATTCAACGTCTTAACACGTCCACCTAATATTTCCGGAAATCCAGTTACTTCATCGACAGGAGTAATAGCCACACCATTTTTTTGTAAATAGGCTTTCGTTCCACCTGTTGATAAAATTTCGTATCCTAATGTCTCTAACTCTTTTGCGAATTCAAGAATTCCTGATTTGTCTGACACACTAATAAGCGCACGTTTTTCCACGGAAAAATCCTCCTCATATTGAAAAGCATAAAGCGTCAGCAAAGCTGCGAGCTGACGCTTTTACCTAGACATAACAATCAAAAGCCGAATATAAGGAACGAAGGCTAAGAACGCGACATCGTGCTCCTGCGGTTACTCGTCGCAAAATGCAGTGCTAAGAAATTTTATCGCGACGCCTTCGTGACCTACATTCTGTGGGTCCTATCGGCTAAATAGTTGCTGTAATGTTTTTGTATAGAGTTCATGTTCGACTGCGTGAATACGTTGTTCTGTCTTTTCGCGATCACCGACAACGACTTCTACGGCCTGTTGCGATAATATCTTCCCAGTGTCCATACCAGCATCTACAAAATGTACCGTAACACCTGTTACTTTTACGTCATGAGCTAACGCTTGGCCAATGGCATCTTTACCTGGGAACGATGGTAATAATGAAGGATGAATGTTAACGATTTTGTTTGGAAATTCAGCTAGCAATGTTTCGCCAATTAACCGCATATAGCCAGCTAACACTAACCATTCCACTTCAAGCTGTTGCAGTTCCTGCAAAATCGTTCTCTCATAAGCGACTTTCGATTCAAAGTCGTTTGGACGATAAGCAATAACGGACACATCTAATGCGTTTGCTCGTTCCACCACATATGCTTGTGGTTTATCTGTCACAACTGCTACGATGTCAGCATCTAACTCGCCTGCTCTTGCTGCATCCGCGATGACTTGAAAATTACTTCCACTGCCGGAAGCAAAAATCGCCACCTTTGGCTTATTTCTCATCGACTAAGCTCCCGTCGTGAGTACCAGTGAATTGAACACCATCACCTTGTACAACGCGACCTATTACGTAGGCTTTTTCACCGTTTTGTACGGCAATTTTAATCGCTTGTTGTGCTTGTTCCTCAGGAAGTGCAATGACAAACCCAATTCCCATATTAAAGACACTATATAAATCACGGTCAGCTAATGACCCTTTTTCTTTCAACATTGAGAACACCGGTAAAATCGGCCATGAACCTAAATCGATTTCTACACCTAAGTCAGCAGGCATCATTCGCGGTAAGTTTTCGTAAAAACCGCCACCTGTAACATGAGCCATGCCATGAACGTTTAGTTCTTCATGAATTGCTAGTACTGGTTTTGCATAAATTTTTGTTGGTTCTAATAATGCTTTTCCGATGCTGCCTAATTCTTCATAGCCTGCAACATATGAATCGATCTCATAACCTTGATCGGCAAAGACAATTTTACGTACAAGAGAAAAACCATTTGAATGAATGCCGCTTGAAGCAAGTCCTACAAGTACGTCACCCGTTTGAATATGTTCACCCGTAACGATATTCGACTTCTCTGCAACACCGACTGCAAAACCAGCCACATCGTATTCATCTACTTCATAAAGACCAGGCATTTCAGCAGTTTCCCCACCGATAAGAGCAGCACCTGCTTGAACGCAACCATCTGCAACACCTTTGACAATTTGCTCAATCTTTTCAGGTTGAGCTTGTCCAACTGCTAAGTAATCAAGGAAAAATAGTGGTTCTGCGCCTTGAGCTACGATGTCATTGACACACATAGCAACGCAATCTATGCCGATTGTATCGTGCTGATCAGTCATAAATGCTAATTTCAACTTCGTTCCAACACCGTCTGTACCAGAAATTAATACAGGTTCTTTATAATCTAGTGACGACAAGTCAAACATGCCACCAAAACCGCCGAATGCTCCCATTATGCCTTTGCGTGCTGTGCGATCAACATGAGATTTCATTCTCTTTACCGCTTCATAGCCCGCTTCAATATTTACACCAGCTTGTTCGTATGCTTTTGACATCCATGTCGCCTCCTAGCGTGTCAGTTCTTTTTTGTACGGTAAGATTGTATCTGTGAAAATTTCGGTTGGATAATTATTCGTAAAGCAAGCCAAACAATGTCCAGCTTCAGGTCCTTCGTCCGTTCGGCCAATTGCGCGAACCATGCCTTCAACTGATAGGAATGTTAACGAATCTGCGCCAATGATTTCACGCATTTCTTCGATGCTATTATTTGAGGCAATCAGTTCTTCACTTGAACTGATATCGATGCCGTAAAAACAAGGATTTTTAATAGGTGGAGAACTAATGACGACATGCACTTCTGTCGCTCCCGCTTCTTTTAACAAAGTTACAATCCGTCTAGAAGTTGTTCCACGAACGATGGAATCATCAACCATTACGACACGCTTGCCGTTGACGACTTGGCGTACGGGAGATAATTTCATCTTCACTCCACGTTCACGTAAGTCTTGAGAAGGCTGGATAAAGGTACGACCCACGTAACGGTTCTTAATTAACCCTAATTCGTACGGAATACCTGTCGCTTCAGAGAAACCGATCGCAGCAGAAATACTGGAGTCTGGAACACCTGTCACAACATCTGCTTCAATTTCCACTTCATTCGCAAGCTCTTTCCCTAAGCGTTTCCGTGCAGTATGAATATTGATGCCATCAATATCAGAATCAGGACGTGAGAAATAGACGTATTCCATCGTACAAATTGCACGTTTCGCAGGAAAAGCAAAACGGTCTACTTTCATTCCTTCATCATTTATCACGAGGAATTCTCCTGGTTCAACTGAACGGATATATTCTGCACCAATAATATCGAATGCACATGTTTCAGATGCAATCACCCATGCATCTCCTAATTTCCCAAGTGAAAGTGGTCGCAGTCCGTTTGGATCAAGTGCAACCGTCATTTCATCTTCTGTCATCATAATAAAAGCATAAGCACCTTTTAACAGAGACAACGCATTTTTAGCTCGTTGTTCAAACGTCGCGTAGCCACTTTTTTTAATTAAATGAGCTAATACTTCCGTATCTGAAGAAGTTTGGAAGATGCTTCCTTGACGTTCTAAATGTTTTTTCAAGTGAGTGGCATTCACCAAATTCCCATTATGTGCTATCGCTAAACTACCTGTAGACGAACGGAACATAAGTGGTTGTACATTTTCAATTCCGCTACCGCCTGCAGTGGCATAACGCACATGGCCAATTGCGCCACTGCCTTTTAAATGATCAAGTTTACCCGTACTAAACACTTCACTTACGAGACCTTCACCTTTTACCGCTTGAAGCGATTTACCGTCAGTGACGACGATGCCTGCGCCTTCTTGTCCACGATGTTGCAAAGCGTGCAATCCGTAATAAGTGATTTGAGCTGCGTTCGGGTCACCCCAAATTCCAAAAACGCCACACTCTTCATTTAACCCTCTGAGTTCAGGAAGCATGGTATTCCTCCTTTCCAAGCAGATCGGAATTCCTCAACAGGACCTGATACCCACTCTTCGCCATGTTCATTACGAATGATGACGGACGTATCTGATGTGACTGTTCCAATCTTCACAGCGTCTTTAACGATTTCTTCGAAAGCAGCTGCATGTTGTTCTTTTACAGTAACGATGAAACGTGATTGTGATTCGCTGAATAAAGCAGTAATGGCTGAACCAGAAATCGTCACGTCTACACCAAGATTTTGTACGCCAAATGTTTTCTCTGCTAATGCAACTGCAAATCCACCTTCAGCAATATCATGAGCAGATGCAACTTTACCTGCTTGAATCGCTTGTAAAAGTGCGTCTTGGCGAGCTACTTCAACATCTAAATTAATCGAAGGTGCTTTACCGAAGATACGACCTTCAACCATTTTTTGTAATTCACTACCACCAAATTCAGTCATTGTTTCTCCAATTAGATAAACAAAGTCGCCCGCTTCTTTTACATCTTGCGTTGTTACGTGTGACAAGTCTTCAACTAGTCCAACTAAACCAATAGTCGGTGTTGGATAGACAGCAACTCCGCTTCGCTCATTGTAAAGTGACACGTTTCCGCCGATAACTGGTGATTCAAGAGCAAGACATGCTGCAGCCATTCCATCAGCTGACTTTTCTAATTGCCAGAAAATCTCTGGGTTTTCCGGATTTCCGAAGTTTAAGCAATCCGTAATTGCTAGTGGTTTAGCCCCTGAACATACAACATTACGTGCAGCTTCTGCTACCGCAATTTTACCGCCCGTTTCAGGATCCAAGTAAATGTAGCGAGAATTACAATCTGTCGTCATCGCTAACCCTTTATTTGTTCCACGAACACGCACGACTGCTGCATCTGATCCAGGTGTTACTACCGTGCTTGTACGCACTTGGTAATCGTATTGATCGTACACCCATTCTTTTGAAGCAATGGTTGGTTGTTTTAATAAGTTTATTAATGTTTCTTTATAGTCAGCGACTTGTGGTTCTACATTTTCCATCGCTTGATATTCAGTATAATAAGCAGGAACTCTAGAAGTTTTGTAGTAAACCGGAGCTTCTTCTGCCAAAGCATCTGCAGGAACGTTTGCTACAACTTCACCTTTATGAAGTAAACGAAGCATTTTGTCGTCAGTGACAACACCAACAGCCACTGCATCTAAATCATATTTCTCGAATAACACTTCGATTTCAGCTTCGCGTCCTTTTGTTACCACGATTAACATACGTTCTTGAGATTCAGATAACATCATTTCGTAAGCAGTCATTCCTGTTTCACGTTGCGGAACAGCATCCAAATTCATTTCAATACCAAAACCTGCTTTTGATGCCATTTCAGCTGCAGAAGACGTTAATCCTGCTGCACCCATATCTTGAATACCAACAAGTGCGTCTGATTTCACAAGTTCCAAACACGCTTCAAGTAACAGTTTCTCCATAAATGGATCTCCAACTTGAACGGCTGGACGTTTTTCTTCAGATGCTTCACTTAATTCTTCAGAAGCAAATGTTGCCCCATGAATGCCATCACGACCTGTTTTAGCTCCAACATACATCACGGTATTGCCAACACCAGAAGCAATTCCTTTTTGGATGTCTTTATGATCGATTAATCCAACACACATCGCATTAACTAATGGATTTCCAGCATAACAATCGTCAAACTGAACTTCTCCACCTACAGTTGGAATGCCGATACAGTTCCCGTACCCTGCAATCCCTGCTACTACTTCTTCAAATAAATAACGAACGCGAGGGCTTGTTAATTCACCGAAACGAAGTGAATTTAACATGGCAATCGGACGAGCTCCCATTGAGAAAACATCACGAATAATCCCACCAACACCTGTTGCCGCCCCTTGATAAGGTTCGATAGCAGATGGATGATTATGCGATTCCATTTTGAACACTACAGCTTGTCCGTCGCCAATATCAACGATTCCTGCACCTTCACCAGGACCTTGTAAAACGCGTGGACCAGTCGTTGGGAACTTACGTAAAATTGGTTTTGAATTTTTATATGAACAATGCTCTGACCACATAACCGAAAACAAACCAGTTTCAGTATAGTTCGGCTGACGTCCTAAAATCTTTTCAACCATTTCAAACTCTGGATCAGACATTCCCATTTGAGCGTATAGTTTTTGTTCTTTAATTTGCTGAGGATTTGGTTCAAGCATGACTGACATGTGATTCCCTCCACTGTTTAACGATAGATTTGAATAGTGCTAAACCATCCGTGCCACCAATCAATTCATGAACGGCACGTTCTGGATGAGGCATCATCCCTAAGACATTCCCTCGTTCGTTGATAATCCCTGCAATATCTTCTACACTGCCATTTGGATTATCTTGTGTGTAAGTAAATACAATTTGATTGTTCGCTTTTAATGAAGCCAGCGTCTCTGCATCACATGTATAGTTCCCTTCGCCATGTGCGATAGGAACCTTGATTACTTGATCTTTTGAATAGTCATTCGTGAACATGGTGTTGTTATTTACAACGGTTAATTCAGACGTACGACACATGAACTTTAAGTTTTTATTGCGAAGTAAAGCACCAGGAAGGAGACCCGCTTCGGTTAAAATTTGGAACCCATTACAAATGCCAAGAACCGGTTTGCCAGCATCTGCTGCTTTTTTCACTTCACTCATGACATTTGAGAATTGAGCAATCGCGCCACAACGCAAGTAGTCTCCGTAAGAGAATCCACCCGGTAAAAGAATACCGTCATAGCTACTTAAATCTTTCGTATCATGCCAAACATACTCTGCTTCTTCACCCAGCTCGTCTTTGATCGCGTGATACATATCTAAATCACAGTTCGATCCTGGGAATACGAGGACTGCAAATTTCATTTGCTGACAGCCTCCTCGACATCGTATCGATAGTCTTCAATCACTGTGTTAGTTAATAATTTTTCACACATTTCTTTTACAATCACGTCTAACTCTCGTTCAGAGTCGTCCACTTGAAGTTCCAAGTATTTTCCAATGCGCACATCCGCGACTTCGTTATAGCCCATCGTGTGAAGAGCCCCCATGACTGCTGAACCTTGTGGGTCTAATACGCTTTCGCGAAGTGTTACATAGATTTTTACTTTTTTCATTGTGTGAGTCCTCCTAGGCGGGATAGTATGATTTCGTATGCATCTGTTAATTGTCCTAAATCTCTGCGGAACACGTCTTTGTCTAACTTTTGTTTTGTTTTCTCGTCCCATAATCGGCACGTATCAGGTGAAATTTCATCCGCAAGCAAGACATTTCCTGCTTCATCACGGCCATATTCCAGTTTGAAGTCGACTAAAATCACGCCGATTTCTTTGAAGAATTTCGTCAATACTTCATTCACATGAAGACTTTTTTCATAAAGAGCTTTCACTTCATCTTGTGATGCAAGGTTCAACAGCTTAATATGGTCTTCATTAATTAGTGGGTCGCCAAGCTCGTCGTCTTTATAGTAAAACTCGACGATAGGACGTGCGAGCTCTACTCCTTCAACAAGTCCAAGACGCTTCGCCAAACTACCTGCTGCCACTTGACGAACGACGACTTCGATTGGAATGATGTCGACTTTTTTCACTAACTGCTCATGATCCGATAATTGTTCAACGAAATGTGACTCAATGCCTGACTCTTTCAGTTTTTCGAAAAGTAAAGAGGTGATTCGGTTATTTAACGTACCTTTTCCAGCAATTTCAGCTTTCTTTTCACCGTTAAACGCAGTTGCACTATCTTTATATTCCACAAACAGAATATCTTCTTTGTCTGTCGCGTATAGTCGTTTCGCCTTACCTTCATACAAAAGTTGACCCTTTTCCACGTGTATTCCCCCGATTAATTTAGTCCGAGACGCTCAAAAATCATGTCTACATGTTGGATGTGATAGTTATAGTCAAAGCACTCATCTAATTCTTCTTTAGTTAAGTAAGATGTAATTTTCTCGTTCTTATCAACGACACCTCGGAAGGCAATTTGGTTTTCCCATGCTTCCATAGCACATGGTTGTACCGTATCGTATGCCTCTTCACGAGCTAATCCTTTGTCAATCAAGCCAAGAAGAACTCGTTGTGAGTAAATTAAGCCAAGTGTGCTATCCATATTGCGTTTCATATTCTCAGGGAACACAGTTAAGTTTTTAATAATATTTCCGAAACGGTTTAGCATGTAATTTAAAGCGATCGTAGCGTCCGGTAAAATAACGCGTTCTGCAGATGAATGTGAAATATCACGTTCATGCCATAATGGCACGTTTTCATATGCTGTTAACATGTAACCACGAATCAATCGTGCAAGACCTACCATATTTTCAGAACCGATTGGATTACGTTTATGTGGCATTGCTGAAGATCCTTTTTGACCTTTTCCAAAAGATTCTTCTACTTCACGAGTTTCTGACTTTTGCAATCCACGAACTTCTGTTGCAAATTTCTCAACAGACGTTGCGATTAACGCCAGCGTGCTCATGTATTGTGCATGGCGATCACGTTGTAGTGTTTGTGTCGAAATCGGTGATGCTGCGATTCCTAAGTTGTCACACACATATTTCTCTACGAAAGGATCGATGTTTGCATATGTACCAACCGCTCCGGACATTTTGCCTGTTTCAATTGATTTCGCTGCTGCTTCGAAACGTTCTACGTTACGTTTCATTTCTTCATGCCATAATGCTAGCTTCAAACCAAATGTTGTTGGCTCTGCATGCACACCATGTGTACGTCCCATCATGACTGTGAATTTATGTTCTTTTGCTTTAGTTGCCAAAATTTCAACAAAATTGTTTAGGTCCGTGCGAAGAATTTCATTTGCTTGCTTGATGATATATGACAGAGCCGTATCAACGACATCAGTAGAAGTTAGTCCGTAATGAACCCATTTGCGTTCTTCGCCAAGTGTTTCAGATACAGCACGTGTAAAAGCAACTACATCGTGACGTGTTTCTTCTTCAATTTCTAAAATTCGATTGACATCAAATGAAGCATTGGCACGAATTTTCGCTACGTCTTCTTTAGGGATATCTCCTAGTTCAGCCCAAGCTTCACAAGCTAAAATTTCAACCTCTAACCAAGCTTGGTATTTGTTTTGTTCCGTCCAAATTGCTCCCATTTCCGGGCGTGTATAACGTTCTATCATGTAGTTCTCCTTCTATTCTGACCAAATGCCAGAATGCTTTATTTCGTCTAATGTTTGATTTACGTCATTCGTCAAAATGGTCACATGCCCCATTTTACGTTTCGTCTTGGCTTCTTCTTTGCCATATAAGTGTATGGACCAATCTGGATATTTTGAAATCACGTTTGATAAAGGAACAACATGTTCTCCCAGTACATTTACCATCACAGTAGGTTGGTGCAGCGCTGGTTTGCGAAGTGGCCATCCACAAATCGCACGGACATGCTGGTGAAACTGAGAAATCGTACTTCCTTCTATTGAATAATGTCCAGAATTATGAGGACGCGGTGCTAACTCGTTAATGACCAACGTGTCATCTTTTAACACAAACATTTCAACTGCCAGTGTTCCAACAAGTTGTAAGTGATCAGCAATTTGTTCTGCTGCCTTAGTAGCTTGTGTAAGAACTGCTTCAGCTACTCGAGCAGGAACGATTGTTTCATGCAAGATATGGTCTTTGTGAATGTTCTCGCCAACAGGAAGACAATACGTTTCGCCGTTGCCATTACGCTGGACGATAACGGAAATCTCTTTCGTGAAAGGTACGAACGCTTCTGCAATACATGCACCATGTTCAAATAATGGCTTTGCATGCTTCATATCTGCTTTTGAATATAACTTCACTTGACCTTTGCCATCATACCCACCAAAAGCCGTCTTGACGATGCAAGGAAACCCTACTTCATCAATTGATGCGTTAAGTTCAACATGGCTAGTAGCGACAACATAGTTCGCAACAGGAACACCTGCTTTACGAATTTCAGCTTTCTCAGTAATTCGGTTTTGCGTAATCCGAACTAGTTCAGCACCTTGAGGTACATAGGCAATTTCAGTGAGTCGTTTGAGACCTTCATAATCGATATTTTCAAATTCATACGTAATTACATCGCTTGCTTCAGCAAGTTCTTCTAAAGCAGTTTCATCATTATAAGGTGCCACAATTCGTATATCAGCAACTTGTCCACACGGAGATTCCATATTGGGGTCTAATACAGCGATTTTAAATCCTGCTTCTTTTGCTGCCAAAGCCATCATACGACCTAATTGACCGCCACCAATAATCCCGATAGTCTGACCTGGATATATGGTTTTTGTCATATTAAGTCACCATTGCTTTCAAAAACTTTAACTTTTGTCGCTTCACGTCTCAAATCTAAGTTGTGCGCAAGTGTTTGATCGGCCATCGCTAACATTTGAGCGGCAAGTAACCCAGCATTTGTTGCTCCTGCTTTTCCAATAGCTACTGTAGCAACTGGTACACCACCAGGCATTTGAACAATTGATAATAATGAATCCAATCCATTTAAAGCTTTCGTTTGAATGGGAACACCTATTACTGGTAAGGTCGTTTTTGATGCAACCATTCCCGGCAAATGTGCGGCTCCACCTGCTCCTGCCACAATCACTTGAATTCCTCTAGCACGTGCAGTAGCGGCATATTCAAACATTAAATCAGGCGTTCTATGCGCTGATACCACTTTTTTCTCGTAAGGAACTTGTAATTCATCTAATATGTCACAAGCATGTTTCATTGTTTCCCAATCACTTGAGCTTCCCATAATAACACCAATTTTTGGATTCATTGAAAATCTCTCCTTTATAGAAAAGCGTAAAGCGGTAATTTTTTAAGATAGTGGCGCTTCTAGCTAGATATTTACAATATAAAAATCCCCAAATAAACTGCTCACTATGCATGAAAAGCAGTTTACTTGAGGACTCTAAAGAAACCTGGGTATGGCTCTGATAAAAACATATACAGACACACACCCTTCGTTCCATCCAAAAGTTGCTTTCCCGCATAGTCCGGTCATTTACGGTGACCTGGTAGAGACGCTGAAGCCAATTCTTCAGCATATATGGGGATATTTGATGTTTCTATATTCATATTTTAACAAGAATAATGTCGAGAGTCAACGAAAAATGCGAACAATAATTTTCAAGTAAAGATTAATGTTCGGTTTTAAGACCATTTTATGGTTATTCAGAGATGTACGTACCTTTAAATTGGATAATTTGGCGAATCGGAAGGATTTCTCCATCTATCTCTTGGAAAACAGGTTCTTCTCTTCGACCCGTCGGCATATACCCTTCAGTTTGCATCCGTTTCAAACAATCATCAATCGTTTCATTCTCTTCCACTTCAAACCACACTGTCTTTTTCTTCATTTAAATAGCTTTCCTTTCCTAACTGTTTTAACCCAGAATCCACCATGAATCGTCTTCGGTTCATACGCAATAATGAATGCCTTTGGATCTAGCTCCTTAATTGTTGCGTAAAGTTTCAGTTCATACTTACGAGGCGTCAGAATTTGCATCGCCTTTCGCAGACCATCAAGACCATTCGCATCCCAATCCGTCACGCCATATCCTTTTTCACGTAATAAACGTGGCAATGATCTATTTTCTTCAGTCGTAATCACATTTACCGTAATATATCCTAGAGCCATCTTCTCTTCAATCTTCGTTCCGATGATGACACCCGTTCCATATCCGACTGCATACGCAACTAAATTTTGAATCTCATTCAAGTTATCTAAAACTAGCCCAAGGCCAACAACATAAATAACGACTTCCACTGTACTTAGTAACGCTGCAAGGTAGCGATACCCCTTTAACGTCATAATCATACGCACTGTAAAAAACGACACGTACACAATATTAATACTAAATATAATTAACACCATTAAAAGTGCTTCTGTACTCATTCAAATCTTCCCTTCGTCCTTAAAACATTAAGCCCTAATCTTATTAGAGAACCTGTTAGAATACAAGGGATTGCATCAAAAAAACCACTGTAGCGAAAAAATCACTACAGTGGCTTTTAGTTATTTTCCTAAAGGAGAAATCACAGTTGTAACATATTCCGCAATACTTTTAATTTCTTCTTCTGTAAGCTGTCCTTCAAAAGCTGGCATTGAGGAGCCACCATTTCGTTCAATGACCGCATCTTTATCTGAAGTTACTTTACTTATTTGTAAGTCTGGACCATTATGTCAACCAGTACAATCCCCTAGATTTAGTTACGGTGGCTAGTCACTTATTTCCCTAATGGTGATATTCGGTAGTGACGTTGTCTGCTGGGCACTAAAAATGTCCCTTTTGGATGAGTACTACCTATAAGAGTCGTGCGTTGGATGAAACAAGTCTTCCTCTGAATTTCTGACAACTGCAAAGTGTTCGACATTATAATGACCATGAAGTGTACGATTATGATGCTTAATGATTTGTTCTGCAGTTAAAGCATCATTGTCAGTTGTCGAATGACCATCACCCACTAATGTTACATCCAAGCCGCTGATAGTAGCCGTTCTGACCGCACTATCTATGCAATGTTGTGTTTTACATCCCATCATAACAACATGCTCAACCTGTTGATTTTTTAAATGATCTAGAAGACCTGTTCCATGAAAAGAATTCGTCGCTGACTTATCGAAGATCTTTGCATCCATTGGTACATTGATTTCATTGTGAACTTGAAAGCCTTCACCTTTCCCCTCAGCAACATCGAGATCTCTTACAAAGACCACTGGAATATCTGATTCACTTGCTTTTTTAATCACCATATTGATATTCCTAATAAGTTGATCTTTATTAATAACCGCACTTTCTTTTTGATTCCCATCAATTAATTCTTGTTGCGCATCAATGATTAATAATGTTTGATTCAAATAAATTCTCCCTTTCAAAATATGGGGTTAACAGCTTAATTACTTAGACATTGTCCCCTTAAAGTTTTTCACGCTATTGTTTTTCATAATATCTACCACCTAATAAAAAATTGTCTAATAAATTAAATTTATAATTTTTAGACTATTAAATTGTATCATGTTTTTTATAACATACTCTTTTATGTAGAAAAGTATAGTGAAATTTAGTTTTGTATCAGATTTCTTAACAGGGTTCGGTTTTTATTTGACTAGTGACATCTTCTCTTACAGGCGGAGAGCTTAAAGCTACCATCGGCGCGCGAGCTTAACTTCCGTATCCGCGCTGCGGAAGACGATGAACGGCAGATTTCTTCATCACATGCTGGTCTTCGATTCTCACGTATGTTATACGATCCGAGTCTCTTCCCTTTGTTTCCTCGAACTCTTTGTTCCTCCTCTTTCTCGCACACCTTCGACTAATTAGAATAAAAATAAACACAAAAAAACCAGTACCTTTCGGTACCGGTTTTCTAATTGCCTAGCGACGTCCTACTCTTGCAGGGGGAGACCCCCAACTACCATCGGCGCTAAAGAGCTTAACTTCCGTGTTCGGTATGGGAACGGGTGTGACCTCTTTGCCATTAT
>NZ_JBATUX010000031.1:0-8706 GCF_049671445.1 Paenisporosarcina sp. | reverse complement strand
AGTTGAGTAAATTCAATTTAAGTTACCCAACTTTTGCATATAAAGAACATTCACCAATCTTAGGGGAATATCGGCTGATCCATAAACTGATTTCCATCGACTATTAGTAAATGCGCATGTCTCTTCGTTCCTTTTTTATCGGTAATCGGTCTACGGTTTTGCATTCCACACGCCATTGGAAGTTGTTGTTTAGCTATAATCAAACCAATAGGAGGTTGATATTCCGCAAAACTGCTACGCTTTCCGCGGGCTTGCGCCGAACTAATTCGAACTAATCGTTCGAGTGGATTTCGACACTTCGCTATTCCCGCTGGAGTCTTCAAGTCTCTAGTTTTTGCATCGCTACGCTAGCTTCGAAACATGAAAGCGCTCTGTACCGAAATCTACTAAACCATTTTAACAGAGCCTTAAAATAGAAAAGCCGCCCGATCTCGATAAATCGAGATTAGGTGGCTTTAATAGATTAAGCGTACTTTTTCAGTGGCCTCGAACATTTAGCAGGGTTTTTTAATAGCATTTTTTTAGTTTTGTGTTAAAATTTTAGAGGCTCGAAACATTTTTTAATAGAAAGTAGGCTGTAATATGGCGAGTAATTCTAATCGCTTTGCACTATATGTGCTGATGTTTAATATGTTTATTGCTATGGCTGGGATTGGTTTAATCATTCCGATTATGCCTGCATATTTAGATACATTTGGAGTGGCTGGTCAAGCACTTGGGTTCTTAATTGCGATGTTTGCTTTTGCGCAGTTTCTTTTTTCTCCCTTAGCTGGCGATTTATCAGATAAATTTGGTCGAAAATATTTAATCATCGTAGGTCTTATCATTTTCGGTTTGTCTCAATTGATGTTTGGTGCTGCATCAGAATTATGGATATTATTTTTAGCACGTTTCTTTAGTGGTGTCGGCTCTGCCTTTATCATTCCACCCATGATGGCATTTGTTGCGGATATAACAACTGAAGAAGAACGTGGTAAGGGGATGGGATTGCTTGGCGCATCCATGTCTCTTGGTTTTATGATTGGACCTGCCATCGGAGGATTTTTAGCTGAAGTAAGTATTCATTTTCCTTTTTATGTTGCGACAGCTGCAGCTCTAATTGCTGCAACGATATCAATGTTTGTTCTTCCAAAGACGAAGCCAACTATATTGAAGACTGATGTGCCTGTCAAACGCGAAAACATTCTCAAACAAATGAAACGTTCAACGACCACCCCATACTTTGTTATGTTAATTGTTGTCCTTGTTTTTTCATTTGGCCTCGCCAATTTCCAAGCAACTATCGCTTTATATGTTGATAAAAAATATGGGTTTACTCCAGGCGAAATTGCAGCCTTAATAACAGCTGGTGGTTTTGTCGGTGTGATTGTACAAACGTTTGTTATTAATAAGTTGTTTAACCGTTTTGGTGAAATCAAAGTCATTCTAGTGAATTTACTCGTTTCTGCACTTTCCATGATTTCAATCCTTTTCGTAGATGGATTCTGGCCAATCTTAATCGTCGCCAGCGTGTTTTTCACTGCAGCTTCGTTACTTAGACCAGCAGTAAATACACTGATCTCTAAACAGGCTGGAAATGAACAAGGATTTGCAGCTGGGATGAACAATGCTTATATGAGCTTAGGCAATATGATTGGTCCAGCTCTTGCGGGGATACTGTTTGATATCAATATGAGTTTCCCTTATATCGCGGGTACTTTAATATTAGTCATTTGTTTCTTTATTGCTACAATTTCATACAGGAAATCAACAGTTGTCATACCATTATAAAAAGGAACTGTCCTAAAAGTCATAAATTATGACTAAGGGCAGTTCCTTTTCATATTTAGTAGAGGTCGATTTCCGTTGCAAACGGACGCTTTCCGCGGGCATGACTTCAGCCTCCTCGTCGAGCAAGCTCTCCTGTGGGGTCTTCAGCTCATGCACCTGTCGCTTCGCTTTCGGTGCAGAAAAACAACTGCTATTCCCGCTGGAGTCGCCGTATTCCACTCCAATCAACTATAGGTTCAATATGTGCAAACAAGAAAATAATAATGGTTAAAATTTTTAAATGTAAGTACAGAAAAAAGACTTAATTTTTCCACTTACTTTATATTAATGACTTTTTAGAAAGCCCCTTTTATATCTTCCTAGTTTCACTACCGAGTGTATGTGCCAGTTGATTGTTAGCGCTTCTTTTTCCCTTTCAACAATTGAGATACATTTGTATCAAGCTGAGTTGAAATCGGTTCAAGTTTGTCACGTTTCAATCCTTGAGGAAGTCTTGAAAGCATACCCCATCCAAAACGTCTCAATGTAATATCAACAAAAAATAGTAGCATGGCAAGTAATATAAGCCACCTTTGAATGCTTTTACTCTCTGAGCTTTCGTAGCCTATATCTCGCATAGTTTGCTCAGGTGTTGTTACAACTTGACCACCGGTTCGATTAGCGATATCTTGCAGTAGACTTTTATTTGGTGGCTGAATTTTATACTCTTCACTATAAGGAATCGAAATCCCTGCTTGATACATACTGTCTTGCTCATTTGATATTCGTAAAAAAATGAGACCTGGATCAGCTTCAAAAGAAACTCTACTTTTACCTGGGGCGATGGGTTCTGATATGCTGTCGATCTCCTCACCAGCTTCGTTTACTGCAACAATATCTAAAAATGAAGACTGTCCTGAAGAGTCAGAGACCGTATAAGAGCCATCTTCAGACTTCCGAATATCGAATGGTACTTCACTATACGAAGGCAACAATCTAGAAACTGCTGTGTTCCAAAAATTCCCCCATTGATTGAAACGGGCAAAATCTCCACTCCATGCACCAGTGGAATCAGACGTGTAAGCAATTGTCCGCCCTAGTCCATACATCCATTCCGCAATTACGGGATCTTCTTTGGTACTTTCTGCAATTACTGTTGAAGTTTGTTTCGCAGTCGTTGCTATATATGCATTGAACTGAGGAACCCCTTCTTCAAATAAACTCGTCCACACAGGATCTCCACTTATCGTCGGATAAAAAGGATTATCTTCAATATAGGTTCTCGAAATCATCACGGTCTCTCTAGACAAAATCGCAGGAATGGTACTTTCATCCATGACGTCATAAAAACGCCCCGTACCGAATTGTGCAAGTTCTTCTAGAAGATTTCGATCAGCATCTTGACCAATCGCTACAGTAGATAATGTGATATTGTCAGAAAGACCTTCTGTAATTAGTTCTTCATAATCATTTTGAGTGGCTGATTGTCCATCTGTTAACAGAATGATATGTTTTCTTTGTAATTTCAAATCAGTCAATCTCTCGTAAGCAAGTTCTAGCCCTGGATAGATTTCAGTTCCTCCACCCACGGATACTGATAATATTTTTTCTAATGCTTTTTCTTTATTCGTTAACGTTTTGGCTTCGATAATCTCCCAAGGTCGATCATCAAATGCAATAAAGCCGAGTGTATCGTCTTCTCGCAATAACTCCACGGAACGAGCTGCAGCCTCTTTTGCTAACTCAAATTTATTACCACTCATGCTTCCAGAACGGTCCATAACTATGATGAGACCAAGAGATGGTAATTGTTGCTTACCTTTCACTTCCATCTCAACAGGGAGAAGCTTTTCAATAGGTGTTTTAAAATATCCACCCAAGCCATAACTATTATCTCCCCCGACCATCATAAATCCAACACCAAAGTTTTTAACGGCTTGTTCAATCACCGTCATTTTAGCTTCACCAACTTGATAGCCAGGAACGTTATCAAAAATAATGGCATCGTATCCTAAGTAATTCGATAAATCAAATGGCAACTGTGAAGCTGAAATTTCATCCGTTTTCACTACATCTTGATCAATATAGCTCGGGATAGGTGATGTTAGTTTATCACTACTTACAATCAATAATTTTGGTGCACTTTCCACCATCGTCACACTCGTTAATTTGTTGTTTTCAAGTAACGCATCACCTGTGATATTTAATTGAACTTGGTATTTTAACAATCCTTCTCCTGTTGATGCATGACGAAGTGTAAATGTATTGTTACCCGGTTCTATTTGTACTGATTCTTTTGAAAGAATTTGATCGTTTTGGGAAAGGATTAATTCTCCTGTCACAGCTTTTGTTGACTCCACTTGTACGATAAGTTGTTGTTGTTCGCCTTCAAAAGCAACTGGTGGTGTTTCAAAGCTCGTAATGGCTACATCGTCTGATTGTGGTCGATTTAATACGTACGTGTCGATTTCAACATGACTGCCAGCCATTCGTGAAAGTTGGTCAGAAACAGAACCACTATTTTCTAAACCATCGGTCAACAGGACGATTCGAGTTGCTTTCTTTTGATCAGCTAAGTTACTTGCAAGTTGAATACTTTCAGCAATATTTGTCAGACTCTCATTTTCAGAGTCGATAAAATCCGGAACATCCTCTGTATCTAATGATAAGGGCACTTGTGTTTGAAATTTCTCATCAAAAGAATATAAGCCAACTGCTTGGTGTTCTTTCTTTTCAGAGAGTGCTCTAACAAGAAACTCCGTAGATTGCTGTTCAGTACCATCTGTAGAAGCTGATCGATCTACAACAAATAATATTTGCTCTTCTTTTATAGGCAATAATAATGTTGGCATGGTCAAAGCAAAAATCAATAAACTTACCGCAATTACGCGAATGGTAAATATGATGGTGTGTTCACGTCTAAAGTGTTTATGATTTTTCCACCAAGCAAATGTGAAATATATGGCTGGAAAAAGAAATAATAGTAGCCAAATAGGAGATTCAATTCGTAAACCCACGACGTCGTTGCACCTCCCATTCAATGATTAATAACAGAACAATGAGAAGTAAAAACCATGGCACAAGCGATGTTTTAACCGTTTCCTGAACACCATCTTGTGACGCATTGCCAATTGTAAATGATGTTCCATTTTCAATATGCTTCTCTTGCTGTTCTAATGCAACGGCAAATTGTTTTTCATTTTGACCGGACTTGACGAAATAAAGGCCAGGTTTGCTTGGTGCAAAGAATTGACCACCATCTTCAAAAGAACTAATATATTCATCATTACTTGAAAAAATCTCCCACTCTTCTGCTGTTTCATCTGTAACTAGAGAAAGTGCCTTTCTCTCATTTGGAGAAAAAGTGCCGAGATTGTTACTATTCATAGACATTTGTTCTCTGGAACTCCATAGGAACAATGGGAAAGACGGATGGAGCGGCCAATCGGTCATTTGAATATCCGCTAAGATAATTAAATCACCTTTATCTGAACGTTGAATAAATGGGTCATCTCCCACTCTCGCGATGGTTTCATAGTTAGGAAATGACGGATATAAACTACTAACAAAGATATCTTTCATTTCTACATAAGCAAACACATCATCACGTTCGGTGGTTATCACTCCGTTCACTTCTTTAGCCTTTTCATCATTACGACCAATTAACATGACAGGTAATTTGGAAGCCGTTAGTTGTTCCGTTTGATTCGTCACAACAATTGCTCCTTCTGAGAGATCTGCTAATTGTTCAGTAGGCACGGAACTGACCGGAATATCCATCGCTTGAAAAGCGGAAGTTACCAGTTGATGTAAACTTCCATCGACATAAGTTTGGGATGCTGGTTGCTGTAGAAGAACGGTCGATTCGTTATCAACAGCATAGTTATCTTCTATAGTAAGAGACGCGACTAATCCAGTGGAGTTCGGTAAATCTTTAAACGATAAGGATAATGTATCATTCGCGGGAATCTCCACCGATTCTTTGACAATTACGCTACCATTTCCAATAGACTTAATTTCAAAAGTCCCCTGTTGTCCAATTGCTGCATCATTCGATAGTTGAGCTAGTGCTGATATTCCTTTATCGGTTGAAGTAGCTCCAAATCGGAGGATAGAAACATTTATCAAATTCTCTGGAGAACCTTTAACAAACCAGGTTACCTTGTCGTTTTCTACTGGCAATTCGCTTCGCTCTACATGATCAGTGAACAAATAAATAGATGTTTCTTTCCCTTTTAAGAGAGATTTCGTAAAGTCCAACATCTTTGATAAATTTTCTTGTTCATATTGAACTGCTAACTTATCAATTGTGGATTTTATTATGGACACATTCGTTTCATCACGTAATAAGATCGTCGGTTCTTCCCCTGTAGTCATTAAAGTTAATGGTTTTCCTGCTAATTGTTCCGATAGTTTCATCATTTCTTTTTTATGCTTATCAAAAACGGACTCATCATCGGCTGTAGCAAGCATAGTCGCAGAAGTATCCACAACCCAAATAATATGTTCACCGGCAATCGCTTGAGATTTTAGGTATGGGTGCAATAAGGCAAACATCAAAAGAAACAATGCAAGCATTTGTAAGTAAAATAAGGCATTTCGTTGCAAGTTTTGAAGATAAGGAGAAACTTTTGTTTCTTTCATCACGGTTTCCCAAAACATCGTGGAAGAAATCGTTTTTTCTACATATTTTTTTCGAAAGAAATAATAAAGTAAAACAGTGATCGGGATGATCGCCGTCCACAAAAACGCTAATTGTCCAAAGCCCATAGACGGCTCACCTCAGTTTATCCAGTTTGACCGAATCATTTGATGGAAAAGAATATGACTAATATCATCTTTAGTTTCGACTTTCAATGTATGAATGCCAAAACGACGACAAAGTGCATCAAGTTCCAAAAAATGCTGCTGTCTTTTCTTTTCATAATCTTCTACAACTCGCCTCGAGACGGAGACATTCAACTTCTTTTCAGTCTCCCGATCAATCAATTGTAAATCTCCAGCAAAACTTGGTGCGATTTCATCGCTCGATTGCACAAGAATTAATCGTATGTCTTGTGAAAATTTTGGTAATCTACGTAAAACTTTTCCCCACTCATCTATCGCTTCTAATCCGTCAGAAATGATAAATAATACGGTACTGTCCTTCGCAATATGCTGTAAAGCCTGGCTAGTGAATAAGGAGTTACTTTTAGACTCACTTAAATTGGTTATGTAAGATGAAAAAGCCTTTCTATACATAGCACCTTTTCTTCTAAAAGGCGCTATTTTCTCCTCAGTTGGCGTCGCAAATGAAAGGCGATCATCTCTACCTAATACGAGTTGTCCAAGTGAAATCGTTAGTTGCTTAGCTAGTAGCCACTTTTTGTCTTCCTGCATCGATTTTGAACTGTCTAGTAAAATATGAACGCGCATTTCTTGTTCATCTAAAAAACGCTTAATGAAGTATTTATCCGTTCTCCCAAAGACGTTCCAATCAATTTGACGAACATCGTCGCCAGGATGATATTCTCTAAAGTCCGAAAAGTCGAGAGACGAGCCAAACCGCATCGATCGATGTGAACCTTTATGTTGTCCGCGCAGTTTCGATTTCGTAGCAATTTGTAAACGTCCAATTTTTGCAGACCAATCCTCCGGCAAAATGGATATTTGGCTCATGTTGTCTGGCCTTGTTTTATGGATTGAAGTAAACTTTCAAGGATGGAATCTGCTGTCTTTCCTTCAGCTTCACCTTCATAATTTAACAACATGCGATGACGAAGAGCAGGTGTGGCCACTGATTTAATATCTGCAATTGAGACATGATAACGTCCAGCTACAAGAGCTCTTGCTTTAGCTAAACGAATTAGACTTTGTAGCCCACGCGGTCCACTGCCGTATTGGACATATTGTTTTACGTCTTCAGTAGCATCTTCACTCGGATGTGTAGCCGAAGTTAAATCAATCGCGTAATCAAGCATATCATCCGCTATAAGTACCTCTTTCACCATTTGTTGAGCAATAATTAAATCGGCTGTATTCATGACTTTTTGAAGTTGAATAACTTTGGAACCAGTTGTTCTCAAAATTATTTCTTTTAGCTCTTCTTTTGTTGGGTAATTAACATGAATTTTGCATAAAAAACGGTCCATTTGAGCTTCTGGAAGCGGATATGTACCTTCCATTTCAATTGGATTTTGAGTTGCAAGAACAAAAAATGGACGAGCCATTTGTTTTGTATCTCCCAAAACGGTTACGGTTTTCTCCCCCATGGCTTCGAGCAAGGCACTCTGTGTTTTGGGGGTTGCCCGATTTATTTCATCGGCTAAAACCATTTGACTGAAAATGGGACCTTCCTTAAATGAAAATATTTGCTTCCCTTCATCTGTACGCTCAATCATACTGGTACCCGTAATATCTGAAGGCATTAAATCTGGTGTGAACTGAATTCGTGAAAAAGATAAATCCAAAACATCTGAAATCGTGCGAATCAACATCGTTTTTCCTAATCCTGGCAAACCTTCAAGTAAAGCGTGACCATCCGCTAAAACTGAGTACAATGTGAAATCCACTGCTTCTTGTTGTCCTACAATAAATTGCCCAATTTCTTGTTTTACTTGGTCTAAACGTTGACTCATTTCTTCGTAGTTTTGTGGTGTAAATGACATATTCAACCTCCTATTGGCTTGATTCAATTGATGAAAAATAGTCTTGAACGATTCGTTGTAAGTCTGGTGGCAACTGAAGACGATCTGAACTTTTTAAGTAAGAGTCTTTATACGATCCAATGACATCGCCATACGGCCTAACAGTTCCTTTTGTAACAGGAACTGCGCTCTCTTGCTCTTCTGCTGAAGATCCTTCTCCCATTTTTCCACTATCTACTGTGGAATCACTAGATCCACCAAGTCTTGATGGTACAGATAATAAATCTCGACTACCTGAACCCAGTCCACCTTGTAAACCGCCCGCTGACTG
>NZ_JBATUX010000030.1:0-45785 GCF_049671445.1 Paenisporosarcina sp. | reverse complement strand
AGATGATGCAACACTTAGTATCACTGCATCCACTTGGACGTTTGGGTGAGTCCCATGAAGTGGCAAACGCCGTGGTTTTCCTTGCTTCAGATGAAGCAAGTTTCGTGACCGGCGCAAACTTATTGGTAGATGGCGGGTATACTGCTCAATAGAATGTTCATACCTTTATAACTAGAGACCGGCATCACTGAAAAAGCGAAACAGGTCTCTTTTTTTGAGCTTGAGAATTAGGAGGAAATTGGATAGTTGAGATAATAACGTGAAAAGTTACGACAATAATTCAAGAAGTTATGATAATAACGGTGAGAGTTACGACAATAACTAATAAAGTTGCGACAATAGAAGCAAATCTGATGTTACAGCTTAACTATAATGCCAGAATAAGAGGACAATCCCAATCATCATTAGTCCCATGAGAAATGCGACTATACGAAACGCTAAAATGTAATGAGTTTGAGAAAAAAGCTTTTTACGAAGCCATAAAACCAAGACAAAAAATATGGCTATAAATTCTAAAAACCCATAGTCGAAACCGAAATCTTCAATCTCTCCATCGTCATCCTCTTTGTATGTTTTAAATGCGGAGTAAAAACAAGAAATGCCAATAAGACCGAATATAATAGTTGCAATAATAGAGATCCACATCGACAAATAACTTCCTCCTATATTTACAACTTTAAGTGTTTTTGATATTCAAAATCCCACATCATACCATTACGAAATAAACTTCAATCCGACCGCTGCACTTAACACCATGACGATAAACAACATGCGCAACCACGTTCTCGGTTCTCCGTATAAAACCATGCCTAAAATCGCTCCACCAGATGCTCCTATTCCTGTCCATACCGCATAAGCCGTTCCCATCGGAAGACTTTCCATAGCGAACGCAAGGAACAAGAAACTAGCACCAAAACTGACGAACAATCCCGTGATTGATTTCCAATTGCGCTTTTTATGCACTTGGTTGATCATTACAACTCCTGTCATTTCAAATAAACCTGCAATGATTAAAAATAGCCAAGCCATTAGGATGCCACCTCTTCCTGTTCTTTCGTCACTAGCTTGAGTCCTACAACGCCTATTAACAGAAGCGCAATTAACCCAATTTTTGCGATGCTAAAGTCTTGTCCAAAAAGTAAAATATCGGATACTACTGTACCTGCTGTACCGAGTCCTACGAAAACCGCGTAAACGGTTCCCACCGGTAATGTTTTCCCTGCCATTATCATCAAATAAAAACTCACAGCAATCGCTATTGCGGTTCCAATCCATGTCCATACATCATCCGCATGTTTTAAGCCAATGACCCAAAACACTTCAAAAAATGCGGCAATGAATACTTTCATCCACTCTTTATTCATTCAGTTCATCTCCTCCATAAAAATAAGCCTGAGAAATTAACGTAAAATACGTTATCTCCCAGGCTTTTATCCTTCCGTGTATCTTTGCAAATAAGCAAAGCGTTTTCTCTCGGACCAGACCAAACCGGTTGTTTGCGGAACCCTAGAAAACTTAATCGCCACGTTACAAAATGACGCTTTATGAAATTTATCAGTGCATGGCTAGAATAAACCATTGGATGTTGCGAGTCAAATAAAGACTATTAGATGGTCACTAAAATTTCTCGAAACGCTGGGAGTAAGGAGTTATAGGAAGTGTCACTAAGTTCTTCTTTTGAAACCCACACATACTCTGAATGCTCGTCATTCATTTGGAAATTGGCGAGCTGTGCATCGGTAATTTCAGCTACATATGTATAAATTAATCGATAAATCGGCTCGCTTGCCGTATTTCCTTTGAACGTTCGAACGTGAATTTCTGTCAAATTTCCTAGATCTATATTCGTTTCTTCCTTCACTTCACGGAATGCAGCTTCTAGCGGTATTTCATGAAACTTCACTTTGCCTGCTGGCACATTCCAAACACCTGGTGCAACAATTGCTTCTTCCGAGCGTTTTGTGAGGAGAATTTTATTATTAATTTTCAAAATAATTTCTACTGATACACGATAATTGGGATGATGATTCATGGTTATATCTCCGATTCTATGAATTTAAAGATGCCGAGCTTCTTGAAAGCTTCGGCATCTTTAAGATTATTATTAAATTGTCATATTTTCAACTTCGGTTTTTTTCAAAAGCTAGTTAATTTATTATTTTCTTGGGTCAACATAGTCAGGGTAATCCGTTATAATACCGTCCACTTTCATCTCCAAAAGAAAGTCTGCAGATTCTTGGCTACGAACTGTCCATGATGATATTTTCATTCCTTGTGAATGCACTTGATTAACTAGATCTTCAGTTATTAAGCCGTAACTTGGATTGAAATAATCAGCGTAAGTACTAAACTCTTCTAGAGCTTGCGGTGTTGTATGTGCCTTTGACCCTGTCAACACACCAATTGGAACATTCGGCAGGAGGGTATTCATTTTTTTCATAGATTCAAAGTTAAACGATTGAATAATCATTTTTTCATTTTGTGGTTTATCAAGATTGCGTTCTTTTAACTCTTGGGCAATGCTTTCTTCAATGCCAGGATAGAGTTCTGGAGCCTTTAATTCAAGTAAAATACCAATCTTGCCATGATATTTATCGAGAATTTCGTCAAATGTAGGGATTTTTTCTCCAGCAAATTCCTCACCCTTCCAGCTTCCTGCATCTAGATCTCTCAGTTGCGTAGAAGTTAAATCTTTAATATACCCGGTGCCATCTGTTGTTCGGTCCACTGAAGTATCATGTATTATGACTAATTCACCATCTTTAGTTCTTTGAATATCCATCTCGATATAGTCTGCTTTCATTTCTATCGCTTTGTCAAAAGCAGCAATCGTATTTTCAGGTGCATAGCCTGTCGCACCACGATGCGCTATATTATCCACTTGCTTTATCTCTCCTGTTGTTTCTTCAGCAAAAGCCTGTGTAAACGGACTCAACAACAATATTAATGAAAATCCTGTACCCACTAACGCTTTTTTATTCAATTGATCATCTCCTACTCTATTATTTTTGTGTTGCTTCTCATGTTTATGTAACAATGCTTTTCGATCGAAAACCTACGCTTACCTTGCCTTTAAAGGAATTCCTTGCCGTTTCTGTAATGGGAAATTTGCAATGGTCCCAGCAATTCCACCGATTGCTAAAAATGAAAGGATAGCGATAGGAAAAGCTTTCTTTTTCAACTGTATTTGATCCATGTCATTCCTCCTCATAGTTGACTTGCTCTTTTAGTGTAGTGATTGAATATGAAGAGGGTATGAATCGTGTGTTAAGACATTATTTAGAATAATTACCCATCTTTACAATTCATATTTTGGTAGTGAGAAGTGGCTTGTTTTTCTGCTCAAACACGAGCTATACATAAATTTCGTGGTAAACTACTACTAGTATTTATTGCTTGAAACGAGGTTTTTATATGATTCGAACATTTGGAGTTACGGCTGATAGCCAATTAGAAATGGATTTCCCGTTAGAAGATCTTCATACAAAAACATTTGACTGGTATTGGGTTGATTTTGATAAGCCCACTCCTGATGAATGGAAATTGCTGGATTCATTCTTTCATTTCCACCCCCTATCGATTGAAGATTGTTTGCATCGTCTGCAAAGACCTAAAGTCGATTATTATGACGGCTACCAATTTTTTGTCGTGCATACGCTGAATGAAGAGACGCTTGAGGCAGAGGAATTAGATTTATTTATTGGGAAAAATTTTGTTGTGACCTTTCACCATACGACTGTTCATGAGTTGGATTTAGTTCGTGAAAAATTGCAACGTGATGCTTCATTTTGGGAGCGCGGAGCGATTTACGCAATGTATCAAATTCTCGATAAAGTAGTGGATTCTTATTTCCCGCTTGTTTACAAGATTGAAGACCATTTAAATGAAATCGAAGACCAGATGTCATTTGATATGAAACACTTTTCTATGGATACCGTTTTTGAAATGCGTAGTGATTTGTTGTGGTTACGTCGGACGATTTTACCGATGCGTGATTTAATGTATCGTGTGTTGAACTCCAGCCGTTTCGACCTACAAAAGCATGAGTATACCTACTTTGCCGATATTTCCGATCATCTTGTTAAATTAACGGAGATCGTGGAGTCAAACCGTGAGCTCACTGCGGATATTCGGGATAGCTATATGGCCATGAACTCGAATCGTATGAACCGCATCATGATGATTTTAACGATTGTCTCTTCAATCTTCATTCCTCTAACATTTATCGCTGGTGTCTACGGAATGAATTTTGAATACATGCCAGAACTCGAGATGAAAAATGGCTACTTCATTGCACTTGGCGCCATGATACTAATCGGATTATCTATGTTGGCTTGGTTCAAATACAAAGGCTGGATGAGTTTATTTAAACAATAGACTCTGTTTAAGCTATTTGTTGATTTTGTATAAATAAATGCGCTTGGAGATTTATCTCCAAGCGCATTTATTTGACTGTCTTATTTTACTAAAGAGTGTGTTAGTTCAATAAAAAATTCTATTTTAAAGCCCTTATCTATCAGTTTCATAATCATTAATGATTACTTTTATAATATTAAATTTTTCATCTGCGACTGCTTTGTTAGATTGTTTATTATAGTTGTAGGATATTAAAGTCTTCCATAAAGCCCAACCTCTTGCTCTGTTCCAAGTTTCTGCATCAAAATCTAATGCATTCTTGAATGTCTTTCTGCTACTATCATCAAAAAAAGTCCAAGCCATTGCAGCATCGCAAGAAGGGTCTCCTACTCCCAATATCCCAAAATCAATAACCGCACACAATTTACCATTTTTAATTAATATATTTCCTGGGGCTATGTCACCATGGATCCAAACTGGTTCACCAGACCACTTTGAAGTTAATGCCAATTCCCAAATTTCTTTCAATAGGTGTTTATTAAAAGTATTTACATTATTAATGGCATCTCTACACTCATCATCGTATACAGCAATATCTCCGCCTCTATAAAAATTATGTTCCCCAGCTAAGGGACCTCCACTGGCGTCAATAGATTGTAATTCAACTAAAAATTCCCCCAAATCATTGGCAAATTGATTTGAATTATCTATATTTTCAAATGTTAATGTCTCTCCATCCAACCATTTGTTGACTGACCAAGGATGTGGGTAATCCTCATTTGGTTCACCTTTAGCTAATGGTTCAGATATTGGTGTAGAAAGACGTTCGGCTAAAATGGGTAACCATTTTTGTTCTTTTTCCACTTGGGGCACATAGACTTCATCACTTGGTAACCTAACGCTCATACTGTTGCCTAAGTGAAAAGTTTTATTATCATTTCCACCTTTTTTAACAGGTTTAATTTCCAAATTAGACCACTTTGGAAATTGACTATTTATTAACTTCGAAACTAAATCTACGTCTATTTTTATCATTTTATTTCTCCCTATAATTTTATTTATTCATCACCCAAAACCCAGCTACAGTCACAAATTCATTTGATAAACGCATCCTTATCAACCCCTTTAATTTAATTATATTTAATGTACCATATGCGTACTATTATAAGGACTTCTTAGTACACTATCCTGCCTCGTTAGTTTAAGCGGAAATCTTCACAATTTCACATTAAATTTAACCTAAATATCTATTATTGTTATTCATATGAGGAGATCCGTCCTACATATTCTTTAATAATTTATCAACCTTTTCCGTTAACATTGCCAAACATTAAAAAAGACCACTTTCTGCATTGGCAGATGGTGGTCTTTCGCTTTATATTTCACTCCATTGCTTTTGCCATGGTTGCAAGTTTCATGGTGGTTTTCCAGTTGCGAATCGTTGCGGAAACGCCTAACTTTTGAAGTTGCACTGGCAGCTTGGAATCTCGGAAGTTTTGACGCAAAAATAAATAAATCACTTTATCTTGGATAGTGTATTGATCTATGCCGCTTTGGAAGTTCTGTAGTTTGGCAAGAGCTTCTTGGGAAGGAGTTTCTGACAATAAAGTTAGATGGACACTTTCTCCATCCGCTAGTGTTTCTATTGGGTAAGGACAATTGTCGATCATTTGCTGCCATTCCGTAGACGTTCTCAAGATAACAGGGACTGAACAACCGAATGTGTCTTTAATTTGCTGCTCGATTCGTTGGCTAAGTTCGTCTGATTGTGCCTCTGATTCAAATACAATATTGCCACTTTGAATATACGTTTGTACGTTAGTTAAATCCATAGTTCCGAGCAACTGTTTCAAGTCTGCCATTTTGATTATATTGTGGCCACCTACGTTAATTCCTCTTAGCAACGCAATATAGATTGTCATATGTGCACCTCATCATTTCTTCTTTCACTTGTCACCATCGGTCAGGAAAGGCGGATACATCGTAATAGCATGGTTTTCAGTAATAAACTGATCATCGATGCACTCACTACTTCGATTATAGACTTCTCTATGAATGGTATTGTGCCGGACATACCCTCCCCATTGCTCAAGGGTAAACTGATGTTCTTTCTCGTACACTTTGTATGTGTTAGTCGGTAAATTCACTGATCTCCATTCGCCTACTAAGGATAAGTCTGTTACATAAATAATGAGTTGATACGGTTCTGTCGTTTCATTTTTTATTTGAAGGTCTAAATAATTATAGGCACATGTTGCTCCGCTGCCGAAAGGTTGACTTCGTTTGGAATCTGGAAAGACATCGTAACTATGACGGTATCTTTCCGTAACCGTAAGTGGTGTATGTAAGGTCATCCAGTAAATTAAATTTGATAATTGGCATAGCCCTCCACCAACTCCCGTTCGGACTTTTCCATAATGCAAAATCATTCCATCTACATAGCCTTTTCTTTTAGTCGTTGCACCAATGGTCTTCCAATATGAAAAGGTTTCACCAGGTTGAATAACGATTCGATTAATCTTTTTCGCAGCAATTTTTAAATTCGTTACTTTATTGTATTGCATCTGCATGTCGACATCTTTTAATTGACGCAGTAAAGGTGTTTTATGCTTAAAGATGACATGTTCTAACTTTTCTTCGCCTTTATTTTTCGCATATTTTTTCTCATCGAATACCCACTCAGTATAACGTTTCAGTCGATACGCTTTCTTTCCTAAAAAGATTCGAAAACTACTTCTCTTAATTGGTTTTAATGAATTCATATGAATACTCCTTTGACGATTTTGTATATCCCTAAATATGGTATTCGATAGACTCTTCAATTTACCTCCTATATATTTCAATAAATCATTAGATAGGTTATTGGTATAATATTCCTAACGAATATTTAGAGAGGATGTTTTCTATGCACGCACCCAAAGAGATACTTGATGTATGGCAGATGTTTGATGATAAGCCGATGGATACGTTGGTGAAGTTATGGTGGTCTAAACAAAGTGATGGCGGATCTCAACGCCCGGTTTCCTTAATAAAGGAACATTTCTTACAATATGGAGTAGCAGGGAATTGTGTGGATTTATCGCTTTGGCTGATTGAAGAGTTTCGTGCTGCAGGAATCGAAGCTTATGGAATTATTGATGATGTCTGTGCCGAGCGAGCGCATATCGCAGTAATTGCTGTAGATTGTAAGGGGCTCCGTTACTTATGCGACCTTGGTGATCAGTGGATTCAACCGATTTCCATTGATGGGGATGTTATGAATGAGCACGGCTTCACTGATGGATTTTTCCCGGCTGCAAAAGTAAAAGTTTTGACCGAAGGATATAGAACCACGATTTCTTATCAACGTCCCAATGGAAAAGTATCGCAGGCTACTTACCATACAACACCACTGGACGACAGGTTATTGTGGACGATTTCTGAGCGTGTTCAACGCGTTTTCCGTAAGACTCCATTGATCGAAATTCGCCTTCCAATTGAAGATGAAATTGCCCATTGGGAGTTTGATAACTGGACAAGTTTTTTGAGTACTTCACAGAAATTGCACGTAGAAGAATCCAACTTAAATTTAGAACAGTGGGTTGAACGCATAAATTTGAGAACTGGTATGAAGAAAGAATTTTTACAAGAAGCATTAAAATATTATGAAAATATTGATGTGTAAACATTTTCTGTCCATTCATTTGATGTTTCTGTCCAGTCATTGAATGTTATCGTCCATTCGTTCTGAGTTGTTGTCCATTCGTTCTGAGTTGTTGTCCATTCATTCAGTGTTGTCGTCCATTCAATCAATGTTGTCGTCCATTCGCCCTGAGACGGACACTTCGTCCTCTCCATAAACACAAAAAGCTCACTCTCAACAGAGAGCGAGCTTTTCTTACACTAAAATTCAATTGTTTCAGGTGGTTGACCAGTTTTATTCATTAGTCGTACAGATGAAGGTTTGACTACTAGAATTACTAAGTTCGGATCTTCTGGTCCTTCAAACCAATTTTTCATATGGTCGTTCCAAATTTTTTCTTTTAAGCTTTCGTCTGTGCTTTCAGTGACTTGGCCTTCAATCTCTAAGAATGCATCGCCAAATCCTTCACCTTCATAGCCAATTAAAATATGGGTGTATGGATTTGCTTCAATGTCTTCCACTTTGTGTGTGTTTTTGTTTGTAGGCGTATATAGAGTGAAATCTTCGTTGTAGAAAGTCATATACCTTGAATGGGGTTTATTACTTTTCACGGTTGCCATTGTGCCGATGCGACTTTCGTTTAATATGTTCAATGCTTGTTCTTTACTCATTCGAAATCAGCTCCTTTGTGAAAGTATTCCTTTCACTTCCTTCACTTAAACATGCGAATGTGCTGTTATTTCTCTTCAAGTTGGTAAAGTTTATCATCGTCTGCTGCTGGAGTTCCTCGGCCATCTCGATTATTTGTGACGAAGAATAGTTCTTCCCCATTTGAAAATACATCCCGAATTCGTCCGAAACCGGTAATTTTATCTTCTAATTCGCCAGTGTCGATATTAACGACTAATATGCCTTCGCCACGAAGTGCGGCAACATATAACTTTCCTTTATGAAACGTCATACCAGAAGGTGCCCATGTATCGTTCGCTCCAGAATGAAGCAACGGTGTTACAAGTCCTTCCCGTTCCTCGTCTCCTTCAATTAATGGCCAACCATAATTTTGGCCTTCTTCGATTTTGTTGATTTCATCGTGTGCGGATTGCCCATGTTCTGAAGCAAATAATTCTCCGTCTTCGGTCCATGCGAGTCCTTGTGGATTGCGATGACCTAGACTGACTGTTTCCCATTGATTATCGGCAGTTAAGCGAATAATTTTACCGTTTTTAGATTGTGGATCTTGCGCTAAATCCGGATTCGCTGCATCGCCAATCGTTGCATATAACAATCCATCCGGACCTATTTCGAGGCGTCCACCATGATGGACATTCCCAGTTGAAATGCCATCTAAATGGATGTCGGTTTCTTTCCAGACGTTACCTTCTAACTTCAATGTTACGATACGATTGAAGGGACCTTCCCCGTCGTCATAATTATAGTAAGCAAAGGCAGTTTTCGTTTCCTCGAATGTCGGTGTTAAGACAAAGCCTAGTAAACCCGCTTCTGCAACCTTTGCTAAAGGAGATGAAAACTCCACTTTCTGATGTTCAACTTTGCCGTCTGCTTTTACGTAAGCAATGGTGCCGACACGTTCTGATATGTAAAATTCATTACCCACTTGATTAATAGACCATGGAATTTGCAGGTTTGTAGCCACTTCTTTTAAAGATTCTGGTTCAGCGGTTGCCTCTTGTTCCTGGAGTCCACACCCACTGACTAGGAGAAAACAAAATGCGAGAACAAAGAATTTTTTCAAGACGGTCACCTCCTGCTTTTTCTTTCTATTATACAGAAAATTTCAATTATTATAAATTAGTAACGACAATTTGAATGAGTAATGCGATAGTGACCATTCTCAGTAAAGGCTTTACATATTCTTTTTTGATTTTGCGGGCAAGATGAACACCGATTTGCGCACCACTAACGGATCCGAGTAATAACGCAATAGTCACGGCCCACATGATCTTACCTGTAGCAATATAGGTAATGGAGGCTCCGAAACAACTTGAAAAAATGGCGATGCGGGCAAGCCCAACAGCACGAATATAGGATACGCCGATATGTGATAAGACATACATCATTAACGTTCCTGAGCCTGGACCGAATACCCCGTCATAAAAGCCGATGCCAAAAAGACTGAAGCCACTTTTTTTATTAACTACTAATGGACGGTTACCGTTAAAATCACTTGATCCTAAAAACGAACTGAGTAAGGCAAAGCTAAGCAATACCACAGCGATGATAATCATTGTACGTTCTGTTAAAAGAGAGGCGATTAAGCCACCTGAAATTCCGCCACCAAGACATAGAGGCATTACGATTAAAGCTTCTTTAACGGTGATTTCTTTATATTTATATATGACAATAAAACTAGATAGAGAGCTTACTGTATTTGAGACTTTATTGGCTCCAATCGCGGAGTGTACCGGAATTCCCATTAGCAACATGGCAGGTAAGCTGATTAAGCCTCCACCACCTGCAAGTGTGCCAAGTACATTGGCAATTAAACCGATGATAAATAACCAAATGAATTCCATGAGCAACCTCTTTTGCAAAATAGTGTGTTTATAACTGAATGAGTCGGGTACTTACTTAATAACTAACATTATTAGGAGGAATTCACATGACTAACGATAATGGATTTTCGGACAAATTAAAAGCTGGCGTAAATAAAGCCAAAGGTGAAGTTAAAGATCAAGTTGGAAATGCAACAGATGATAAGTCCCTTCAAGCTGAAGGTAAGTTCGATAAAGCTAAAGGTGCCGTCCAAGAAAAGATTGGCGAAACAAAAGATCGTCACACTGATCATAGATAATAACAAAACAGTTGCTCTCTTTTCCTGAGGGCAACTGTTTTATGTTAATAAAGATATCGCTTCTTGTAAGGTCGTTAAATACGTAGTAATTCCGCGCTCAGAATATTTTAGTAAGCTTGTGTGTTTTGGTTTAATCCCTACAACATACGGTTGTATCCCCATAATTTGAAATGTCTCAATTAACTCTTGAAATTGATTAATACCAAAATCCGTAATGACTTCAATACCATTAAAATCAAATATGACAATGGTGAAATTCCGCTCATATAACTCAGAAGATAGGCGTTCTTGTGTACTCGAAATTAAATCTTGATCAAGATGACCAAAAAGCGGAACTAGAGCTACATGTTTCGAAAGAGGGATGATGGGTGCTGACAGTTTTTTAATTTCTACAAGCTGTTTTTCTGCCACTTCTTTTTGTGATAATAACTCAAAATCAACATGGGCCAATCGGTTTTGATGTTCTTGAACGACTGTCATGATTTTTTCGATTTTATTTCCTAATCCATAACATTGAATGATTCCTTCTTCGCCACTCCATGTAACGGATACAGCAAACAATTCTTGTTCATCTTTACTTGTTTTTAAATTCATTTCAATTGGTTCTTTAAGTGTTTCATCAAGTAAGCGTTGATGTTTTACCACACTGCCAGCGTCTAAAACGTCTGAGAATTGCTTTACATTCCCAAATAAACGCAGCGCCGATTCAGACATTCCCTTTATGTGTAGCATACGATCAACGATTAACGTTGGAAAAGGCAACGAACTAATGGGTAACATGCGGCACCACCTCGTTGTATTCCTTCATCCACTCGTCTAACACTTCAAAATTACGAATCATGCGTGTAGATGGTGATGCATATTCCGACAACTCATAAGAGGAAATCAAACGACTACCGACAAGAAGCTGAGGTCTACTTTGAATGCTTTCCAATTGCTCAACGTATGCCTTTAATTGTTCCAAATGATGAATAATTGTTAGTGAAATACCAATCACATCTGGTTTAAATCGTTCTGCAGCATCGACAGCATAAGTTAATGGTAAATTTGTCCCCATGAATCGGACATCCCAACCTGCTTGTTCAAATAAATGGGCTGCCATTTTCATTCCTAAAGAGTGCTGTTCTTTCTCCACACTGAAAAACATCGCTTTTTTCGACGTTTCTGTAATCGGCGCTTTTTTCACCATACTGTGAAATTTAGCTAATACAAAATCACATGTAGACGTAGCTAAATGTTCATCCGCTACGGAAATTTCATCTTTTTCCCACATCTCACCGATTAGTTGCATCGCTTCTGTTACATAGTTTTGATAGATGGAAGCAATCGAAGTTCCTCCCCTATAGAGTGTTTCTATTTGCACAAATGCTTCATCTGATTTCCCTTCAATCAAAGCATTTACTAAATTCTTCGGGGTCATTCTCTTCACCTCAATCTATCTATTATCTTCATTGTATTGCTTTAATTCCTTGTTTCAATAGCTGTTGAAACGCCTTTGCGTCTGAATCATTGGTCGTTTCTAACACATCATGAATTCGCTGAAAATTATCGATGACATGATTTTTGTTCATTCCACGGGCGGTTAATAAGTTCGTTAACCATATCGCGTAGTCCGTGAAAACTTCGGATTGTCCCAGTGATGCCGCCGTTTGTAAATGATCGAAGTGATGATGATTATCTTCATAACAACGAGCTTTACCCGCTTCCCCGAAACGTTCAAGAATTTCAGGATAAGCTTCGTAAATTTCTACCACAACCTGGTCAATCGCTGTTTCTCTCGCTTGTTTATTCATGTAGCCACCACTTGATACTTTGAAACTTTTGGTACGATAGCCGCAAGTTCTTGATCTGGATAATTTTTTTCTAAGTCATGCACATGCTTGAACGCATCACTCGTTACCCATTTCATATAAGCCGCTTTATCGACCCATTGCATATGAACAGTTAGTTCTTCTGGTCGTTTATCATTTTGTAATAAATGAAAGGCTTCAAATCCTTCGAATGTATCCACAAGGCGAGACCGATTTTGATAAATCGCGATGACTTCATCTGCCTTTCCTTTTGGAACATGAACCATAGAATGGACAATATACACGGAATTCGTACCCCTTTCATTTTCGATGTTTCATAAATTCAGTTTTTTCAGCTTACCATATCTTCTTTCGGAAATCTAAATATACGACTATTTATAGGTTTTAAAACCTACTAAAATTCCTTTTTTTTCAAACTGTATATCAGGTGTGACTGCTAGTTATCCTCTTTTGGCACATATAAATGAAGAGCATATTGCTGACCTTTAGGACCCATATATCGTCTTCCTTCATCTGTAAAACCAGCTTTTAAATAAACGTGTAAAGCTGTTTCATTTAACTCGTTTACACCTAGAACTACTTCATCAAATTGAGGGAACTGTTGGTGAATGAAAGAAGGAAGTTCACGGATTGCGTCTTCCGCAACACCTTGACCTTGAAAATCCGGATGAATGGAAAAGCCACTCATTAGAACTGAGTTTGGATTTTCAGTATACGAATAACGCTCATCACTGACGTCTAGCACAAAAAATCCAGCGATTTGATTGCGAGATAAAATTGTAACTGGCGTTCTCGAATGGCCATCATGTTTCAGCAAATCTAATGGATGTTCCGTGTATTCTAGTTGTTCGGGTGTTAATGGATAAAATTGCAATGCTTGCTGGTGATCAGGCTGATAAGGACTTAATGTTATTGAGTTTGACAATGGAAATCTCTCCTTTGAGTTGTTGAATATGTGTTAGTTCATCAGTAGTTCTGTCATGTTTTGAGACTCTTGAATTTGGTTCTATAGTAGTTATTCGTTCCTTTGAACTATATTTCTGTCCGTAGGTTAGGGATTTCTAATAGTGGCAGCCGCGTTCAACTTGATTTTAAGGTAACCACAACAATTTCTGGCAAGTTAAATAAACGCATTGGAATGATACTGTTTCCAAGGCCACGACTAACCACAAGTTTAGATTCTCCTTGTTCATGAATGCCAGCTGTATATTTAGGGAAATACCCTTGGCCAGGTGCAACAAGTCCACCCATTCCAGGGATACGAAACTGTCCTCCATGAGCATGGCCTGATAACGTCACATCTATCCCCGCATCAACATAAGCTTGAAAGTCTTCTGGTCGATGGGCAAGTAGAACCGTGAATGCATCACTTGGCATACGTGAATCTGAGATCATCTTAGAAGCAACCTCTCCCATTAATGGATCTTCGATACCTGTTAAAGAAATAACTTCTCCGCCACGCTCAAGATTTAATGTTTCATTTGCTAGAACCCGAACACCACGTGTGGTTAGTTGTTCTTTAATTCGATCCACATCATTGGTCGCTACTTCATGATTCCCTGTTACGTAATAAACATCAGCGATTTCCACAATTTGATCAATGAGATCTAAACTATTTTGCAAGTTGTACCGATTGCTATCAATGATATCTCCTGTAATTACAATCATATCTGGCTTAGCTTGTTGAATTTTATTCGCTAAACGTTGTTGATTTTCACCAAACGTAGCATCATGCAAATCTGACACTTGTACAATCCGGTATCCATCAAAAGACGTTGGAATCTCAGATGATTGAATGGTGTAGTTAGACACAGTTAGCCAGTTATTATTGACGTAAAAGAAGCCAACCAAAAAAGCGATAATTAATAAGATTTTCACTAATTTCTTAATCATATGAGACTCCTTTTAATATGCAATACCAACTCGTGACGCAACAAATTGCGGGTCTAGCAATTCGTTGTAAGCAAAAAATGCTGTGTCACCTACTGATATTTCAACGCCATCTTGAGGTAAAAAGTTGCGCTCAGTCCGCCATTCCCCCGTTGCTTCACCATCGGGTAAATAGGTTGGACACACAATCGTCCACTCTAAATTCGTCGCTGCAAGCTGTTCATAAACCTTGGCATGTTCTTCAGCAGCAAACGTTAAGCGACGTTTCGACTCTGTTGATTGGAAACGATATAGCTCCGAATTAGTTCGGCTTTGCAAAATTCCTGCCGTACCAATTGTAACGATTCGCTTAACGTCTCCCTTATTCATAGCTTCTATAATTAACGGAATTGCATCTGTTAATGTCGTTGTTTTATCAGTACCGATTGCACTAAATACAGCATCCGCACCCTCAATTGCTTTATTTAAGAGTGAAAAGTCGCGAATATCACCTTCTAAAATCGTTAAGTTTTCATGTGGTGTTAATTTTGATGGCGTACGCACAAGTGCAGTCACATGTAGTCCATCTTGAAGCCCTCGTCTCAATACTTCATTTCCTACTCGCCCAGTTGCACCGAAAATTGTAATATTCATGAAGATTCCTCCGAATCTAGTTTTCTAACTAAGTATGATTAGCCAAATTCTTTTTGATGTTTCTTTTTTCGTTTTAGATAGTCTTTATCCTGGCGAATTTGGTCCCATTTCTTTTTGAAAATAGCGGCCGACTTCGCTTTCACATGATCTATGTCGCGTTCCTTAGTTGATCCGTCCTCATTGTATTTCCGACCACCCTTATAATTGGTGTATCTGCGTGCACGTGTATAGCCCATTTGGATAAATTTACGCGCCATATCCATTCCTACAAAATCGTCTCTTTTCCGATATTCCTCGAACAACTCCATTATTTTTTCAGAAGATTCCTTTGCAATATCCGGTGTTTTAAACCGCCAATGGGGGAGGATTTCACCTTTATAAGGCTCTACCAACAAAACACCTTGTTCTCCGCGACCTACTCGGTACAATTCCGGCTGTTTTCGAAAGTCCAAGTTGTCAAAATCCAAATCATAATCAAATGGCATGTCTTTCACCCCTTTTACTACTCATACCCTTTATTCAGGTGCTACAATCTCCAATTTAAATCGATCTGGATCTTCAAAAAACACTGCATAATACTGACTTCCTCCAGCATAAGGATGACGATCTTTATATAATATCGTGATTCCTCGATTGATTAGTTGTTTCGTTAAATCGTCTACTTGTTTACGTGACTCTCCATGAAACGCTAAGTGATTTAATCCTGTACGACCTCGGTGGTACGCAGTTTCTGCATGCTTTTCTTCCGTTTGAACAAACACAAGATAAGTGTCGTCGTACTTATAACTAAAACCTTTCTCCCACTCTTGATAAAGTGTATAGCCCAATTTCGGCAATAAGAAATCATAAAAGTTGCGTGATTCCTTTAAATTCGAAACGTTCATTTCCACGTGGTGTAACATACGTATCCCCCTTTTTTATAGGATACCATAGCAGGAGTTTCCTTCTTTTCGTCGAAAGAATAATAGTGAGAAATTGGAGGTTATTAGATGAAGAATTTGGGGATTGAGTCAATCGGGCAAATTGCTGTAAATGTTAAAGATGTGACTCGCGCGGTGAATTTTTATAAAGATGTTATCGGTTTGCCGTTATTGTTTGAATCAAATGGATTAGCCTTTTTTCAATGCGGTGAAACACGATTACTTTTGAGTCTGCCAGAAAAAGCAGAATTTGATCATCCAAGTTCAGTCTTATATTTCAAAACAGACAAACTTTCTTCTACTGTCATGTCCATGCAGGAAGCAGGAGCAGAATTTATTGATGAACCACATATGGTTGGCAAAATGGGCGACATCGAAATTTGGATGGCCTTTTTCAAAGATGGCGAAGGCAACACTCATGCAGTTATGAGTGAAGTATAAGACATATGAAAAACCTTCTGACGAAAAGGAAGGTTTTTTTCTTTTAACGAGAAGGCGCTGTCCTTCTCCAAATTAGGATTTTAGGAAGATTTAGTGGGTTGTCCGTTCATTATGGTTTGTTGTCCACTCATTGCGCGTGGTTGTCCACTCGTTGGGCGTGGTCGTCCATTCAATAGCCATTTCCGTCCACTCATTGTTACTAGTTGTCCATTCAGCTAATTTTCACTCTCGAAAACCCATTTTATATGCTCAGCCTTATTCCAAATTAGGTTTCTTCCTCTCATTGTGGTTTGTTGTCCACTCATTGCGCGTGGTTGTCCACTCGTTATGGTTCGTTGTCCACTCGTTACGCGTGGTTGTCCATTCAATAGCAATTTCCGTCCACTCATTGTTACTAGTTGTCCATTCAGCTAGTTTTCACTCTCGAAAACCCATTTTATATGCTCAGCCTTATTCCAAATTAGGTTTCTTCCACTCATTGTGGGTTGTTGTCCACTCATTATGGGTTGTTGTCCACTCAACTTTGATTTCTGTCCACTCGTTGCGCGTGGTTGTCCATTCAATAGCAATTTCCGTCCACTCATTGTTACTAGTTGTCCATTCAGCTAATTTTCACTCTCGAAAACCCATTTTATATGTTGTACGATTCCCTTTACCTTCTATTATGAGATTCATTTCTTTTAAAAGTCTAGAAACCAACTGATGACTCTGAACCCCTAAGAATTCTCGACATTTCTTATTCGTAATTTCTCCACCGATCAACATAAACCATTCCTTTATAGCCTGAATATGAGCATACGGGTCTCTATGAAAGCACGCCTCACAAATCCATGTACGAAAACTCCGCTTCATCATTCCTTCACAACATTTCGTACAAAATACACCCTTTTTCAAACATGCAGTATCTACATGCCATCTATCACAAATAGGAAAGGGATTGAAGGGTTGATGTGCCTCGACTAACATTTCTGCAATAATTTTTGCTTGATTCGGCTCAATCGTGTTTTGATTTTTAATTTGTCGTTTAATAAATGAAGGTATTTCTCCAAGGAATAGCACTGGATGCTGATTTGGCTGCACGTTCACTTTTTGTGTTGAATTGGACAATACGACAGCTCCCAAAATAGGCATATGTATGTCCTTTAAACGAAACCAATCAAAGAGCAAGTCACTATTTCGATCAATTTGAACCATTGGACTCTCAAAATGGTCTATTTGTCCATTTTCTAAAACCCTTGATATTTGGCCCGTTCCGACTAAGAAAGACATATCGCCTGCTATGTTTTTCACCTCTAAAATCAGGGCGAAATTCGGCGTGATTACGAGGCAATCAATTTGCGCCCGTCCTGTTGAGTAAAAGGAAACATCATGTAGAATGTAAATCTCATCTAAGAACGTGTAATTTTCAAATACCTTTACCAAATTTAATTCTCCACGAATGCCAGCGGTCTTCATCCTTATCTTTTTATCTATCGTCTCTCTTTGCGGGTGACTCTCTGGTAATCGTTTGGATAGTGCTTGTAATCCTTCTAAATGGAGGTCTATTCCCCGTATTTTCATAATCATCTCATCACCTCATTTGCATGTTAACACAAGAAAATTCAGGCTTTTTTACTTATAGTTTATTTGAACTATAATAACAGCCGAAAATGAAATTATCAGGGGCACATAAGTGACCAAAATAAAATTTTGAGCTAGTTTCATTTTTCTTACCAATTTTAAGTAAAGTTAGCATCTCCTTAGGTTAAATAGAAAAAAGGTGACATCTCAATTTGAGACATCACCTATAAAATCGACTATATCGATTCGAACTTTTCATGCTTCTATTTCAATCAAATCCAGTGGCGTAACAATGCCCACTAAGCCTTTATCATCAGTAATCAGCAAGGCTTCTAAGCGTCTACCTTTTGCAATTGCATCTTTAAACAATTCTTCTGCTTCATAAATAGACATATCCCGTGGTACGAAAAGATGATTTTCTTTCTTCTTTTCATGTTGTAGCGTTGATTCGACAGTTATTTCCCAGGAAATATCTTCTTTTTCGACATGATTTGCTAGCCAAAACATGATGCCTACCGCTGTTAGAAGACCTACAAACACATTGCCATCATACACAGGAATTTGAGTGAATTGTTTCTCCCGAATTAGCCTTAATGCATCCCTTAACGTGTCCTTTGCTTGAAGAATGCTAACATTCCGCTCAAACATTTGACCAACAGTAATAGGTTTAGCTAAGGCTTCATCAATTGTTTCTAACGCTAAGACAATTTCATCATGCGGTTCTGCAATTGCATATTCTGTAGACGTTTTATGATGCACAATGGCATTTCGTAAAGTTGTATATTCGCGCAAATCTTCTTCATACTTCCGAATGATCGCATTTTTACGTTTCGATAACTCCACTAGTTTAAAAAAAGATAAATGATCATTTGTACCAATAATGTCTTTCATTGATTGTTCAATACGGTGAAAAGCCGTTAGAAAGCGTTCAGAGTTTCGCACCGCTTGCTGAGCTTGTTGCTGTTTTTCCATTTTGCATTCCTCCCGTTTATCACTCATTCTACATGGTTTGCTTCATACCCTTCCAATTGTATACAATTAAAAGAAAAAGAGGTGATACTGTGGAAAAAGTTATAACATGTCCTTTTTGCGAACCACAACTAGATTCTGAACAACGTATCGTCTTCGAAAATGAGTATTGCCGGTATTTACAACATCCGAGTCATCAAACCATTTTAGAAGGCAGTGGACTCATTGTACCAAAAATTCATCGCCAAACCGTGTTTGATTTAACAGCTGAAGAATGGGCAGCTACATACGAATTAATGCAACAAGTGAAAGCATACGCCGATGAACATTATGAACCTGACGGCTACACGCTTGGTTGGAATGTTGGAGAAGCCTCGAATCAATCTATCCAACATGCGCATTTTCACATCCTCCTTCGTTTTGCAGACGAACCTTATGCAGGAAAAGGGATTCGTGCCTGGTTCAAATCAGAAGAAAACCGTAGACCAGGCAGATAAAACCTTGTTGAATGGTCGAAAACTCCACTTTTGTGATCGCAAATGAACTTTAGTTGGTCGGAAACAACTCAAAGTTGGGCGGAAATGCTATTCAATTGGTCGCAAAACTCCATCTGACAAAGAAAAGAAAATTTTTCAACCTCACACCACATATAAATACATATTTCACTCCTGCATGTGCAACCTAAGCGTGAAAACAAATTTGGTTATTACAGGAGGTAATTTTTTTGACTATAAGTAAATCTTTATTATTCGTCATTTTGACTATATTTATGCTCGCAGGTTGTGGAACGAATAATAATGGCGAATCCGTTGGAACTCAAGAGGAACCAAGTGATCAAACCCAAGAATACATGCCAGAAGGCGTTGATGATGCAGTTCCGTCGGACGGAAATGGTTCAGAGATGGGAAATGATAAACCGACGACAAATGGTCCAGACACTGAGAATAAAGATTCCCAATGATTGCAAAAGAAAATCCCCCTCCATTTTGTTTCTGGAGAGGGATTTACTTCTTTTTACACTTTCGTTTTTGAAGCATTGCGTTTTGACATCCACACACCAAATATCATTAGTGCCACGATGGCAATTAACGTAACCGCTATACTCCACCAAAAATCCGATGCATCTGGAGAGCCAGTTAACCACTCAGTTGCATATATGGTTACCTTCCAAGGTGAAATTGTCCAATATGCACCTAGCAACGAGTCCACAATTTGTAAGACCAAGACGAATAACAGCGATACTGCAGCTGCTCCTCCCGTTGGCAACCAAGCGCTCATAGCCACTACGATGGTTACGACGAATAAAATCCACACACTGTAGGTGCCAGCAAATGCGAAGAAATCTGCAGCAGCCACGTTTCCAAATAATAGCTCGGTGTAATACCAAGTCGTTAATAATCCTAACCATACGCTAACTAACGCAATGATGCCGATGACTTTCCACTTGCTTAAAAAGTAGCTGAAATAGGAAATTGGGCGAACGTAAATGAGTGTCCCTGTGCCATTTTTCCGTTCACGAGAAATGGTGCCTGCAAATCCTAATACTAGAACTAACATCCCAATAAATTGATATTGTCCCATCGTGGCCATGATTACTTGGGCGGGTGTAAAATCTGGAAATGGAAATACAGCGCCTTCTGGAAGATTCCCTACGGCTTCTAAAATTTGAGGTAAATAATAACTAGTAAGTGGCTCAGACAATCCGAAGAATATAAAAACAAGTGGGATCCACAGAATTTTAAAGTTACGTGTATTTTCTCGCCACTCTTTTTGGAATAATACGACTAAATCCCTCATTCTTGTCCCGCCACCTTCATAAAGATTTCTTCTAAACTTGCGGTTTGACGCTCTACTTTTCGAATGCTGAGACCACTATTAGCTAAGTATCCTAACACTGCGTTCATTTCTGGCAACTCATTGTTTAAATCAATAAAAGCGAATGCTCCTTCATAGCGTACTTTCCATGGAGCCCTCGCAGCAAAAGTGAGCGCATCTTGTGCACTAGAAAACTCCACACGATAACGAGGAGAATCATATTTTGACTTCACATCACCTAGTGACCCCTGTTCGACCAAATGCCCATTTCGTAAAAATAACAATTGATCCGTCATTTCTTCAGCATCATTTAGGATATGAGTAGAGTATAAAATCGTCATTTCTTGTTGCAAACTTTTCAACAAATTCATGATTTCCCGTCGTCCGACTGGATCAAGCGCGGATACTGGTTCATCTAACAAAAGAAGCTTTGGTTTGTGAACAATAGCCTGCGCTAAACCAAGTCGCTGCTTCATGCCTCCAGAAAAAGTACCCGTCTTTTTGCGTAGAGCTTCTCCAAGTCCAACAAACTCAAGTGTTTTTTGAGCTTCTATCTTTGCGTTGCGATTATCCATTCCACTTAATCGTGCAGCCATTTCGGTAAACTCCAACGCAGTTAGCCAAGAGAAAAACTGAGGATATTGTGGTAGAAATCCAATATGCTTTCTTACATCCGCATGTTTTTCACCATTAAATGAAATCATGCCCTCTGTCGGCTGCAGTAATCCTGCTAACATAGATAAAGTAGTTGTTTTCCCTGAACCATTTGGACCGATTAAAGCAGTAGATGTTCCTTCAATAAGTGAGAAACTCACTTCATTTACAGCCCGTTCTGATGCGTATATTTTCGTTAAATTAACCGCCTCTAAAATCGCCGTCATCCTTGTTTTCTCCCAAAGATGAAGTATACGATAGGTCCAAAAATATTAATAAAAATAATGACTAATACCCACACCCACTTAGGTCCGTTAGTCTGAGATATTTTTGATAAATCAATAAGTGCGATAACTAATAATATCAGTTGAATAATAAAAATCGGTGCGATAACTCCCCATGAAATCCCCTCTAGAAAATCCATTTCCATCTCTCCTTTTTAAAGTAATGTTGCTATCAAAAATATACTTCCAACTAACAAAACTAGGAAAATCCAATTACCTTTATGTCCCATATTCACGGTCCAACCAATACCAAATCGCTTTTCGACGAGAATGCTCGGATCGTTTTTATTTACGTAAAATAGACCGAACTTCCAGTATTGATCATCGTCTATATCAATGACATCTTCAGGACTCACGTCTTGCTCTGCAACCGGTATTCTTGAACCGCTTTGCCCTACTTTTACAGTGTAGTAAAGAACCGCTCCAAGAATGACAAATAAAAAGCCTAGTGTAAATCCTAACGTCACACTTGCAGACATGGTTTCAGGATAGATGATTGTCAGTTGTAAATACCCCATCAGTAACGTTACAGTAATGGTCACGACAAATAATAACCAACTCGAATATTTTCGAAAAGCAAGTTGTTGTTCACGCGAGCGTTTCTTGTTTCGAACTTGAATCTTCGCTCCAGATTGTTTCATTGCTCCATTGAAAAACAGCATCATCCCTTGCAGAACGAGTGTCATGATAGGTAAAGCGCTTACCGAACCCCAACTTTTTTCTGCAAATGCATCTGCTTTCCCACTTGGTCCCCAATGCGTTGGAATCTGGTTGGGTAACGTATCGTATTGGCTTAAGCCCAAAATCCCTAAACCAAGAGTGATAAGCATAGGAATTATAAAGTAAATACTCGGTAACAATTTAAGTTGTTCACGAAATTGCAAGTCGACTACTTTTCGTTCACTTTGCCCCTCTGTCCACTTTTCAGTTTTCTTCCAATTAGCTAAAGTGATATGGTTTTTCGCATATAATCCCATTGAAAAAATGAGTGCCCCAATTTGAGCGACCATCCCAGCAAAGACAATTGGCTCTTCAGCAGGACGTAATAGCCATAGCCATCCGATAAAAATTGCGAGTATCATAATCCCACTCGTTAACACGAGTTGGGTATAACGATTTTTCATGTGTACTAATCGCTTGTCTTTGATATGTGTATCTGGGATGTAGATTCCAAATGCTTCACTTTCTTTTAAGAACTTTGGCAAGAATGCTTGAATGGCAATAATGAAAATTAACATGACAATAAAAATAATTGCAGCCATCACTTTTCCTCCTTCAAGTCTAAACTTATTTCTTGTATTAATAACTCAATTTCTGCTTGGGACAATTGTAGACAAAGTGCTTCTGCAATTATTGGACGTAATTCTTTTTTCAACCGGAGGCGATCTAGTTCAGATGCTTTCCGAACTCCATTTTCGTGAATGAATACTCCTTTTTTCTGTACGATTTGGATGAATTCCTTCTCTTCTAAATAGTGATACGCTTTATTCACGGTATGCATGTTCATGCCAAGGTCTGCAGCAAATGCACGAACTGATGGTAAAGAATCGCCAGGTTTCAGGTTACCTTTCGCAACACCTTCAATAATTTGCTGGGCCAATTGCAAATAAATCGGAACGGCCGAATTTGCTTCAATCTCAATAAACATATGCCACCACCTTGTGTTCTATTAACAATAGAACAGACTTGTTATATATAATATAGAACAGATTTCGAAATGTGACAAGTTTTGTTTTTTCTTAGGCCTGTTAAATGAAAAGGTTGATTTGTCGTTAAATAATATGGATTATGAGTTTCTCTAATTAATATTTAATTGGATATTTATGTTAAAATAAACATATGATTGTGAAGGTTTTTCTTAAACTAACGCTTTAGGATAATTGATCTTCTTAAACAGCAAAAGGAGGAACTAAATTGGACTATGTTTTAGATCACGTTGGAATTGCTGTTAGAAGTATTGATGACGCTCTTCCCTTTTATATTGATGTATTAAATGGAATATTAGAGGACCGTTATACAAGTGATACACCTGGTGTTGAAGTACATGTGGCTGTTGTCAGAACTAATGATAAAGTAATTGAATTACTTGCACCAACTAACAAGAACTCTCCAATGGCTAGGTTTATAAAGCAACGAGGAAAAGGGGTTCATCATATTGCCTATCGAGTTGACGATTTGGACAAAGCAATGCTCGAGGCAAGGAAAAATGGCGTTCGTTTTCTAGAGGACACACTGCGGACGAACACACGTGGAAGAAGGCTCATATATATTAATCCCGCTTCAACTGATGGAACGTTAATTGAACTATGTAGCTATTCAACTAATTAACGTGGACTTCAAACAAACTATACCGTTCAATTAACGGCTGTTTTAATAAAAGGCTCAGTTAAAAGATATTGTTGATTTCGTTCCATCGCACTTTCATGTTTTGAAGCTAGCAAAGCGATGCAGCAACAGAAACAGAAACAGGCGGACGTTTTCCGCGGGCGGTCCACTAGCTTCCTCGGGCTAACAGGATGTGGATGTTGGTCACGAAGGCGTCGCCACACGAAGTGACGTTCTTTGCCTTCGTTCCTTTTATTTGCTCACTGCGGGGATAGTTTGGACACGCTTATCTCGCGGAGTCGCCGTCTTCTACTACAATCATTCTAGTGAACAGGTATTTGAGAAAGTTTCTATTTAGTGATATGGAGCAAAACAGTGAAGACTCCAGCGGGAACAGCGAAGTGCAGAAATCCACTCGGACGTTAAGTCCGAGTTAGTTCGGCGCAAGCCCGCGGAAAGCGTAACTGTTTTGCGGAATATCAAAAGCAACATTTAACATAACCTAATAAAAAGACAGTCCAAAATTACCCCTCCCCATAACATCTTCTATTATTTTTGTTTACAACACATTTTTCGTGCGTTACAATGAAGCCGTTCTTTAACATTTAAACAACTACATACGATTACTGCACTAGGGGTGCTATATTTTGGCTGAGATGAGAGCATTAGCTCCGATCCCTTAACACTCGATCCAGATAATACTGGCGTGAGGAAGTGCGGCGACTTTTGCCCAACTTTTATATTGAGCAAAACAGCTGCATTCCACGTCGAATGTGGCTATTTTTATGTTCAAAAACAGTGATTTAGGGATAACTTCTTCTCTAGTCACACCAATTTAAAGGAGGAGATGGGAATGGAACAAGGGTTTAGTTGTGGAACAAGTCCAATAGTGGGGTTGCGATTTTCGCTTCATCCAATGGCAGATAATTTTATTGAGATTATTAAAGGGGCTCTACGCGAAGCGGATACATCGAATGTGTGGATGCACACAGATGACGTCAGTACGGTCATGCGAGGTAAACAAATTCACGTCTTTGATACCGTGAGGGCTATTGTTTTATACGCTGCAAAAACAGGTGCACATGTGGCTTTTAACGGGACATTTTCAATTGGCTGCCCTGGGGATTCTGCGGGAGATGTGTTTTTGGAAAAAGACGACGTGTTGTTAAATCAACCTCAGATTCGGGAGGTTAAACAATATGTATCGTCTCAGTTTGCGCTCTACCCAATGAATAACCCTGACTATATGTCAGTCATTTATAAAGAAGTCGCACGTGCAAAAGAATATGGTGTGTTTAATGAGTCGATGCATTATGCAAGTGGACTCCATGGCGATATCCACGAAGTATTTACGTTCCTAGAAGAAGCTTTCACTCATGCTCGTTCAGAACAACACAAACATTTAGTGATGACTGTGAACATGAGCATCAACAGTCCTTCTCATAAAGGAGATCTGTAATATGTTGAAGTCTTGGAAGCTGAAAGAAGTCGTCTTAATGTCCGTATTTGCCGTTGTATTTGCGGTCGTGTATTTACTATTCGTTCAAGTCGGAAACATTTGGGCGGGAGTGATTGGTCCAATTGCGTATGAATGGATGTTTGGCATTTGGTTTATTGTTTCGATTATCAGCGCATACATCATTCGTAAGCCTGGTGCTGCTTTATTGTCGGAAACGATGGCTGCGATGATTGAAGTGATGATTGGGAATGCCGTTGGACCTCGATTGATTTTATCGGGACTAGTTCAAGGACTAGGAGCAGAAGCGGCATTTGCTGCGACTGGCTATAAGCGTTATAACTGGTGGGTGCTTTGTTTAGCAGGTGTCGGTTCCGCAGTCTTTAGTTTTGCTTATGGCTTCTTGGTGTCTGGTTACGCGGCGCTCGATCCATCTTTATTAGTGTTAATGTTTACGCTTCGTGTCATCAGTGGAGCTGTTATTGCTGGCTTAGGTGGTAAGTATTTATCGGATGGTTTACTCGCTACTGGTGCCCTTCGTGGTTATACCATTTCTCGTGATACAGGTAAAAATCACAAGATAAAAGGTGAGGTTATTGGTTAATTCCTTTCTCACAAAAACAATTGTTGCAACTCAAGCTACGCCGGTAATCATTGATTTTGAAGACGTCACTTTTCAGTTTCCAGACGATGACTTGCCTATGTTCAGGAATATTTCATTTTCTATTCAAGCTGGCGAACGTGTCGCTTTATATGGTCCGAGTGGATGTGGGAAAAGCACATTGTTGTATTTAATGAATCGGCTCTACCCTGACAATTGCGATGGTGACCTCGCAGGTTCCATAACACTCTGGCAACGTGATGCAGCCAGTTTTGCTCCTGGTGAAATCAACCACCGTATTGCCACTGTGTTTCAAGATCCGGATACACAATTCTGTATGCCAACAGTTGAACAGGAAATGGCTTTTACGCTAGAAAACCTGCATGTCACTCGACCTGAAATGGAGCGACGCATCACGGAGACTCTTGACATGACTGGTCTTACTCCATTCAGAAAAACGACCATTCAAACCCTTTCAGGGGGCATGAAACAACGTGTGGCAACAGCGTGTGCCATTCTCATGCAACCTGAAGTGTTGTTACTCGATGAACCTCTTGCCCATCTAGACCCACTAACTGCACAACAATATGTGGAGTGGCTCAATGATTTGCAGTGGTCTCAACCTTTAACAATTGTCGCGGTCGAGCACCAGCTTGATTTATGGGGAACTTTTTTTGATCGGGCACTTCACGTTACATCTGCTGGAATGTTGCCTGCAGAAATAAACCCAACAAGATCAAGCATTAGCTTTCCGAAACGCAGTTCGGCGATTCAACCCGAAGTGGTTTTTGATGCAAGAAATGTACATGTGCAGGTCAAAGGGAAAAAGTTACTCGAGGATGTTTCATTCCAGTTACAGCGGGGAGAAATCGCCGTACTTGCAGGTCCAAATGGCAGTGGCAAGTCTACTCTCTTAAAAACCATATGTGGCATTTTAAAAAAATCCGAAGGCACTTTAGAAAGTGGAAATACATTGCCGGGTTACGTGCCACAATCTCCTGAACAGTTATTTGTTACGCAACGTGTAAAAGACGAAATCCGATTTTCAAATAACACAAAAGAAGATGAAATTACTGATATTATGATTCGTTTACGATTGAATGAAATTGAACAAGCTCACCCTTTCTCAGTCAGTCATGGGCAAAAACGTCGCATTGCGATTGGGGCGATGCTTGCGGATAAAAGACCGGTTCTTTTGCTAGATGAACCTACATCAGGACAAGATGAATCGGCTCTTCAAGAATTATTTCATTTAATCGATGCCCGCGCGAAAGAAGGATTTGCTATCTTAATCGTGACACATGATATGACGTTTGCAGCAGCCGTTGCGGATACCATTTTCTTAATGAACCATGGGCAATTGACGGGGCGTTTTAACAATGATGTGGTGTGGCAGCAATCACAATTATTAGAGCAACATCAACTGGTGGCACCGATTGGAGCGTGTTTACATGTCTAATCGCTCTTGGTTACACGATATGAATCCAAGTCTAAAATTTATAATCGTTCTAGTTTCTATGTTAACTCTTGCCTGGTTTTTCAACCCCTGGACCCCTTTGTTATTTTTCTTAGGGATTATCCTGCTTCAACTGTTATTTAGTCGAGTGAATTGGAAAGTCTGGTTTTTGTTTATGGTTCCGATTGTCTTCACCGCCATCGGTTATCTATGGACTACGTTGCTTTTTGCGGCTGATACAAGTGGCACTGTCATCTGGACTTGGGGAAGCTTTGAAGTGACTGATACTCAGTGGAATACGGCGCTATCATTAGCGTTTCGTGTCTTCGCTTTCTCATCGATGTCTTTGTTGTTTGCGTTAACCACAGACCCAGTCAAATTTGTCATGAGTCTTATGCAACAGTTGCGCCTTTCTCCAAAACTTGCGTATGGGGTGATGGTTGGCTATCAATTTTTACCTGTTGTGAGGGATGAGTTCATTCACATTCGACATGCTCACCGCTTGCGGGGAATTGGGGAAGAGAGACACGTCTGGCAACGATTATTGGGGATGCGAAGAATGTTAATTCCGTTACTTGCCGAAGCTGTTCGCCGTGCGGAACGATCTGCATTTGCTATGGAAGCACGAGGCTTTACCGGTGAGAGACGTTCAACTTATTACGAATCCATTTCCATAAACGGTCGTGATTGGTTCCTCGCAGCAATCATGATTGTGTTGTTAATAGGAAGTAGCGTAGCGGGATATTTGATGCGTTAACATAAAAAAATGAGGCTTTCTAATAATCCCTACTATAAAAATAAGTGGAGAAAATGAGTCTTTTATCTGCACCTACATTCGAACATTGTAAACAGTTATAATTGTCTGTTTGGCAAATGATGAACTTATGGTTGATTGGAGTGGAAGACGGCGACTCCAGCGGGAATAGCATGAGCTGAAGACCCCACAGGCGAGCTTGCTCGTCGAGGAGGCTGAAGCCATGCCCGCGGAAAGCGTCCGTCTGAAGTGTAAATCAACCTCTACTAAATATAAAAAAGGAACTGCCCTTAGTCATATTTTATGACTTTTAGGACAGTTCCTTTTTTAAGTTATCTTCAATTCACTCAGTCTTGGTAAAGCCGTTAATGCTCCTGCTTTTGTAGCGGCAAGTGCTCCTAAATGATTCGCAAATGAAGTACAACGAACTAATGAATCCATAGTTGTCGGCAAACCATTTAAATGCACATAACGTAAAATGCCTGCCATAAAAGCATCGCCCGCTCCTGTCGTATCTACAGCAACGACTGGTTCTACTGGAACATGTTGTACTTGTTTATTTAACACGACATAAGTACCTTCTTCTCCAGCTGTAATTAAAATAACAGGAACATCCAAATGTGCAATCTTTGCGAGTCCTTCTTCAACTGACGTCGTTTCAGTTAAAAACGTCAGCTCATCTTCTGTGAACTTCAACAAATCGGCATCTTTGAAAAACGAAGAAATGGTTTCACGACACTCTGCTTCACTATTCCATCGCAATGGACGAATATTGGTATCGAAGGAAAACAACACATCATGTTTCTTCGCATACGCTACTGCTTTTCGAGATGTTTCCAGCGCTATCGGCTGAAACATCGTTCCAGAACACAAATTCAGAATGGAAGCATGTTGGAATGCTTCTTCTTTCAAGTCATCCGGAGCTACTTGGATATGTGGTGCCTCATCAATATACCGATGAAAAATGCGATCATGATCTTCTGTTAAATGAACATATACACCACTCACCCGTTTTTCAGGCTCGAGTTTTGAATAATCCATAATGACGTCTTCCGCTTCTAGTTCACCTCGTACAAATTCAGAAGTCGCGTCGTCACCTGTAATCGTAATAAAGGCTGAAGGCACACCTAATCTAGCCACACCAACCGCTACATTAACCGTTGCCCCACCTAAAAACATAGAAAATGATGAATTACTTGTATTGTCTGCAATGTAGTCGACAAATGCATCCCCGTAAGTGAGGACGTGGGTTTTATTTGAATGAACCATAACCATCCTCCTCTATTGTAATAGTTCTAGATTACCATGAACCACGCGATAGATGGAACTTCAAGTTTTTTGGTATAGTGGCTACAAGGAGTTGATCGACATGAATATACTTATACGAAAAGCAAGACCTGCAGATGCAGAAAGTGCTGTCCCACTCATTATCGAAGCAATCGGTAGTATTGCTGAACAAATGACTGGTGAAACTGACGCTACTGCCGTACAGCAAGAACTCATTCATTTATTCAAGTGTGAAGACAATCGACATTCTTATCTCAAGACGGTTATCGCTGAACGTGACGATGCCATCATGGGCGTGATGGTTCTCTATTCTGGATTTGAAGCTATTCAGTTAGACGCTAATTTAGTTAATTGGTTACGTAAGAAAACCGGCGATAACATCGTCATTCCACCTGAAGCACGTTCAGACGAATACTATATCGATACCGTATGCGTTAACCCTACCTACCGAGGACTCGGCATCGGGAGTTTATTACTAGCAAAAGCTGAAGAAATTGCTCATGATGCTGGGTTTTCTAAAGTCGCACTCAACGTAGAACTTGAAAAGGAAGCGGCCATTCGCCTATATGAGCGTGTTGGCTATCACGAAGCAGAACCTTGGGAAATCTATGGAGGGTCCTTTCATCACATGGTGAAAGGTTTATAGTATTTGTCAGCCATTTTTTAGGGTTGAAGATGAATTCATGTTTTCAACAAGAATTATACCCCTATGCGTTTCATGTCAATTTAATGAAATACTCTTCCATGGCAATACACGTTACGCGTTCTGTCACAGTTGTTTTTATGATAATTTGTTACAATAGCATCAAACAACGAATTGAGGAGCATGACAATGAAACGATTTTTAGCGATAGGATCTATTCTTACCGTTCTTATGCTTAGTGCATGCGGAACAAAAGAAGAACATGTAAATCATGGAGCGACTTCGTCAGATGAAGTTCCTGAAATGTTGGAAGTAGATTTGACGGTCCCTGAAACAGCGGCAGCTGGAGAAGCAGTTACCTTTACTGCAGCCGTTACACAAGGTGAAGAAATCGTTGAAGATGCGGATGAAGTGAAGTTTGAAGTGTTGAACTTAAGTTCTGGTGAAAAAGAGATGATTGATGGTTCATTAAACGAAGATAAGCTATATTCCATCGACTATACATTTAAAACGAATGGTACTTATGATATCACGTCACATGTAACAGCTCGTTCAATGCATACCATGCCAACGAAACAAATTTCTATTACAGGTGGCGAAGAAGAAGCTGCAAGTGAACCAGATAGCGAGCCAACTGTAAAACATGAGAAACATGGTAAGGATCATCACGGGACCGGAGCAACCATTGTCTTTAATGAAGGCACAACTACCGTAGGTGAAGCGGTCAATTTAGTAACCAAAGTGTCCTTATCGGACGAACCACTTGAAGGTGCACGCGTGCAGTACGATATTGTTCGAATCGACGCAGAACACCACACATGGTTGGATGTTCCAGAAGAAAAAGCTGGTGTCTATCAAAAAGAATTCACCTTCACGGAAGCAGGCACTTACGCAATTGAAGTACATGTGACAAAAGGTGACGACTTGCATGACCACGTGAAAAAGACATATACAGTGAAGTAAATATAAAAAGGGTTATCCCGTAGTGCTTGTCACTCCCGGATAACCCTTTTTTGATGTTCAAAAACTGGAGCTATCTAATATGTTCCTAATATAAAATAAGTGGAGAAAAATGAGTCTGCACCTAAATTCGAACATAATAAACAATTATAATTGTCTGATTTGCACATGATCTTATGGTTGATTGGAGTGGAAGACGGCGACTCCAGCGGGAATAGCATGAGCTGAAGACCCCGCAGGCGAGCTTGCTCGGCGAGGAGGCTGAGGCCATGCCCGCGGAAAGCGTCCGTTTGTAACGTAAATAAATTCTTCAAAATATAAAAAGGGTTATCCCGTAGTGCTTGTCACTATGTTCAAAAAATAAGGAGCTCTGATGTGAGCCCCCCATTTAAACTACTTATACTTCACGATTCCAATGTCGATGTGCTGTAACTGCATCAACAAAGGCTGTGCCTTCTCCACTATTTACTACACCAGGACTACCTTCTTTTCCTGCAAGGATAGATACTGCGCTTGAATCAGCACCAACTGCTTTAAAGTGATTAAACGCTTCTGTAACGTAACGATCACTTTCCTTTTTAAACTTCTTATCTTCGCTCATACTTGCTACATAAATCGCGTCAAATAATACAGGATCCCCCGTTAAGAATGTATGGTCAATTGGTAAATCGCCAATATTCCCAAGCTTATCGCTCACAACTTCCACGTTTAACCCAGCATCCTTAAATGTTTGAACGATTACTTGAAGACCATTGCCATCACCTTCTCGATTGGAAATTACCCCCACTTTACGTGTATTAGGTTTCTTCACCATATTTTCTTGACTGAGCGCTGGTGATGCTTTGGTCACTGCAGAACCGTTTCCTGTAGGTGGGTTAGCACCGACTGTATCTGCAATCACTTTTGCTAATTCTAAGTTAACGTTTGCGAACATATCAACCACTTGTTGTTGCACCGATTTATTTTTCACTTTCCCGATTTCGAAACAAAAAGCATCCGTAATATGTTCTTTTTCAGGATTGCTCATACTGTTCCAGAACATCGTCGCTTGGGAGAAGTGGTCTCTAAAACTATCACTTCGGTTGCGGACTTTACGCCCTTCCATCTTCTCTTGGTAATGCTCATATCCACCTTCTTCAGGACTTGACGTGGCAGGTGTGTTATTCGCAAGGGAGTTGTTATGATAGCTCACTGGCCCTTTGTTAATTGTCATTCGGCCATATCCATCGCGTTGGTTATTATGGAAAGGACAGACCGGTCGATTGATCGGCAGTTCATGGAAGTTCGGTCCGCCTAATCGAATCAACTGCGTATCGGTATAGGAGAACAAACGACCTTGCAACAGTGGATCATTTGTAAAATCAATTCCCGGAACAACATGTCCAGGATGGAAAGCTACTTGCTCCGTTTCAGCAAAGACATTGTCCACATTGCGATTCAACGTCATTTTCCCAATAAGTTTAACTGGCACATCTTCTTCTGGCCACAATTTCGTCGGGTCAAGCACGTCGAAATCGAACTTGAACTCGTCTTCTTCCGATAATAGCTGAACGCCTAATTCATATTCAGGGAAATCGCCATTTTCAATCGAATCATATAAATCACGACGATGGAAATCGGGATCTTTGCCGTTAATTTTTTGAGCTTCATCCCACACTAAAGAATGCGCGCCTAGTACTGGCTTCCAGTGAAATTTCACGAAGTGAGCAACACCTTCTGCATTTACAAAGCGGAACGTATGTACACCAAAGCCTTCCATCATACGGAAACTCCGTGGAATGGCACGGTCAGACATCGCCCACATTACCATATGTGCAGATTCTTGATTGTTCGCTACAAAATCCCAAAACGTATCATGTGCACTGGCTGCTTGTGGCATTTCATTATGCGGCTCTGGTTTTAAGGCATGCACTAAATCAGGAAACTTCATGGCATCTTGAATGAAAAATACCGGAATGTTATTCCCAACTAAATCGTAATTTCCTTCTTGCGTATAAAATTTCGTTGAAAAACCACGTGCATCTCGCACAGCTTCAGCAGATCCTTTAGAGCCAGCCACTGTTGAAAAACGCACGAATACAGGTGTTTTCGTAGAAGTATCGTTTAAAAATCCTGCTCTTGTATATTGTTCCATTGATTCATACAATTCAAATTCACCATGTGCTGCGTATCCGCGTGCATGAACAATGCGCTCCGGGATTCGCTCATGATCAAAATGCGTCATTTTTTCACGGAATTGAAAGTCTTCTAACAACGTCGGACCACGAACGCCCGCTTTTAAAGAAAACTCATCTTCCGAAACCTTTAATCCTTGGTTAGTTGTCATCTTTTGGTCACGGTCATCTACGCGAAACTGCTCTAGTTGTTCATCTTTGCTATTTTTCCCCATTCCGATGCCTCCTCTAGGTAATTAACAGAATTATCTCTTCCCTTATTCTTTACCACTAAAGGATGGTGAGAAACATCATTTCAAAAAATGTACGAAAATGAACGGTCATCTTTTTTGAATAGTCAATAATGCCGGCAACAACATTGGACGTACGATAAACGTATCGATTAACACACCAAATGCCACTGTAAAACCAAACAATTGTAACTCAAGGACAGGTTGGGTAATTAACACAGCAAATGTTGCAGCTAACAATAATCCTGCAGATGAAATGACACCACCCGTTGCGATCAAGCCGGTTTTAATAGCTTCAACCGGTTCCAAAGTTTTTACTTCCTGCCGAATTCGCGACATCAACATGATGGAATAATCTACACCGAGGGCCACTAAAAAGACAAACGTATACAAGGGAATTCGGTAACTCACTGCATCTACATGGAACATCACTTCGAATAACCATACGGAAAACCCTAGCGAAGCACCGTATGACAGTAATATGGTACCAATCATTAGCAGGCCCGTTACCCAAGATTTCGTTTGCCACCACAACATCATAAAGATGGCACTAGCGATTAATAACATGACACGCACTGTATCGCTTGTATTCACCTCTTGAATATTTGCATGTTTAGCAGTCTCTCCAGAAAGTTGGATCGAGCCTTCTTCAATACCCGCTTGTTGAAGCAACTCTTTTTCTTCTTGTTCCAGGTTTTTTAGCGCATTAAACGTCGTTGTATCATAGGGATTACTATTCCAAATTAGTGTCACTTTTGCTTGCGTTAGTGAACCGTCTGCAAAAGGACTGCCTTCTACCCTTACTTCCTTTACCTCACGCTGTTTTTTAAGTATTTTCACGAACTCAGTAAATTGAGATTCAGTGATGTTTTTTTCGCTTTCAAGTAGTAACGTCGTTGGTGCTAACTCGCCTTCTGAAAACGCTTGTGCAAGCTGCTCGTATCCTTTTTTTGAAGACAAGTTATCCGGAAATGATTCGAGCAAGTTGAAAGATAAATTAGCTGTAAATGCTTGAACAATGCCAATTCCCAAAACGGCTGTGATTGTAAAAATATAGCGCCATGGCTTAGACGTTACACTTGTAGCAACTTTAGACCACCAATTTGTCCGAGTAGGTTGATTAATTGCTAGTGGCCAGAATGCTTTTTTGCCGACTAACCCAAATAAGGCAGGTAGTAACGTTAATCCTGCAATGAGTAAAACGACCATCGCAACAGCGAAGACAGGAGCAAAGTTTCGGTATGGTTCATAAACGGCTGTAAACAATAGCAACACAGCAACCAAAACTGTCCCTCCGCTAAACAGTATGGGTTCTCGAACATGTACAACACTTAACTTCATGGCATGTTCAATCGTCAATCCGTTTCGCAACTCTTCCCGATATCTGCTGAAAATTAGCAATGCGTAATCCGTTATGACTGCGAATAACAAGATCGTCATGATTGATAATGCTTGATTTTCAATCGTCACCCATTCTGATAAACCAAGTAATCCTAATAGTCGATCGACAATGCCATACACAATTCCCGCTCCGATTAAAGGAAGCACTGCAAATACCGGTGACTTATAAATTAGTAGTAACAATACAAACACGATGCCAATCGTGGCAAGGAGCAACACTACATCTGCTTGAGAAAATAAAGTCATCGTATCGGAGACAATTCCTGCGGGTCCCGTCCATTCAACAGATACTTCCTTATCGACGTACTTCTCCACGCTACCCTTCATCGTCACGACTTCTTTATGAATTTCATTCGATTCTAATGATTCATTGAATAAAATGGGCATAAAAAAAGTCGACCCATCATCTGATACAAATGACTGCCTTGCTTGTGGCGGCATTTGCGATAGAGGAATCGACGTTGCTAGTTGTTCTTTTGCTTGTTTTTCCACCACAGCTGCTAAATGATTTATGTCATCAGCTGAAAATGGGTTATCTTGCTTGAAAACAACGAATAACGGGATGCCTTTTTGAGATGGAAAGGCATCTTCCAGTGCCTTTTTCGCTACGACTGAGCTCTCCGTTGCAGGAAGACCTCCATTTTCTGAAGGAGAGGTTACTTCTTTAGCAGATGGAGCCACTATCGTTAACACAGTCAAAATGATGAGCCAAACCCCAAGGACAATAGCAGCTGATTTTTTCTCTTTCCAGATGGTTTTCATCAGCTGTTCTCTACAACTTTCTTCGCTGGTTGTATGGAGAAAGTAACCGCTACAAACAAAGCAAAGCTAATAAGTAATGTGGTTCCACCTACAATATAAAAAACCAGTGAAAATGCTTCAGGTAGTCCAAGTGGTTGCATCGTTTGGAGCCACATTCCTCCCGTTAACCCAATAGCTCCTAAAATCGCAGACCATCCATGAACATGGACTAACTTCGGATATTTCACTTCAAACAATTTGTAGAATACACCCCAACTAAAAACGGATAACCAACCTACTACTAAAATATGTGCATGGATCGGCCTGAACGCGTAAGATCCTGTCCCGGCCATATGCGAACCTAAATAAGCACCAATCAAACCGAAAACCGCGGCAATTCGAATTAGACGAATACTCCATTTTTCTTGCATGTGTATGTCACCTTTCCTTCTTCAAGATGGCTTCATCTTACCGCGCGAAGATGAACCCAATATGAACAAGGTATTACAGTTTCGGGAGCTTGATATGAATGAGCGTTCCTACACCAAGCTCACTTTCAATTTCCACAAAACCATAGTGACGCTTCACAATTTCACTGACAATCGCTAGTCCAAGTCCCGTCCCTTCTTTTTCTCGAGTACGTGACAGATCAGCTCGGTAAAAACGGTCAAATGCTTTTTCAGATTGCTCGACTGTCATCCCGATTCCAGAATCTTTTATGGTTACATGCAGTTCATTATCCAGTTCATAACCAGTGATTTGAATAAATCCTCTTGGTTGATTATATTTCACCGCATTCGTTATGAGGTTCTCCCATACTTGCATCAACATATCTGGATTACCTTGAGTTATAAGATTAGGCATGTCCATTCGAACATCGAGTTGAAGATCTTCAAACCGCCATTCATTCTGTCGCATCGTACGTTCAATCTGCTCTTTAATTGAGACACTTTCAACTGTTGGTTGATACGACTCGTTATCTAGTGACGTTAAATACAGCAGTTGCTTCGTTAAAGCAGACAATCTTTTACTCTCCAGCTCCACAATCTCGGCATAGTGCACTCGATTAGTTTGAGTGAGTGACTCATCAGCTAGTAGTTGCGCATAGCCTTGGATGTTCTGTAAAGGTGACTGGAAATCATGCGATACATGACTCATAAAGTCTTTTCTGACTTGATCATTCTGTTTTAAGCGATCTGCCATGAGTTGAAAACTTGTTGCGAGTTGTCCAATTTCATCTTTACTCGAAATCGTGATGGATCCATCAAAACGTTCGTTTGCCATCTTTCTTGTTGCTTCCGTTAATACGGTAATCGGTTGAATCATCTTTCTTGCGACGATTAACATAGCCAGCAAACTAAAAATAATCATAGCTGCTGCCAAACCGCCTAATAATACATGCACTTCTGTAAATAACATCTTAATGTTTGGACGAATAAATAAAGCGTAACTTTCATCATTGTACGTAACAGGGACGCCCACAGTATTCTTCAATTCATTAGAGAAAAAGCCGGTCACGAATGTTTTTTTTGGATAATCTCTCATGCCGTGATAGATATCTCCATCAAGCACTTGTTTTTTTATGCTGATTGGTAATGAAGATTCTCGAAACGGACCTCCATAAAAATTGCTATCACCTTTACCATTGGTCAAAAACAATTGATATCCTGAACTGCCAAATACCTCGAGTGATTCGGCCAAAGGAACGTTTGGGTTTTTCTCTATGAAAGCAACCATTTCTTGAGCAATTCCTACATTTTTAAAGTCATTTTGTTCCTTTAATTGTTGGTGATAATATGTATTAACTAGTAAAAATCCGAGAGTAGCACTACCTACCATAATAGCTAGCGTCACAACGACAAACTTACTGTACAAAGACTTCATGACTGAGCCTCCAGCTTATAGCCTACTCCCCGAATCGTAATAATTTGCACGTCTGAAACAAATCCTTCTAAGCGTTCTCGTAAGCGTTTAATATGAACACTCAATGTTTGTTCATCACCCTCATAGTCGTAGCCCCACACTTGTTCCATCAATGTACTACGTTGAAATACAGTACCCGGACTTGAGGCAAGTAGAGCGAGCAATTCAAATTCTTTTAACGGTAACCACTTAGTTTCGGCTCCATTTGAAATATCGAACTTCTTCCGGTTAATCACGAGTGAGCCCACTTGTTTACGCATTTCATTTGGGTGTGCACTTCTTCTGAGCACAGCGCCAATTCGAAATAGCAGTTCCTGCGGCTCAAAAGGCTTCACAACGTAGTCATCAGAACCTGCAAGAAAGCCTTTTTCTTTATCTTCCAACTGACTTTTAGCCGTGACCATAATTACGGGTAAGTCAAAGTCGTCTCGAATCTTTTTTGTCAAAGAGAAACCGTCCATGCCTGGCATCATCACGTCTACTACGACAACATGCGGCCATACACAAGGAATCATTTTAAGCGCACTTTCTGCATCTAGTGCTTTTTCCACACGGTAACCCGCTTTGGTCAAATGAATACTCATAAGTGTTAATATATTCGGATCATCGTCTACTAGTAAAATTGTGCGCATGTATTCAGCCCCTTTTTTTAGCTCTTGGCATTCGAACGTTTCGCACTTCTGCAATGAGTAATCCAGACAATAAAATAACCACGGCTGTTAAGTAGAACCATAAAACAAGTACGATAATTCCGGCGAGTTGACCATACAGTCTCGTGTAATTTACATTCGATACGTAGTCAGCAAATAGTAACGACACGACTTGCCAACCTATGGCTGAAAACAGTGCACCAGACCATACTTCTCGGAAAGTGAGTCTTTCATTTGGTACGATTTTATAGAAGAGCAGGAAAAATGAGAACAAAAATACGGAACCTAATCCCCATTTCACAGTTGGCCAAATATAGATCCATCCTTGCCAGTCATCAACCGTACCTGCACGGGATACCACCCAGTGTAATCCACTTTCAATGAATGGCAAAAATAGCGATAGCGGTACAAGTGTCATAAATAATAATGTTACACCAAGATCTCGAAGTAGCCCTTTCCAATAAGGAAGCTTGCTTTTTATGCCATTTGCTTCATTTAAGGCGCGTGCAAGTGCCTGTACGGCCATGGATGAAATCCAAAAAGCCGCAATTAAACTGAGCGACAAGACACGCCCTTTATCCGCAGCTAATATATTCGTTACATTATCTTCAATGAGTGCAAAAGAATCTCCTGGAGCAAACGGTCTTAAGAAATCTAAGATTTGTTGTGCATCTACTGGAAAGAAACTAATAAGTGACAGGATAAATAGCAGGAATGGAAATACCGATAAAAGAAGATAATAAGCTGTTTGTGCGGCTTCATCAAAAAACCGCTCAGCGAAAAACCTCACGAAAACACGTTTTGCGATCTTCATTTACTGTTCCTCCAAGCTTGTTCTTACAGTCATTGTGACGGAAACATATACCATTGAGCAAGAAAAAACCCCATACTAAGTGTACGGGAGTGTCAAATGTGTATTTTAAACTTTCTTCGCCCATAAAATTATATGTCGACTCCATAAGCTTTATTACAATTTACACCAATTAAAAAAGATGAACTAATAAGAAAACCCCTACAAGTTGTAAGGGGTTTTCAAACATAATCAGGGTTTCACAAGTAGTCTTGACTCTAAATCACGCATGACTTGTGCTACTTCAGAAGCTGTAATCTTTTCATTCCGCATATTATGTATCGACTCTTCTTCACGTGTGGATTGCACAGCAATTTCGTCGATCCATGTTTCAGGAATATTTAAATCTCTCAGTGAAGTGGGTAATCCCAGTTTATGATAGAACGGAATCAATCGCTCCACTTCGCTTTCTCTTTGTTCGAGAAGCAGTTGAACCAGAATTCCGTACGCTACTTTATTTCCATGTAGTGCTTCGTGTGACTCAGGTGCAATGGTCATGCCATTATGAATGGAGTGGGCACCTGCAATTCGACCAAACTTGTCTCCAAATCCACCCACCATGCCGCCCAGCATAATGATGGACTCCACTACTTTTTTAAATGCCTCTGACACTCTTGCTTCTTTCGCATCATTGATGGCTTCTTCTGCATACACAAACATTTCTTCAGCACACAGCCGAGCAGTATGATGAGCGACTTTCAGCGCAACCGGGGGATTGGTTAATCGCCTAATTTGTACATCTGCCTCATACCACTTGGCTAGCGTGTCGCCAATGCCTGCGATTAAAAGTGGAGCGGGGGCTTCCACTAAAATGCGCGGCTCGACGAGAAGAATGTCAACACTCATGGGGTACACATCGTAATGTGTCATGACCCCTTCATCCGAATAAATAACACTTAGTGGTGTCCACGGTGCGCAGTTTGAAGCGAGTGTTGGAATCAACACCGTCTTCGTTTTACTTGCGCTAGCAGCCGCTTTCACCACGTCCAGTACTTTACCACCGCCTACTCCGACAATGGCATCCACACCATATGCGTGTGCCAAAGTAGACACTCTGTCAATCTCAGTGAGTGAACACTCGCCTTTATAGAAGGCATGTGTTACATGGATACTTTTTAAATTTGGAAAATAATAGCGTGCCGCATACCACGATTTCACACCCGAAACAATGAGCACACGTTTGATATTTCTAGACGTTAACTTGTCTTCAAGTTCGTCTAGCACTCCACTTTTACAAACATATTCAGCTGGTGCCCCTCGAATAATGATGTCTTCCATCAGACCCCTTCTCTCTTAACGGTTTGCCATCCACTCTGGTTTACCAAAGCCTTCAAATTCCGCATCGATAATTTCTTCAAATTCTGGTGCTTCTACGATATCTACTAAGTCTTTCGCTAGTTGTGAGTCTTTGTTAGCAGTTGTCACAGCAACGAGGTTACGGTAACGGTCTGGCATGTTTTCTAAAATTAACGCATCCAGTAAATTCATGTCTGCTGCTAAAGCGAAGTTTCCTGGGACAGCTGCCAAGTCAGCACTATCTACTGAACGAGGAAGTTGACCTGCTTCAATCGGTTGGAACACTAAATTTTTCGCATTTGTTTTAATATCTTTCTCTGACACGGTTAACGGCTCTGCATTTGGATCTAATTCAATCAAGCCTTGGTCTTGTAAAATTAAGAAAGTACGTGCTGCGTTTACTGGATCATTTGGAATCGTTATGGTTGCTCCATCTTTAACATCTTCTATGGATTTATATTTATTAGAGTAAATTCCCATTGGCGCTGTAGGTACTGTGATGAGACCAGATAATTCCATATCATTTTCTTTCGAGAAGTTTTCAATGTAAATCGAGTGCTGGAAAAGGTTTGCATCGATTGATCCATCATTTAATGCTACGTTTGGTTGAATGTAATCGCTGAATTCCACGATTTCTACTTTGTAGCCTTTTTCTTCAAGAGCTGGTTGAATGGCCGTTTTTAACATATCGCTATAAGGACCTGCTGTTCCACCTAATTTTACTGATTTGTCGTTATCTGCATTGCCTTTTGATTCACCGTCACTTCCTCCGCATGCAGCAAGTGTCGCTACTAATACAAATAACATCATCGTAAATATAACTTTTTTCATCTCTGTCTCTCCCCTTTATCGTTTATCTATTGCTTTAGACGTCCAATCACCCAATTGTTGAATGATTTGAACGAGAACAATTAAAATCACAACCGTGACAACCATAATCGTATTGTCATAACGGTAGTATCCGAAGCGTATTGCCAAGTCCCCAATTCCGCCACCACCAACTACACCGGCCATAGCTGAGTAAGCAACGAGGCTAATGATGGTCATCGTCACACCTTGTACAATGCTCGACTTCGCTTCTGGTAATAACACATCTTTGATAATCATCCAAGGGGTTGCCCCTACTGCAACTGCAGCTTCTATGACGCCCTTATCAATTTCACGCAGTGATGTTTCAACAATTCGAGCGAAAAATGGAATGGCCGCAACCGATAAAGAAACACTAGCTGCTGCTGGACCAATCGTTGAATCAACAAGGAATTTGGTTAATGGAATAAGTGCAACTAACAAAATAATAAACGGAATGGAACGGACCATATTTACGATAAAACCGAGTGTGCCTTTTACAAATCGATTTTCTAAGAATAAGCCCCGATCGGTAATGAAGAGAACAATACCAAGTGGTAACCCAATGACAATCGCAACCGTCAGTGAAATCCCAATCATATACATCGTTTGCCCAAATGCTTTGAGAATGTCTGGCCATAATTCAATCACATGCTGGATATCAATGCCCATGTTGTATCACCTCCACTTGTGCTCCGCGACCTTCCATATAGGTAATTGCCCTTTTTATATTGTCTGGATGACCTTGAATTTCCATTAAAAACAAACCGAGCGGCACTTCTTGTATGTATTCAATCGAGCCATGTAAGAAATTTCCACGTACATCAAAATGCTGCACCATATCTGAAATAATACCTTCTCCAGCTACATCCCCTTTAAACAGTACTTTTACAATACTCCCAGTAACTTTATCCAAAATAGCTTGTGGCACTTCAAATGACAGGACGCTACCTATAAATTCTTTTGTCAGCTCAGCTTTGGGATTTGAGAAAATCTCGTATACTGATCCCTCCTCCACTACTCGCCCATCTTGCATAACTGCCATACGGTCGCAAATTTCTTTTACAACATTCATTTCATGAGTAATTAATACAATCGTGATGTTTAATTCGCGATTTATCTTTTTTAGCAAACGAAGAATGGATAACGTTGTATTTGGATCTAGCGCGGAGGTTGCTTCGTCACACAATAACAAGGAAGGGTTATTGGCAAGTGCACGAGCAATTCCAACACGTTGTTTTTGACCACCACTTAGTTGTGCTGGAAACACATCTTTCTTGTCTGTTAGCCCCACCATCTCAAGTAGTTCGTTTACTCGTGTCTTCATTTTTTCTATTGGTGTGTTTGCTGCCATTAATGCGAACGTAATATTTTCAGCTACTGTCTTTTGACTAATCAAGTGAAAATGTTGAAATATCATGCCGATTTTCAAGCGTGCTTTCCGTAATTCTTCTCTCCTAAGTTTAGTTAAATCAAGCCCATTCACTTCTACCTGACCGCTGGTTGGCCTTTCGAGTAAGTTGATGCAACGTAGTAGAGAACTCTTGCCAGCTCCCGAATACCCTACTATGCCGAACACTTCTCCGTCAGGAATAGTGAGATTAACTCGATCAACACCCATTACCTGACCTTTTTTCGTTTTGTACTCTTTAGACAAATCAATAATTCGTATCATAACAAGCCCCTTTTCACCTTCTAGAAAAACACAATCGCAGAAATTTCAACAAAATAAAAATGCCCCTTTCATAATGAAAGAGGCACCGAAAAATGGATTTTGGGTTATCTTTCAGAATGAAATCATTCTGTAGGAATTGGCACCTTCCCAGCTAATGCTGGGGGTTGCCGGACGTCATAGGGCCTATCCCTCGGTCTCTCTTGATAAGTTGTTTCCATATGTAGTTGTATAGTAATTGTTGCTCGGACTAAATCTTACGACGTTTCTTCACGAGTGTCAAACACTTTTTTCACTTTTCGAACAATGATTGGTAAAGTGACGGTCTACGATCCTCATATACTGGAATACGTGTGCGTACTTCTTCAACTTCTGAAAAATCAACGTCAATTATCGCGTACTCTTCATGTTCAGTACCGGTCCACAACACTTTTCCCCACGGGGCAATTATCATGGATTGGCCATTAAATTGATTGTTTGGATCCGTTCCAATTCGATTCACCGCAATGACGAAACATTGATTTTCAATTGCACGCGCTTGAAGTAAGATTTTCCAATGATCAATACGAGTAGAAGGCCACTGAGCTGGAACGAATAACACCTTTGCTCCTGCTAATGCGTGCGCCCGCAACCATTCTGGAAACCTTAAGTCATAACATATGACCCCACTTGCTTGAATAGAACCTAGAGAAAAGACATTTTCTTTATTTCCTGCTTGTAAGTATAGATGTTCATCCATCAAACGGAACAAATGTGCTTTATCGTATTCACCTACAAGCTCTCCCACGTTCGAATACACATACATCGTATTGTAGAAGTTGGCTCCTTTTTTTGTTGACACCGATCCCCCTACGATATGAATGTGATATGTTTGTGCCAAATTGGAAAGAAACTTTTTCGTACGCTTTCCTTCGATGTCGGCGAGTTTTTCTAACTCAGTTAAAGCATAAGCAGTATTCCACATTTCAGGTAAAACAACGAGCTCTGCCCCTTCACTGACCACCTTTTCAATTAACGTTTGAACGTTGTGAAAATTTTTTTCAGGGTCTGCAAACGCTACGTCGAGCTGAATGCATGCTATTTTCATGGATACACCACCTATAGACAAGATACTCAAAAGGTTATAAGATTTGGCTGATGATTGCAACTATTTTAGAAAATGAGGAAATGCCATGGAACTCTCAAAAAAACTACAACAATTGCCTCCACAATTTTTTGCTTCTCTTGTACAAAAAGTAGGAGCGGCAGTGGCACAAGGACGCGATGTAATTAATTTAGGTCAAGGTAATCCTGACCAACCAACCCCACCACACATCGTACAAGCATTACAACAAGCTGTTGAAAATCCGGTTACCCATAAATATTCACCATTCCGTGGAATCAGTGAATTGAAAGAGGCGGCAGCAGACTTTTACAAACGTGAATACAATGTCGATATTGATCCATCGACGGAAGTCGCTGTATTATTCGGAACAAAGATAGGGCTTGTTGAATTGCCAATGGCCGTATTAAATCCCGGTGATTGGATGCTACTACCAGACCCTGGATACCCAGACTATTTGTCAGGGGTAGTAATGGCCGACGTACACTATGAAACGCTTCCACTTATAGCAGAAAATAATTTCTTACCTGATTACACGTCGCTCTCTGCAGAAAGTAAAAAACGCGCGAAACTTATGTATCTTAACTATCCAAATAACCCAACAGGAGCTACGGCAGACCTCGAATTCTTCAATGAAACTGTAGCATTTGCTAAAGAAAACGGGATTGCCGTATCTCATGATTTTGCCTACGGTGCCATTGGATTTGAAGGAATAAAACCAGTCAGTTTCTTACAAGCAGACGGAGCAAAAGACATCGGCATTGAAATGTACACTTTATCTAAAACATACAATATGGCAGGATGGCGTGTCGGCTTTGCTGTAGGAAATGCACAAATAATTGAAGCCTTGAATCTGATACAAGACCACATGTTTGTAAGCCTCTTCCCAGCGATTCAACATGCAGCCGTCGCTGCTTTGAATGATAGTCAAACTTGTGTGCACGAATTAATTGATCGCTACGAAAAACGTCGCAACGTCTTTATAAATGCATGTAACCGTATTGGATGGCAAGTAGATGCCCCAAAAGGCTCTTTCTTTGCTTGGCTACCCATCCCTAAAGGCTATACGAGCCAGAACTTCGCCGATAAACTGTTAAATGAAGCAGACGTAGCTGTAGCCCCAGGAAATGGCTTTGGTGAATTTGGTGAAGGCTATATTCGTGTTGGGTTATTAGTGGATGAAGACCGTTTAGAAGAAGCTGTTCAACGTATTGGCAAACTAGGGATTTTCTAATGAAGTTGAGGTTTTATTCCGCTTTCGCGATGTTTTATTCGGCTTCAGCCTTGATTTATTCCGATTCACCTATATTTTCCCATAGAAAACCTCCTCGAATCTATTCGAGGAGGGCCATTTGGGTTGGGGTTGGTTTTGTTTTCGCTACGCTACTGGTTAGTGATGAAGTCCTCTTGCTATCATGATTTCTTAGACAAGACGATAATTTAATCAAATCTACTTTCATATAGAGTCAAATCGACTTCACTACTAAATAAAATTAAACACAAAAAAACCGATACCATTTAACAGGTACCGGTTTTCTAATTGCCTAGCGACGTCCTACTCTTGCAGGGGGAGACCCCCAACTACCATCGGCGCTAAAGAGCTTAACTTCCGTGTTCGGTATGGGAACGGGTGTGACCTCTTTGCCATTAT
>NZ_JBATUX010000029.1:0-35647 GCF_049671445.1 Paenisporosarcina sp. | reverse complement strand
GCCTGTTGAGACTTGCTGTTCAATGGCAGATTGTAATTTCATTTTAGTCATTCGTTCCACCTCCAAGAGCATCACGTACAGTAACAACATCTTTGTCCCCACGCCCTGATAAACAAATGACAACAATTTCATCTTTGCTCATCGTAGCCGCCAGTTCACCTGCAAAATGAATCGCATGTGCAGATTCAAGAGCAGGGAGGATACCTTCCGTTCGAGCCAGCATTTGAACAGCAGCTAACGCTTGGTCATCGGTAACGGATGTATATTTAACACGGCCATTTTCATGGAGATAGCTATGCTCAGGTCCGATGCCTGGGTAATCAAGTCCTGCTGAAATCGAATGAGCTTCTTGAATTTGTCCCGCATCATCTTGCAGTAAATACATAAGTGAACCGTGCAATACGCCAACTGAACCTTTTGTTAAAGTGGCGGCGTGTTTGTCCGTTTCAAGTCCAGCGCCAGCTGCTTCAACGCCGAATAATTTTACATCAGTATCTTCAATGAAAGGATAGAACATGCCCATTGCGTTACTGCCGCCGCCAATACAAGCAACAATCGCATCAGGCAGGCGACCTTCTTTTTCAACGATTTGTTTACGCGTTTCATCGCCAATCACACGCTGGAAATCACGAACAATTTTAGGGAAGGGATGGGGGCCCAAAACGGATCCCATAATGTAGTGAGTATCGTCAACATTCGTTACCCAGTAACGAAGTGCTTCATTCACGGCATCTTTCAACGTTCTACTACCTTGCGTCACAGTTACAACTTTTGCTCCTAATAATTCCATACGGAACACGTTCAACTGTTGACGACGAACGTCTTCTTCTCCCATAAAGATGACACACTCTAAGTCTAAAAGTGCACAGACGGTAGCGGTTGCTACTCCATGTTGCCCAGCGCCTGTTTCAGCGACGATTTTACGTTTGCCCATACGAACAGCAAGTAGTGCTTGCCCAATCGTGTTGTTAATTTTATGTGCACCTGTATGATTGAGATCTTCACGTTTTAAATAAATCTTCGCACCGCCCATTTTTTTCGTTAAGCGTTCTGCAAAGTAAAGGGGGTTTTCACGTCCCACATAATCTTTTAAATAATAGCGAAAATCTTTAATAAATTCTTCGTCTTTAATAGCTATATTGTAAGCTTCCTCTAATTCAATCACGGCCTGCATTAATGTCTCAGGAACAAATCGTCCACCAAATTTACCGTAATGCCCTGTTGCGTTTGGTTGGTTATAAGTAGTCTCCATGCTCATCTCTCCTCGTCTCGAACTGCACGGATAAACGTGCGGATTTTTTCTGCATCTTTCCGTTGCGCTGTCTCAACTCCACTTGATACATCCACCATAAAAGGGTGAACGATAGTAATTGCTTCATTTATATTATTTTCAGTCAGTCCACCAGCTAAGATTACTTTGTCGTGTGAGATGTTCGCTTTTGTAAGTAACGACCAATCAAATGAATGACCAGATCCTCCACGGAATTCAAAACCAGGTGCATCGAATAAAAAGTAATCGACTTCATAACGTGAAGCCTGCTGCACATCTTCATGAGTCGTTATCGATAATGCTTTAATAGTAGGTAGGGAAAGGCATTGAACATAATTAGGATCTTCATCACCATGCAGTTGAACCATATCAAGAGGCACTTCTCTAGAGATTCGTTCCACTTCTTCCAACGCTTCATTGACGAACACGCCAATCTTTAGCACATTACTCGGAACTGCAGTTGCGAGTACTTTCGCTTTTTCCACCGTGACTTGTCGACGACTTTTGGCGAATACAAATCCAATCGCGTCAGCGCCTGATGCCACAGCCACTTTTACATGTTCAAGTTCCATCAATCCGCAAATTTTTACTTTTGTCATCATCGTTCCCTACGTTTCACGTGAAACGTTCGTAACGTTTCGTCAATGTTTGCACAACGCATTAATGTTTCTCCAACTAACACGGCATGAGCACCAACTTGAGCCACTGTTGACGCATCCGATGCACCTCGAATACCACTTTCACTTATTAACACTCGATCTTCATGAAAAGGGAAGTGTGCAGCAATTTCTGCCGTATTCCCTAAATCCACTTCAAACGTTTTTAAATTACGATTATTAACACCAATGATCTTCGTATCGATTAATAAAGCTCTTTGTAATTCCTCAACATCGTGAACTTCGACCAAAACTTCTAAATCTAAAGATGTGGCAAAATTAAATAAGTCGTGAAGCGTTTCTTGTTCAAGTGCAGCCACGATTAACAAGATAATAGAAGCACCCGCTCGTTTTGCTTGTTCGATTTGTAACCGATGGATAATGAAATCCTTGCACAATACAGGTAGACCAACTGCTGTAGAAACAGCGTGTAAATCGTCCATCGAACCTTTGAAAAATTGTTGATCAGTCAACACGGAAATCGCTGCAGCTCCCGCACGCTCATAAGATAGTGCTTGTTGCACAGGATTCACATTCCCTTCAATTAATCCTTTAGAAGGAGAAGCGCGTTTAATTTCAGAGATTACCTGTAAAAGTTGTGTGTTATATAAAGTCTCAAATAAAGTAGGCTTGGCAGTAGGTTCTTTAGTTAGATCGAAAGGGACGTGTTGTTCCAATAGCTCCGCCACTTCTAATTTTTTCACTTCTAAAATCTTCTCTAAAATGGTCATGCGTTCACCTCCAAATGGCTTCGATTTTGACTATACGCGACAACTGAATTCATAATGCTTAGTGCTCGACCGCTTTCAATGCTTTTGCGGGCTTGGTGAACGCCTTCTTGAATCGTAGACGTGACACCTGCTGCGAATAACCCAATTCCCGCATTGAGCAACACTGTATCTAAATAAGGTGAAGGGTCTCCGCGTAATACGCTTTTTAAAATAGCTGCGTTTTGTTTTGCGTCGCCACCGCGAATCGCTTCTAACGGGGCATATGACAAACCAACTTCCTGTGCATTTAGCGTAAATGGAATACAGTCACCTTCATCCATCAGTACAAGATGGTTATCTCCTGCAAGAGACGCCTCATCCATTCCGCCTGCACCCGTTAATACGATTGCGCGTTTTCGACCTATGCGATGAAGGACATCCGCTAAAGGCATTAATTTATCTTGTCGATAAACACCGACTAACTGAGAGGATAGAGAAACGGGATTTGTTAAGGGACCAATCATATTAAAAATCGTTGGTTTGCCTAAAGATTTCCGAATGACTTGAATTCGTTTCATTTTTGGGTGAACATGTGGTGCAAATAAAAACGCGATATTTGTTAACTTTAGTAATTCATCCACTTCATGAGGTTGAAAATCCAAAGCGATGCCAAGCTCTTCTAATACATCCGCACTTCCTGTACGACTTGAAATACTACGATTTCCGTGTTTAGCAATTTTCAATCCTGCTCCGGCTAGTACAAAAGAACAAGTAGTGCTGATATTAAAACTTTGTGAACCATCGCCTCCCGTACCACAATTATCAAAAATAACTGATGATGTAACTGGTATTTGCGTAGCATTTTCTCTTAACACTTCTACAATGGCAGCAATTTCTTCTGTCGTTTCACCCTTTATCGATAATGCTGTTAAAAAATTAGCGATATCTAGGTCGGCAATTTGTTCTGAAAACATAGCGCTTGTTGCTTCTCTCATCTCTTGGTACGTCAGTGAATTACCTGCACGTACACACTCAGTAAATCCTCTCATCTCTATCTCTCCTCACTATAAATCTGCTCAGCTAAGCTATGTCTGTTAAAAAGGCTTGTAGAATTTTATCGCCATCACGAGTCCCTATGGATTCCGGATGGAACTGCAAGCCGTAAAGTGGATATTCCTCGTGTTGAATCGCCATGATGCTTTGGTCGTCCATTGCAATCGCGGTTGTGTTAAAACACGTCGGTAGATCTTCAAGCACGAGTGAGTGGTAACGCATGACAGGTAATGGTTGTGGTAGATAAGCGAACATACCCGCATGTGAATGGCGTACTGCGGATACCTTACCGTGCATCACGTTTGTAGCACGTTCTATTTTCCCTCCAAATGCTACGCCAAGCAGCTGATGTCCTAAACAAACACCAAGCATCGGTATCGTTTGATAAAATTCTTGGATAATCGATAAAGAATGTAATTTGTCATTTGGCGATCCAGGTCCAGGGGATAAGACGATAGCTTTTGGCTTCATTTGATGGATTTCTTCTATAGATATCTCATCATAACGAACCACTTGTACATCTTCTCCTAGCATCGATAGGCTTTGGAACAAGTTATACGTAAACGAGTCATAGTGATCGAGTAGTAAAATCATGACAACACCTCAAGCAATGACTTCGCTTTGTGTAACGTTTCTTCATACTCTGCTTGTGGATTGGAGTCATAGACAATTCCAGCGCCCGCTTGGACAAAAGCGGTCTGGTTTTTCACGACTAATGTTCGAATCGCTAACGCAATATCAATATTGCCATTAAATCCGATATAGCCGACAGCGCCTGCGTAAACTCCGCGTTTCACATTCTCCATCTCTTGAATCACCTGCATCGCGCGAATTTTAGGAGCACCCGATACGGTTCCAGCTGGTAAACAAGCAACGAGAGCATCAAGGGGGTGTTGGTCATCCCTTAAAGTACCTGCCACTTCAGATACAATGTGCATAACATGTTGATACTTTTCAATGTTCATATATTTAGTTAAATGGATGCTGCCAACTTCACTAATTCGACCCAAATCATTTCGTCCTAAATCCACCAACATGCGGTGTTCAGCGAGTTCTTTCGGGTCCTCGAGAAGTTCTTTTTCAAGCAACGCATCTTCTTCTGATGTTTTGCCACGTCGTCTTGTGCCTGCAATTGGGTTCGTTGTCACTCGTTTTCCTTGAATGCTCATCAAACTTTCTGGTGAAGCACCCAATACCACATGTTCGTCAAAGTCGACATAAAACATATAAGGAGAAGGATTTTCTTTTCTTAGCTTTCGATACAACGAAAAACAGTCGCCGGTAAAGGGGGCTTGTAAACGTTGAGATAACACTACTTGAAATATCTCTCCTGCACTTATCAGTTCTTTCGCTCGTAAAACGTTATCGATAAACGTTTGTTTTGTAATATTAGATGTAAAAGGAAGCGGGGAAGAGGTAGTTACCTCCTCGCGTTCTTTCACTGCTAATTGAAGTTCCACTTCTTTAATCTTGCTTGGATTGTTACCTGTGTGCAAAATCGTTATATCTTGCTTTAGGTGGTCATAGACAATGATGGTTTCATATACGAGCAAGTGAATATCAGGCATATCTCGATCATCTAGGAGGGCGGGACCAATGTCTTCATATTGCGAGATGACATCATAGCCGATATAGCCAACCGCACCACCGTTGAAAGGAAATTCACTGTGCTCCTCAATTACGGGTAGTAGAGTTTTTAATAATTCAAGCGGTTTTCCTTTATGAATCATCTCTTCACTAGTTAATAAGTTCGTTTCCTTTAACTCATGAGCCGCTCCTTTAAATTCTTTGACGGGGTCTGCTCCAATAAAAGAATAGCGACCAGATGCTTCATGTTTTAAAGAACTTTCGAGTAAAAACTTACGAGTCCCTTGCAAGCGTTTGAAAATCGATATGGGTGAAAGGGTGTCACCGTTAATTGTCATTCGTGCGGTTTGTAGTTGGTTTGTATTCAAACTAATCTCTCCTCTGCTCGGCTCGTGTACCTACGGAAAAACAAAAAAGTCCCCTGTACATGAACAGAAAAGTTCATGTACAGAGGACGGAATGACCGCGGTGCCACCTCAAATTAAAAGCCAATACTGGCTTTCACTTTAGGACCTGTAACGTAGATCAGACGTTTTCCCATACTTACCTTCAGGGAAACTCTCCAAAGACCATTCACCACAAGTTGTCTATCAGCTTCCACCAACCGCTGACTCTCTATTAAGACACACTCGAGCTACTATTCTTTGTCATCGATTTTTCTCAGCTAAACTCAATCTCAACTATGTTCTAAATTTTATTGGCGATGTCGCTCCCGACACCTTCTACCAAAATTCCGAATCAAAAAGTTGTTCCTATCTTAGTACGCATAGAAACATATGTCAACAGATAAGGGGATAAATTAATAAATAATCAGAAAAATAGACGAATGGTCGGAAACTACATTTGAGTGGTCGGAAATCAAGCGTAAGTGATCGGAAACACCATTCGAGTGGTCGAAAATCATACGTTTATGGGTATACAAATTTTATCCTATTCAATTTTCTGCACTAAGGTTTTAACTATTTCGGTAATCGAATAAAATAAAGGGATAATATTGAAATATTCAATCTTTATTGTTACTTTAAATATAACAATTATTGATATATCAAGGTATGAGGAGGTCAGCAAGAATATGAAATTTTTCATCTCGGTCGACATGGAAGGCATTACTGGTTTGCCAGATCATACTTTCGTAGATTCGCAGAAACACAACTATGAACGTGCCCGTCGTATCATGACCAATGAAGCAAATGCGATTATTGAAGGTTTACTGAAAAAAGGGTCTACCGAGATAGTGGTGAACGACAGCCATTCGAAAATGAATAACTTGCTAATAGAGGAATTAAATCCAGAAGCGCTTTTGATTACTGGTGGAGTAAAGCCGTATTCGATGGTACAGGCACTGGATGAATCATATGAAGGAGCGATTTTTGTAGGTTATCATTCGCGTGCAGGGCAACCTGGAGTCATGAGTCACAGTATGATTTTTGGCGTGCGTAATATGTACATTAACGAAGTAGAAGTTGGGGAGCTTGGGTTCAATGCATACGTGGCTGGCCACTTTGGAGTGCCGGTGTTACTAGTTGCTGGTGACGACGGGGCGTGTCGTGAAGCTGAAGCCCTTATTCCAAACGTCACTACAGTTGCGGTCAAACAATCGATTACACGCCAAGCTGTAAAAACTATGCATCCCCAAAAGTCACATGCACTTTTAACCGAACAAATTCAAAAAGCTGTCGACAATAGACACTTAGTAAAACCACTCGTACCACCTGAAAAACCAACGTTACGAATCGAATTTGTGAACTACGGACAAGCCGAGTGGGCAGCTCTTATGCCTGGCTGTGAAATTGAACCTGGTACAACAATCGTGAAATTTGAAGCCAAAGATATTTTGGAAGCGTACCGTGCGATGTTAGTTCAAGTCGAATTAGCGAGCCAAACGACATTTTGTTAATGTGAAGGCAAATTGTTCATTAACAGTTTAAAAATTTTCACGCTGTACTGAAAAGAATGAAAAGCTGCGGCGTTTCAAGTAGACGTCGCATACTTCTATTATGAAAAGAAGTTATACTTAAAGATAGATAACTTGTTTTCAAGACAGAAGAGAGGAGCAACATCCATGCGCACGAGACCAACACGATTAAAAAAAGGGGATACCATTGGAGTTATCGCTCCATCAAGTCCACCTAACTTAGAAAATTTAAACCGCTCACTCGCATTTTTAGACCAATTAGGATTGAACGTTAAAATGGGGAAACACGTCGAAAATATTAACGGCTATTTAGCGGGAACAGATGATGAGCGCTTAGAAGATTTACACGATATGCTTTCTGATCCAAACGTTAAAGGTATTATTTGCGCGGGAGGTGGCTTCGGAGCAGCTCGCTATGCGGATCGCATTGATTTCCAATTAATGACCGAGCAACCTAAAATTCTGTGGGGCTATAGCGATATTACGTATTTACACACGACGATTGGTCAATTCGCCAACATTGTTACATTCCACGGACCAATGCTTGCATCGGATGTCGGAAAAGACACTTTCCAAGAATTATCTGCTCGCATGTTTGGGCAATTATTTGAACCAAGTGAACTTCATTATACAGAAGACATTTCACCATTAACGACCCTAAGTGGTGGAGTGGCACAAGGAGAGTTAGTAGGAGGAAACTTATCGCTGCTAGTTAGTGCGCTAGGCTCTAAATACGAAATTGATACACGTGGGAAGTTGCTATTTATTGAGGATGTAAATGAAGAACCCTATAAAGTAGATAGCATGTTAAACCAGTTGCGTTTAGCAGGGAAATTGCAAGAAGCAGTAGGAATTGTAGTTGGCGATTTTTCAAAAGCAGAACCTAAACAACGAAAAACATCATTAACACTAGATGAAGTCTTGAAACACTATCTAGGTAACTTAGGAAAGCCAGTAGTATCTGGATTTAAAATTGGTCACTGTGAACCACATTTTGCGATACCACTAGGTGTGGAAGCTCGATTAGATGCCGAAGCAAAAACATTGACCATTTTACCAGGCGTTAAATAAACGGGAGGTAATCCATCATGATCATACATTCAATCGAAACTTTTTCGGTTGCGGTACAGCTCACAAAACCGTTTAAAACTGCGCTTCGTACCGTCACGATTGCCGAATCTATTTTTGTCAAGATCACTACAGAAGATGGTCTTGATGGATGGGGAGAAGCCCCACCAACTCATGTCATCACAGGTGATTCGCTTGGAAGTATTCAATTTGCAATTGATCAAGTGATCGGACCTCATTTACTAGGTCTTGATTTACATCATTCGGAGCGGGTATTCCAAAAATTGCATCGTTCTATGGTTGGCAATTCAAGTGCAAAAGCAGCGATTGATATGGCCATTCATGATTTGCTCGGTCAACTTGCAGGACTGCCTCTTGTAACACTTCTTGGAGGCTATCGTGATACACTGGAAACCGACTTTACGGTCAGTGTAAATGATGAAGAAGAAATGGCTGAAGATGCTGCACGTTACGTAGATAAAGGCTTTAATGTATTGAAAATTAAAGTGGGTATCGATGATATCGCAAAAGACGTTGAACGGATTCGCGCAATCAGAGAAAAGATTGGGTACGAACCAAAGCTTCGACTCGATGCGAACCAGGGATGGGAAGCAAAAGAAGCAGTGCGGGCTATTGGACAGATGGAAGACGCCGGTCTTGAAATAGAACTCATTGAACAACCAGTAAAAGCGTATGATATTGAAGGGTTACAATATGTAACAATGCATACACAGACACCAATCATGGCGGATGAGAGTATATTTACGCCAAAAGATGCAGTACGAGTCTTGCAACTGCGTGCAGCTGATTTAATCAATATTAAACTCATGAAAGCTGGAGGCATTTATCAAGCGTTGAAAATCAATGCATTAGCCGAAAGTTATGGAGTAGAATGCATGACCGGAAGCATGATTGAAACAAAACTTGGCATTTCAGCAGCTGCTCATTTCGCTGCAAGCCAACCGAACGTGACGCGCTTTGATTTTGATGCCCCGTTAATGTTGGCTGAAGATATTGTAGAAGGCGGTATTACATACGACGGCAGACATATTCGATTTTCAAAATTACCTGGTCTCGGATTACATAGTAAGTTAATGAATAAACGATTCCTTCATAAAGGATAAGGAGAGAAAACATGTTATTTCAATCAGCAACAAGATGGGTATGTTCAGTGTCCGTCGCAACAGTTTGGACATCTCCTGAGTCAGCACGTGAAAAAGATGCGCCAGGTTTAGAAAATCCAGTACGTGTCCCTAAGTGGTTAGAAGAATTATCGTATAAAGACTTGCTCGATCTTTGCGAGGGAAATCGCATTCAAACGCAGTTGTTATACGGCGAGCCTGTATTAATCGAAGAAATTGTTGGGGACTGGGCAAAAGTGATTTGTACTTGGCAACCTTCTAAAAAAGATGAACGCGGTTATCCAGGTTGGGTACCTCTCGTTCAATTAAAAGAAATGGAACGAATTTCAGACTTCGGTTTTGCGAAAGTCCGTCTACCTAAAGCACAGCTTTGGACGAAGGATAGAAAGCCTTTACTAGTCGTTCCATTTAATACAATACTCCCAGTTATCGATAACAACGCTCAGTTTACATTAGTCCATACCCCGCATGGAGAAGCGCTGATTTTAAGTGAAGAGGTTGAACATTCTCCAGGTATTGAATCATTTGTTGAACGTTCCGGAGCCGCTATCGTTTCTTGTGCTACTAAATTTATCGAAAAACCATACTTCTGGGGCGGCATGTCTTCATATGGCTATGATTGCTCGGGTCTTAGCTACAACATGTTCAAAGGGCATGGATATTTCCTTCCAAGGGATGCTGACGATCAGGCAAGAAGTGGGAAAGAAGTTAATATAGAAGACACAAATCAGTGGGAAATAGGAGATTTATTATTTTTTGCAAATGTAGGATCCGATAAAGTTCGCCACGTCGGTATTTATTACGGATTTGGGCAAATGATTCATTCTCCATCGACAGGACAATGTGTAGAAATTATTGAAATAGCGGGTACGAAGTATGAGAATGAATTGTGTGCGGCAAGACGTTATGCAAGATCTGAAGAAGAACTTTCTAATTTATCATAACGAATAGTATGAAAGCCAGTCCTAGAGTGAAGGACTGGCTTGTTTATTTCTAAAAGAGTAGGCTAGACAATAGGTGTATAGAACTTTAAATTAATGATGAGGTTTTGTATGATGGACCTATGCATCAAAGAAGGAGAGATCATCATGACCCAACCAATTCCAATGAAGCAGTCCCGAACGATTCAAACACATTTGGTGTTACCGCCCGACATTAATACGATGGAAACCATTTTCGGAGGGAAAGTGTTATCTTATATTGACGAAATAGCTGCTATTACTGCTATGAAGCATTGCAAAAATACAGTCGTCACCGCGTCTATCGATTCCGTCGATTTTTTATCATCCGCTCGTGTAGGTGATTGCCTAGAGTTAGAATCAGTCGTCAGTTCGACAGGTCGAACGTCAATGGAAATCTATGTACGTGTGCATTCAACGAACTTGTTAACAGGTGAAACGAAGTTAACGACCGAATCCTTCCTAACATTTGTCGCAATTGATGCAAACGGGAAGCCAACTCCGGTTCCAGGGATTGTCGCTGAAACGGAAGAAGAAATTCGACTTTACGAATCAGGACCAGCACGTCGTGATCATCGTAAACTACGCATTCAAATGAAACATTAGATGGGAAGCGGGGATTTATAATCCTCGCTTCTTTTTTTGAAAGATAAGATTTGTTAGAGCTACATCTTCGGACTTGGAGATTTGGCTATCGTCCATTCACAGTGGGTTATCGTCCATTCAACTTGGCTTTCCGTCCATTCACATTAGGTTATTGTCCATTCAACTTGAGTTTCCGTCCACTCGAGTTACGTTTTCGTCCATTCGCTTGGAGATGGACACCATTCTTCCACAGAAAGACACTGGTTCATCAATTCTAGCTAGAATGCGCTTTTCTTTGTAAGAAGTAGTATAAGTTATCCACCAGCTTCGCTTAGAATCTTATACTTATTGAACTCGTGAAGCGACTTTAGCTTCTTCATTGTGTGACATATCGCCAATCATGGTGAGTTCTCGTCGATCAGTATCAATTTCCAGCTTTGTTAAACTTGTACCATGGATAAAAGGTGGATCCCACAGTGAATCCAACTGTGCACCACTAAAATGATTGATTAAGCATTTTTTAACAACACCATGCGTGACAATCAAAACATGACCGGTTGGATGGGCAGCAGCTATGTCTTCTATAGCACGTAACACTCGTTCTTTCAGCTGATAGAAGCTTTCACCAGAAGTTGGTTCAAATTGGCTTGGATGCTCATAGTATGTTTTTACTTGGTCCGCAAAATCTCGATCGATGTCAGAAGATAACTTACCTTGCCACTCACCGACATTAATTTCTCGTAAGTCTTCTTTTTGAATAAGTGGAGTAGTACGTTCTCCAAGTATCAGTTGAGCAGTATGAATTGTGCGTCCGCTCGTACTGCTGTATACGGCGTCAAGTGGGACATCTTGAAGACGTTTGCCTAATTGTCTTGCGGCTGCCACACCACTTTCTGTTAAGGGTGAGTCCGCCCAACCTTGCATACGAGATTGAACATTCCATTCTGTTTGACCATGTCGTGTAATATATAAAGTAAGCATCCAATTCCTCATTTCTTTTAAGTGAGAGTCTATTCTCTTATTTTACCAAAAATGAAACTTTTTAATAGCTTTTGCGTACTACATATAAAGGAGCGAAATCAACATGTTAACATTTATAGACAAATACCAAAGCATCATTCTTAGTGTAATCTTAGTTTTCTATATTGGTAATTCAATCTACATAGGTTCTTCCAATCTGTCATTTATCCTGTTCGTATTAGTCATCCTGCTACAAGTCATTCGTTTAAGAAAGCATATTAAACAATTATCATTCCTTCAAGTTGCTGCTATTCTTGCAACTATGATAGCTTTCTTGGCTGCCCTCGTCTCTATTTTTGTAGGCTTAAACCATTTAATAAATAGTGGCGTCCTATCTTTCCCTGACTGGATGATTATGGTGATTCAAATTACATTAATCATCGTATTTATATTAAGCCTAACGACTATCGTCCGGAATTTATTTGAGCGCTTTACACATTCAAAAGCTTAAGAAAAGGAAGCCTCTTTTAAAGAAGGCATCCTTTTTCATTTCCATTAATTAAGTGGCTTAACATCGGTGGCTAGCAATCCGTATAAATGCATGTCATGTCGTTTGCCGTCCCGTTGTAAAAATTCACGATAAGTACCTTCATGTCTGAAGCCAAGAGATTCATAGAGAGTAATGGCTCCTTGGTTATAGCTGAAAACAGTCAGTGATAGTCTATGTAAATTAAGTTCGTTAAAGGCGTAATTCACCACCAATAGCATGGCGTCCTTGCCAAATCCTTTGCCTTGAAAATCTGGACCAAGAGCAATCGAAGTCCAACCAACACGATGTGGCCATTCAATTTCTTCAATCGCACAAACACCTAAAAAATCTTCAGTAGTAAGCGGGCGTATTGCAAAACGATAACTACGGTCAGAATGGTCATCAATCAATTGGTTTGCATTTTTCTCGGACTCTTCACGAATAGGGGAAGAAGTATAAAAACGACCAAATGATTCCTCACTAGTCCATTGCCGATATGTCGGAAGATCTTCTTTTCTGATAGCTGTTAAACGAATTTTTGATCCTTTGAACATAATCTATTCCCCTTGTCATAAGTTTTTCTTATCGTAACTCATTATATCATCGTCATGTTCTTATTTAGAGACACGAAGTACAATAAGAATAACAAGAAAGACAGGTGACGACGATGGATTATCTACTACTTTATCTGATCGGTGTAACGGCAACGACAATCGGCACGTTAGCTGGAGGTGGAGGCTTGATTAGTTTGCCAACAATGTTACTACTGGGCATGCCGATTCATTCAGCCATTGGTGCTAATAAAGTGTCCAACACAGTAAGTTCTTTTTCGAGTTTCTTTACGTTGTACAAACGAAAACAAATTACCTTAAAGGATTCCGTCTGGTTAATACCAATCAGTTTGGGAGGGGGACTCACTGGAGGTTTTATTGCTTCTAAATTATCGGCAAGTAATCTTTATGTACTGGCAATCATCTTTTTAGCATTTGCTTTTCTCACATCTTTTATTGGCAAAGGCAATTTCACAGGAGAAAAGCCTTTGAAATTGACAGCTGTAAGTGGTCCGGGGCTTTTTGGGATCGGTATGTATGATGGTTTGTTTGGTCCCGGACAAGGTACGTTAATGTTGTATTTATTTAGTTACTTGAACATTGCGTATGTAAAGTCAGTTGGATTGGTAAGGCTTGCGACTTTCTCGAGTTGCTTTGGGGCAGCGATTAGTTATATTTCGTCGGGTGTTATCATATGGCCACTAACACTAGCCTTGATGGCCGGGTCAATGACAGGAGCCCAGCTAGGTGTTCGTATAGCAGAAAAAATAAAGCCACAATATGTGAAACCAATCTTACGGATTGTTACGGCTTTGCTCATTTTACAATTAGTTGTAGAAAACATCCTATAGGTTAATTATTGAAAACTATCACACAAACCGACATACTAGTTTCAAAGGGGTGTTGATATGAACAAGCAGCAAGACAAGGATTTGCTAAAAAACTTAGACCCGCAAAGTGAGATTGAAAGCTCGCAAATGCATTATTCAGAAGAAAAGTTTTGGAATAAACTTCTGAAATATAGCAAAAAAGCGGGTGAAACGACTGTTTATACAAGTTTGTTATTGTACTTCACAGCTCAAAATCCAGCGGTACCAAAATCAGCAAAACTTACAATTATGGGTGCATTAGGATACTTAATATTCCCAGCTGACATTATTCCTGATTTCATTCCCGTCATTGGTTTAGCTGATGATGCAAGTGTTATTGCATATGCTTTGTATCAAGTCATTTCACATATCGATGAGCCAACTAGACAACGTGCACATGAAAAAATGAAATCATGGTTCGGAGATTCAGAACAATCAAATAAAATAGATGATCAAATATTTAACGAAAAATAAAAGAGCGAGCCGTCAGCGGTTCGCTCTTTTATAATTCATTAAACTTATGTCCAAATTCATGTAAAAACTCTAGTGAATTATTACCTTCAGTTAAGGCGACGAAGAGACCTATTTGTCCTTTATAAACAAATAATCCAACATCATGTTCTATATCATCTAACTCACCCGTTTTGTTAAAAAAGACAAAATTCTCATTATTAACCCCTGTGGGTATTTTATCTTGAAATTGTTGTTTCTCTAAAATATGTAACATGTCATTAAAAGCAGGAGAACTAACCATAGCTCGTAAGCAAGCAACCATGTCACGGGCACATACAATATTATCTCGTTCTTCTGCAATCGCCCTATGGTCACGCATTTCACGTCCAAGTTTCGACTTCGTCATTCCTAGATGCTGCAAATAACTGTTAAGACGTTTCATTCCATAACGCTTAATCAAGAGATTAGTCGCGGTATTATCAGAAACTACTATCATTAATGCATGTAAATCACGTACCGAAAACAATCTTTCTTGTGTGACAAGTGTTTGCAAAACGCCAGATCCATCGACGATATCTTCAGGAGAAACCTCCACTAGTTCATCTAAATCCTTGGCATAATGACTTCCGTAAAGAAAAATAGGTAACTTAATGACACTAGCAGACTTAAAAACTTCATCAATATTTATAGAATAGCGGACTGCCCCTACGGGATATTCCAAATGTAATCCGTATTTCCCGGGAAATTTATTTATCACAATATTCGCACATCCTTTCCCTTATTTTATCCTAAAAACTTTAACGAATAAATCCATCCATTGAAAAAATTAAAAGTCTTAAGAACAATTGAAACTTTTACCCAGTTATTTCGTATATAGAAATAAGCACCAAAAGTCATATAGAAAGCAAGAACTTTTAAGTAGTTATTTCGTCTTATGCAGTAGATAGCTGATGTCGTTATTAAAGGAAGGTGAAAAGTGTGGAACAACAACCAGTCGTAGAGTTAAAAGGTTTGTCAAAAACCATTGGAAAAAAGAAAATTATTGATAACTTGAACTTGCAATTATTCCCTGGTCAAATCACAGGTTTTTTAGGGCCGAATGGAGCAGGTAAAACAACGACTATTCGAATGATGTCAGGGTTAATGCAACCTACAAGTGGAGAAGTAGTAGTTGAAGGCCAGACACTGACAGAGCATTTTGAAGAAACGATGAGTAAAGTAGGAGTAATTGTTGAAAATCCTGAGATGTACAAATACATGTCGGGATGGAAAAATTTATTGCACTTTGCGCGAATGAATAAATCGATTACAAAAGAGCGGATTACCGAAGTAGTGGAGCAAGTAGGCATGCAAAATCGGATACATGAAAAAGTATCTTCGTATTCACTTGGCATGCGCCAACGTTTAGGTTTAGCACAAGCTTTATTGCATCGTCCGAAATTCTTGATTTTAGATGAACCAACAAACGGTTTGGATCCTGCAGGAATTCGAGAATTCCGTACATATTTACGTAAGATCGCTGATGAAGATGGAGTTTCTGTGTTCGTATCGAGTCACTTACTCTCTGAAATTGAACTGATATGTGACAGAATCGCAATCATTCAAAATGGTCAGCTTATTGACATTCGTGAAATGAATCAAAAAGAAGAAGCTCATTATTATATTGAAGCTCAACCACTTGAACAAGCACGTGCATTACTAGTGGAACATGGGCTAACAGTGGAAGAGAGCGGTTTAGGATTTATCACCAAAGTAGAACAACAACAAATTCCTGCAATCATTCAAACGATGGTAGCTGCAAATCTTCAATTATTTGCCGTGCAACCATTCCGTAAAACGCTCGAAGATCAATTCTTAGAAATGACCGGAGGTGGCCAAATTGCTGAATCTCATAAGAAATGAATGGATGAAGTTATGGCATAAAAAAGCCACTTGGATTATGGTAGCCGTATTATTACTCATATTAATTGGAATTAGTGGCATTATGAAGTTTGTAGAATCCTCCTTTGAGCAACCAGAAAACCAACCGTCTTGGGAAGAAGATGCAGCTCAAAATCAAGTGTTTTTAAAAGAGGAACTTGCGAACCCTAACATAGATGATGCGACTAAAAAACAATTAGAAAAGGATCTAGCAATTTCTGAATATCGATTAGAAAAAGATATAGAACCAATGGATCCAACGGGTAGAGAGCAATCTATACTTGATTCAAATTTGATGTTGTCGTTGGTTGTGTTGTTATCAGTCATTGCCGCAGCAGGTATTGTGGCATCTGAATTCTCTCAAGGAACGATTAAAATGTTACTAAGTAGACCGGTCAAGAGATGGAAAATCTTAACGTCGAAATATTTGACTACCTTATTATTTGCCTTGGCGTTAACAATAATTTCATTTGTGGCATCATTAATTGCAGGTTACTTGTTCTATGATTCAAGCGGAGGTGAAATTTTAGACTATCGCAATGGAGCGGTAGTGGAAGTATCATACTGGGGACGTGTCCTCGTGTTATACGTCTTACAATTCGTAGGTGTAATCATCTATACAACATTCGCCTTCACGATTGGCAGCGTGTTCCGTTCAAGTTCTCTTGCCATTGGTTTATCAATATTCCTATTATTTGTTGGAACTCCTATCGTACTATTCCTAAGCAAATATGAAATCGCGAAATACATCTTATTTACCCATACTGATTTAACAGGTTATATCACAGGTAATTTGTATGTCCCAGGAATGACTTGGACTTTATCACTTATAGTCTTGACCGTTTATATGTTGTTATTCTTAGTCATTAGCTTCTGGTCATTTACGAAGCGAGATGTCACCGCTTAATTTTAAAAGAGTCGTTCCTTTCACAGGAGCGACTCTTTTATCTGCTAGGGAGTATTGAATCATTGAAAGAAAGTAAGAAGTTTCGTAAGATGGAAAACAGTGTGAAGAAAGGGGAAGTTCGCTTGAAGAGACTATGGACATGGGTAAATATTACGTTGTGGCTCGTCATTGGCGGACTCTTCTTCGTATGGGTTCACAATGAACTAGAATTTCGAGAAGAGCTTAAGGAACGCACTTTGCCAGAAGGACTGCACCCGATTGTGGGGGAGAAAAGTAATCAATTACTAGATAAAGCAGAAGAAATCGGTATTCCCATTATGATAAGTGACGGTTTTCGATCAGTAGAATCTCAAGACGTACTATATGACAAAGGACGCTCGATGGACGGTAGCATCGTTACGTATGCTCGTGGTGGTGAAAGTTTTCATAATTATGGACTTGCCATCGATTTCGTCTTGAAGAACAATGATGGGACCATCAGCTATGACATGCAGCGGGACTTAAATAGTAACGGGGAAGCGGACTGGTTCGAAGTTGCTCAAATTGGTAAGGAACTAGGTTTTGAATGGGGTGGTGACTGGGCTGGCTTCAAAGATTATCCTCATTTAGAATATACTTTCGACTTAACGATTCGAGATTTGCAAAAGGGTTGGCGACCTGAAGATAAAATTAATGATAAATAGCATTGTGTAAGTAAAAAAAGGTTGCCCAGGCAGCCTTTTTTTACTGGAAATTTAGAATGACATCAAAATTTACTTATCAAATACACTTAAATCTACTCTTCCATCCGCTAAAAAAAGCACATCTTCACTTTCAAGCAACATGCGTTGCAAATTCTTTGACTCATCGTCTGAAATGGCGATTTCCCCACGAACATTGACTACTCGATGCCAAGGCAATCCGTGTTTTTCGCTCATCGTATGTAAAATTCGTACGACTTGTCTTGCAGCACGTGGACTACCCGCCATGCGTGCGACTTGTCCATAAGTGACCACGTAGCCTTCAGGTATTTCTTTTAAGACGCGTACAACTTCTGCTGTAAAAGGTTGCATTTCGTTCACTCCTAACTCTCCCCATTGTAATCAAAGCTGGTTCCCCATGTCGACTGTCTATGATATATTACGTGTAACTAAATATTTTGACTAAAGGGGTGACTGGACATGTTTGATTGCCGTGAAGAAGTGTGGGCATTGACGAAACAGTTAGTGCGAATCGAAAGTATTGTGAATGAGGGCGGAGAAAAGGTGATGTCGCAGGCGCTTCATACGCTTATTTCTTCTTATCCATATTTCCAACAACATATTGAACATATAGTCTATCAACAGACTGAAAACGATGAGCAAGAGCGTTACAATGTCATTGCGTTTGTTAAAGGAACGAAAAACCCATCCAATAAAACAGTTCTATTAATGGGACACATTGATACAGTAGGCATCGACGATTTTAATTTAAAAGAGCATGCACTGGATCCTGATGCATTAGCACAAGCCCTACCACAAGAAGATTTGCCTGAAGCAGTGAGAAGTCATCTAATGTCAGGTGAATTCGAGTTTGGACGAGGTGTTCTTGACATGAAGTCTGGAGTAGCAAGTCATCTATACTTGTTGAAATATTATTCGGAGCATCCTGAAGAGCTCGAAGGTAATTTAATGATCGTCTTTGAGTGTGATGAAGAAGACGGTTCGCACGGAATAATATCTTCATTATCCGAATTAAAACGTCTTCGTGACGTACAAGGATTTGAGTATGTAGCAGCGATTAATGCGGACTTTGTGTCTCCTCGTTACAACGGGGATCCGAATCGCTATATTTACAAAGGAACAGTAGGGAAGTTATTGCCATCATTCTTCATTACGGGGTCGGAAACGCATGTAGGTTCTTGTTTTGAAGGCATTGATCCTAATTTTATCGCTGCCCATTTGACAAGACAAATCAGTTACAATCCTGCACTTTGCAATGAAGCGTTTGGGGAAACGACTGTGCCGCCAGTTGCATTAAAACAGATGGACTTTAAACCAACATACACCGTGCAAACAGCATTATCTGCGTATGTCTATTTCAATTTCTTTATCCATTCGTGGTCGCCAAAAGAAGTTCTCGAGCTCTTAAAAGTAGAAGCAGAAATGGCATTTTCTACGGCACTAAAGGAGTTCAAGCAACATTATGCAACGTTTAGCAAAATAAGCGGAGAACCTATGAATGACCTACTGTGGGAACCACGAGTCATGACTTACGAGGACATGCATTCGCTATTGCAAAACGAGCATGGTGAAGCGTATACGGTACATATGGAAGCTTTCAAAGAACAATTATTACAACAAATCGACCTTGATACCCGTATGTTCGCAGCACGCGTAGTTGAAGAAGCATGGAAATGGATGCCAGATAAAAATCCAGCAATCATCATGTTTTACTCATCGCTCTATTCTCCAAGAATAGAAGTTACAGGTAAAAACGACAAAGAACAAAATTTGCTGGAAGCATTAGATATGGCTGTGGAATCGGTCCAACCTAACTATCCTCACCCTATCGTTACGAAAAACTTTTTCCCGTACATCTCGGACATGAGTTTTGTCGCATTGAGCGACGACGAGTCAGGGATTTCGGCTGTCTCAAGGAATAACCCAGGATGGGGAACGAAACACTATGTCGACTATGAAGCAATACGCGCCATAAACGTACCAGTTATCAATATTGGACCTTATGGTTACGATGCACACAAACAATATGAACGTATGGAACGCGATTTTACCCTCAACATCGTGCCTAACTTAACGAATGAAGTATTGAAAAACCTAATCGGCTCACGATAGTAGCCCTGAATAGCATGGCATCTTCACATTTTCACTTTATGATGAAGGAGAGATACTAGAATGAATTATCGAATGTCCAAGAATATTGGTTTTCAAGTAGAAGACGTTGAAAAGGCAAAACTCTTTTATGAGACAGTTATGGGATTGAAGGAACCTATTGAAAGTGATGTAGACGAAGTGGAATTTCGAACGAATCACAATTCAATATTTTTAATTCCAGGCCGTGAAAATTTAGGTCCTGTCATGGAAATAGTCGTCAACAATTTACAAGAGGCTAAGGAACATTTAGTAGAAAATGGTTGTGAAATTGTTCGTTGGGAAGGTAAAGGAAGGGATTGTTACGTGCGCGATCCGTTCGGCATGGTTTTTAATGTGTGGGAAGAGAATTAAAAGTTTATTGTAGAGTTGGCATTATACACGCTCTACAGATACAATTAGATGATAGGAAGACAACATCTAGATTAATAAATCAACTAAAGGAGAATGAGAAAATGGAAATTATAAGTCATTTAGTTAATAAAATAAACGACCCGACTGGAATTATCGTCGGAGATCGTTATGAATTTTTACTAGATATTCAAGTTGAAGAAGACGATGAGCTATATACAGAAGGTGGATTAGAGCTTCGTGTCATTTTCGCTTCAGATGAAAATGGAGAACGCGTTGTGCAATATTACTTTACTGAAAAAGCATCAAGAGATGCACTAGACTTTGCTCTTGAAGACGACGAAGAAGCAGAAATTCTAGAGTACTGCAAAAAAAACCTAGCATAATGAAAACTCCTTTTTCAAAGCAATCTTCGTACTACTGAAGAAAAGCTTTGGAAAGGGAGTTTTTTTATTTAACATTTAAAAATACTTTAACGAATGAAATATCTTTTGGTTTTATCGATAACTCCTTTTTCGGACTGCTGATAAATACACAAAGAAAGATCAAGTGATATTTTAAATAGTAGGTAGGGAAATAAAGTTAATTATTGAATTATTTGCGGAATATTCGTACAATTATAGTGCTAAAGTAGTTATTAGGGTGGTGTCGATGATGGATTGGTATAACGAATATGTAACAGACTTATTTTTATATAATTCAGTGTACATAGGACTCGCGACTTTCAGTGCCTTTTTAACGAAGCGATACGGTGTATTTAGCGGAAGGACAATTTTTTCTTTGATAGCGCTTTACACTGGATTTTTATTATTTATGTTATTAAATCCATATTATGAGATAGAGTTTTTTAATTCGCTCTTTATGATAGCCCCAGTAATTATGGTCAGGGTCTATTACGATATTCGATTAACGTATGTTTTTATGTTGTTTATCATTTTTGCTTCACAACTCAAATATTTTTCACACTCAACAAACACAGTAGATTTATCACTAGGCTTATTGTATTTGTTTTTATCTGCAATCATCATATTAATTCCAACTCTGAAAAATAAAACCTTACATACGTTCATATTGTTCAGTGCGAGCTATGCTGCAACAATTCTGAATCTTTTTATTTGGCCTACAATTGCGATTGAAAATATTGGGTTGGAAATCCTATTATGGGGATTAAATATATTCACACTGACATTTATTGCATCCAAAATTGTTCCAGATCTAATGGAATTCGTGGAAATGACGTATACCAAAAGGGATTTAGAAATTGATGCGCTTACCGGTGTTTACAATCGATTAAGTTTTAATCAACATATGGATATGCTGTTTTTGAAAGAGCGCAATAAAAATCTATCCACTTTTTCGATTCTCTTTTTTGATATAAATAAATTCAAATATATTAATGACACCTATGGTCATCTCGTAGGGGATTATGTGTTGATGGCATTTGCAAAAAAACTCGAACAAGAATTGCAGGCTGATGAAAAAGTGTTCCGTTATGGTGGCGATGAATTTGTTGTGTATACCCCCAAAACGGGGGATAGCTTGCAAAAATTCATTAATCAACTTGATCGCAATGTACAAGATTTACCTCAGAGTATAGAAGGGCACTTTATAATCGTCAACTATTCAATTGGAGTTGCTGAGTATAAAAAAGATACTAGAAGTGTTCCTGAAATGGTAAAAATAGCAGACGAAAAAATGTTTATAAACAAACATTCAGCTTCCTCGATAGTATGAGGAAGTTTTTTAGTGTCCGTTTTTTCGCAATCTACCTATTCCTTCCAATTGAAAATGATTCATGACGATAAATAATGGTTCATGTATGATTTAAGCGGTTTCATGCACGTATTTCCTTTTTATAATACAATATTCTATCAATTCTATTTATTCTATATATTTATCGTGTCGAATCATGTTACTGTTGTACACATTACTTCGACAAACGAAGAGTAAGAGAAAAGTTGATGGAAAGTGGGGAACCGTTATGTCACAGATGTTCGCGTTAAGTATTTTGGTGTTTTTCCTTTTTATTGGAGATGTAGTTGCGATTCGAACCAAAGCTTGGGTTCCTTCCATTTTTATTAGCGCCGTCCTTTTCTTAATCGGCTATTGGACGTTTTTTCCGGAAAATATCGTGGAACTGGCCGGTGTACCACCAGCAGTAGCGGTGATGTTAATTTACTTATTAATTACCAACATGGGCACATTGTTGTCTGTGCAAGAATTGATTAATCAATGGAAAACGATTTTAATCGCACTAGCTGGAATTCTCGGTATTATCACAGCATTATTTGCAATCGGGACATTTCTTTTCGGCAGTGAAACGATCATTGTTGCCATACCACCTCTAGTTGGAGGACTAGTTTCAGCGCTTATTATGTCTGAAGGCGCTGCGGCAGCAGGACTTCCTAGTTTAGCAGTTTTCGCTATCGTTATTTATGTCATGCAAGGGTTCGCTGGCTATCCCTTAACGTCAGTTATGTTAAAAAAAGAAGGGAACCGTTTGCTTCAAAAGTTCCGTAATGGAGAAATAGATGAGAAACAAGTTGAGGGCGGCAATATTGATTCAGATGTAAATGAATTGAAAATGTTTAAATGGATGCCTGAAAAATACAATACCGAATTTTTCAAGTTCTTCCGCTTAGCATTTGTGGGTTTCTTAGCTTATCAAGTGTCTGTATGGCTAGCGCCAATAGTCACTATTAGTCCATTCGTATTGTGTTTACTCTTTGGAGTCATTGCAACAAGTGTTGGATTCTTAGAAAAACACCCGTTGAAAAAAGCAAATGGTTTTGGATTCGCCATTTTAGGATTGATGCTGTTCATTCTAGATGGTTTAAAGGAAGCGACACCAGACATGATGGTGGAATTAATCTGGCCGTTAGTTGGCTGTATCCTCATAGGGGTAGCAGGCATGTACGTGTTCTCATTAATTATGAGCAAAGTTTTAAAAGTCAGCAAAGAAATGGCTTTTGCCGTGTCTTTAACCGCACTCTATGGTTTCCCAGCTGATTACATCATTACAAACGAAGTCATCAATTCATTAACTCAAGACGAAAAGGAACGTGAAGTGTTAACGAGCCACATGTTGCCTCCTATGTTAGTTGCAGGATTCATTACCGTCACAATTGTTTCTGTCATCCTTGCAGGTATCTTTGTCGGCTTCTTGTAATCGCCATGAGTGATCTTACAACAAAAAAAGACCTCCTCGAATTCTTTCCGAGGAGGTCCATTTTGTTTACGTAACGTAAGTTCTCTACAAAACAATTGCTTAGCTAATTTAGTCGATTTCATAAGTCATAAAACCGAATGTAAACACGAACATGCTAAAAACAGAAATTCTGTTGATTTCCGTTACGGGCGGACGCTTTCCGCGGGTGGTCCGTGTGCCTCCTCGTTCGCTACGCTCTCTGTGGGGTCACACCTGGACACACTTTTCCCGCTGGAGTCGCCGCCCTTCACTCCAATCAAATGACCGGAATTCTTAACCAATTCAAAGGAATACCCTTCAAATATTCGTGTATCATTCATCAAAAGGCATTTATAAAATTAACTCAAGTAAAAGAGAAATGCATGAGTTCAAACGAGAAGTAGAGCCAACTTGGTTGAAAAATCCTTCAAGTGGTCGAAAAGATGTCTAAGATGGTTGGAAACCTGCCCAAGTTGGTCGCAAACGCCTTGTAGTTGGTCGAAAACCTATTCAAGTTGGATGAATCGCATTCCAGCATGTTTACTTCCTATATATTCATTATCTTTCACATGCAAAGTTGTCTTTGTCTCTATCCATCTTGGCCTGATAGGCGGGGTGGTCGCTTGCAACTCCGTTTGGATACTTGGTGCGCAGATGCGTACAATTATCGAACCATTCTGTCGTGCCTGTTGTAGCTGCTGGAGCACTAGGAGTTGAAGTAGCTGCTGAACTTTCAGATGCAGCTTCCGAATTTGCACTGGAAGAACTACTTTCTGAAGAAGCAGTTGGAGTGTTCGCAAATCCTGAATCTGAAGCGTAATCTTCAACAGCCCAGAACCCTAATTTCTTCGACTTAGCAACTTGCTGTGCTTCTTCATAAGGTGTTAAATGGCGAGTATTTGGTGGGTAAACATAAGCAACTCGTGCTAAGCCCTCGCTAATCAATGTTTCTTGAACACTTTTGCCGTCGACATAGACATAAGCTAACAAACGTCCGTATTTATCACGCTTTTCACCTACATCAAACTCAAGAGTTAAGTTCCCACTATTCACAAGTGCTCGATTACGTTCCTTGGCTTCAGTTCCAAAAGGTTGTTTTCCAAGACGCGGATGATTAGTTTCAGGAGTATCTATTAATAAATAACGAACCGGTTCATTGACACCTTTATACATCACTCGAATGGTATCGCCGTCCGTGGTGGAAACCAGCGTCACCGGAATTTGATCGGTTGTTCCTTCTTTTGGAGCGACCTTGACTGGTGCTGTAGGCTTAACTTCGACAGGTGCGATGGTCGGCGCTTTTTCTTCTTTCACCACTACTTCTTTAGCACTTTCCCCAGACCGGTCTTCTTGAGTAGTCGACTCTTTTACAACTGGCTCATACTTTTCATCTTCACTACTCGTTAATGTAGTTCCACAACCTGAAAAGAAAAGGGTACTGCCAATAATGAATAACGCTAATATTTCACGAAAATTAAAATTCAATTCCAAAATCCTCCTTGATATTTACTTTTCTAGTATAACAACCAAATCAATTGGTTAGACATTAAATTTCTGACCTTCAAAATAATTCCATTAAAAAAACCTCACTGAATTTATTTCAAGGAGGTCCATTTAATCTAATTTGTAGATGAAACCACTAAAAAACGAACGACATCTTTTGTATGGTTAAACCAATAGTGTGTTTTGTGAGCGTCGAATAAAATGGATTGTTGTTCACTTAATTGTAATTGCTTTCCATCAATTTCAACGGTTAATAAGCCTTCCACTATAAACAAAAATTCGTGACCATCATGGGAAAAAGCATTTCCTTCATTTTCTCCAGGTTGGAGCGTCACCAAAATAGGAGAAAAGGTGGCATCTTGAATTCCGTATGATAAATCTTTGTAATAAAAGCGCTCTAGGCGAGTAGTCAAGTCTTCCTGAAGATCATCTTTTCCAAAGAAAATACTCGGATTTACACCTAACGCATCAGCTATTTTTTTCAGTGATTCTAATGTAACGCTCGATTTTCCTCGTTCAACCTGTGATAAGAAACTGATGGATACGCCAGTTTTTTCTGCCAAATATTTCAATGTTAAATTCCGTTCTTTGCGAAGATTTTTTAATCTATTTCCAACTAATCCTTGCGGCATAAAAATTCCTCGCTTCATTGTGATATATATCATTTATCTTACAACAACCAAAATACTAACATCAATATAATTTACGACATTGTATTGACAGAAAATTTATAACTGTCTAAAATGAATTTATTAATAAATTGAAGTATCACTTCAATTTTATTCGTAACACAAGGGGGATTTATGATGGATAAAAAACAAACACGTCGGGTCTTAATTGCGAGTTTAGTAGGTAGCTCAATTGAGTGGTTTGACTATTTCCTTTATGGAACAGTTGCTGCTCTCGTTTTTAACCAACTATTCTTTGTCACGGAAGATCCAACGGTAGGACTATTATTAGCGTATGCCTCATTTGCTTTAGCCTTTTTCATCCGACCTTTTGGAGGCATCATTTTCAGTCATATTGGTGACCGTATTGGACGCAAAAAAACACTCGTCGTAACATTAAGTTTAATGGGTGTGGCGACCTTTGGAATGGGCTTATTGCCGACATATCAAGCCATTGGGATTTGGGCACCGATTTTGCTAATTACACTTCGCTTAGTTCAAGGATTAGGAATTGGCGGAGAGTGGGGAGGCGCACTTCTGCTTGCAGTAGAATATGCACCACCAGAAAAACGGGGATTATATGGTAGTATTCCTCAAATGGGTGTCACGATTGGGATGTTCATGGGTACAATCGCTTTATGGTTGATGACCATGCTTCCAGAAGAATCATTTATGACGTGGGGATGGCGCGTGCCATTTATCTTAAGTGCTTTATTGGTTGTCTTTGGATTGTGGATTCGTAAAGGCATCGATGAGACACCTGAATTCAAAAAAGTACAAGAATCTGGAGAAATTCCAAAGCTGCCAATTGTCGACACACTGAAATACCATTGGCGTGAAGTTTTAATTGCCATTGGTGCAAAAGTGGTTGAAACAGCGCCATTCTATATTTTCAGTACGTTCGTGGTATCGTATGCGACAACAAATTTAGAATTTACTAGAACATCTACCTTAACAGCCGTTATGATTGCGACAGTAGTAACAACGATTTTGATTCCTGTGATGGGGAATTTATCAGATAAAGTTGGTCGTAAAAAATTATATGTTACAGGAACCGTAGCTATGGCGCTATTTGCATTCCCATACTTTTGGATGTTGCAACAAGGTTCAGTTGCCTTGCTCATTATCGCTACCATTATCGGTTTAGGAATCATCTGGGCACCAATTACTGCAGTTCTTGGAACCATGTTTTCTGAAATTTTTGATGCAAAAATTCGTTATACAGGCATTTCATTAGGATATCAAATCGGTGCCGCAGTAGCGGGTGGTACAGCCCCACTTGTTGCAACCGCGTTACTGGTGCGTTTTGATAACTCGTATATACCCGTTGCGATATACATCATTTTTACGGCACTCATTTCCCTTGTGGCCATTTGGGCGGTAAAAGATCGTAGTCGTCAACAACGAAAACAAATCTTAGAAGCACATGAGAGTCGCGCATAAGCGACTCTTTTTCTACTATTATATCTAGCTTTAAGCGCTTTTGTGGTGCTTTCCGCTTTGCTACCAGGAGGACTGACCATGCTCGTTATAAATGAAAAACAAATACATAAATTATATAAAATGACTGATGCTATTCAAGATATCACGGCAATGTTGAAGGCTAAAGAGGATGGGAAAATAAATAATCCACATCGTACCGTTCTTGATTTTCCTGAATACGAAGCCTCTGCATTATATATGCCGAGTGCTGATTTAGCTTCACAAGTATCTGCGGTAAAAGTAGTAACGATTTTTCCGGGAAATCCGGCGAAAGGAAAACCGACCACACAAGGAGTATTGTTATTGTCTGATGCCACCAATGGAGAACATCTCGCGATGATGAATGCATCGTATTTAACGAGATTACGTACTGGGGCACTTAGCGGCATTGCGACTGACTTATTAGCGAAGGACAATAGTAGTACATTAAGTGTAATTGGTACAGGTGCCATGGCATTTGAACAAGTCCTCGGCGTACTCGCGGTTCGTGACATTGAGAAAATCATTCTCGTTAACAGGACGTTAGAAAAAGCACAAGCTTTCGGAGAGAAATTGCGTGTCCATGGCGTGGGGATACCATACGAAGTAGAAACAGATGTAGAAATAGCGGTGAAACAAGCAGATATTATTTGCTGTGCAACACGTTCCGTTGTACCTGTCTTTAATGGCATTGATCTAAGACCAGGTACACATATTAATGGGGTGGGGTCTTATTTACCACATATGACAGAAGTAGATGAAACCACTGTTCTAAGTACAGACAAAATTGTTGTGGATGATTTAGAAGGAGTTAAAGATGAAGCTGGTGAGCTCATGCATGCTGCGAAAAGTGGCAAATGGTCGTTTGAAGAGATCCATGCACACCTGGGAGAACTCGTAGTCGGAAAAAAATTCGGACGACAAGCGCAAGAAGAAATCACGTTTTTCAAATCCGTTGGAGCTGCATACTTTGATTTAGCAGTCGCAAAAGGCGTCTATGCAAAAGCAAAAGAAGCGAGTGTAGGGATTGAAGTAGAAGTTTAATGTGAAGATATTTAAAAAGTGATTACTCCTCAGTACTAGGGAGTAATCACCTTTTTGCGTGATTAATTAATTCGAACGGTATTTCGTCCATTTCGCTTGGTTTCATAAAGTGCTTGATCCGCATATTTCATTAAATCATGTAAAGACGCTTCACGAGTTGGGTTGAAGCTGGACATTCCGATACTAATCGTAAGGAAGGGACCAATTGATGAATGGGCATGTGGAATTTTGAGAGATTCAATCGTTGTACGTAATGTTTCCGCTACTTTGAATGTGCGCTTTTCATCACAATCACGTATGATCACTGAAAACTCTTCTCCACCGTACCTCGCTACAAAATGTCCCGTACCATCTAAGGTTTGTTGCAAGGACTTCGCAACTACTTGTAAGCAATGGTCACCTTGTTGATGTCCGTAAGCATCGTTGTACAATTTGAAATGATCGATGTCTATCATAAGTAATGAAATAGATTGGTTATTGTTGATAGCAAGTTCCCATTCTTGTTGCAACTTCTCATCATAGGAGCGTCTATTAGGAATCCCAGTCAATCCATCTGAATTGGAGATTTTTTGTAACATTTCGTTCGCTTCAAGCAACTGTCTTTCGATTTCTTTTTTCTCGGTAATATCATGAATAACGCCCATAATTGCTGGCTTCCCATTATATTCAATGACGGTAGCTCCTACATTTGCAGTGACCACTTTTCCGTCAAAACGGATAAATCGTAACTCACTATATTTGGTTAACAGACTTGCATCCTTAAATCCCAATGCCATATTCGTAATGGTCGTTCGTCGATCCTCTGGATGTAAGAAATCAAAAACTGTTTTTCCTTTTAAGTCGTTAATACTCTTCGCACCAATAAATTCGACTACCTTATGGTTAATAAATTCAATTTGATTGCGACTGTGAACAAATATGACTTCCGGTGAAAGGTCAATTAGAGTCCGATACCTATTTTCACTTTCAATCAACTTTCTTTCTGCTTGTTTTGCCGATGTTATATCATAAGCCATACCAATTACACCAGTAATCTTGTCATCAATTATAATAGGTGTGATATTGATATTTAATCTGACAATATTCCCATCTCGTTTCTCAATTTCAGTTTCAAAGGTCAAAGATTCACCGTTTAGGGTCCTCTTAAAATACATAATCGTATTCTCTAAAAAGTTTTCCGTAATTATCGGAGCAAATGATGTGCCCACGAGTTCTTCTCTTTTGTATCCAGTCATCAATTCTGCCGCATCATTCACTTCAGTGAAAAGTCCTTTAGGATCCAACAAATATGCTGGACTCTGGTTGTGTTGAAATAAGGACTTATATAGCTGTTCATTTTCGAGTATTTTAATTTCCATCAGTTTGCGATGGGTAATATCGAATAGAGTACCTGAAGTACCCATAATCTCACCTTGTGGATTAAATATTAGTTTGGCAAACATCTCAATCCATTTTGTTGTGCCACAGTCTGTCACGTAACGAACTTCGCATTTGTACTCATCATTCCGTTCGTGGATGAGAGAGTCAAACCAATCTGCAATACGATGTTGCTCATCAACATGGACAAATTTCAGAAATGATTGATCCATCGATTCTGCCACACAATAGCCCGTGATATCTGTCCAGGACTTGTTTAGAAACGTCCACTTTCCCTCGATATCTGTTTGGAAGATGACTTCTTTCACATTTTCAATAACAGACTGATGCTGTTCAAGAAGTCGTTTATAGTTTTCTTTCGAATCAAAAGTCCTTTTTTCAAAATCTTTGCGCTCTGTTATATCTCGAAAGTTCCACAAATGACCTAAACTCCGTTGATCTGTTGAAATAATAGGGACAAAATCACGTTCAATAATGCGACCGTCACCAAGTATAACTTCTTCATTTAAAACCGTTTCTTTGGCCTCTAAAAGTTCAAGGGTTCGACCGAGATACTGCTGAGGATTTACAATGTCAACGGTGGATTTTTGACTTAGTTTTTCAACTTCTAAGCCTATTAAATTTTCTTTTTGAGGAATTTGGAATAGGTCATAAATTTTTTGGTTTACAACCTCTATGCGACGATCAGGTGTTTCAACTACAATACCAGAGCCTAAATGTGAAATGAGAGTGGACAGTCTAACCTTTGTATTTTCAAGTTCTATAAATAGCTCCATGCTCCAAAAAACATATTTCGCCACATAAAAAGCAAAAATACTACCTAAAAAAGAGAAAATCCAGTAGATTTGGGAAACTTGTTTGAATTGATCCATATTATCTGAAAGAATTGTCAGGTTGATGTAAAAAGTAATGTAAATAAGAAGAGTGCTCGCCAATGTGAGTAATAACATTCTACTTTCTTTTCTAATCGACAATCTAGAGAATAAACCCGTGACAAGTCCAATTAGTAATATTAAGACAGAAGAGGCTATTGAAAATTCGTTAATCCCACCAACAAATAAGCGCATGATTGCGATTAGAACGGACGATAAAAGAGCCGCAGGGAAGCCAAAAAAAGTAGCTGCGATGATAATTGCTATATGTCTGAAGTCAATGATGACATTTTCATTAATAGGGATACCAAAATAGATAAGAATGACTCCTAAAAAACCAAGTGAAAGGCCAGCCATTATTTGTATTTTAGTAGTTGATAAATTAGTAGAAGTATTCTTTCTTAAATAGAATCTAGCTAATTGTCCAATAATAAAGAGAAATGAAATAAGTAAAGATCCATGTAATGCTAAATCTTTCATCAAGTTGTTTCTTCCTACTTTCGTTTTTGTGAATATCCTCATAAATACATGGTAAATAATAGAAAAATACTACCTGTATGAATCATTCTACAACAAATATAGTGTATATTCTAGTACTAATTATAAGGTAGAATGAGTACTTTTCGAGGGTATCTATGTTTTGAAAATAAGCATGAGAAAAAGCCTTTAATCAATTGAAAATCCGTTCAGATAGGTGGTATAAAACATTGGATACCTACTCAATTAACATTACAAATAACATAATATCAACGTCCATCTGAAACTTCATTTTTTACTCTGGAGACAACTCAATTTGGAGCGATGCGGAAGACCTTCACATGCATTTATTAAAATGGTCCGATGAGAAGGGTTTTGAAAGTGACTTAAGAGGAGAGGAAATGATTTACTAAACAATTTATTCTTGATTCTTGGGATGGAGCAAGTAAGCTCAAGTGTTAAATTTCAGAAAACAAAGTATTTACAATTACAAGGAAAATTGTTAAACTCATCTAAATTAAATACTATTGATGCGTTGAAGAGAAGAGTAGTTAAGAATTGATTAAACCAGAGAGCTCCCTGCTAGCTGAAAAGGGGGAATAATCAACTTGATGAATAAAGTCTCAGAGCTTCTTACCAAGCTGATGTTGTAATCAGGGATAGTAAGACGGATTCTGCCGATATACGGATAGGGTATTGATGTACCCAAAGAGGTTGATGTAGTGATATGTCAACAAACTAAGGTGGTACCACGAAACTACAACTTTCGTCCTTAAGAATGAATTCTTAGGGGTGAGAGTTTTTTTATTGGCTTATTTTATAGGTAAACTGATTTTCTTATTTGTCTGAAGCATCGTTATGATTATTTTTTAAGAGGAGTGTTCAAATGGATAGCATAGAAACCGTAAGGAAATTTTATGATGAAACAGTAAACTATGAATGGGAACGGCTCGATCGACACAAGGTCGAGTTTGAACTTACTAAACGCTATTTAAATCGTTATATTAAACCGAATGACAAAGTCTTGGATCTAGGTGGAGGTCCTGGAAAGTACTCTCTCTATTTGGCTGAACTTGGCTGCGAAGTGACATTGGCGGATCTTTCACAAAAAAATGTGGATTTTGGGTTGAATAAAGCAAAAAAACATGGACTCCCCCTTAGTGGCATGTGTGTAGATAGTCGTGATTTATCGAGTATTGAAGATGGACAATACGATCATGTGCTTTGTATGGGACCGATGTATCATTTAAAAGATGAAACTGATCGGGTAAAAACGATAAATGAATGTTTTAAAAAATTAAAACCAAACGGAATTATTTTTGTGGCATTCGTTTCCTCCTACTCATTCGTTTGGGATTATTTAATACGAAACCCAAATTTAATTTTGAATAATGAGCGAAAATCACAACTAAATATGATGCTAGATGATGAAAATTTTGTTGGACGGGGGTTTACAGACAATTTCTTTATCCGTCCTAAAGATGTACTTCCATTTTTCGAACAATTTAATCTCGAAAAGCTACATTTAATTAATTGCGAAAGCTTTTTATATCTACGTGAGGCAGAACTCCTTAGTCAAACACCAGAAGTGGTAACTGCATGGCTGGACTTGGCAGAGCAAGTATGTGAACGCGAAGATATGCTGAGTTTAGCAGAACATATTATGTATATCGCTAAAAAAGTAGAGTAAGCTTTGTTAAATATCGAGTGTTTAGTTGAGTAGTACTAAAAACAATGCTAAAACGATGTTCGTGTAAGTGTTAATCATTTACAAAAAAGAGCCCAATTCATAATCGAATGGGCTCTTTTTTGTATGTTTAATTTAGATTTTGTAGTAGACAACTAAACTGGTTAATCGATTGAGTAATGAGGCTAATTACATAAAATCTATTCAGCCCACTGGTGGGTGAATAGGGATGCTATTTGTTTCTTCCACGTTAGCTACTAGTGAATTTGTTTTTTCTGTATCAGAAACCAAAGAACCTATAGATGAAAAGCTAATAATCAATGCTACAATAATGAATTTCTTCAATGTTAACACTCCTTATAAAATGAATTTAACTGCTTTTTCGTATTTTCCTTCAGTTTTATAATACTCTGCAAGAATGCTAGAGAAGTATTGATGGGATTCAGCTTGTTCGTCCATCCTCTCTGTAAAGGGAATGACTTTGTCTTCTAAATATTTCATCGCTTGTGGTTTTTTATTATTTAAAAGCAATAAATAAAACGATGAATAAAGCTGATATTGAGTTGCTTTCATTTTGAGAGCTTCTTTATTTAATAAGATGAAACTCTCTCTACTTTCTACCCATTTTTCTAATCTAAACTGTGACAACGCGATGTTGTACAGACACAATAGGTAATCTTTCGAGTTCTTATTGAAAATAACTGAGCTTTTCTTAAAGTAATCTAACGCAATGGAGTAATCCCCCATCTTATGCCGTAAATCACCGATGTTGTGGTAAATCTGTGGAAGCAGATCAGACTCTTGAAGCATTTCAATATTGCGAATGAGGTGTTCATAGCACACCAGCGCTTCATCATAAATCTTAGTTTGCGTATAGTTTATCGCTAGAGACATGTGAACATGTAACATCCGTTTGTAGTTAAAGTGATCTTTAAACAAATCCATGGCTTTTTTTCCGTAATAAATGGCGTGTCCTGATTCGCCCATATACCCTTTGACAATGGCTAGATGGTAATAGATTTCACCTTCAACCGTATTATTGTTAGAATTCGCTTGGATGATTGTTGAAAGCTTTTCGTTAGCCTCTCCATACTTCCCCCTCAAAATTAACAATATCGCAGAGAAATATGAAAGTAAATACTTCTCATGTTGGGAAATATTTTGCTTTTGCGATTGAAGTAAACGCATTTGGTACTCGGCATTAACTAAGTCCTTAACAAAAAGATAGTATCGAAGTTTATACATTTCATATAGGTAGAGATGTTGAGTGAAAACGATAATCTCCTTGTATTCATCTAGTTCTTGGAAGGTTTTCTGTACTTTTTCTCCTTCAAAATAATAAATATGTTGATAGAGTTGATTTAATAAGTTGAAAACCTTTTTTTCACTTTCCTCGACATCCTCCATATTAATATCAAGCCGTTTTAATAAAAGTCTAATGGTTTCAGCATTGGCTTCCTTGCTATTGCTTTCTATTTTACTTAGGTGTGGAACCGAACAAATGCCAGTTGCAAGTTGATTCTGAGTCATTTTCATTTTAGTACGATGGTACTTGATTAATGAGCCTACTTTCACTTACTCCACCCTCTAACAAAATTTTTCACTTAAACTAACAAAAAATTAGAATTTTCCCAACTATCAATGTATTAATATTAACGACCTGCATAAAGAGCCGAGAAACATGTGATTTAGCGATGAAGAGATTACTTTTCATCTTAACTTATTTCCATGAAATGTATCATTTCTTTTATCTAAATTTTCCAAAAATAGTTTTAAAGGCTCGAGATGGTTAACTCGTAGGAGATATATTGACTCATATAATATTAAGAATATAGGAAAATAGGCGGATTCAACAAAACCCAAATATTGTATTTAAATAACTATAAAAAGGCAATTTTCCCAATAACCAAATCTATTAAGCTGTGATAGATTTGATTCAGAACCAAAAATACATTTGACAAAAAGGAGCAAACGAAATGAAAAGATCGAAGAAAATCTTAATGAGTGCGTTGCTAACTGCTAGTCTAGCCATTCCTAGTGTTGGAGCAAGTGCTGCACCAGACAACAATAATGGTGTGGAGAAATTCCGAGTGTATGTAGAGGCAACAGATCAATCAGCGAAAAAGGAACTTAAAGGGAAGTACAAAGCAAGATGGGAACTAACTGAAAATGGTTTCTCAACCGAAATGAGCGAAAAGCAATTTACTGCACTTCAAAAAAATAAAAATGTGAAAGTAACAAAAGTTCAAGAAGTTACACTAGATACAGAAGTCCGTGCAACTCAAAGCGAGGTACAAGCGGCAGAATATCCAACACACCAAACACCATGGGGCATCAAAGCAATTTATAATAACAGCAGCCAGACAACAACTTCTGGTGGGGCAGGCATCAACATCGCCGTGCTGGATACAGGCGTATTCACTGGTCACTATGACCTTCAAAACACAGTCGAGCAATGTAAAGACTTCACACAAGTAACAGTACCAGTAAATGGCGCATGTAACGATGCACATGGACATGGTACACACGTAGCAGGATCAGCTCTTGCTGACGGAGGAAGCGATCAAGCAGGAGTTTACGGCGTTGCACCTCAAGCAGATCTTTGGGCATACAAAGTACTTGGCGACAATGGTTCAGGCTACTCGGACGATATCGCTGCAGCCATCCGTCACACAGCGGATCAAGCAACGGCAACTGGTACAAAAACTGTTATCAACATGTCACTTGGCTCTGCAGGAAATGACAGCTTAATCTCAAGCGCAGTCACATATGCATACAACAAAGGCGTTCTAGTTGTAGCAGCTGCAGGTAACGAAGGTCCAAACCAAGGTTCAATCGGCTACCCAGGCGCACTAGTTAACGCAGTGGCAGTTGCTGCATTAGAAAACGTTCAGCAAAACGGTACATACCGCGTTGCAGACTTCTCTTCTCGCGGATATGCTTCAACTGATGGCGACTATGTCATCCAACAAGGTGACGTTGAAATCTCGGCTCCAGGTGCAGCAATTTACTCTACTTGGAACAATGGTGGCTACAA
>NZ_JBATUX010000028.1:0-109148 GCF_049671445.1 Paenisporosarcina sp. | reverse complement strand
CACCACGAAACTAAGCTAAACCATCATAGACCACTATTTTTAAAGATTTTTTTGCACTAATGATTCTTGTGATGTATTATTAGTACCAGGTAATAATAATTAGATTAACTAGGGGGATTTTTTCATGTCTTTGTCATTACAAGGAAAAACGTACGTCATTATGGGTGTAGCAAACAAACGTAGTATTGCTTGGGGGATTGCTCAGTCTTTAGATAAAGCTGGTGCAAGTATTATTTTCACGTATGCTGGGGAACGCTTTGAAAAATCAGTTCGCGATTTAGTGGCAACATTAGAAGGAAAACATGAATTAGTTCTTCCTTGTGACGTTACAAATGATGAAGACGTTGAGAAATGTTTTTCAACAATTGGGCAAGAAGTAGGAAAAATCGATGGCTTAGCTCATTGTATCGCATTTGCGAAAACAGAAGAGTTGGCGGGGAATTTCTCTGATACGTCTCGTGAAGGATTTTTACTTGCGCATAATATTAGTGCTTTCTCATTAACTGTCGTTGCTAAAGCAGCGAAACCACTAATGACTGAAGGTGGAAGTATTGTTACTTTAACTTACTTAGGTGGAGAAAAAGTCGTGCCTAACTATAATATTATGGGTGTAGCAAAAGCTTCTTTAGAAATGTCAGTTCGTTACTTAGCTGCAGATTTAGGAAAACACAACATTCGAGTGAATGCGATTTCAGCAGGTCCGATTCGTACGTTGTCTTCTAAAGGTGTAAGTGACTTTAATAGTGTATTGAAAGAAATTGAAGAGCGTGCTCCACTTCGTCGAAATACAACACCAGAAGAGGTTGGCGATACGGCTTTATTCTTATTTAGTCAATTGTCTCGTGGAATTACTGGCGAAACAATACACTGCGATAGTGGTTTTCACATTTTGTAAACCAGCAGCATAAACTATCTCAAAAAGGGTGTGTATGTTTCAGTGGAAAATGATCCGCTCCTTTTTGTCCAAGGACCTCCGGTATATCGGCATATACCACAGGTTTCGTATTGGCAAGAAGAAAGTACTTCGATCTTCCCCGAGCCCGCTATAAAAGCAGTCGAAAAAGTAGTAGAAAAAGATCCTATTATGTGGAACCGATTGCGTTTTTTGAAGTCAGATTTTGCTAAACATGTTTACAAGCCATTATGTTTTTATCTACAAGATGGAGAAAAAGTATATGGTGTCGTAGAGGATTTACATCCAGACAGTGTGCAAATTAAATTAACAAATGGTGAAATTACTGCATTTGAAATTCAAGAGATTCAAGAAATTTGGTGGCGAGGAAAAATTCTTCCTACTAGAATGTAAATGAATGAAGAGACATCCATTAGTTCCAATGGATGTCTTTTTGTATGAAAAAAATTCTTCGATTTCATTAAAGAGGACACATACTTTCAGTGATCTAACAAAAACTATGAGTATTCAAAAAATCAAGCCCGACCTCCTATTTAAAGGAAGTCGGACTTATTAGACACTGCACGCTTGACGTGTTTATTTTTTATTCACAAACATCTAGAAATACGTCTGCTACACATTCAATGCCACAGAAGCAATTCAAGTCAACAGTAATACAGCTGCTAGAAAGTCGGAAATCGCGTACTTTACAAATTTTTCTTAAATCCAATTTAGTACCACAATCACTTAAAAGGTCAACTTCTTTGTGATGGTGATCCAATGGTTCTAATACACGAAGAGTTGCACAGCAACCATCGAATACGTCTTCTACACGGAAGAATACAGAGAAGCAGTCACAGTCACGACGGTCATTGTCGCGGAAAAAAGCTTTGAACGGTGTTCCATCTTTTGTCAATAACATGAATACACGAGTATCAGCTTGATGACGTGAAGGACTTACTAATCCACCTAGTGGTTCTAAGAAGCAATTCGTTGGACACACCGGACAGTCGTTGTCGACTACTGCATCTTGAATGTCTTTGATTGCACGGACTACGTCACAGATACAATGATCTTTCTTATCATTCCTAGTACCTAGAACAGATGAAGTTGATGATTCCAAGTTACGTCCACATCCCATTTTGTTTTCACCTCGCTATCTTTCAAAGTCTTTATACTGTATGTCGAATGTGTTCGAACAACAGGGCGCGTCAACCAATTCATACATAAACTTTTGCAAAAACACCATACTAGGATAAAAGGTGAGAAAATGATGAAAAAATTATGGATCATAAGCTTGATTTTATTTGGATTAACAGGTTGTTCAGAAGAATTTAAAGTATCTACTTATCATGTTGATGATGATCAGCAAGAGGTTGAGAAACTGGAAGAAGTCTTTACAGACAACAAAAATTTAAGTGAAGCAGCTGCAGTGTTTTTTGATCATCAACTAGTCGTGTCATTGCAAGTAGAACAAATGTCTAAATTTAAAAAGGAAAAAATAAAAAAATCAATTGAAAAAGAAGTGAAATCTTCGTTTCCTGATCATGATGTTTTTGTATCCAGTGATTTAAAAATTACGTGGGAATTAAAGAAAATTATTGAGGAACAACCAACGATGGATGAATTGAAAAAAGATTTAGATAAACTGCAGGCATTAGCAAAGGAGCAAACGTAATGGACGCTGAATCCTATCAACAAACCGTAGATCAATTAGCACCAAAACGTCCAGTCCTGAAAAACTGTTTGAAAGCTTTTCTGACAGGCGGAATTATTTGTGCAATTGGTCAAATCGTTTCATTTGTATACATGTACTTTTTTAATTTCACCGAACGAACTGCGAGTAATCCTTCGGTAGCAACAATGGTCTTTTTTGCGATGCTTCTAACGGGTTTTGGTATTTATAAAAAAATTGGGCAGTTCGGTGGTGCTGGTTCTGCAGTGCCAGTAACGGGTTTTGGTAATGCTGTGATCTCAGCAGCAATCGAGCATAAATCAGAAGGGTTTATTCTTGGTGTTGGTGTTAATATGTTTAAACTTGCTGGCCCAGTAATTGTGTACGGTGTATTTTCTGCATTTGTTGTAGCACTGATTAAAACGATACTAGTGAAAATGGGGGTAATCTCTTGGTGAAAAAATCGGGTACGTACCAATTCGCCTCTAAACCAAGTATTGTATCTACAGCAGTGTCAGTGGGACCTCTTGAAAAAGAAAGTCCATTCCATCCACATTTTGACGTAATTTATGAAGATGAACGAGTTGGACAAGAGACGAATGAAAAAGGTCATTCACAATTAATAGAAGATACGTGTAATATGGCTGTGATGAAAGGCGGATTTAAGCTTTCAGACATCGATTTATTCCTTGCTGGAGATTTGGTCAATGAAATGACACCTACTAATTTTGCTGCTCGTCAATTAGCGACTCCGTTTATGGGAATGTTTTCAGCTTGTGCAACGAGTGTTTCTTCTCTTATAACGGCAAGCTTTATTCTTGAGACAAAACTGATGGACAACATATTATTCGGAGCCGCAAGTCAGCATAACGCTGTTGAACGACAATTCCGCTATCCGATAGAATATGGAGCACAAAAACCTCCTACGGGACAATGGACAGTCACTGGTGGTGGGTACGGTATACTTTCTCATTATCAAAGTGGTAAACCATTTGTTCAGTCTGCCACAATTGGACAGGTTATGGATTGTGAATGTACAGATCCTTTAGATATGGGAAGTGCAATGGCACCAGCAGCGTTTGATACAATTCAAAAACACTTAGCCCAAAATAAAGGAACTTCCTACGATTTTGTCATGACAGGTGATTTAGGTAAGAATGGATTTTCTATCCTGCAGGAATTAATTAAATCAAGCGGAGTTTCTTCGTATTTAGTAGATAATTATCGTGATGCCGGGGCTGAATTTTATGGCAATAATGAGAAGTTCTTATCAGGAGCAAGTGGAGCAGGATGTTCAGCTTCCGTATATTTAGGGCCAATTTATGCCGAATTATTAAGCAAGCAATGGAAAAAAATATTACTCGTAGCTACAGGTGCTTTACTATCCCCATTATCATTTCAACAGGGTGAGACTATTCCGTGTATTGCCCATGCTGTTGAATTGTCGATGGATTGAGGTGACAATATGATCGTATCAGTAATTATTGCATTTGTTGTTGGAGGACTGATTTGTGTTATTGGACAACTTCTTTTTGATGTGGCGAAATTGACGCCGGCGCATACATTAAGTTTATTGGTTGTGAGTGGTTCCGTTCTAGATGGGTTTGGTTTATATGAACCCTTTATTGACTTTGCTGGAGCAGGTGCTACCATTCCCATTACTTCTTTTGGAAACTCTTTGACTCATGGTGCTATGCAAGAGGCTGAGAAGCATGGATTTATAGGCGTTTTAACAGGTATGTTTGAAGTAACTAGTTCAGGAATCAGTGCTGCCATTATTTTTGGAGTCATTGGTGCAATTATTTTTAAATCTAAAGGGAAAGTGTCCTGAGGAAAGTGCCCTTGTCTTTCGAACCTATTTGCATATTCTAGGTCGAATGGGAAGTTAGCAAATAGTATGGGCACTAGTTGTAATTTTTGTGATTATTATCGAACTCGTGAACCCTTTAAAGGGTCAACATTTGTCCTCATTGTCATACTATTTATCCTATTAAGCATTGTAGGTAGTAGGTTAGAGATAGGAGGAAAAACAAATGCACGATTCATTTTTTAAGAAAATCGAGCAAAAAACAGGTGTGTCTATGGATGAGGTTTTCACTTTAGCAAATGCGATACAATACGCTGATTTTTCTGATGAAAAACAAGTAAAAAAAATTGTACGAAAAGTTTCTAAAATCGCTAATAAACCAATTTCAAAAGATTTAGAAGAACAAATCGTTAAGTCAGTTGTTGAAAAAGGAAATAAGCTAAATCTAAACGAGATAGCTAATATGATGAATCAGAAAAACGAATAAAAAAAACACTTGTTCATTTTTGAACAAGTGTTTTTTAAAGATTATAGATTTTTTTGCATTGCGCGATGAGGAATACCAGCATCCATAAATTCAGGGGATGTAATTTGATATTGGAGTTTTTCATAGAATGGAACAGCATAAGATTGAGCGTATAATTTAACAGTAGTAAGTCCAGCTTCTCTTGCGTATGTCTCCATATTCTCCATCATCAAATTTCCTAAATGTTGCCCACGGTATTGTGGTAATATGCAAACGCGTTCCACCTTTGCAATGCCTGGTTCTGGTTCTCGAATGCGTCCAGCGCCGATAGGCATTTCGTCGTCATAAGCGACAAAATGTATTGCGGATTGATCATATTCATCTAATTCCAAATGAACAGGAACGTCTTGTTCCTCTACAAACACTTTTTGTCGAACATAAAAAGCATCTTCGCGTTCTTTTTCAGTTTCCACACGTTTAGCTGAAATCAAATTAGTTTTCAGCTCCATTCAAACGGAATGTTTCATAGACCGTCCATGAGCCATCTTCAAGTTGATATAGCAAGTGCAAACGATCGATTATTTCTTCGTGATCCACACCCGTCATTCTTAATTGTGCATAAATGTCATCATGTTCTCCAGAATCCATTTTTTGTGCAATCGTGATATGTGGGACGAATGCATATTCTGCTTTACTACCTAAACTTTCATGGTGCAAGTCTTGGTGTAATTTTAATAATTCTTCCGACTGAATGACTTTGAAGTATATTGCATTTGTAACAGGAGCGAACGAGCTAATACTTGTTGTTTGCAATTTAAATGGTTTATGTTGATTCGTTACTTTGCTAATGTTTTTTGCTAGCTCTTCAATTTCGCTATCATTTGCTTCAAAAACACCTTTAAGTGTCATGTGAGGAGTAATAAGCGCATAATGTGGGTCATAACGTTTTCGGTATGAGTTTGCCAAATCTTGTAGTTTTTTAGATGGGAATGCAACGACTCCATATTTCATCCTAAAAACCTCCTTCTTAGTTGTGTAAGTACATACTTTTATTATAGCAAATTTTATGGGTTTGGCTTTATTTAAACGATTAGAGACTGAAATTCATTTTAATCGCTCGCTTTAAATCCGGTTGCCAATGCTTCCAAGTATGGTCTCCTTCAAATTCGTCATAGAATAGCGAAAATCCTTTTTCTTGCATCAATGAATTTAATTGACGATTAGGATTTAAGAAATTTTCTATTTTGCCATTTGTCGTTTTAACTTTATCTTCACCCGTTCCGATTACGTGATATACCGAGAAAGAGTGCGGTGTCCGAATGTTCTCTACTTGAGATAATACTTCTTCATTCACCATTGGAGAGTGTAATAGTACTTTCCCAAATATATTTGGATATTTAACAGCAGCTAATAGTGAAACAGTGGCTGCTAGAGAATCACCAATTAATGCTCTACCCATACCAATTTGATATGTAGGGTATGTTTCATCTAAATAGGGAACAAGTTCATGTGCAAGAAAACGCAAATAAGCAGCATGATGTTCACCTGATGGGTGATATTTTTTGTTTCGATCTTCTACGCTCTTATAAGGAATTCCTACAATAATCATATTTTCGATTTCTTTATTTTCAAGTAGTTCATCTGCAACCCGGGAAATCCGACCTAATTGGAAATAATCTTTTCCATCATTTGCAATTAATACTGTATATTTATAAAGTGGTGAATAGTTTGCTGGTATATAAATCAGCAGTTGCATATCTTCTTGTAAGGCGTCACTGAATAGTGTGACGTCTTGAATTGTACCCTTAGACATAGGTCAGGACCTCCTCCAAATCTTGCTACAGAAATTGTACCATAATGCAGGTAGAAGGTATAATTATGAATAACAACATCTTGTATTGAATGAAACGGAGATGACATCATGGATAACAAAGGAATAAGAGTTCACTCGCAACAAGTTTTGGACGCTACCAAATCCGCATTAAAACGACGCGGCGTTTCGATTGAAGAAATAGCGAAAATCGTTTTAGAAATGCAACTAGCATACAATATAGGTCTTACAATAGAACATTGTATCGAGTCAGTGGAAAGTGTTTTAAAAAAGAGAGAAATGCAACATGCCATTTTAGTAGGAATTGAGCTTGATGAATTAGCTGAGAAAAAAATGTTATCTGCACCTTTACAGCAAATCGTTGAAGCTGATGAAGGGTTGTTTGGGGTGGATGAAACAATCGCGTTAGGTTCTGTGTTTACTTACGGTAGTATTGCAGTCACAACGTTCGGACACTTAGATAAAAATAAAATTGGCATTATAAAAAAATTAGATACAAAAATTGGCGATGGAGTTCATACATTTTTAGATGATTTGGTCGCAAGCATCGCTGCATGTGCTTCTTCACGTATTGCACATCGAACACGAGATTTAGAAGAGCATAATGAAACATTTGCGGATATTGACCCAGAAGAGACAGCACCTGAGTCAAAAGTTGAGGGTGCTACGACTTAAATATATGACAAAAAAAGACATCTGACTTTCCAGATATGTTAACAATTGTATGATTATTCATGCTAGAATAATAATTGTACAAACAAACATATATTAGGGGAGGCTATTCTATGAAGAAAAAGAAATTGGGTATATTAGCAGCACTTGGCTTATCTGCGACGTTAATTTTAAGCGCATGTAATGCTGGTGGTGGAGATGAAGAGTACAAATTTTTGAGTATTGTAACAGGTGGTACAACAGGTACTTACTACACACTTGGTGGAACAATTGCTCAAATTATTTCAGATGAAGTTGAAGTAGAAACAACTGCTGAAGTATCTCAAGCATCAGCTGCAAATATGACTGCTCTAAAAGATGGTAAAGCGGAAATTGCTTTTGTGCAAACAGATATCGCTTATTATGCTACAGCTGGAGAGTTTATGTTTGAAGGGGATGCGATTGATTCAATTGCTGCTATTGGAGCTCTTTATCCTGAAACCATTCAATTAGTGACAACTGCTAAAGCAGGAATTGCTTCGTACGAAGATTTAAAAGGGAAAAAAGTATCTGTAGGTGCACCTGGATCAGGAACATTTGCTAATGCTGAACAATTATTAGAAATCCATGGCATGACAATGGATGATATTGAAGCACAAAACTTAGATTTTGCTGAGTCACAAGAAAGTTTACAATCAGGTCAAATCGATGCTGCTTTCATCACATCTGGTACACCAACTGGAGCTGTAGAAGCTTTAAGTGCAACTACTGATGTTGTAATAGTTCCTGTTGAAGATGCAAAAGCAAATGAACTTATCGAGAAGTATCCATATTATGCAAAAGAAACAATACCTGTAGACACTTATAAGTCAACAGTTGAAGTTCCAACTGTGTCCGTTCTTGCTATGTTAGCTGTTAGCAAAGACCTTCCAGAAGATTTAGTATATGATATTACAAAAGCAATTTATGAAAATACAGATAAAATCCAACATCCTAAAGGTGCATTTATTAAAGCTGAAACAGCTTTAGATGGAATCGATATCGATGTTCACCCAGGTGCACAGAAGTATTTTGATGAAGTTAAATAAAAGCATCTAAATAAGAAGCTACACAATGGCGATGGGGCATTCTGCTCCATCGTTGTTCTACTTTGCTCTAAAAGAAGGGTTTGTCAAAAATCAGTAAAAGAAAATACATAGCTACTTAATATTTTGATATATAGCGGTGTTTCGTCTAAAAGTAAGGGGTCAGGTATTTGAAAAAAAGGACAATCATATATTCGCTTTTCCTAGTAATGAGTGTAATTCTCATAATGTCCCTAATCCCATATAGATGGAGTTTTGTATTCTTCGAGCAACGCACCACAAATCCAGTTGCCTATCTTCCTCTTGAAAACGAACAGTTTTTTCAAATCCGCTATACGCATTCCATTCATTTATCGGATGTCATAGAGACCTATAAAGTTACAAAGAAACATGAAATCCAACTTTCTTCCCTAGAATATGAAGATTTTGCAATCGGCATGCCATCTGGAGCAGGAAAAGGTGAGAACTTTGTCGAAAAAGATGGGAAGTATTACATTACAAATATGTCGCAAATTATGCCTTCATTTAATATGCATATTGGTGACGTTGATCGTGAGTTAGTTTTTGGGTATTTAGAACAAGAACATCATTTAAAAAATCATCTAACTAGAGGCGAGACGTATACTTTTCAGGTTGCGCGTTTGTCTCTTGTTGACCAACTGAGAGGAGCTAAGCTTCGTGAGTGATAAACTAACCCCAGAAGAACAACAGGAACACCATGAGAAGTTTGAGCAATTGACAGATGAAGAACAACGACAAATTTTAGAAAAATATGATCCTGAATCTAATACACGAGACCTAAAAGGCTCTATGTTGAAAGTCGTATTCTATGGTTTGTTAGCCTTTTCTTTATTCCAACTGTATACTGCTATTTTTGGACAGTACACAGCTTATTTACAACGTTCCATTCACCTAGGATTTGCATTATCCCTAATTTTTCTGCTTTTCCCTGCGGTTAAAAAAGCAGCGATAAAGAAACGAAATAAAATTCCTTTCTACGATTATATACTCTCTATTCTCTCTATTGGGGTTGGTTTGTATTGGCCAATCATGGCCAAAGAATTATACTTCCGTGTAGGAAACGTAACGACCATGGATTTGATTGTCGGTATTCTAGCTGTGCTATTAACACTTGAAGCGACAAGACGAGCTGTAGGACTACCAATCACTATTATCGCATCGACGTTTTTGGCATATGCATTTTTCGGTCCATATTTCCCAGGTTTTTTGGCACATCGAGGACAAGATTTAGAAAGTGTTATTCAATTAATGTTCTTTACCACAGATGGGATTTTAGGTACTCCTCTTAGTGTATCTGCCACTTTCATTTTCGTCTTCTTGCTCTTTGGAGCATTCTTAGTTAAGACGGGTGTTGGTCAATACTTTAATGACCTAGCCGTATCATTTGCAGGTCATCTTATCGGGGGACCAGCAAAAGTAGCTATTTTCTCTAGTGCACTTCAAGGAACAATTTCAGGGAGTTCTGTAGCAAATGTTGTTACATCAGGTTCATATACAATACCTATGATGAAAAAACTTGGCTATAAAAAGGAATTTGCTGGTGGAGTTGAAGCAGCTGCATCAACTGGTGGACAAATTATGCCACCTATAATGGGTGCCGCAGCATTCTTAATGGTTGAATTCATCGGAGGTATTGAATACTGGGATATTGCAAAAGCTGCAGCTATTCCAGCACTGTTGTATTTCACTGGGATTTGGATAATGACTCATTTCGAAGCAAAACGTGTAGGTTTACGTGGATTGTCTAAAGAAGAAATGCCGAATCGAAAAGAAGTATTGAAGAAAATATATTTATTGCTTCCTATAGTAGGGATCATTGTTTTCTTACTTATCGGTATTCCAACAATGCAAGCTGCACTGTGGGGGATTGTTTTAACGATTCTAGTAAGCTCATTTAATAAAGAAACACGACTAAACTTTAAAGATATGGTTGAGGCACTAGTTGACGGTGCTCGGACAGCACTTGCTGTAGCAGCCGCAACTGCAGCAGCAGGAATTATTGTTGGTGTTGTTGTAAAGACAGGCCTAGGATTAAGTTTAGCGAATGGATTAGTAACTGCTTCTGGTGGGAACGTCTTATTAACATTATTCTTTACAATGTTAGCAGCTATTGTTTTAGGAATGGGGTCTCCAACAACTGCCAATTACGTAATTACTTCTACTATTGCTGCTCCTGCAATTATTACGTTATTAATGCTTGATTTACCAGATGGTGCAGCAGTACCTATGGCTATAGCCTTATCTGCACATTTATTTGTTTTCTATTTTGGAATTATTGCCGATATTACTCCACCAGTAGCATTAGCTGCATTTGCAGCAGCGGGTGTATCAGGTGGTGACCCAATTAAAACAGGATTTGTTTCAGCCAAACTTGCAATAGCGGCTTTTATCATTCCATACATGTTCGTGTTATCACCTGAACTACTTATGATTGATACAACTATTCCACAATTACTTTGGGTATTAGTAACCGCTATTTCCGGTATGATTTCGATTGGTGCAGGTATGATTGGATATTGGTATCGAGATATGAAATGGTATGAACGTATTTTAGCGGTCATCGCTGGTTTACTTCTTATTTATCCAGAAGGCTTGTCAGATACAATTGGCTTGGTTACCTTCGCAGCATTATTCGCTATTCAATATTACACACGCGATAAGAGCCACGATAAGAAAAAATCAATTCCTGCTGTATAAAACTTATGTATAACTACTAGATCGCAATGGAGATAACCTCCATTGCGATTTTTTTATTTAAGGTTTGAAGTAATGGTTATTCCGACATACTTAAGTGAAAAGCTCAATTTATTCATTACATGTCTATGGACAAGCATATGCTGAATAAACTGTAAAAGACACTTTGCGAAAGGGTGATCCATTTGGAAGACCGATTAATAGAAAGTTTAGGGCAGTATTTTGTATATCATAAAATTAGAGAACGTTATGGACTGACGTTTGAACAATTTATTGAGAAGTGGGAGCGGGGCGTATGGAAAGCATAGTGGTTTCCAGTCCACCAACATCATCTTTTAATGGATGATGTTTTTTTGTGATTAAAGTCAAATATATAATTACCCATGCAGGTATAAGTTGAACTGCTAGTCAACTTCGAAATTACCATGTTAAGATAGAACGAACGTAGGCAATAAATGTCTACTTCAGGAACTTCTTCTAAAGTTAAAAACATTCCTAGGAGGTTGAGAACATGTTTGATTATACGGTTGAAACTGATAAGAATATGGATGAAGCAATTAAGGATTTAGAAACAACTTTAAAGGAAGAAAAATTTGGTGTTTTGTGGACGTTTGATATTAAAGAGAAGCTTCAAGAAAAAGGCCTAGAATTTGAAAAAGAATTTAGAGTGCTGGAAGTTTGTAATCCAGGTGAAGCCCAAAAAGTCTTGAATGAAAATGAGATGGCAGGATATTTTTTGCCTTGTAAAATTGTTGTTTACGAAAAAAATGGAAAAACCAAAATTGGAATGCCTAAACCAACATCATTGATTAGTATGTTACATGATGATAAGTTGGAGCAGTTTGCTAAAGATATCGAAGATCGATTAATTGAATGTATCAATAAAAGTGTAGTGTCATAAGAGCTTATTGTTTAATACTTATATAAGTATGTTGGCTTAACTTTTATCAATTAAACGGTTAAGCCAACGTATTTACGAATAATTGGTGTAGACTTGTCATAATGTAAACGGATAAACATGTTAAGGGTTGACTTCTTTTTTTTTATCTAGTAATATACCCATGGGGGTAATAATTATTGTTATCCCGTAATAATTGATTGGAGGAATATAAAATGAATGTAGATAAAATTTTAGATGCAAAAGGGTTAGCTTGTCCAATGCCAATCGTAAAAACTAGAAAAGCGATGAACGAATTAGAGAATGGTCAAATATTAGAAATTCATACAACAGATAAAGGTGCTAAAAATGACTTAACTGCTTGGGCTAAATCTGGTGGTCATGAATTATTGAAATACGACGAAGAAGAAGGCAATGTATTTAAATTCTGGATCCAAAAAGGTTAATTTAAACTTAAGTCAACATTTTCATGCAAGAAAAATATTTTTTATATAGGAGATATTAAATGTCTGAACAAAAAAGAACGACAATTATTTTATTCAGTGGGGATTATGATAAAGTGATGGCCGCTTATATTATTGCAAATGGAGCAGCAGCGTATGATCATGAAGTTACAATCTTCCATACGTTTTGGGGATTAAATGCCTTACGTAAAGACGAAACGATTGAAGTGAAAAAAACGTTTATGGAAAAAATGTTTGGTAAAATGATGCCAAGAGGCGCAGATAAAATGGGTCTTTCAAAAATGAATTTTGCTGGATTTGGTCCAAAAATGATTAAAGAAGTTATGAAAAAGCATAATGCAATGACTGTACCTCAATTAATTGAAATGGCTCAAGAACAAGACATTAAATTAGTAGCTTGTACGATGACAATGGATTTATTGGGACTAAGTCAAGCTGAACTTTTAGATAACATTGAATACGCAGGAGTTGCTGCTTATTTAGCAGATGCTCAAGAAGGTAACGTCAACTTATTTATATAGATTAATGAATTTTTTTAGAAATTAGCAATACCAATATGTAATTACATTTAATTATAGGGGGATTATCAATTGAAAACTATGACTGCAAAAGAAGTAGAATTAGCAATAGCTGAGGGCACACATTTAAATATTCTTGATGTACGTGAAGTGGGAGAAGTGGCAGCTGGGAAAATTCCTGGAGCAATTAATATCCCTTTAGGATTACTTGAATTCCGTATGAACGAATTAGACAAGTCAAAAGAATATATTATGGTTTGTCTTTCTGGTGGTAGAAGTGGAAGTGCTTCTCAATTCCTAGAAAGTCATGGTTATAATGTCATTAACATGGCTGGTGGAATGTATAACTGGGAAGGTAATGTAGAATAATATTTTTTTCATCAATTGAATACCCTGCGAGGTATTAAGGGAGAGATTATTAAATGAATGATATTAAGGTAAATGTAATTTTAGATGCAAAAGGTTTAGCATGTCCGATGCCTATCGTGAAAACAAAAAAGGCAATGAATGGATTAGAAGCTGGTCAGGTTTTAGAAGTCTTAGCTACAGATAAAGGATCAAAAGCTGATCTTAAAGCGTGGGCTGGAAGTACAGGACATCAATATCTTGGTACGCTTGAAAAAGGCGAAGTGCTAAAACATTATTTAAGAAAGTCTTCTGGTGCAGATACAGTTGAAAGAAAGCATCCTAACGTGGTATCGAATGAAGAACTTGATCAGAAGTTAAAAGAAACGAATGACTTAGTTATCTTGGATGTTAGAGAATCTGCAGAATATGCATTTGACCACATTCCGAATGCTATTTCTATTCCTTTAGACGAATTAGAAAGTCGTTTGAATGAATTAAACAAAGAAGATGCACTATTTGTTATCTGCCGTACTGGAAACAGAAGTGATCTCGCTTCTCAAAAATTAGCCGAAAATTGCTTTACGAATGTGATGAACGTCGTACCAGGTATGAGTCAATGGACTGGCGAAACGAAAAGCATTAACAACTAATAATTTATAAAAATTAGGAGGAAAACAAAATGACAAACAAAGTAGCAATTATCGCAAGTAACGGTGGATTATTCGATGCATATAAAGTATTTAATATTGCAACAGCAGCAGCTGCAACTGATAAAGAGGTAGCTATTTTCTTCACATTTGAAGGACTTAACTTAATTCATAATGAAGCATATCAACAACTTCCAATCCCTGCAGGAAAAGAATATTTCGTAGAAGGTTTTGCTAAAGAAAATGTTCCTGCTATTCCTGAATTAGTAGCAATGGCTCAAGACCTTGGTGTTAAATTTATCGGGTGCCAAATGACAATGGATGTTATGGGATTAGATAAAGAAGCTTTTGTTGACGGAATCGATGTAGGTGGAGCAGTTACATTCTTGGAATTCGCTAAAGATGCTGACGTAACACTAACATTTTAATTTTTTGATAAATTAAATACCGTAGGGGGTACAAAGGTAATGACTGTTAATAGTATGAGTGCTAAAGAAGTAACTAAAAAAGTAATCAATAAAGAACCATTTTTTATTTTAGATGTACGTAACGAAAGCGATTTTCAAGATTGGAAAATTGAAGGAAAAAACTTCGACTACTTGAATATCCCATATTTCGATTTGCTTGATGGTGTTGAAGAAATCATGAAAGATTTACCTTCTGATAAAGAAATTCTAGTTGTTTGTGCAAAAGAAGGGTCTTCAATAATGATTGCAGAAATGCTTTCTGATGAGGGACTTTCAGTTTCTTATTTACAAGGTGGTATGAAAGCTTGGAGTGAACATTTAGAACCTATCAAAGTAGGAGACATTGGTAAAGATGGCGCAATCTATCAATTCGTTCGCATTGGTAAAGGATGTCTATCGTACATGGTTATCTCAAATGGTGAAGCTGCAGTTATTGATTCGACTAGGATGTCTGATGTTTACCTTGAGTTTGCAGAAAGCCAAGGCGCAAAAATTACACATGTATTTGATACACATCTACATGCAGATCATATTTCTGGTGGTCGCATAATCGCTCAGCAAACGAACGCGACATATTGGTTGCCTCCAAAAGATGCAACAGAAGTAATTTTTGAATATCAAGCTTTAGAAAATGGCAATGATGTTAAGATTGGTAACACAATGATTAACATTCATGCTTTATACTCTCCAGGACATACAATTGGGTCGACTTCTTTTGTTATCGATGAAAAATTCTTGCTATCAGGTGATATTTTATTTATTGACTCCATCGGACGACCTGACTTAGCTGGTATGGCAGAAGACTGGGTTCTTGACCTTAGAGAAAGTTTGTATACGAAATTCCGTGAATTATCGGATGAGCTTCAAGTCCTTCCAGCTCACTTTATGATTATTGATGAATTAAACGAAGATGGTAGCGTTCATGCAAAACTAGGTACATTGTTCGCGAATAATCACGGATTAAATATTCAAGACGAAGATACATTTAGAAAATTAGTAACAGAAAATTTACCACCACAACCTAATGCTTATCAAGAAATTCGTCAAACAAATATGGGGATCATTACTCCAGATGAAGAGCAACAACGTGAAATGGAAATTGGACCGAATCGCTGTGCGGTGCGTTAAGAAGGTTTTAGTACAAAAATAATATATAAGGAGGGATACAATGGATTTTGGATTTATTATTACCATTTTCTTAATCGGTTTTATTGGATCATATGTTTCAGGAATGCTTGGAATCGGTGGTTCAATTATCAAATATCCAATGCTTTTATATATTCCACCTTTGTTTGGAATTGCCGCATTTAGTGCTCATGAGGTAGCGGGTATTAGTGCAGTTCAAGTTTTCTTTGCAACAATCGGTGGGGTATGGGTATATCGCAAAGGAGGATATCTTAACAAATCCTTAATTATTTATATGGGAACAAGTATTTTAATTGGTAGCTTTATCGGAGGTTTTGGTTCGAAATTAATGAGTGAAAACGGCATTAATTTCACCTATGGTATTTTAGCAGCAACTGCGGCAATTATGATGTTTATTCCTAAAAAAGGAATCGACGATATTCCTCATGATCAAGTGAAATTTAATAAATGGTTAGCGGCAATCCTTTCCCTAATCGTGGGTGTTGGAGCGGGTATTGTTGGAGCCGCGGGTGCATTTTTATTAGTGCCAATCATGCTTGTTGTATTAAAAATACCAACTCGTATGACAATTGCTTCTTCTCTCGCCATTACTTTTATTTCATCAATTGGCGCAACTGTCGGTAAGATTACTACTGGACAAGTCGATTACTACCCAGCGGCTATTATGGTAGTAGCAAGTCTTATTGCTTCGCCACTTGGTGCAATGGCTGGTAAAAAAATGAATACAAAAATATTGCAAATTATTTTAGCTATCTTAATATCTGCAACTGCTATTAAAATCTGGATAGATATTTTATAATACTCGGTCTTTATTTACGCAATTTCAATTTTGAGGATTGAAAGAAGGGTTTGTATGGCGAACAAGAAGTTCATTTATTTTGTGTCGTTAAGTTCAAACGCAGCCTATGTAATTAAGCAGTCGCTTGAAATGGTAAAGCAGCAACACGAAGTGGCAATATTTTTTGATCTTGATGGAGCGAGAGTGTTAGATCAACGTTATTTTAACAATAGGAATAGTGCTCATGACCTTGATTTAGGTAGACTTCTCCAATCGGCATTAGCATCAGGAATTAAATTATATGGTTGCCAAATGAATATTTTAATTGCAGATGGCTTACAGCTCATTGAGGGAGCCGAACTTGCGGGAGTTGTCACCTTTTTAGAATTAGCTTATGCTGCAGATGCCGTAATCAGTTATTAAGGGAGATCGTGAAATCATGAATACAAAAAAAGTGGTTGTACTAGCACTTCATGACGAATTAGAATCAGCCTATCCTCCATTAAATATCGCTGTAGGTGCCGCCTCTTCCGGAGCTGATGTAATCCTAGCGTTTTCACGAAAAGGTGTGAACATCTTAGATAAACTGTACATTCCTATTCCATCAGCTGGAATTGAATATCTTTCATCTGCGATTAGTGATTTTAATGCGCCTAGTATTAATGAATTGCTGGAAATTGCAGTTGAGATGGGTGTGCAATTATATGTTGTTGATTTAGACATTAAAGACAGCACTGATTTGCGTTATCCTGCCGAGCAAGTGCCGATAAAATGGATTTTAAATGAAGCCGTCACTGCAGACCTTTTTGTGCATTTTTGAATGAGTGAATATAAAAACAAAACCAACATAAACTGTTGGTTTTGTTTTTTTTTTGTTTTTCTTGTTGGCTTTTCCATATGTTTTGGATACTATGAGCGGATATGTGTCGCCTATCAGCGGTTTTCGCAATTCTGTGGGCGGATGCGTGTCGACTATCAGCGGTTTTCGCATGTCTATGAGCGGATATGAGTCGACTATCAGCGGTTTTCGTAATTCAATGAGCGAATACGTATCGTCTATCAGATGTTTTCGCAATTCTATGAGCGAATACGTATCGCCTATCCGATGTTTTCGCAATTCTATGAGCAGTTCCTTCCATTTCTAAATTCGATTTCATTTCGTCTATGAAACGGATCTTAGATGTTTTACTGTTGGGAGGGGGGATGAGCGTATCAATGGAGATGTAGGTTCTCGTTACCATTATATGTTATAATACAATTTGTTTTATAACTTAGAAAACGTAATTGAGGAGAAATTAGAGATGCAATATTTCAAAAAAATCGCACTTATAACTTTTAAACAAATAGATTATTTCTTATTAGTCTTATTACTATTATTTAAAGTGTATTACTTTGGGAAGTTGATTGATACGGTATTTATTACATTGCCGCCTTTAGAATATTTAATGGAATTTTTTAAATGGATATTTGGTTCTTCATCGAGTGTTCAACTTACTGAAGGATTAGTAATGATCAGTTTAGGAACCATTTTGCTTGCCACATTTTGGGTTTTGTTTTTGCCAACAAGACAAAGATTACTTGCAATGGTACTACTTAATTTAGTTCTTTCTTTTGTTATATTAGCTGATGCTGTTTATTATCGATATTTTAATGACATAATTTCAGTTACGGTACTAATGCAATTAAAACAGATTGGTGATGTTGGTCAAAGTATTTCTGCCCTCTTTAACTGGACAGATATATTGTTTATATTAGACGTCCTAATAACACTACCAGTCGTAATTTATTATTATATTAAAACTCGCAACAAAAAAAATAAGGTTACATCGAACGTTTATGCGAAAATTGTACTAGGAATTGTAGTATTTGTTATTGGTTTTCAACTTACGTTTATCCCCTTTAATAAATCAATGGAAAATGGTGGGGCATTTCAGTTTAACAAACTTATCTCAAACATGAGGGTTTATAACTTTACAGGGTTGCTTGGTTTCCATGGAGCCAATTCGTTTCGTTATATTAATGATAATTTTATAAATAAAAAGGTTTATACTGAAGAGGAAATTCTAGCAGCACAAGAATGGTTAACTGATACGGAAAGAGCTTCGGGACAACCTGAAATGTTTGGTATTGCAAAGAAGAAAAATGTAATTGTTCTTCAAGTAGAAGCACTGCAAAATTTCGTTATTAACAAAGAAATTAATAATCAAGAAATTACCCCTTATATGAATAAACTAGCAAATGAAGAGATTTACTTTACAAATTTCTATGAACAAACGGCTTTGGGACGTACTTCTGATGCTGAATTTCTATTGAATACGTCCTTATATCCTACGGCAAGTGGATCTGCATATATGCTTTATTCCGAAAATCAGTTCGATTCATTGCCGATGAATTTAAAAAATAATGGATATTCTACGAATGTATTTCATGCGTATAATCCTAGCTTCTGGAATAGGTATATCATTTACAAACAGTTTGGAATTGATGAGTTTTATAGTGTGGATGATTTTGAGGATGCCGAAGCTATTGGTTGGTCAATTAATGATGAATCGATGTTAATGCAATCTTTAGATAAAATTAAAGCAATGGAAGAACCGTTCTATTCACACTTGATTACATTAAGCAGTCATCATCCATTTGAAATTCCAGAAAAATATCAAACACTTAACTTAGAAGGATACACCTCATATTCAGACCGACATTTCAGGAATTATATTCATTCAATTCATTACGTCGATCAAGCGATTGGGAAATTTATTGAAGAAATGAAACGATCTGGGTTATGGGATGAAACAGTTGTATTGATCTATGGTGATCATAATACCGGATTTATGGATGAGGGAAATACATTTGCACAATTTTCTGGTGCTGATAATGCATTAGCATTACAAGAAGGTGATAAGAGTATTCCATTGTTTGTTCACATTCCTGGCGAAGAAAATTCACAGGTAATAAATCATGTGGCTGGTCAGATTGATTTAGGGCCAACGATATTGGATCTTGTTGGTATTCCAACAACTAATAAGTACATGTTGGGTGAGAACATATTTGTTAATAAAGACCGCCAAGTAACTTATAGAGATGGATCATTTGTAACAAATGATCTTTTATACGATGCGACACCTGATGGAATATACGATAACGGGAAATGTTATAATAGAGAATCAAGGCAAGTAACAGATACAAGTCTCTGTAAATCTAGCCATGAACTCGGAATCAAAGAACTGAGAATGTCAGATAATATTTTAGATGGAAATCTTATTTTGGAAATCTTAAACTTAGAGAAATAATGGCAAAGATGAAGTTTATTTGTGAAATTCACATGAATCAATCTAACATGTATTGAATCTATGAATACTTAAAGAGTAGGTTAATAACCTACTCTTTTTTGTCGCTGATTATTAGGATTTCCTTAACAAATCAACTAATTAAGGAAGATATAAATTAAATGTTGAGTTAAAGTAAAAATAAAAAGATTTGAAAGGAGGATGAAACGTGCTTAGTTTACGTGAGATAACTAAGGATAATTGGCTTGATATCATTCTTATGTGCAGCGGAGAAGATCAACAAAATCGAATATTTGAAAAGACCATTGCGTCCAATTGTCTATCCATTGCGCAGGCAAGTATGGATGACCAATGGACAACTAGAGCTATACATGATGAGGATTTATTGATTGGTTTTACTATGTTTGGCTATTCGAATGAGCTGGAGGGCTATGAGCTTTGCCGTTTGATGATTGACTATCGTTTTCAAGGGAAGGGCTATAGCAAGGCGGCATTGCAACTGATTCTGGCAGAGATGAAAAAACAAACCACGGATTCGGGAATTCTTGTTTGTTTCCAGTCGGATAATTCGATTGCAAAGAAACTTTATGAACAATTTGGCTTTAAGGACACCGGCAGAACGATTAAAGGGAATGTAGATGAGCTAGTATATTCAAACACTTTTGAGGGATAAATGAATGGTTAGCTTGTACCTTGTCTAACTTTATCGTACATTTGCGCTGGCCGCACTTTCCGCAAGACCACAACTATGAACAACCACATTCTTGTGCTCTCACGCTTCAGACTCTTACGGCATGTTAGGGGGTTCATATCATTAGCATTCCTTAACATAAAAAGAAAAAAGCATCATCTCCGAAGAGATGATGCTTTTTTTGGAAGAATCTTTCGTTCCTTAAAGATTCTCATGGGTTTGGCACCCAATGATTCCGACTGGCCACTAAAAAGAATCGGGATTATTGGAAGTCAAAAACACTTTAAATAATAGTTACTTGCGTAGTATAACATATGTAGAATATAGGCACAATAGCGATATTCTAAAATCCCTAGAATAAGTCTGTGACACATTGACACATATATAACTTACATACTTCTTTGGATAGGCTAGTTTACTTCAGAAAAATAGGTATAATTAAACATAAAGAACAATAATCAGTTATGAAGTATGTTTAAGAATATGAAGTCCGTTATTAAGAGATTTTTGAACAATCGAGGGAGTGTAAAAAATGAATTTTTTATTAATATTTATTATTGTAGCAATCATCGTTGCATATGCTCTTGTTGGTACGTTGTTAATTACAAAGGATTCTGATTCTAATTATAGTGGAAATAAAAGCATTAGTGATCAAGTATGGATATATTTCGCTTCAATTCCAGTTCTAGCAATTTTCGCTCTAATTTATTGGATTTTTAAAAATTAGTTTTTATGTTTTAAATGGACACTGTGCAATATGCAAAGTGATAGGAGGATTTTAAATGGATAATAATGATATTTTAATCAGATTAAGATATGCTCTCGATATAAAAAACAAAGACATGATAGAAATATTTAAACTTGGCGGCATGGAATTCACAAAAGAAGAAGTGCTACTAATCCTGACAAAATCAAAAGATGATTATTATGATGAAGTTGATTATGATGATGATACTGCTGAGAATGAAGAAAATATCAAATGTGATAATGTGATGTTGGAGTCATTTTTAAATGGCTTTATTATTTTCAAAAGAGGAAAACAAGATCCAAAACCAGGACAACCTGAAAGAACAGCAATATCCAATGAAAGAGTTAATAACCTCGTTTTAAAGAAGTTGAAGATTGCACTGGAATTAACAAGTGAGGATATGCTTGAAATCTTAGAAAGTGCAGGAGTCACTGTAACAAAAGGAGAATTAAGCGCTTTATTACGAAAAGATGGCCATAAGAATTATAAAGAGTGTGGAGATAGATACGCTAGGAATTTCTTAAAAGGATTAGCTATAAAATATAGAGATAAGTAAATAAATAAAATTGATTTTACGTAAAGGTAGCACACTCATTTGAGTGTGCTATTTTTGTTTTCATTATCCAAGTCCATATAGAGCTTCAAGTAGTTATAGAAGATAACTTTCTATTAATATTTCAAATCGATGGGACCTATTAATTGGATTCTTCTCTAACACATCTATTTATCTAATATGAAAACCGGGGGAAAACTTGATTTCAAAAAAAAGCTAATTTCTTGATTCGCCAAGCTTCACGCAAGTGTTCAATCTCATACGAAACTATATTTTATTTTTAAATAGTAAACGTATGTCTCTATCATCATTAGTGAAATTTCGTATCTTACAAAATGGGAAAGAGCTGTGCATCAGTATCTAAAGAGTATTTAACCTATGAAGGGAGTTGAAAAGTGGTAAATGCATTGTGTTTTTAAAAAAGTTAACTAGTAAGAACTAGTTAACTTTAGATACTGACATCCTCAATAGTTCTTTAAGAACATAAAGGAGAGACAACCATGTCTTTCACAGATATTCGCCCATAATAATCAAAGTAAAGGAGAGAATTTTGTTGTATTTCACTAATGAAGAAATTCCAACAATCGCAATAACAGGCAGTAATGGAAAGACATCAACACGTGAGTTCATTGCATCTGTTTTAGAAACTCGATGGAATGTATTAAAAACAGTTGGGAACAAGAATTTACCTACTAGCACCCAACAAATGATGGCCCAATTTGATCCTACTAAACATGAAGCCATCCTTTTAGAATTAGGAATGGGAAAACAAGGTGCAGGGGAACAACACTGCAATCATTTTCAGCCTAATATATCTGTTATTACTAATATAGGCACAGCTCACTACGGTAATTTAGGAAATAGTATTGAGACTACAGCTCAATACAAATCAGTATTGATTAAACGTATGAAATCCGATGGTATATTGCTTTTAAATAAAGATGATAAAAACTCAAAGCAATTGGATACATCAACTTTTAAAGGAAAACTCATAACAATAGGAATAAATTCAAATGCTAATTATAAAGCATCCAATATCGTGTATCTTAGAAATGGTATGAGATTTCATGTCACAATGAATGGACATAATGAAGAATTCTTTATCCCTACATTTGGGGAACATAATGTATATAACGCGCTATTTGCTATTTCACTTGCTGACAAATTAGGTTTTCCATTACAGATAATTCGAGAGGGATTAAAAAATTATCAAGTGCCTATTAAGAGATTAAATGTTTACAATTTAAAAGATGAATCAATTCTTATTGATGATACTGTAAATGCTAATCCTCAGTCCGTTAAGGCCGCAATTGATGTACTTATTAAAATAGGCAAAGATAAAAAGAAAATCGCAGTTCTAGGAAGCATGTTAGAATTAGGTGACTATACAACTGAAGGTCATTACGAGATAGGAAAGTACGCTGCTGAGAAAAAGGTTGATGTAATTTACACTTTCGGGGATTTATCGATTGATATACACAAAGGAGCTATTGATCATGGTTTTCCGATAGAAAAGATGAAACACTTTAATGATCGTAATGAATTGCATCATGAATTACAAAGCTCAATGGAGCACAATAGCATCTTTTTAGTTAAAGGGTCTAGTTTAATGAATATGAATAAAACGGCCGAGTATTTGCGGAATAATTTTCTTTACAACATGGTTTTTAACAAAGATCTCAAAGATGAGATTTTACTTAACCCTACTACATTCGCTTTAATGAAAATCGAACAATCCACGATTATCCTTCAATATGGTTCTTTTTCAAAGACACTTAATATTTTACTTGATGACAAAGTAAGTGATGGAGAAATTCAACTTCCCAGACATTTATCAAATAATCTATCTATTATTGATTTACCATATGAATATATAGTGAAAGATAATCATATCCAAATTGGACCTATTATTGGTTTTCTTGTTTACACTCGCTATATTGATGATTCAAAGCAACAATTATTACGTTTAAAAGATTATGACAAGATTAAAGGTCTCATTTTTATGTTCAGGCCTAACGAGATCGATAGCGAGAAAAACACTCTAACTGGATACTATTATGATCCTGCTACAAATGAGTTTAAACAAGGTACATTTCCTTATCCTTCTGTTGTTTTCAACCGGATTCCTCTTCGAGAAAAAAGATATCAACAGTTGAAAAAGCGTTTAGGAGACAATATATTTAATTATCCTTATCGAAACATCGATAAATTATCTTTTTGGGATAAAATGAAAATCGTACCTAAGCTAAAAAAGTACCTTCCAATAACAAAGGCGTTCACTGGAGTGAAAAGTCTGTTATCTATATTTAAAAAGTATGATTCTGTTTATTTAAAGCCAGTATCAATGGCAGGTGGTAATGGCATTATCCAAGCGAAAAAACTGGATGATGGCTTCTTGTTAACCGATTATAATGGTGAATGTTTTCATTTAAAATCAGTCAAAGAATTAAAAACGGCACTTAAAAAGCATTTATTAAACAGAAAGTATATTATTCAACAAGAGATAGAATCTTTTACAAATACAGGTGAAAAAATAGATTTTAGAATTTATATCCAAAAAGATTACACCATGAAATGGAAGCTTTCAGGAATTGAAACGAAGATTGCAAAATCAGGCAGTGTTGTCTCAAACTCAAAATATAGGGCAAGAATCGAACCAGGAGAATTAGCAATTAGTAAATATTATAATCTTAGTAAAGAGGAAACAGAAAAGAAAATTAATGAAATTACAAATGTATGCATACAAGTCTTAAAAAGAATGGAAAAACAAGGATACCTTCTTGGAGATGCAGCAGTGGATTTCATATTGGATAAATCAGCAAATTTGTATTTACTTGAAGTACAGATAGATTATGCTGCAGAGATTAAAGCTTTTAGAGAAGAAGATGAACAGAGAGTTCTTCCCTTTATACTATCGACACCTTTTGAATACGCAAAAGCACTTGCAGGCTTTTAACTAAAAGTCATTAATTAGTTAGACATGGTAGCTCGAAAAATGTGGGTGAGGCCTCGTTTTCATAATAATGGCTTAAAATCTAAAAAACAAAAGGGTTTCGGAATAATGACATTCCGAAACTCTTTTGCCTACAGTCTGAACCTGCCTTTAAAAGTGATTTCTTTTTTAGCGTCAACCAAGAAGAGAATATAATTAAACAGAAGATTAATCAGATTTTTAGAATGGAAAAGATGATGCAAAGTTTATTCTTTCAAATCTTGATAAAACAATCAATGCATGCCTTTCCATTCTCCTTGGTTTTTGGATGCTTTTTCTTTTTTCGCCTTTTCTTTTTTTGCTCTATTAGCATTTGCACTGCCAAATTCTTTAGAGAATTCTGAATCAGTTTTACTAGAGTCGAACCCTTGTTTATTCTTTTGTTCTGCGTCATTTTTCTTAGTCCGTTTCGCCATAGGTATCACTCCTTTTTTTTAGTATGAGAAATGAAAGTAGAAATATACTTGATCGCTTTTTGCAGGTATTTATCAAGTGCAAAATAAAGGGAATGGCAAACTTGCCACTCCCTTTATTCGTTCACATCGAAATTTGTTTTAATGTAATCCATTTCTTCTTCAGGGCTCATAATTCCAGTTGCTTCACCAATAGTGCCTCCTTGATTGTACCAAATAGCATTATGGTCTCTTGCTACTTGTGAAAAATCTCCTTCAGCCCATCGTTCTAAGATTGAAATGTAAGTTTGTTTGTGTTCAAATAAACCAGCATCTAACCACAAATAAAGTAAATTAAACTAACCGTTACATAACTATTCCCTATGCAAAAAACACCCATGGTTAACTTAACAATGTTTCTCGAATGTCATATTTGATTATTTTCAGAAATTATTGCATAAAATAGTCCATTGAATATTAATATTCAAAAAAAGAAGTGTTGCACGAATTAAAGACTAGCCGGTCCTATCATTAGAAAAATTGCATGATGAGAGGAGGAACAGGGTATCTTCACTTACACACAGGTCCCTAATTAAACGTTTCGAGTGAAATTAATTAATTCAATCTGTAAATAATCTAAGTAGTCTGTTGCTACTACCATATTCATTATAGGAGTTGAACGAATAATATAAAAACAGAAGGAGTGAAGAAAATGTTTGGTAAAAAGAAGGACCCACGATTAAAAGCATTAGAAAAAATAAAGAAACAAGAAAAAAAGGAAAATGATTTGGCGGATAAAAAATTGAGTAATCTATATAAGCGGTTAGAGGAGTTTAAGAAAAACATGAAATGAAACAACAAACAGGGAAGTATTCCGTCTTGCTCGAACCAACGACCTCCAATTTGTCAAAGGAAATAAGTTAAGTAAATGGTAAGTAAAGATTATTAATGTGAATCATCAAACTTTTTAGATCCTGATATTTTAATGTACTTCATCGGAAGTTCTTTTTTGTCCAAATTAACACCGTAAGAGCTACATGGATCGTGCATTCTTTATGTTGCATTATATTTATTTAACAGCAAATAGAAAAAACACCATCTCCGAAGAGATGGTGTTTTTTGGAGAAACCCTTGTTCCTAAAGGTTTCCTGCGGGTTTGGCACCCAATGATCCCGACTGGGCTCGAACCAGCGACCTCCACCCTGTCAATTTAGTTCTCCAGAAACAAACGAGTTAAGCTGAGTTAAATAAGTTTAAATAAGTATGAAATTACTGGGTTTTAAGAATTGATAAATCGATTCAGAAAATTAAAATCAGCTCAGAAAATTAATTATGCGGACAAATTGCAGACAAAAAAGTATTCAGGTGGTCTGTATTACTTTTATAATTGGTACAGTATACAACAGTTTTTATTCATGATAAATATAAGCACTTCATGGGTCTCAAGCTGGTGCAATACAGAAAATTGGACGTAGTGTACTCCCAAATGAAAAATGCTTAAAAAAAGACAAAGAAGATTTACTTAGCTTGCTGAAAGAGTTAAGTTAGCTACCGTCCATCACTAACAAAACCTAGATATCCAAGCTTATAACAGGCTTAATAATATTCGACGCAGAAGAGCCTTTCTGTGCGGAACTTCTTCATTCAACTCTTCGATATAAACCTTCAGTTTTAGTAATTCTACCTAACCGTTACCGAAATTTTATGACAATAACTCTTATTAGCTAATAACATTTCACACCAACTCAAGCACTCGTTTCGTATTTTAGCTTCAGTCAAATATATTACTAACGTTTTCTAAGTTAAACAAAAATTACGTGAACAACACTTACATATTTACAATTATTAGTTGTTTAATCAAAGATGTTTCATCACATCATAACTATTCATTGCCATTTGTATATGATTTCGTAATTGTGTTGTTAAACCTACAGACCCTACAATCATTGTAAAACCGAATGTTATCTTTATTAAACGCATTAGTGAGTCCAATTAATTATAAATTAGTTGTCAATCCTAATTAAATAGTAACATATGAATAAAAATTTCCTAGAATAGTTCAAGTACATATATATATATAAGAAAAAAGTGTAGTTAATAAGATTCACTTTCCCAATACTGCATGTCGAAAAAAGTGTTAACATTAAATTAACAATTATGACTACTGAAGGTGAATTATGGAAATTTTTATTAATTTTACTCAGCCTATAAAAAATTTACTTCCCACTTATTGTGTTGGAACAAATGAAGTTAACATCTCTAGGGTATTGTTTAGATCCTTATATGAATTTGAACACAATATAATTAAGTATGATTTAGTCCAAAGTGATTATCATAATGAAGACTATACGTCGTGGATAATAAAAATTTTTCCGTTTCAATGGAGTGATGGTAGTGAGGGGACTATCCAAGATGTAGTAAACACTTGGAGTTATATAATTAAAAATAACCTTTTTCATTCTTCATATTTATTATCTATTGTTGGGTCAACCAATTATAAGAAGGGTATTCTCCCTGATATTAGCGGATTACAAATAAGGGACAAATATACAGTCAAAATAGATTTGAAAAATCCTATACCCTATTTTAGAGAAATATTATCAAATATAAACTTTGCACCTGTAAAAATGAATGAACAAAATGAAATTTTTCATTATAACAGAGAGGACTTTAACTCTCATATCCCCTTTATTACCAATAAAGATACATTTATTGATAAATGGACCAATCGGGAAATAGCTATTGAAAGTAAGAAAAAAAGAAATGGTTTTAATAAGTATAATTTTACTTTTACAAATAATTATGATGAAATACACGATAGATTTATAAGTAACAAATTACATATTCATGATGGTGGAACAATTGACGATAATGATACCTCTGTATTGTTGAATAAGTATATGAAATACTATGATTTTTTAAGCACATATTACTTGTTTTATAATACTTCGAATGAAAAGGATCTCCCTCTTGATTTAAGAAAGAAAATGAATTTTGTTGTACATGAAAACAAGAATTTAATAAACAGTAAAGATAAAGTTCAAACAGATAGACTTGTTCCTCTTTCCCTCAGAAGTTGGCAAAAGAGCAAGAAGGATGTATTTCATAAAAAAGATGAAATGAAATATATACAAGAAAGAGAATTAGTATTTATATGTAATGACGAAACTGCATATATCAATCTATCTAAAGAGTTAATTGGGTTGTGGAAGAAACAGTTAGATTTAAATATTAAATTAGAAGTTTTAACATGGGAAGATTTTATTGAGGCACTCACTAAAGGGGATTTTGATATTGCTCGTGCTGGATGGGTTGCTGATTTTGCTCATCCTCACAGTTTTTATGAAGTATTAACCTCTACCAGTTCATCAAACTTTGCTAAATGGAATAATAGTACATTTGATACTATATTTAATCAATCAGGGGGCGAAAAAAACTTTATTGCAAGAAATAATTATTTCGAAAAAATGGATTTTCTAATAGAAGACGAAGTACCAATCTTACCAATATATGAACACAAACTTAGACAATTAGTAAATACAAATGTAGATTGTTTTGATATTTCCCATACTGGAATTATTAACTTTAATTCTACAACTTTAAAACTTTAAAGGAGGTGATAATTATGAAAAAGATTACTGTTCGTAAACTTGCTACTGTAAGTGTACCTCAACTTCGCCCGGGAACATGATAGTAAATTTGTTAACTTTAGGAGGTGTAATTATGAAAAAGATTACTGTTCGTAAACTTGCTACTGTAAGTGTGCCACAACTTCGTCCAGGAACATGATAGTAAATTTATTGAATTTTAGGAGGTGTAATTATGAAAAAGATTACTGTTCGTAAACTTGCAATTATAAGTGTACCCCAACTTCGCCCAGGAACATAAGATTTAAATCATAGTAATTTAAATGTACCTCAACATCAAACAGGTACATAAGTATTTTGAGAGTAGTCAATTTGACTACTCTCTTTAAAAAGGTGGAGTGCCTAAATGGACTATTTATTGAAATATAAGTTAAAAGATACATATGTAAGACTAATACATGAAGATACAATTCAATTTGGTGATGAACCTGGATTTAGTTTTGAGATAGACGATGAATCTGGTTTTCTAAAGCAACTTATACCGTTATTAAATGGAGAAAATAATGTATTTGATATTAAGAGAGAAATGTTTGAATTCTTTCCAGAAATAACTGAAGAATACATATCAGAAGTAATAAATGAATTAGATGAAAATCTATTGATAACAGAACATTCCGTTATAAGTAATGATAATGACAGACACAAAAGTAATATAAACTTTTTTGAAAATTTTTCTAATCTTAAATTCAATAGTCAAGATTTACTTAATCGATTAATCACTTTAAAAGTTGGGATAATTGGGTTAGGGGGGTTAGGAAGCAATGTTTTAACTCAACTGGCTGGTTTTGGATGTAAGGAAATATTTATTATAGAACCAGATTTTGTAGAAGAGAAAAATCTAAATAGACAATTTCTATATAAAACTCAAGATATAGGGTTACGAAAAGCCTTTGTTGCTAAAAAAAATATCCTTTTGTTAAACCCTAATATTAATGTTCAAACAAAAGTGGTAGAAATTACTTCAACCCAGGATCTTGTGGATTCTTTACCAGATGGATTAGATATTTTAATATGTGCGGCGGATCAGCCTTTACTTAAAATCCAATTATGGTGCAATCAATATTGTCAAATTAAAGGCATCCCTTTAATATCAGGGGGATTAGGTTGTACACAAGGTCATTTTCAAACTGTTATACCAAAGAAATCTCCATGTTTAGAGTGCTTTTATCATCAGTTAATTAAAGAAGAGAAGATAAAGAAATCGCTTTTACAGATAATGGAATACGAAAATAAAAATGCAGCTACCGGTAATAATATTAATATGATAGCTAGCTCTATTATGACAGAAATACTAAGAATTTTTGCTTTAAAAATGGAGCCTATTTCACTTGGAAGAAGAGTATTTATTGATTTTTTAAATTTACAATACACATATGAAAATGCATGGAAAAAACATAAATCTTGTAAATGTAACAAAATGCAATTATTTCCATCAAAAACTTTACTAGAAGAAATTGAGGATGAAATATTTGAGACTAAATATTAACTTTGATAATAACTTAGGATTTAAAGAGTTGGATCCTGCTACTTGTCAGAATACCTCTACAGCAAATATATTACATAATATATATAAGGGATTAATGACTTATGAAGGAAACAACTTAGTAAAAGGAACCTTAAATAATTACTTATTTGACAAGACATCAAATAGTTATACTTTTGTACTTGACAATAGCTATTGGTCAAATGCTAAACCAATTTGTTCCAAAGACTTTGTAGAAGCTTGGATAAACGTAATAAAGAAAAATAATTTTAATATACAGAGTTTTAAAGTAATAAAGAACGTAGAAAAATATCTAGAAGGTATTTGTGATGAAACGGAAATTGGTCTTCAAATTTTAAATGAAAAAAGCTTTAAAGTAATCTTGGAGAACAGTTGTCCGTACTTTTTACATTTAACGGCCTCCACTCCTTACTTACCAATTCCTCACTCTATGAATTTACGACAAATCGGATTAATAAGTAATAGAGACTTTGTAATAAAAACACGGAATACTAATTCAATAGTACTTGAAAACCTAGAAAAAACAAAAGAGATTTGTATAACCTGTGATGGCAATGAACAATCAATTCATCGTAGGTTTATTCAAAAGGAAATTCAATTAAGCGATGGTATTCCAGCAGAGTATATGGACTTTTATGCAAAAAATAATTTGTTAAAGTATGTCCCAGAGTTTGGAACTGCATTTTTACAGTTTAATTGTGAAGAATTAAACTTAAATGAAAGGATTAAAATAGACAATGCTATCAATGTGGAAAAATTAATGGAATCATTCATTCAATTTAAAGCAACAAAGAAATATATTCCATGGGATTTTTATAGTGAATATGAAATAGAAATAGAAGAAAACGAGACAGCAACTGAAATACCAGAAGCTTTTTTAAAAGAAAAATCCCTAAACTTATTGGTAAATGATATAGAGCAATATACAAAAATTGCAATTACATGTAAAGAACAACTAGAAAAATCCCTAAATATTGAAGTTCAACTTGTTATAGTTAATTGGGAGGAATTCACTGAAAAATTATATAAAGGGGAATTTGATATTGCTCTAAGTGGTTGGATTGGTGATTTTTTTGACCCTATTTCTTTACTAAATATTTGGGAGACAAATTCTCCTAATAATTTTTCTAAATTTTCAGACCATGAATTTGATGATCTTGTATCCTCAAGTCAGTTTATAGAATCACGAGTAAGTAGATTTAACATACTCAAATTAGCTGAATCAATTTTATTTGAAAAAAAGACTATGGTTCCTCTATACAACTACAGATTACCTTTGTTAATTCAAGATATAGTATCACATAATTTCAACCTTTCGCCGCTTGGTATTTTTGATTTTAATTCACTCACATATAAAAACGAGGTGCTTTAAATGAAAATAAATAATAACTCAACTATCCAAATGTTTTCATTGTTCATTGATAAATACAATGGACAAGAGGAAGAGTACATTGTTGGAAGAAAAGAAACAGGAGAATATATAAATGTCCCACGGGTGGCTATAGAATCTATAGATTTGTTAAATCAACGACTTACAATCGGTGAGGTTGAGTCAAAATTATCTGCAAAGTATAAGGAAGAGATAGGGGTTCTTGAGTTTGTTAATACCTGTTTTGAAATAGGGTTTATTAATAAAGTAGATGGAACCGAAGTTACCTCTATTAATGAAAAACAAGTAATTAAAAATCAATTCTCATTTATTAAGCCTAAAGTTGCTAAAGTATTCTTTAATATATATGCATGGTTCTTCTATATAGCACTATTTATATACTCAATGGTTTTATACATCGCTAGTCCAAAGTCTTTACCAAAAATAACCGATTTTCTATTTCATGATTCTTTAACTATTGTAGTGACTTTTGGGTTGCTTAGTATGTGGGGGATAATTTTTATTCATGAAATAGGACATCTTATTGCAGCAAGAGCACACTCAATAGAAAGTAAAGTTAAATTTGGAAGATCTGGAATGTATCTTGTCATAGAGACTGTAATACCTAATATATGGGCAGCTACAAAGAAAGCTAGAAATGAAATTTTTTTAGCAGGATTGGCCTTTAACTCTCTCATGCTATCCTCAAGTCTAACTATTGTTTACCTTCATGATATTGGAATAATAAACTATTCTGAAGAATTATATAGATTTGTGAGGTTTATAGTTATCATTAACATCTGGAGTTTTATAACTCAGCCACTGATTTTCACAAAATCAGACTTATATTATGTATTGAATAATCAGTGGAATTGCACTGATTTACATGGATATACTGCACTTTATACTAAGAAAAAATTCGGATTTCATTTAATTAGTGACGATATTGAAAAACTAAAGAATATTTCTAAACAAGAAAATATTAGTATAAAAAAGTATCTTCCCATATATTTATTAGGTCTGATATTTTCTTTTACCGTAGCTATTGTTTACTCTGGTCTTACTTATTGGTACTTTACTCTTTCTAAAGGAATTTTATTTGACGGAAAAGTATTAACTTTGCAATTCTGGGATCGCTTCTTTGGGGTGGGTTACTTAATAACACCATTCATATGGCTATTTGTTTACATAGTAATAGACTTTATTAAAGAGAGGAAAGAAAATCTCTTTAGTAAAAGGAGGGAATTAAATGAAGGTAACTCTTAATAATGAAATTCTAAACCAAAAACAGAAGAACTCTATATGGAAAAATAAAAATTTTACGAATTTACTTATAGGGGGAGGATTTTCTGTAATTGGATACAGATTATATTCTCTCATTATGTCTTGGTTTGTAATTGAGCTCACAGGCTCTACCTCTATTTTAGGGATGTTATTTGTTTTTTGGGCAATTCCTAACATGTTCTTCATGATTGCAGGGGGAGCTATTTCTGATAACTTTGATAAAGTTAAGATTATGTGGTTTTCAGATATATCCAGAGCAATTGTATTAACAGTACTATTAGTACTATATCTATTTAATTTATCTTTTGTATATTTATTATTTATAATCTCTCTAATTTTTGGTATTAGTAATGCTATGTTTACTCCAGCTAGGGATGCTTTGGTACCTGAAATTTTGGATAGTGAGGATATTCAAAAAGGAAACTCTATGCGTGAATTGATAAATCAATTGGCTATTGTATTAGGTCCACTAATAGGAGCGTTAGCTATTGAAGCTATAGGGGTGGGAGAAGCTTTTATAATACCAGTATTTTTTATGTTATTCTCAGCAGTGTTTATAAAGAAAATAACGTATAAAAGAGTCAAATCTCCAAAGAAGAATACGAAAAAAATATTTAAAGAAATAAAAGAAGGTTATAAACTTGTAAAAAGTAATAACTCAATAGTTTTTATGTTTATTTGTATGGCAATATTTAATTTCGGATACTTTGGACCTATGGTGATAGGTCTTCCATATTTGTCAAATGTTGTTTTAGACTCAGGAATAGGTGGATTTACTTTTTTAGAAATTTCAATAGCTCTCGGAATGATAATCGGATCAATTATATGTTCTAAAATAAATATGAAAAAAGTTGGTGTAATTGTTTATACTGCAACAATAATTTCTGGTCTATTATTTTCAGTGATTGGCTTTATTAGCAAAATCTTATTAATTGGATTAATCCTATTTATTATAGGTTGTTTAGTTACAATTATTAATATCCTTATGTATTCTACAGTTCAAAAGGCATTTGATGTAAAGGTATTAGGAATAGTTTTCGGATTTCTCAATTTTATTGTTGTGGGTTTAGATCCTATTTCGTTTTTTATATCAGGGATAGCTTTTGACATATATCAAGTCGAACTTGTTTTCCTTACTGGTGGTTTATTAATTGGTTTAGCAGGAGTGATCGGGGTTAGTTTTAAAAGTACAAGACAATTAAAAACAACTTAGAAAGGAACAAAATATATGATTTATGCTATAAAAACAACCAAGGAAGAAAATTGGTTGAGAGTTTGGGAAATAATTGTCAAAAACAGAATTAAGGGGATTTTTCCTTACTTGGATTCTAGTGGTTACTATACAGAAATAACGGAAAAATGGAGTAGAGTGGAAATTGTAGGGGAGGAGTTTCTCCAACAATACTTAATTGAAGAAAGTGCTTCACAAGAAATTGCAAGTACAGAGTTACAAAATATAGAAAAAGAAATGGAACTTTTAATTCTAGAAGAAGATTCTTTTACAAATTACTCTAGTATTGTTTCCTTTGCATACCAAGTAGATAAAATACATTGGTTTAAAGATAAAGAGGCCTTGGTAGACCATATAGCTTTAAACTCGAGTAATAATAAAACATTCGTTATTCTTAGTTCATATTTGGGAATGGAAAATTTAGACTTTTTTGAAAATTACTCTTTGATATTAAATGATACAGGAATAATAACTGCTACAGATGTTGAACAACTTTCCTGGATAATCCTAAAGGGGGCTTTAAGTAATTTTTATATAACAGAAGATACTTTACAAGAAAAGAAAAATGTCATTACTTTACCACAATCAAAGAAAAAATTTAATAATATCCTAAACAATAGTACTATTTATAATAATGAATCAACTTTATTGGACTCATTTAATAAAATCACCAATGAAGGTTTAATAAACTCCTTTTATATATCTACTCATGGTACGGAAGATTGTATTTTACTAAGTGACAGCATAGTGTGTGGACAATCCAAAAGATTTAGAGGGGAAGGAATGGACTGTAAGATTAACAAAAATTGTCCTATTCATAAAAAAGGGATACTGGCTGCAGATATTCCAGCTAATTTTGTGATTAATAGTACATGTTTTGGTTACAGACCCTTTAACTCTATATTACCTTCTTCTGTTACGTTAAGTAATGCATTTTTAGATAACTATGCAAGTGTTTATATAAGTTCTGTTGGAATTAAACATGGACCTGATGCAGAAATTTGTTTTTTACATAACTTATTATTGCATGGAAATACTGCGGGTGAGGCTGTAAGCTTGTTGAATAATTGGTTATTTCAAAGTAATGTTGATTTCCCATGTTACCTAGTAATAGGGAATCCAAAGCAAAAATATAAAGGTCTTGAAGAAACTGAAATGGTAAAAATCACAATAAAAGAAGATACAGATTCTTCTTCAAAAATAATTTTAAATGATATAAGAGGAAAATCTTTGATTAAAATTAAACTTAATGAAGCACTAAATTCTTATAATTTTGTGGAAAATACTTCAAGATCTGAATTTTTCTATTCTATATTAATAGAAAACAATGTTCGTTATCTATATTTGTATTCTTGGTCAAAGTTCGAGCGTGAGAGAATAGAAATTATTCTACATGAATCATTACCACATTTGGATTATGTACCAGGTCATGAATTAAGTTCTATTGAAAAACAGATAGTTGGTAATAAGTTTGAAAATGAAACATTACAATTAAATAACTTATTGGTAGAAAGCTCGAAATTAGTTAAAGAGGTAAAATATAATCCAGAGGTTTTTTATAAAATTAAAAGAAACTATCAAAAAGTAAATGAAATTTTTTCAATTTTAAATCAAAACATAATAAATAAACTAATGGACAAAGCATCTAGTTCTGCAAGTATCTTTCTTCCAGAAATGTATGTAAATCAGGTTCAAATGATAAACAATTCTAAAAAAAAATCCCGGTGTTTTATATGTGATAATAAAGCCAACGAGTATGCTTTTCAACATCTTACAACTAAAGAGCAAAGGTATTTATTATATTGTCCAAAATGCGGTTGTATCTCAGATAGACCTGAAGATAATAAACTCACAATTGAAATTTATGGAGATACAAATATTCCAAATGAAGGAATATTTTCACAATTAATTAACTTAAAAAATACATCTAACAAAAAAATTAAAGGGTTTGCATTTTTAACTCATTTGGGTCTTGATGAGTGGTCGTCTAGTAATAAAAAAAGTATATCTTTTGTCCTTGAACCTGGAGAGTCAGTTCATGAAGAAGTGCAATTTACAATAAAGAAAAAGATTCAACCAAGCATATATTATTTTAAGTCCATGGCAATTGTAGATAGTCAACTATATTATTCAAACAAACCAATTTATATATTCAAGAAATTTTAAAATATTTCAACAAACCCTTGCATATTCCTTTCTGAATTGGGACAATATGTATATTCGTTTCAGAAAGGGATCAGTTAATTTGAAAATAGGAAATATTATTAAATTCGAGCGTAACGGAGGAAATATCACCCAAGAAGAACTAGCTAAAGATATTTGCTCAGTATCATATCTGAGTAAAATAGAAAATAACTCAACGGTTCCTAGTGATGAGATTGTTAAACTTTTATTTAAGAAATTAGGTATACCTGATATTGTAAATAATAATAATGATTTAGAAATTGAGCAATTTTTGTATGATACTTACCAAAAAGTCTTAGAAATCAGAGAAGATTTAGAAACTAATATTAAAATTACAAGTAGTGAATTTTCTCTAACTAAATACAAAGTATTATCTCAATTAATATCTTGTAGATACTTAATTCAACAAAAACAATTAGATGAAGCTGCTAATATAATGAACCGACTAGAAAAGATATTAAATTCTTTAGGAGTAAAGGAAAAAATAATTTATTACAAAAACAATGGCTTACTTAAGTATTATAAAGGAGATTTTACAGGAGCTATCAACGATTATAACCAATGCATAGATAATAGTATTTCTGAGTTTGATTTAGCTGATCTGTATTATCAATTAGCTCTAACTCATGGGAAGTTGCTGAATAATACTAATTGTATCGAGTACATTTTAAAGGCATTAAATTATTATAATAAAGAGTACAAATTTAAAAAATCAGCTGAGTGTCAAGTAATATTAGGTATATCATATCAACGATTAGAAGAATATGATTCATCTATAAAATGTTATAGTCTTGCTATTGAGATTGCTTCAAATATTAATGATATAAATTTAATGGGAACCATCAACCACAATATTGGTTACTTATACGCTTTAAAAAATGATGCTTTTCGTGCAATAGATTATTTCGAGAAAAGTCTGAATTTAAGGTTGCCTTTAAAAGAAGGTTGTAATAATGAAGCCTCTTTAAAAAAAATCCTTAATACTATTCACTCACTGATACAGCTTTGTTACAAAGATAGAAAAATTAATAAGTTAAAAGAATATATACTAACCGGCTTTAAATTATTAGAAAATTTTAAAGATACTTTAACTTTCAAAGAATATGAATATCATCTAAACATCTATAAAAAAATAGAGGAAAATGAGGAAAAGTGTGCTGAGTATCTAGAGACTTTCATAATTCCATATTTTCAAAAGACAAATAATAAACGTTACGTTTATAAGTATTCTAAAATGCTAGCGAGTATTTATGAATCCAATCGTAAATACAAAAAGGGGATTTTTTATTATCTTCTTGCTAATAAAACCATTGAATCATTACTTCCAAAAACAATAATAGAATAAATAGGAGTGTTATAAATATGAAAAAATTATTAAAAATCTCGATAGTTACATTCTGTTTACTGAATTTAATATACCAAAGTCCTCAAAATAACAATAATAATTTATTAATTGCTGAGGAGGAATTTCCGGATTCAGTTGTAATTATACCTGTAAAAATTTAGAATGTTTCTTTATCAAGAGTGTCTGAAATTTTTCGGTGGTGCTTTAAACCAAAAGAACCCATATTATTTGCTGAACTATAAAAAAAATTTAAAAATTATCTTTATAGTTAAATAAACAATTTAACTCGTTGTCAAAATTGGGTTTGTGTAATTCTATAAATATTTAGTGTGAATTCGGAAACTTAGTTTAGTTGAAAATTGAAAAGAAAATAAGAACTAAAACGTTTTCTTTATTCGCAATTTAACAGTTATTATTATTAATATACTTTTCCGTGAGATAGCTACTTTTAATTAGTTGTTAGGACAGTAATAACAACTCCTATTACAAGTAGTTTTTTGTAATTTAATCCTGATATTTGAAATTTAGCCAATTAAATACTGACAGGTATAAAAATTATTTATGCATTACTAATGAAAAATCATTTATTGATGGGGGAGAGATATGTTCTTAAAATATTTTTATGATGATAAGTTATCCCATGCTTCATATCTAGTAGGCTGTCAAACCACAGGAGAAGCAGTTGTTGTGGACCCTGCACGTTACGTTGATCAGTATATAAAAGTAATTAAAAGTGAGGGAATGAATCTTGTTGGATCTTTAGAAACTCATATCCACGCTGATTTCGTTTCAGGGACAAGAGAATTAGCTAACCGGTTGGGAACTAAAATGTACCTTTCAGATGAGGGGGGGGCTGACTGGAAATATCAAAACTTAGATAATCTCCCATATCAATTAATAAAGGATAATGATCAAATTAAAATTGGAAATCTAATATTTGATGTAATGCATACTCCTGGCCATACTCCAGAAAGCCTTTCCTTTATTTTGACAGATGGAGAAACCAAAACAAATCATCCAATTGGAGTATTTACTGGGGATTTTATTTTTGTTGGAGATGTAGGTCGTCCAGACTTATTAGAGAAAGTTTCAGGCATTCAAGGAACATCTCTTACTGGTGCCATGGAAATGTATGAATCCATATCACGATTTAAGTCTTTAGCTGATTATTTGCAAGTTTGGCCATCCCACGGAGCTGGAAGTGCTTGTGGTAAATCTTTGGGCGCAGTCCCATCTACTACAGTTGGATATGAAAAACGCTCCAATTGGGCTTTACAACATGAAAATTTTAATAGTTTTCTAGAAAATTTGTTAGAAGGACAGCCGGATCCGCCACACTATTTTAATGCCATGAAACGTATAAATAAAATAGGACCTGAAGTAGTTAATGAATTACCTTCACCAAACTTTATTTCTAATATTGAAGAATTAAAAATAATGATGAAAAAAGATGTACAAATTATTGACACCAGAAGTTACGATGAATTTTCAAAATCTCACATTCCCGGCACAATTAATATCCCTTTCAATAAATCCTTTACAAAATGGGCAGGATGGACTATGGATAACAACCTTCCAATTTATCTCTTAACTAATCCGAAACATCTAGAAGAATTAATGATCTCCCTTCAGGCTATTGGTATGGACAAAATCGAATATTATTCAAACGTAAACGAAATTATTCAGTTGTTTTCAAAATTAGAATCTTATCAAAATTTGACTCGTGAAGAAGCTGGATTTTTGATTGATAATGGAGATGTATTTATTCTGGATGTTAGAAACAACTCTGAATGGGCTGAAGGGTATATTGAAGGAGCACGACATATAAAGCTAGGAATGCTCAGCAGTTGTATTAATGAGTTACCAATAAGTACCCCCATCCTTGTTTATTGTAAATCTGGAACGAGGTCAGCTATTGCTTCAAGTATTCTCCAAGCAGGAGGGTTAAAAAATATTTTTAACCTTTCAGGAGGTTATTTGAAATGGAGTGCTCCTTCCTATGCCTCGAAAATTGTTTGACGGTTGTTGAAGATTTTTAACCATATCATCTGACAATAAGAGAGAAGGGTTCCATTTACTAGAGTTGTTTAGCCATATCGTTTGTCAGCTTAAACAGCTTGTGCTTACAATTGGAATTCGAAACCGACACTAATTTCAACGATATATAACTATTAATTTTTTATTGCCACTCTGTATAGAGTGGTTTTTATTTAGTTTTAAAAATCATTGATGAAAAATAAGTTAGTGAATTACTTAAAATTAGAGGTAAATTCCGGACCGATTTGTTATTCTTTATAGATCATTTAAACAGCATAAATCCTGCTGCCAGTACTGAGAGAAGTGACATGTTTATGGCATTCTAAAAATGTAGTCTTTGGCAGTTAATTTATGTAGTCTCTCTCGAGACTATTTGAATAAAAAAAGTCACTTGTCAACAGCATCCCATACATTTAAACTCTCTGTGATTGGGCTAACAATTACAGGGAGGTAGAAGGAGTGTTAACAGTGACTGACGAAAATTATATCAGACAAGAACTGAATCTTAAAGGTCGTCCCTATTCGGAAGTGGCGAAGCAGATGGGGATCGATTTTCGAATCATGAAGAAATACGCAGATCAAGAAGATTGGAACGAACCAAAGCAGATACAACGTCGAAAAGCCCGAGTGATGGAGGCTGTCAAACCATTTTTAGACCAGTGGCTGTTGGAGGATTCAAAGAAAAAGAAAAAATTTCAACGCACCTCCACGCGAATGTTTAATCAGCTGGAGAAAGAGCCTAACTTCCAAGGTTCGTACCGTGCAGTACGGGATTACGTAAGTCGGAGAAAAAAGAGTTGGGTGAAGCGGCCGAAGCTGCCTTGCAATTAGAAGCAAAACCAGGGACTGCGCAAGTGGATTTTGGAGAAGCGCCTTTTATACATAACGGTGAAGTCATTGACCTGCTCTACTTGGTTCTATCATTTCCCTATAGCAATACCTTTTATTTTCAAGTGTTCCAGTCACAATATCGGGAGTGCTTCCTAGAAGGTCTGAAAAGAATCTTCCATTACACCATGGACGATAACCCATTTATGGCGTTAACATCTGTTTTTTTCGATCAACTTATCTCTCAGTTCTATAAAATGGCCGATGAAAATAGCGGCAAGCTAAAGATTCCTACAATTTTCTTATTAGATGAATTGCAAATGAATATGCAGAGCTACGTGGTCAAGTAAAAGGCGCAATAGAAACATGGGATTTGATGGAGGCTATGTTCCTAGATATTAAAGGAATTGGACCTAAAACCCGCGATAAAATGATGCTCAAAATTCAAGCGTTCTGCACGAAAAGAAAAAGCTAAATTGGTGCAATCTGTTAAACAGTAAAGGTAGGGTGAAGGGAATGGATAAAGCAAATGAAGTACCACTTATTTGAAGACAAAAAGTTCAATTTGAAATTCGATTTCACTGTTCAAGAACTTGAAGACTTCGTGGAGCTTTGGAAAGGTGATATCAGTGCAGAAAATATCGCCAAGAAAATGAGTAGAAAACCACTCGAAATGGGATTGTTAATAATTGATCGTGCAGAAATGGGATTGATTAAGCAGAGACCAAAAGGCATTAATGGACTATAACAGGGAATAACCATGAAGGAATAGTAAAAGAATCGTTTAAAATAAACGATCCCCAATTAAAGCAATTAAATATATCAACAATATGGTTAGTGCAATGGACAAGATAGGAATAAAAATATTGTTTTTTAAGATATCAAACAATGTAATTGACCACCCTTTTCATAGATTTATTTCATTATCAACTTAATAATCTATTTAGTAAAGTGTGCTGAATAATGTTTTTATGGAGGTCAACTATGAGAATGAGAGAAATAAATATTAGTACCAATGGAGTAGTAGAATTGGATATAATGGAACTACCACCAAGTTGTGTAGCGATAATATCCAAAGGTAAGGCGAAAATGTCAGAGCTTCCTGCTTTCGCCGAAACGAAGATTACCACACATCAAGGGAAAGTGACTCGCGTGAAGTGGGATGAGGGGGAAGAGTTTTGACTATCGCCGTGTTCTTAGATACAAATATCATTATGAACGATTATAAGATGGAAAAACAAAAATTTAGTGATTTTTTGAAAGTACATGAAGAGTTGAATACAGATGATAACTTTAAATTATTTCTTACAGAAATGAATTTACATGAAGTTATTGAACATTACACAAAGGATGTAAATAGTGTAATAAAGCAGCTAAAAGAATTCAGTGGAAGGCTCAATAAAGTATCGAATATTGAAATTCAAGGTTTTGATAGGAAGACAATAAAATCTTCTCTCATCGAAGATTACAAAACAAAAATAGAAGAGATGTTTTATATTCATAAACCCACTGGGGACGTCTATGAAAATGCGATTTCAAGATTTTATGAGACAAAGATGCCTTTTAGAGATAACAAAGCTGAATTTAAAGATGCGGTAGTTTGGGAAACGGTAGCTGACTATGCTAATAGTAATCCTGATGAGAGAATCTATTTTATTTCTGATAACCATAAGGATTTTGCGGTAGAAAAGGAAGATGCGACTTACGTCCTACACAATGATTTTGATGACGAAGATGGAAGAATCAAGTATTTTAAATCAATAAATGAGTTTTTGAAGGAAATTGAACATTTGAAAATTCACGATTTCTCTTTTCAAGAAGTACAGGAAATATTGGAATTAATTAAAAATTATTTAGACACCAATGCTCAATTTGATGATGCAATAGATCTAGAGCTTCACTCGTTTTTTTCAAATAACCATTTCAGTGAAGATTTTTACGAGGGATGGGGAACGGACTATGTTATTACGGAGGTTTCTAACGTAATCCTTGATGAAAACCGTGAAGTATTAGAACATGAAGAATTTTTTTACATTCCAATCATTTCTGAAGTGAAAATAGAATATGCAGTTGAAACAAAGAACCCTGTCTATGAAGGTGAAGATGACGATGAGTTCATTCAATCTAAAGCAAAAGAAGAAGAATTTTTACTTACGTCGTTAATTCACTTTAACGCAACAACAAAAGAAGTAGAAAAAATTGAAGAAGTTGAAATTGATTATTTATAGCCCTACCAGCCAACTGGAGGACACTAAACAGCTTTAACACTGTCTAGTTGTCCTCTTTTTTATTTCATTCATAGCGAAATGAAAGTATTAGAACTACCTGGATTTATGCACTGAACTCGAATTGATTGAACTAGACTTAGAACGAGTAGATGCAGATATGGATTACTAGTTTGTTAAGGGCAGTATTATGTTGAGCAGCGTGGGGGCAGACAAGTTTGGTTCGAAAGAGGCTATTGAACGAATTGAATTTCTAAATAACAAAAAGCATGGCATTAATAAGCGATTGGAACATTATCGAGAAATGAAAGAGGATTACGAAACAGCATTGAATAAACTAACTGGACTTGATTATAAGCAGTAATGCGCCTAGTGAAATATATGAAAACAGAAGAGATAGCTGCAGAACTTAATTACTCAGCAGGTTACATTCGAAACGTTATCGCAAAATGTGTAAAAACATGCGCTACCTATTGACACATGGTGTGGTACTCTTTAAATAAGGAGTATACAGCACGCAACTTGAGTAGGGTTTTAGTGAAGTATACTAACTTAGTATAACTAAATAAGAGAATTTAAAACGCCTGGGCACCTGTCTTGGCGTTTTTTTATGATGTATTTCTGAATTTGCTTTGAAGTTTTTCGTTTGGTAATATTAAACATATGACGAAAACATTAAAAGGTAATTGGCGTGAGTTTACCGAATTAGTTCGTGAAGATCAACGCAAGATGGATGAAAAAACTAGCTTGCAGAAAGAAGCCACTGTTAAGAAAAATGCCTTAAAAAAATAGATCGAGTCGCAAGAGAAGATGTACGTATTCAAGAAATCATACAAACACCTGTTTTAACTGAAAAAGAACGTTTGTTCAAATCAGCAATCTCCATGAAAAATTGGATTCTGTTTTGGTTCGCGTTAATCTCCCTTGTGGTGATTGTGTTAGTGACTATGTTCGTCGTTGCTTGGTAATGTAAATTAAAGGGATTCTCTCTAATAATGGCGAATTATGTCATTAAGGGAGGTGAAATAATTAGATGACATATGATGATTTTAAAACAAAAGTAAATACTAGAACATTTTATGCTTTATATAATGATGGATATCCAAGAGTAATTAACTTTGTAAATGATGTGTATGGAGAAGAAAATATCAAAGCTTTTTATGGTAAAAATCTAGTAAATGAGCTTGATGTTGAATTATTTTTTGTATTTGAAAAAGGAATACTTAAAGTTTCAAAACAAAAAAATGCTGATTCCGATTTTGTTTATGATTTTATGAAAAGTAAAGTTAATAAAAAGAGTCTTATTACTAGCAGGTATCTCTCAAACCCGCATGTATTAACAGTCTTATTCGAAAATGGAGAGCATATTGTTTTCCATAATAAAGAAGACTCAAATTACGATTGGGCTTCTGAATACTCAGAATTCATTTTAGAATTATACAAAGCTTTGTAAGCATCTCTTTGGAGGTGCTTTTTCTATGTCACAAAAAGCAATTAGCATAAAGGAGGCGGGTGAATAATCAAATGGCAAGAGCGAGAAGTTCAGCCCGTGATAAGGCTTATGAGATTTATAAAGAATCGGAAGGTAAGAAATTACTAAAAGACATTGCTGCTGAATTAGGCGTCTCAGATTCTCAAATTCGTAAGTGGAAGAATCAAGATAAATGGGATGACCAAATGAATGGTAACGTAATTAATGAAAAAGGTAATAAGCAAACCAAAAGAGGAGGTCATTGAATTGGCAGAAAAAGCGATTATTATCAACTCGTTTCTCGACTATTCAGCGGTACAAAAATTACACATTCGTAAAGGTTATCCAGTTTTTGAACGTGCTGCAGTGAAAGAAAAAGTAGCAAAAGAATTAATCATCGCAGGCGGTGGTGTTAAAGGGTTAGAGAAATTCGGAGATAAACTGACGGATTTGTCAGGCAAAGATCGTGAAGAAACAGGAGCAAAAGTGATAAAATATATGAACAGATTAAAAAGGGCCACTAATTGAGTGGCCCTTTTTAATATAGAAAGCTTTAAAAGAACTTGAAGTTGAATACTAATAGGATCTTAAGTCTGTATTTCATATAAAGAAAATTAAATATTAAATTTGAGGAATATCAAACCCAGCTAAGTCGCTAAGCAAATTCAAGTTAATTTTCTTATCCATATTACTTTCTATTATATTATGGGTCTTTCCAAAAACATCTAGAAGGGTTAGTTTATAAGTCTCTATATCCTTATCAAAGGAATCCAGGGAACCGCCAAAAAGTACAAATCCATGTAGAGGTTCTTTTTGATCTATCGGATGTTGTTTATTATATATTAATGTCTCTTTCAGTTTTGGATTGAATGCATTATTATTAATCGTGGAAAACGTAAAATTATATATCCCATTACCATAAAACCTTTCTAGTTTCTCTGTAGTTCCATCTGTGAATTTTAATTCCATTTCATAATCTAAAACCCTCAAAGCAGTCTTTCTATTATTAGTTAGATAAAGATAAAATAGAAAAGTTCTATAATCTTTTTCTATTTTGATTTGACCTACTATAGGTGAAAAGATTCTCCCCTTTATTTTAGGTATATGAGTGATATGATTATAAAAAAATGTTGTCCAACCTGATATTCCAAATATTACACCAATAATTGCTACAATTAATTTAGCATCCAAGAACTCATTTACCCCCTTTATTTTATCAAATTTTGTAAATCATAACCTATTAAATGAAGTACGTAAAGAAGAGAAATATTAAATTGACCATCCTTAATCGGGTGGTTTTTTTGTCGAGTTTTGTCGGATTTGTCAAAAACATTCAGAGTCATGCTAATCTAAAATTGAATGGAGGTTTATTATTTGAGTCAACTAACTTTGCAAATACAAAGTATAGCAAATGCTATACAAGATATAAGTCAATTGCACCAAAATCAATCTGAAAAGTGGTTACAGGACAATTCAGATGCTATTAACCTAAAAAAGACTCTTTTACGAGACATTTGTTCTTATGATCAGAGTGATTCAGCGGAGACTATAAGCTTCAGTGCTGATTTCATTAAGCTTATGAATAAGTATTGTAATGATTTGAATAATATTTATTTGAGTCCTTTTTACGATTTTATTGAATGGGACTTTGAAAATACGAATAGAATAAAAGATCCTGTTTCAAGACTGGCTAAAATTATTCATTATGTTTCGGGGAAGAATGAAGGTGGAAAAGTAAGTATAAAAAAATGTTTAAATGATTTATTTGGATTTCGAATATTTGTGCAGGATTTTAATCATACTGAGGAGAATTATATTTTAATAAGAGATCAAATTCTTATGCCGAATGTGAAAATTACTAATTCAAGTAAATCTGGTTACCTTGCTACTCATGTGTATTTTTCGAATGGAAATAATAAATGTTTCCCGTGGGAATTACAATTATGGAATCTTTCGGATGTTGATAGTAACTTTCGCTCGCATTCAATACATAAGCAAGGGTATACTAAGTGGGTAAGTGTATTTAAAGAAGCAGAAATTGTAGGGAGGCGTTTAAATGGTTAAGCATTTTATAGCAATATCCAGTTTGTACTCCCAAGGTATTCGTATTGCATGGCACTACGCAGCTGAAAAGATTAATCAGGAAGTAATCCGTGAATTCTTAAATTCAGTAAAGAAAAAAAATGGTGATGTTCAGTTAGGAATTCATCAAATTGCCACTGATTCTTCATCTTGGGATTCTGTTATTAAATATGATGAATACTTTAAGGATATAGTGGTATATAACGAAAAAAAACGTGATGATTTCATTGCTTCAATAACAGAGGACCATTCATTAAAAGCAATGGATGTCGCAAAATTCATCTTGTCACTAAAACCGGTATCACACCTTAAATTACAAAAGTTAACCTATTTTTCATATGAAAGATTTTTAAAAGCAACGGGGGTTAAACTTTTCCCTGATGAAATAGTGGCTTGGAAATATGGCCCAGTAGTCCCATCTATATATGAACATTTTAAAAAACACGGAAAAGAAGAAATTGAAAATGAAGAACCTGCAGATATCATGGTATTCTCATCCGAACTAATGGTTCCAGCTTCCTATACAAAAATTCTAACGTCTGAGCATGGTTCCGTTGCATTTGAAATAATTACGTCAGTTATTCAAGATCACTTAGATAAAGACCCCTGGGATTTAGTTACTTTGAGTCATGCGGAAGGCTCACCCTGGGATAAAGTTTACAAACCTGATCAATCCAGAACCATTTCCGATGATATAATTTTAAGTTACGCGTAAGGCACCTCTAACCAGGTGCTTTTTTATATGCATACCACCCTGAAGTTGAAGGATATTGCATATATGTAGTCGAATTGAATATAAAAGGGGGGATATTGAGTGAAAAAATATTCAGTACACGTATCATTTAATAATGGTACAGACATGCAATTCGAAACAGATACTAATGTTAAATCGGTAGAACCTCAATACATAAATGTGGAGAATTTATCATCACCGAGAACGAATATGTAATTAACGTCAATCAAGTAAAAGAAATGAATATTGTTCAATTAATCTAGTCTGTCAAAATGAAAGCATCTCTCACGGGATGCTTTTTTATTTGCCAAAATTTCAAAATTTGAAGATTAGAAACTAACCAATTTCACCTAAAATCGTACAGTAAAACTCATCACATAATAACAAGTGTGTAAAACAAGGATAATCAAATGGGTGAGTTATTAAAAAATTAGTTGAACTAATCAAGCAATATTAATAAGAAATAATCAGAAGAGTCCACTTTATAAGCGAGTGACTCTTTTGCGTTTTATATCTAAATTTGTCGAATGTTGGATTATATGGAACTATTAAAGTCAAATATTTCTATTACTATTGTTACTATTTGTAAAAATAAGTTACATATGGATTTTTTATATGATAGGTTTGTTACTAATGTTACAGGAATCGTAATGTTAAAAAAGAATTGAAGGAGACAAGAAAATGAAAAAAAATCTAGTTGTTAAATTGCTTCTTAGCTTCATATTAATAGTTTCAATATTTGGGGGATTGACTTCAGGAACAGCATCAGCAGCTCAAGCCTTTATTAAACCTGCTACAGGAATTACTCCCACTGGTGGAGATTTTGGAGATTATCGTTCTCATGGTTCACACAATGGAATTGATATTTCTAATAATGATGCTAATAGTCCCATTAAGGCTTCTGCAGGTGGAACTGTAACTACTTCGGGAGTGAATTCTTATTGGGGAGAGTATATTATTTTAAGTCACAGTATTGCAGGGCAATCTTATAAAACTATCTATGCCCATATGACAACAGGCAGTAGAAAAGTATTCTATGGGAATACGGTGGTACAAGGACAACTTTTAGGATATATGGGTAGTACAGGTGAATCAACTGGACAACATTTGCATTTTGAATTACATGTCGGTACTACTCCAGTTAATCCATTGCCATACATAAATGGAACAATAAATCCTGCACCATCATATCATGAATATGATGGAACATATGCATCACTTAGAACAAAAAGTGTAACTGGCGGAGATACTATTAACGTTTATAGCCATCCCGGTTATGGGTTAAAAGGTACACTACCAGTTGGAAATCAATACAAAGTATATTCGAGAGCTTTAGGTAGTGATCAAAAATACTATTACGCAATTGGTGCCGACACTTACGTACATCAAGACAATGGAACAGTGACTCAATATAAAGGAACAGTTAAATCTGGGACGACCGTTTACGTATATGATTCAATTAATGGCACGGCAAAACAAGCTATCAGCGCTGGATCAACTTATACATTAATTGCAGCAAGAGAAGGTTGGTACGCTATTGATTCAACTAACTGGTTTAAAGCTACAGACTTAAACGTTACGAAATAATTTAATTTACAACTAATGTTACTAATTATTACTAGGAGGATTTACACAATGATAAAGAACAAACTAACTTCAGTGGCACTAACCGGAGTACTAACTTTAGGGGGACTAGGAATTGGCTCAATGGCTGACCTACCATCTGTTCCTGGAATGGGTATTCAACAAGCTGAAGCATCTGGTTATAACTCTGTATTGGAAGTTATCTCAGCTTCAAGCTCCGTTACATACAAAACTAAAGACGCTATTTCAACGACTAACTTGCTTGAAACAACTCCAGATGGTGCGTTTGGTAATTCTAATCCAAGATGGATTATCAAGAACTCAACTGGTACGGTTGTTAAGTCTGGCGCAATGAATGGTGTTGACTGGGAACTTTACGGAACTACATTCACTGCTAAAGAAACAAACATCTCTCTAGCTGGTTTACCTAAGAACACAAGCCATTACCGCATTGAATTTACTTGGACTGCATTTGACGGAACAGTTTCAAGCGCTCAGTGGCCAGGATTGACAAAAGCATTTACTTACAATGCTGATGGTTCAATCACTAACATTCGTAACTAATAGACTTCAACATTGTTCAATATTTAATCTAAGGTAGCAGGCACCTCTAACCAGGTGCCTTTTTTATTTGCTCAAAAAAGAGAAGGCTATACCTTCTCCAAGTTTTCAATCTGATTTTCAGTTTCAATCATTCCTCGAATAATCATCGTGATAATATGCTCTGAACGTAATTCTGAACCATTTTCCATCCATCGTTGAGTTTGTTCCATTTGGCTTTTTAGGTATTCTATATGTTCTTGTTGGTTCACTGTTGACCATCCTTTACAAAAAGTTTTAACCGATGTATTTCACGCTTGTTTTTAAGCAATACATCAGCGATTGAATGAATTAATGATTTGGGAATCGAATTATCATTTTCTTTAACCCATGTTTCTGTATTAGTTAGTTCTTTCTTTAACTCTTCAATCCGTTTAATCCAATCTTTTTAGTCTCAATTCTTTGATTACTGATATATTGCAGAGGTGTAGTTTTAGCATCCTCCACAGACCACCCAAAGTTATTTACTCTTATGGAATGTTAAATATACATGGGAGATGTAACAAAACCCGTCCTTTTCTGGACACGCCACTACTGGTTATCAAAAATACCATTTTGAATCGATTGTATGTAATAAAACTCCGACCATTATTCTATGTTCATTTACCAACACTGAAGTTTGGAAAAGCAGCAGTTGTAGAGATGAAAGCAGAAGAACCAATAGACAAGGAAGCTAAAAGAATTAACACAGTAAAAACTGCAGTAATTTGTCCTACATGCAAGGCAAAAGATAAAATGAGTGTGTACATAAAATTAGTTTGAACATCGGAGCATCTCATTTGAGATGCTTTTTTATTTGTCCTAAATGTCGAAACTTGACGAACGATTAAGTGCCAAGGATATCTTTACTTCTAGTATAGTAAAACTAAAAAGGGTGAAACCGAATAAATTTATATCAAATGAATTGTTGGATATGCATAAAGTCCTAACAGTATGGACTTGAACCATAAAAGAAGAAACAACTGGAATTAGTTTAGTCAAACCTTACTTGTGTGAATGTATCGATGGAAGCTGGCTAGCATTAATCACAGATAACTCATGGGAAGATTTTGAAGTTTTTGTACTAAACAAGCGAGCTACTGCGATCAAACGAATAAGATATCGTGGATTCTATCCAAGTTTTATGAAATTTATACTTCCGAACAAAAAGGAGAAGAAATGTTTAATATATACAAATTAATCTTAGGGACACTAAATAATATTGGTGATTTAAAAGAATGATATTTAATTTTTTCAAAAAAAATATAACAAGAATTGGTATTCTAACTCCAATAATTACATCTATATTCGGAGTAATTATTGTCAATATTTCATTAAATAAATATGGAATTGTAGAGTACTCTATTTTTCATATTCAATCAATTTTAACCGGATCGGTATTTTTGATAATTTGTTACAGTACCTTCGTTTTTTTTAGTTGGATACTATTAAAGTTTAAAAATAATTTTTTATTGTTACTTATTATTAGTTTTGTTGCATCAATAGTAACTTCCTTAGCTTTTTATAATATCTTCTTAGAATATAATAATTTTACTGTCTTTACATATAGTTTTAACTCAAATTCAATAAAAAGTATTCTAAGCACTACATTTTCATATTTGGTGATTCTGTATTTATTTATAAAATCAATTCGAAATAAGGATGCAAATAATAAACTTTTTAATGGGACATGGCAGCGAGGTTTAATCGTACTTTTGCCTTTAATATTCTTAATGAGTTTAATTATAATATGCATTGCTTTTTCTATTGAAATATATAAACAGGAAGGAGATTTTAGAGCAATTGTTAGATTTTTTCTTCTATTTTCTACTTTCCTTTCAACTGGAATATGGACACTGCATAAGAAAAAACCAAATGAAAATAATTCCCAATCCAAAAAAGATAATAGTTGGAATGACATAAACATAGGAATAATTTACATGCTGGTATTTATATTGATGGGAACTTATCAATATTCAACTAATTTATATCCTCATCTTCCAAAGAACTATGGTGGAGGAAGACCGGAATCTGTTGAAATTTCTTCTCTAGATAACAAGCACTTAAAAGGTGAAATAATTCATTCGAATAGTAATTTAATTTTTTTAAATGTAAAAAATAAAATTAAGGTTATTGAATGGAATAAGGTACAGAGTATTGAAATTAATGTCAAAAACCGATAAATTAAAGATTTCCATAGACTTTTGCAATGAAAATTGAAACTTGATCACTCTTAATTGGGTGGTCTTTTTTATTTGCACAAGAAAATATCCTCTTTTTGGAAATTGAATTTGTATGATGTTCAACTCTTTTTACTTTTCTTTTCCTGCGAAGAACTTCTACAGGCCTACTTAAAAGAACGTCAGGATGATCTGCCGTTTGTCTTTTTGAATGCAGGAGGGACAGGTCCAATTAATATTCATTATGTTAAAAATAATTTTAGAAAGTATAGAAAGGAACTGGGTATCCATCTATCCCCCCATACATTAAGTCACACGTTTGCGGCGCACTTAGCCCTTAAAGGGATGCCTTTAGTCGGCATACAAGCTCCTTAGGCCATGTTAAACAGCAAGATACACAGCGGTATGCGCGATTATTCAATCATGCACGAAAAAGATGTATGATGATTGGATGTGAACAATTTTTTGTAGGTAAGGGATAGTGCGCAAAACTACGTTTAACTATACAAATCATCTGTTAATAAAACGGCTAAAACCCTTGATACTAAGGATTTAGCCGTTTTTTTATTTTTTTATGAAGGTACGGAAAGAAGGATTAACGCAAAAAGGTGGGGAAATCCAGCAAAATCAACGGAAGTGATATTAAAGGGCATATTCTAAATAAGAATGTGCCCTTTAATATTATCTTTGGCCTACAGGAATTCTAAATGTCATTACTTTATAATCCAACGAAAAAGATTGTATACCGCGCTTTAATCAACTTGAATTCACTTTCGTTAAACAATACCTTATTTGTGGAATCATGTAATAAAATAACAACGATTTCAAATGGCATTAATTAAAGAAAGGCCCCATCGAAAGAAACCGAAAGGATTGCTAGTAGCAAAGCCTTTTTATTTATTCAATCTTTTAGCAATATAACTAAATAATTCATCATTTTCTTTAATATTAATATTATTATTCCTTATTTGATTTGGATGCACATACCCTTTAGTGGTAATTAAATCAGCGTGACCTAATAACTGTTGAACCTCAGTAATCTGTGCTCCCGATTCGACCATCATAGTTGCAAAAGAATGTCTTAATGAATGAACACTTACTTTAGGTAAATTTGCTTTCTTTAGATACAGATAGAATAACTGTCTTACCTGAGATGAACTAAGACCAAAGAGGGAGCATTCACAGATACTCTTGTTCTTAGTACAATAGACCTTGATAGAGTTTGATAATCCCTCACGTAGTGGGATTATTTTTCCTTTATTGGGCTTAGTTCTAGGAAGGAATATTGAATTGTCTTCGTAGTAAATATCTTTTTCTTTAATGTTTGTAATCTCGGACAAGCGCATTCCTGTTGTCAAAAATAACGTAAATAATAATACATCACGTTCAACATTTTCACTTTCTGAAACAATAAAATGAAAAAATTTCAAAATATCATGTGTGCTTAATATAGGAACTTGGATATTCTTTGGTTTAAAAGATCTTATATTGATATTTACTTCATTCACGATATTAGGGAAGTCATAATTCCTATTTAAGTAATTAAAAAAAGAACCTAATGCATCTCTGTTATCTTTTAATGCGTAATAACCTCCTCGGGTGATAAAAGAAGTAAAGTAAGCATTAATAAATTCTGAGTTTAGGGGTTTATAATTAATGAAATTTCCGTTAATATCATAGGTTTCATAAATTTTTTGTAAATTTAATTCCTCGATTTCAGTGTCGCTATATTCCGCTAGTACTTTTGCGAAATTAAGTAACTTATTTTTATATTTGATTTTTGTTTGCCCAGAGTACGTTGAGTTATTTATAAAAGTGTTAATTTCAATAAGTAGGTTTTCCATCAGTCATTTCCCTCATTTAAAATTTGTTGGATTAATTTTTCTAAAGGGAAAGGGTACTTTTCGTCCACTACTTGTTGCAAATCTCTTGGTAATAATTGAGTATATACTGCTGTTGATGCAGGACTGCTGTGACCTAATATTTGACACAAATATATAGGTTGCATATTCGCTTTTAAACAGTTAACAGCAAAAGTATGTCTAAATGAATGTACAGAAAAGTGATTTTCTAATTGAAGCTTTTCTGTGATTTTTTGAAAGTTGTTTTGAATACATCTAATAGAAATTGGTTTTTTTCGATTATGGCCATACGTTTTACTAAATAAATATTCATCTTTAGCCAAATTTAAATTATTTACTCCAGTTGTTTCTAAATAACTCATTACAGCTTGTTTAACACTTGGATATATGGGGACATATCTTTCTTTTTTTCCTTTCCCTAAAGTGAAAATCAATTTTGTTTCAATATCAAAGTCTTTTATTTTTAACCCCGCTAATTCATGAATTCTTAATCCTGTGCCTAGAAATGTAATAAAAATTGTTCTCCAAAGATGTGGATTTTTCAGTTTGTTAATTTCTATAAAAATGACCGTTAGCTGATTTTTGCTAAAATAACGAGGAAGTGTAGAAGTTCTTAATAGATTAAATCTAAAATTAATATTCTTTGAAATTAAATTTTCTTCAGCTGCAAAAGAACAAAGTCTTCTTACGATTGCAATATAGGTATTAATTGAACCATGAGAAATCTTAATATTTTTATTAATATTTATATCATTAATAAAATCATTAAAAACAACTTCATTAAATTGAGAAAATAACAAATCTTTATTTCTAATGTTAATGAATTGTTTTAACCTGGTTAAAAAGCTTAAGTAATATTTAGTAGTATTTTTAGATTTAATTTGAAGTAAATCATTTTGTTTTAAAACACTAATGTATCTATCAATAACATAAATTAAAGTATTTTGGTCTTTATCTTCAATTATGGATTCATTAGGTTTTTCGGATTTACTATCGATATAAGAGATAAAGTCTGAATAATCTATTCCATTTTCTTTTAATACTTCTTTAATATCATAGGTAGAGGTAATTTTTATGGCCATTTTAATAATCCCCCTCAAGATATTTCATTGGATCGAAACCAATAGTATTTAATATGAGTCTTTTTTTACTCCGATGTAAATAGTGATGTGTAGACACCCAATGTCTATGTCCAACAGCTTCCGATATTTCTTTAAAATCATTTCTATTTTCAATGGCGTTAGTTATATAGGTATGTCTAAGTCCAGTAGCATTGATAACACACTTTCCAAAAGCTTGTTTATTCATTTTTGCAATTAAGTATGTCAAATGTTTTGAAGTGGCAGGTTTACCATTGGAAGTGATAAATAAAGAATCACATTTAGGTGTAAGGAATTCTCTTACTTTGATATACCTTTTTAAAACCTTAATTACCATATCACTTAATACCAAAGTTCTTTTTCCAGATTTAACACAGTATAATGAAACTTTTTTTTCTGTTAAATTTAAATCCCTAAGTTTTACATTACTAGCTTCAATTGGGCGACAGCCAGTATCAATAAATAATAAAAGTAAAGCTAAATTTTTATACTTTAGGTCAGTCGGTTCATTTAATACGCTATTAATTATTTCTATTAGCATTTCCTTTGATATAAATGAGTTTGATCTAGTAGGTTGGACTAAGAATTTCCTAGGGATCTTGTATTTAAAATCAATAACTTTTTTATAAGACAAGAATTGTAGGAACAACCTTACATTCTTAATACAGCTATACGCAGTTTCTTCTTTAATTTCTTTTTTAGTAATGCGTCTTAATAAATAATTTTCGTATATTATTAAGTCTTCTTGATTAAGGTTATTAAAACTATCTACATTATAATAATCCAATCTAAATAATTCGCTCATATTCGTACAAAATTGCTTTGTTCTGGTTAAACATGCGGAAATCGTCGTTAACGAATAATTTCTATGCAAAAGATATTCTCCATATTCCTCTATAAATTGCAAATTTGTTTTTTTCCTTTTTCTTTCAGATGATTTTTTTTTCACATCAATTTTTACTGATTCACGTGGGGGAAAATATTCCTTTTTCTTAGCAATAGCCAATTTTCTTCCTCCTAAAAAGTTGTTGTTTACATCTAATTGAAATCTTAATATAATGAAGATAAGAAAAATTTCTTTTTTTTTTGCTACCTAGTTAAGGTCAGCGGTAATGACTAATTTTTAGCCTTTGGGCTGAATGCGTTTTCACACAACCCGTGTGCGAATACATCAGTTTGAAGGCTTTTTTGTCTTTAACTGGAGTCCTTTCCTACTAGTCACCACTTTATTCAAAATTTGCGTATTTATTTTTAACGTATTATTTGGGTAATACACCCTTTAGTAATACGCATTTTATTTGATAAATGGTCGAGAAAAATCTTAATTTTAACCAAACAAATAAAATCATAAGTATTGTTAAAAGGGGGGGGCTTTCTATTTCTAAATTAAACGTTTTGCAGCTAATTTACGTTGATGTCTATTTGTTCTATAAAAGTCCTTGTATAGTGGTGTAGAAGAATTAATGATCATCTTTTATAGAGCGATACTGGCAATAGACAATGTCGGAAAAAAAGAAAACCATTATAAAAAGTAAACACACTTATTATAGAGACATTGATTTTAATGAGAGAAAAAGTAAAAGAAGCAAATTCACTTTAAAACAACCAAAGATGTTTAAAGAAGTAAGACAAAAGAAGTCTGAGACTATTCTTAGCTCCTTAAATGCATGTCCGAAATATCGGACCTATGACATATCAACTAATAAAAGCTTTAGTATCTTTATCGGAGGTCGATTTAGATGCTAAAGCCCCATAAAGCTAATGAAGAACTGCAAAAAATTGATCCAAATATAAAGTTTTATTTTGAACTAGCTGAGAAACTGAGAAAAGATGAAGTTACAATAGAAGAATATTTCAGTGAGAGAGACATGACACCAAGAACAAAATTAGTTGAATTGGAATTACTATTAAAAGATGAAATAAGATTTAATTTGTTTTTAGATAAATTAACTGTTGGTTCTCGTTGTATAGTAATGAAAAATACTTTCGGGCTATCAACATCACAATTAACTAAAATTACCAAAGTTGCTAGAAGCACTATAAGCGATTTTATTAAAGATTCATTAGTAGTCAGTCAACCAATGGAAGCTAAAAGAAATTATAATGTGCATCTGATATATTACTTAGCAATCATATTTGACATCCCATACAAATACTTGATGTTTAATAAAATTAATGACAAAGACAACAGTGGGTTTGATGAGTATGAACTTGGTGAGAGTGAAACAACTGTGTTAGTTGATCTTGTACAACGTACAAAAACATTAAAGGAAGATTTACGTAATGGAGAACGTAATATTTTTGGGGCGAGAGTATATAATCAATTTTTTGTTGAAGAAAAAAAATACCTATATACAAGAGTGGATATTAAAGAAAGAGACTGGATTATAATTGAATTTTATATTTCAAATCCGTTAAGTTTTAGCCAAGAAGCTCTAATGAAATTAAAAAGTACGTTAAAGGAACAAACTAAAATATTTATACGCAAAGCGTTTTTACGTGATGGGTATAAATTAGTCTTATTAATTACAAAAGAAACATCCAGAGACATCATCAAGGAATATGCCTATCTAAATAAAAATTTAATGTTATAGAATTAATTCTTCGTCCAATTTTTCGGACATTCGAATTAATAATCATATATTAGAGACCCTCTTAAAGATAAATCTTTAGGAGGGTTTTTTATGATTAATAAACAAAAAATTCAACAAAATAAAAATCGTGAAGAAGCTTATCTACTAATTAATTCATGGGAAAAGGAATTGGGGGTAGAAGAAAAAGATATTGGAATAAAAATAAATGATAAAATATCGGATTGCATTGCGAAAGAAAAAAATGAGATGGATTCTTATCCTTTAGTTTTAACTGCAGTTGAAATTAGCGAAATTCTAAAAGTATCAAAACCAAGTGCATATGAGTTGATGAATGGAGCGGACTTTCCATTAATCAAAATCGGAAGATGTAAGAGGGTGTTAAGAGACCAATTCTTTTTGTGGCTAAATACTAAAAAGTAAATTGATCTTCTGAACTTACAATATAAAAAATCGATTTAACCTTAACAAATCTTGTTCAATTTTCATTTTGTTTATTTAATTCATATTATAAAAGAGTAACCAAGTGGTGAGACTGTTAAATGACCACTTGTTTACTCTTTTGTGTGCATTAGAAGAATACTTTGGAGGTAACCATGAATGGCGCACATTAGAAAAAGAGGAAAAACCTATTCTTATACTATTGATATTGAAAGAAATCCAATTTCAGGAAGACGTAAACAAATAAATAAAGGAGGATTCACTCGAAAGAAGGATGCAGAGGCTGCGGCGAGAAAGATTGAATTAGAAATGGATGAAAATCGCTTTATTGAACCAAGCAAAGAAATCTTTAAGACATTTATGGAAAATTGGTTTACAACGCATTATCAAAATCGGATAAAACAGACGACTGTTACAAGTAGAAGGTATATTTTAGAGAAACATTTACTTCATGAAAATCCATTTGCAAATAAGGAGATTTCAAAGATTACGACTGAAGATATTGATGCGTTTTATAATTTAAAGATAAACGGGGATTATAGTTCAAGTTACATTAGAAAAATGCATCAAATGTTAATGCAGGCATTCAATCAAGCAGTGAAATGGAAGAAAATATCGGGTAATCCGTTGGTAGATGCTGATCCTCCACCTGTAAAGACTGGAGAGATGTCCATTTGGTCACTTGAGGATGTTCAAGCATTTCTAAATACGGTTAAAGGGGACCGACATTACCTGACATTCATACTTGCAATTTACACAGGAATGAGAAGAGGAGAAATATTAGGATTAAAGTGGTGTGACATTGACTTCGAGAGAAAATGCATTCATGTAAACAGATCTTTAGCTTATATTCCAAAGAATGGTTATATATTTACGTCATTGAAAACGAAAAAGTCAAAACGACAAATTCCCATTTCCCAATTTGTACTAAATGAGCTTTGTACACATAAAAAATTACAAGAAGATTGGAAAGAACTTGTAGGAGTACTTTATGAAAATCAAGATTTAGTGATTTGTACAAATACTGGAACCATACAAGATCCGCGTAACGTTAACCGTGTGATGAAGCGAATAGTGAAGAGCGCAAATGTAATAAATATTAGATTTCATGATATTCGACATACGCATGCATCAATCCTTATATCTGAAGGTGTTGATATTGTTAAAATCTCTAATAGACTTGGACATTCGAATCCCAAGATTACCTATGAATTTTATGCACATCTCTTACCGAACTTAGATAATGATGTTGCAGACATATTGCATAATGCGATTCAAGGTAGAAGTGGCGGACAAATGGCGGACAAATGATGAATTATTGGTAATTAAGAGGGAAATCCCGACAAAAAAGATAAAAGAAAAAAGCCTGTAAATCGTTAATATATCAACGTTTACAAGCTTTTTAAAAGTATGATCCCGACTGGGCTCGAACCAGCGACCTCCACCCTGTCAAGGTGGCGCTCTCCCAGCTGAGCTACAAGATCGTTTTTCTAGGACAAATTCTATTATAACTCTCACAGAATAATAGTCAATATCCTAGAAAGGAATATGGATATTTTACTGAAGGAAGTGGGTCCATTCAGTTTGAGCACGTCCGTTTATAACAGTCCAACATTCGAGAGCAACGGCTTTTCCGATAACCGGTTCGAAAGCTAAGGCTGCACGTTGGAACAATGGTCCCCAGACTGTCAAAGGGACATTATTAATCAAGGTTGAATGTGGTACCCATTTCCCAGGTAAGTATGGGGAAATTTCATTTGTATGTAAATCCATAATGAGAGAAAACAATTCTCGATGAAACGTTTCTATTTCTTTGGTAACCACAGGCGCAACAAAAAAGGTGCCTTTCTGTTTGAAAAATCCTAGAGAAGATAAGGAAATAGTAAGTTGTTTTTGAGTGTCGCTCCATTTTTCCACACGCTCATTTAAAGTTAAGGGATTGGTTTGTTCGAATGAAAATAAACTAATATGAGGCGGAAGAGGTGTTTCATTGCTTCTACTGGAAGCTAGATGTAAGTCATTACTATCTTGTTCTAATTTTGTTGACAATTTATAGTCAAAGCGTAAAACGAGTACTTGCATGAAAAATGCCCCTTTCTTTATTCGCCAGATATTTTAAATCCAGCATCTAACGCTTGTTGCTCTGTACAAAACCATTTCTCTGGTTTCGTTTGATCATAATATTTTCCAGAGGGAATGTGATAGATTTTTTTATTTTCTCTATTAATATTACCCTTTATTAAGCATTTCTCATTGGTTTTCGTCTCGGAAGTTTTAACTTCCTTAACCTTTGTTTTATCAAATCCACGTTTTGTTACATATTGTTCGTATTGCCAAATGTTTAAGTCAGCTTGACGAGCAATCGTCTCAGCTTCTTCGAAAGAACCTAAATGACGCGTATTAGGTGCGAAAACATAAGCAACACGCGCTAATCCTTCTTGTAACAGTACTTGCTGGACAGATTCGCCATCTGCATAAACATATGCCAACAAACGACCAAAGTCATCGTATCGATCACCTACGTCGAATTCAAGAGAAACTGTTGCATCTTCTAACAATTGTTTATTGCGTGAACTTGCTTCATCACCTAAAGGCTGGTTTCCAAGAGTTTGATGTCTAACTTCAGGTGTATCTATTAATAAATACCGAATCGTTTCTGTCTTACCGTTATACTTTACTTTGATGGTATCGCCATCGATGACATTTAAAAGTTCAACTTCAATTAAATCCTCAGTTCCACCGGTAGAGGTAGGTGGATTCTCTTCAACACAGCCTGAGGAAAGAAAAACAATCAATCCAAGCAACCAAAACCATTTTTTCATTTGTCATCACCTCGATATATCGTATCATAATAGTAAACTCAAATATAACCGAATAGGGAGAATATAACCATGATCAAAACAATCAATTTAGATTTCCTATACGATTTCGAGCGTGTACTCGATCGACTGTCAATGGATCCGTTGATTTCTTTAAATAAAGAAGAACGTTATGTTCTTGTACCTACAGATGAGCAAGTAGTTTATAAAGTTCAAGCTTCCGGAACAACTGAATCGCCGACATTTAAAATAGAAGGACCAAAAAATGAACAACAGCTACAAAAAATCAAAGAGATTTTCCATTTTGATCGTTCACTTGAACCAATTCATAGCCATTTCGCTGAAACTAATTTAGCGTCCATTTTTATAGAACATCGAGGGACGCCCATCATACGAGAGTTTTCGTTATACGCAACGTTAATGAAAAGTATTATTCATCAACAATTAAATCTATCATTTGCCCATACTCTTACGACTCGCTTTGTGCATACATTTGGTGAGCAAATAGATGGTGTTTGGTTTTACCCGAAACCTGAAATCATTGGAAAACTTCAAGTAGAAAATTTACGAGAACTACAATTTAGTACAAGAAAAGCAGAATATGTTATCGGTGTGTCTCAAGCGATTGCAAGTGGCGAACTCAATCTTGAAGCCCTTGATCTTCTAGACGATGAAACAATTATTCAAACACTAGTGAAATATCGAGGAATTGGACCATGGACGGCGGGGAGCTTTCTATTGTTCGGTTTAGGTAGACCAAATCTATTCCCGCTTGCGGATATCGGATTACAAAATGCTTTGAAAAAGCTTTGGACAACTGCTGAAAAACCAAAGGCACATGAAATTTCAAGTCACTTTCCTCAGTGGTCACCTTATTTAAGTTACGCGTCTCTGTATTTATGGAGAAGTATTGAATAATCTCAGACTAAATATGTATGTCAAACTAACTAGTTCGAGTGTTACAATAATATGGTAAATATAAGATAAGCAGCATGGGGAGCAAACATCATGAGAATTAGAGATTGGGATAAAAGTTTAAAAGCAAGGTTAATTGGTGAAGCGTTTATGAATATTACGTTCTGGATGTTTTTCCCGTTCCTTGCCATTTATTTTGCTGAAGAGTTCGGTAAAACGACAGCTGGATTGCTACTTATTGTGTCGCAAGTTTTTTCAGTTGCAGCCAATTTAGTTGGTGGTTATTGTGCAGACCAATTTGGTCGACGTACGATGATGGTTTTGTCCTCTTTTGGACAAGGAGCTGCATTTTTCTTATTTGCATTGGCAAACTCGCCAATCTTAGATTCTCCAAGTTTAGGATTTATTGCGTTTTCGATCGCAAGTGTATTTGGTTCTTTGTATTGGCCTGCTAGTCAAGCAATGGTGGCTGATGTGGTTGCTGAAGAACATAGAAGTGAAGTCTTTGCGGTTTTTTATACTTCGATGAACATTGCAGTAGTTATTGGACCGATACTTGGTGGGATTTTCTTCTTCAGCTATCGATTTGGATTAATGATAACTGCAGGATTGGTCTGTATTTTATTAGCTTGGATACTGATTAAGTTTACCAAGGAAACAAATCCAGCTAATTCCGACACCTCTATAAACAATACGTCAAAAGGATTTATGTACGCCATTCAATCTCAAGTAAAAGATTATGGCCTGATCTTAAAAGATAAACTGTTTTTACTTTTCATCATTGCAGGAATTTTAGGTGCTCAAACGTTTATGCAATTGGATTTGTTGTTGCCTATTTACGTAAAAGAAGTAATCGGAAATCAATCCCTAGGTACTTGGTTCGGTAGCGAAGTGAAACTAACTGGGGAGCTTGCTTTTAGTATTTTGATCTCAGAGAACGGATTGCTTGTTGCTTTATTGACGGTTGCTGTTACAAAATTCGTTGTGTCATTCAAAGAGAAAAATACATTCTTTGTATCATCGGTTTTATATGCTCTTGCAATGGTGGTTTTTTCATTGTTTGATTCGTTCTGGATTTTCATTTTGGCAATGGCGATTTTTACGTTTGGTGAATTAATGACTGTAGGTATACAACAGAGCTTTATTTCGAAGTTAGCACCTGAACATATGCGTGGCCAATACTTTGCAGCAGCTAGTCTTAGATACACAGTGGGACGCATGATTGCACCGATTTCCATTCCTATGACGGTTTGGTTTGGATTCTTTTGGACATTTACGATAATTGCGTTATTAGCATTGGTAAGTGCTTTTGTGTATTACCTCATGTTTTATTTATTTGAACAAAAAAAGACAGCTTCTCCTAGACTTTAAAGGGAGAGCTGTTTTTATGTTGGATATCGTTTTATTTTTTTTTTCAAAGTTATTGTTCCTGTGGTTCGATTTCTTCAGTATCATTAAAGTAAATGAAGGATTCTTCTTCTAATTCAGCTAAACGCTCTTTGTTTAGTCCTAAGCTTAAATGACCTGAAAATATAGGTTCCCACCATGTTTCTGTTTTCGTCATGTTTGTATCCTCCTTTAAAATTCTCTTAATTATTTGTAAGTTCTTTACCCTTCAAAGGTACACCTTGAAACAAATATTTTCAAGATTTAAATTAATAAGTTTTTATTTATTTAGAAAATCCAAATCAAATTAAGGAAGTGTGTATTATGAATCAAACAACCTTTGCAATAATTGGAACTGGAATTGTCGGAGAACGTATTATTCAACAACTTTTGGCTAATAATAATTGTAAGATTATTGGGATATTTGATGAAAATAAACAACGTTTACAAGAAATATCTGATAAATATGTGTTACCTATTGCGTCTTCGTTAGAGGAATTATTCAACACCCAACCACACTGGGTCTATATCGGAACACCTCCTAATAGTCATGCACATTTAACTTTGGAAGCTGCCAAAAAAGGATGTAAGGTATTGTCAGAAAAGCCCCTTGCCCACGATGTGGAAAGTGGAAAGTTAATGGTTGATAGCACGAAACAAGCGAATATTTTAACGGCAATGCATTTTCCACTCATGTATAGCCCAGCTATTCAAACTCTTATGAGTGAAGTTCGGAACCATAACCTTGGTGACATACTGCGAGTGGAACTTCATACATATTTTCCACATTGGCCAAGGAAGTGGCAACAAAATCCCTGGATTGGATCAAGAGCTCAAGGTGGCTTTATAAGAGAAGTATTTCCACATTACTTTCAAATCATGTACCGACTTTTCGGTAATTTCTCTTTTTCAGCACATCAAACCAATTATCCGAAAGATCAACAATTATCAGAAATTGGATCATCGGCAATCGGCAAAACTGACACGGGTATTCCTTTAGTTATCAATGGTTTATGTGGAATGGGTCAACAAGAAATCCTGTTATTTAAAGTGTTTGGAACTAAAAAGGTAATGACAATAAAAAACTGGTCAGAGCTATGGGTGAGTGAATGTGATCAACCTGAAATAAAAGTCGAGTTAAAGGACCATCCTACAACGTTATGGGATGCATGCCATGATGCACAAAATGGACGTGAAGCAACTCTCGTATCATTTGAAGAAGGCTTGATCGTGCAACAATGGATTGATGAGTTATTAACTTAAAAAGCTTATTATGTGTAAATTTTTAAAATCTAAACATAAATAATTGGAGAAAAAACCTAGACACCGATTTTTAGGTGTCTATTTTTGCATGGCAAGATACATCTCGTTACAATAAAGAAATAAATGACAGGAGTGATGACATGAATTTCACGTCTCAAGATGTTGAACAGATGATTCGATTGCAGCATGATTTTTATTACACGGGTGCCACAAAATCAGCATCATTTAGAAAACAACAATTAGCTAAATTAAAACATGCGATTCAACTACATGAAGAAGAAATCATGCAAGCTCTCTATAAAGATTTACGTAAAAGTGGATTTGAAGCATACGCAACTGAAGTAGGGTTTGTGCTTGATAGTATCGGCTTTATGACCAAGCATCTAGATGACTGGATGAAGCCAGAAGCAGTTAAAACTGCTATTCATTTACAACCCGCAAAAAGTTTTATTGTTCGAGAACCATACGGATCTGCATTGATTATTGGACCGTTTAACTATCCATTCCAACTCGTCATGGAACCACTTATTGGGGCTATTATCGGAGGGAATTGTGCCATTGTGAAACCTTCAGAATCAGCAGTCCATACGGCTGCAGTCATTCGGAAAGTGCTCGAATCAGCGTTCACATACGAATATATTCGTGTTGTAGAAGGAGAACGGGAAGAAACTACCGCACTTATCCATGCACCGTTTGATACTATTTTCTTTACAGGCAGTGTTGCCGTTGGAAAAGTGGTGATGAAAGCTGCATCTGAGAGATTGACACCTGTTACGTTGGAACTTGGCGGTAAAAGCCCAGCAATTATTGATCATACAGCGAATTTAGAAGTTGCAGCAAAACGTATTGCTTGGGGCAAGTTTGTAAATGCAGGTCAAACTTGTGTAGCACCTGATTATTTACTTGTCCATCACGAAGTTAAGGATTATTTTATTAAATTATTAAAACAAACGCTTAAAGATTTTTACGGGAAAGACGTACAATCTAGTCCGGATTATGGACGGATCATTAATGCCAAACAATTTGATCGTTTAGAGCAATTAATTTGCCAAGAAGGTCATCATATCGTTGCTGGTGGCCATATGGATAAAGAAGATCTCTATATTGAGCCGACTATACTTGAAGGAGTTTCATGGAATAGTCCATCGATGGAAGATGAAATATTTGGACCTATTTTACCGATATTATCGTATGATCGTTTAGAAACGGCAATTCGCCAAATTCGTAAACTACCTAAGCCGCTATCAGCCTATTTATTTAGTGAAAACGACAATGCGATTCAATACTTTTTAGAAGAATTACCATTTGGCGGTGGCTGTATAAACGATACGGTTTCTCATGTAGGCAGTGCTCATATGCCATTTGGCGGAGTTGGTTCTTCAGGAATGAATGGGTATCATGGGAAGTATAGTTTTGAAGCATTTACACATGCCAAGTCAATTTTAAAGAAAAGTACAAAACTGCCACTTAATCTCGTATTTCCTCCATATAAAAATAAAGTTAAACTTGTAAAGTCGCTACTCCGTTAAGGAGAGCGACTTTTTTGAAAAAGATAATAAAGTATGTAATTTTAGTTTCATAAATTCAGTGTTTCAGGTGTTTTGGACAAAAAGATTGATTCATTTATATTGATAATTTCCGTTTCAACGCCCTTTCATGTTTCGAAGCTAGCGTAGCGATGCAGAAAACAGGCGGACACTTTCCGCGGGGCGGGCGGTGAGCCTCCTCGGTCGCTTCGCGATCTGCGGGGTCTCACCTGTCCCGCTAATCCCGCTGGAAAGATATTGGAGGAACTGTAATTCGTCCAATATCTTTGCGACGAGTAACCGCAGGAGCACATGTTTTCTCACCGCCTTCCACTACAATCCATGAAGTGAGTAGTAACCCAACAAGAAAATCTATCAATTGCTTATTGCTAAGACACGAATGATTCTAAGTTAAGCGAGAGATAGAACCAACCTATAATCGTAGTTGCCGTCTATATCAGTTGACTGGAGCGCAGGTGGCGACTTCTGCGGGAATAGCATGAGCTGAAGGCCCCGCAGGAACGCAGTGACGAGGAGACTGAAGCCATGCCCGCGAAAAGCGTCCACCGTAGCGGAAATCAACAGGCTACTATGGTTACTCTTCTTAAAAGGACCGGGCAAACTTTGCCAGGATTTTCTTAGCTTTTTTGATAGAATGAAGGAAAAATTTGGAGGAGAACACACAATGAGTGAACGAATCTTAATTATTGAAGACGAAGAGAATATCGCCCGTGTTCTCCAGCTGGAGTTAGAGTTTGAAGGGTACATAACGGGCATAGCTTATTCTGGTACGGATGGGTTAATCACCTATCGTGAGCAGGAGTGGGATTTAGTGTTACTTGACTTAATGCTACCAGGTTTGCCTGGACTTGATGTACTTCGCCGTATTCGAGCAGACGATAGGGCAGTTCCGGTCATTTTGTTAACTGCTAAAAATAGTGTTGAGGATAAAGTGGCGGGTCTTGATTTAGGGGCAAATGATTACGTAACAAAGCCTTTTCAAATGGAAGAATTACTCGCGCGTATTCGGGCTAACTTGCGGATGAAAAAACACGAACACAATCATGAAGTGGAAGAAGTAGACGACAAGTTTAACCATCTTTATAGAGACTTAACTCTTCATGAACAAACACGTGAAGTGAAAAGGAAAGAACGTAAGATTGATTTAACCCCAAGAGAATTTGATTTATTGCTCCATTTAATGAAACATCCCAATCAAGTATTGTCGCGTGAACAGCTTCTGGACTCGGTATGGGGCTACCATTATTACGGGGAAACGAATGTAGTAGACGTCTATATACGTTATTTGCGTAAGAAAATTGATTTTAATGAAACTCACAAATATATTCAAACTGTTCGAGGAGTAGGCTATGTATTAAAGGAGCAAATAGATGAAGTTAAGAACTAAAATACATCTCTACTCGACACTATTAATGTTGTTAGTTTTGAGCATTACGAACGTTGGAATATATTTAATTTATAGCCAAAATACGTACGAAACAGAGCTCCAACAACTAACAACGGAATCTGAGAGTTTAATACATGCCTTAAGTCAAATGAACGAATCTACAAACCCTGCGACGATTTTACGTGCTTATTCTCCAGGTAATGGAGGAGTTAGAATTGTAAATACTTCGGGTGAAATAGAAGTTGCAGTAAATACCACAGATCGCATTAATGAAGTGAAAGTCGAATCAGTCACCAAAGAAAAACACGAAGTAAATACCATTAATGGTTCAAAAATGTTGACCATCTCCATCCCATTCATTGACTCAACAGGTTCAATTTCACAATTACAAGTTATTCAAGTATTAACTGATGTTGAACGAAATTTGAGTGAATTAAAGCTGATTTTAATTAGCATAACGCTAGTCGGGGCTATCCCAATCCTAATCTCGAGTATGGTACTTGGAAGAATTGTTATCCAACCCATCCAACATTTAATTGGAGCTATGAAACGGATTCAAAATAGTGGAAACTACGAACAAATCAAAACGACAGAACATCGTAAAGATGAACTTGCACAACTAGAACATACGTTTAACGATACGATGACCTTGTTGGAACGAAATTATAAAAAACAAGAACAGTTCGTGTCAGATGCATCGCATGAATTAAAGACACCATTAACAGTGATTGAAAGCTATGCAAGTCTTGTTAATCGTCGAGGGATTAGTGATCCTAAGATCATCCATGAAGCTACTGAAGCTATCCTACAAGAATCGGTTCGAATGCGTGATATGATTGAACAAATGTTGCAACTTGCTCGTTATGACGAGGAAATGGTATTTAATCGAGAGGAAACAGATCTAGTAACAGTAATAGAACAGACGTTGCGTTCAATGAAGCAAGCGTACCATCGTGAAATTAATTTAATCATAGAATCAACTTTTGAAACTCACATCTACAATACAGATGAGAAAAAGTTGAAGCAATTGTTGTTTATTTTACTTGATAATGCTCGGAAATATAGTGAGGACGAAATAGATATAACTATTACAGAGGCTCCCAGCTTGATAAAAATTTCAATTATAGATAGAGGCATTGGTATTCCTAGTGATTCCATCCCTAAAGTATTTGATCGTTTTTATAGAGTAGATGAAGCACGTAATCGTAAAACGGGTGGTACAGGATTAGGTTTATCATTAGCCAAAGAAATGGCAGAAGGTCTTGGTATTAAGCTAGATATTAATAGTGTTTTGCATGTTGGAACCACTATAACGCTTGAATTGCCTAAAAAATAATCCCTTTTCTCATTCAATTTTAATGTTCATCCATTATCCTTAAAGGAAAGGAGGCGTACTTATGACATTTTTCGGGAAAGCTTGGTTTTTCCCGCTCGTAATCACACTAATTATATTTGTAGTCGGTAGTATATTTGTGATGAAACTGACGAGTGGAGAAGAAACAGTATCCAAGGAAGACATACAGTCTCGTATCGTAGAAATGTATGGAGGGTCCGTCTCTAATCTGATTCAAAAAAATAGCCAGTATATTGCAAAGTTAGAACGTCCAGGTGGCTTATATGAGGTAGTTGCAGATTCGAATGGCAATATTATATCAATTACAATACTAGAACAAACTGCCAATCAACAACTTCCGATTAAGTCTAAGGAGTCTATTCAAGCGATTATTTCTAAAGAATATAAAGGGACGATTGAACGAATCGTTTTGAGTAGTGATTCTGAGAAACCGCTTTATTCAGTTGACATTGCAAAAGACGAAACGCTAATCACTCTTAGTGTTGACGCTATAACAGGGACTATTTTAGATAGCCAAGAAAAGCAAAGCACCGCTGAGCAAGCTTTAATAAAAAAGCAACAAGCAATAACGATTGCAAAAACACAGTTAAATGGAGAAGTACAATACACCACTTATGAAGAAACAGCGGATGGTGGTTATTATTTAATTGAAATCGAATCGGAAGATGACAGGGAAGCCGTCATCCAGGTACATGGTGTTTCTGGTGAAATTTTATCCGTTACATGGGATGATCAAGACGACGATGATGATGATTCGGATGACGATTAAATTTCTCATCAATTTCTCATAATTCTCTCCGAGTTCTCTCATGTTGGTCATATAACATGAAAGTATCAAACAAAGGAGGAATTATTAATGAAAAACAAATGGATGACTGTCCCAATCGTCGCAGGAGCTTTGGTACTTGGAAGTGTTGCAATGGTAGCAGGAGCAAATCAGAATTTAGATCAAGCAAGTGTCAATGGAAAAGAGAAAACCAGCATATTAACAAATGAAGAAATAACAGAAAAAGCCTTAGCAAAAGTTGACGGTACTGTGACCGAAGTTGAACTTGAAAGAAAATTATCAGGTTCTGTTTATGAAGTCGAGATTAAAAAAGATGGATATGAATATGATTTAGACTTGGATGCCGTTACAGGGGAAGTAATAAAGGAAGATAAATCAAAAGATGATGACGAAGCAGGTCTTGATGATAACAGTACGAAAAGTGATTCAAGTGATGTAGCTATTACTCATGAAGCAGCAATTGAAATAGCACTAAAAGAAGCAGCTGGAACTGTAACCGAAATTGAACTTGAAAGAGACAATGGTCGAACGTATTATGAAATAGAACTTGAAGAAGGCAATAAAGAAGTAGATATTGAAGTAGACGCGAATTCCGGAGCTGTGTTATCAGTTGTTAAAGATGATGACGACGATAGTGATGATGATAACGAAGAATGATAATAGAAAAATCAGCGTCTCCATTTAAATGGACGACGCTGATTTTTTTGGTGATTTATAGGGTAATAATATAGATACTAGAGTTCCATTATTTAAGCGACTATTTATCATGATTTTTCCACCATGCTCTTGGATGATTTTCTGGGAAATCATCATGCCAAGACCTGTTCCAGTTGTTTTGGTAGTGAAAAAAGGTTCAAAGATTTGTTTTTGTACTTCTTTCGTCATACCAGGTCCATTGTCTCGAATGTGAATGCCTATAAAACCATCATTTTCAAGTTTTGAAGATATATGAAGTGAACCTTCTTTTTCTAATGCCTCCACAGCATTTTTAACTATATTAATAAACACTTGTTTAATTTGGTTTTGTTCACCAGCCACCACAACATTGGATGCATTCCAAGACTCTGTTAACAAGATTCCTCTCATATTCAGTTCTGGAGTATACAATAACACAACATCTTGGATGATTTTCTCCAAATCGAATTCTTTTATTGTCGTAACATGAGGTTTTGCAAGAATTAAAAACTCACTAATAATCAAATTAATTCGTTCAAGTTCAGATTCAATTAATTTTGTGTAGGATTGATAAGGGTGATTATTATCCTCATTCATCATTTGAATGAAACCTGAAATCACTGTCATTGGATTTCTTATTTCATGCGCAACGCCTGCTGCGATTTCTCCTGCTAACTTTAATTTTTCTGCTTGAATGATGAGTTTTTCTGCTTCTTTTCGATACGAAATGTCTCGCGTAATGACGGACATCGCGACCATATCACCACATTTATTGAAAATTGGACTAAGTGTTAACTGAGCATCGAAGAAAGTACCATCTTTCTTCATATCTTTTGTCTCAAATGAATAGAAACTTTCACCACTTAAGATTTTTTTCATACGGTCTTTAGCTGCTTCAGAGTTTTCAGGTGGAACAAGTGGAACGCGGTTGCCAATACATTCTTCACGACTCCATCCATATAATAATTCAAATGCTGGGTTAACTTCTATGATACGAGCATCTAAATCAAAAACAGCTATGCCATCCTTTGCATTTTCAAAAAACATGTGTAAATAACCTTCTTTAGAATCAAGAGCTCGTTCTAGAGAAATCTGTTGTTCCTCTAAATTAGACCAGGTTTTTCGGACTAATAGAGAATGGAAAATTGCTGTTACACTAATTAAGATAACGATTAACAAGACAACATATAAATCAACAAATTCAATTGTTTTTTTAAACTGATCAAAGTAAGTGAAAAATAAAAAAAGAATTTCCATAATTGTTATCGGTAAAAGAATCAAACTTGCTGTAATTGAATGGTATAATGAAGCTACAATTAAAGGGAAAACAAAGAGCATAATATGTATATAGTAAGGTGTATCAATGATTATATATAAGATGTATCCGTTCAAGCCAGCTATTAAAAGTATTTGCAACAATTGACTGTTAATTTTTAGCTTTAAAAGAATAAATAACGAGATACAAAATAGAATAGCGATAATGGGTACAGAAGTTGCGTGTTCATAAGGGATAAATAAACTTAATAACGTATGAAATAATAAACCAATTGCAAATAATTGTATAAACAATCGATTCCTTTTATGTAGGAGAAGCGTTTTGTCCATTTTTCACCTCAGTCGGAAAGTTATCGTACTTATATCATACATGATTTGTCAGTGTCGCAACATGCTGAATTTTGGTATGATATTTATCATATAGGGGGTTTACTATGTCAAGCACATTTAAAGAGAAAGAAACAGTGCAGCTACTTAAAGAACTTGTAGAAATTGCAAGTCCTTCAGGATATACCAAAGAAATTATGAAATACATGGCTTCAATTTTGGATAAATTGAATGTACCTTATATACAAACCAATAAAGGGGCATTAATTGCAACTATAGCTGGCAACGATACAACTAAACATAGACTATTAACAGCGCATACCGATACACTGGGTGCAATGGTAAAAGACGTAAAAGGAAGCGGTCGTCTTAAGTTATCTATGGTTGGCGGTTTTAACTGGAATTCTGTTGAAGGTGAGTATTGTTATATACATACAGCTTCTGGTAAGAAAGTTCGCGGAACCATTCTTATGCACCAAACAACTGTTCATGTATACAAAAATGCCAGTGCTCTAGAGCGCAATGTAGAAAATATAGAAGTTCGTTTAGATGAAAAAGTTATGAATTCGGAGGAAACAAGAGCTCTAGGGATAGAAGTAGGAGATTTTGTATCTTTTGATCCTAGATTTGAACAAACGGATTCAGGCTTTATTAAATCTCGTCATTTAGATGACAAAGCAAGTACGGCATTATTATTACAACTAATCTCTTCAATAATAGATAATAAACTTAAGCTCCCACACACGACTCATTTTTATATTTCGAACAATGAAGAAATTGGTTTTGGAGGAAATTCAAATATTCCTTCAGAAGTTGTAGAATATATAGCAGTAGATATGGGTGCTATCGGGGATGGACAAACATCTGATGAATATACCGTATCGATTTGTGCGAAAGATTCTTCTGGTCCATACCACTATGATTTAACACGTAAGTTGGTTGACTTAGCAAAAGACAATAATATTGCATATAAATTGGATATTTATCCTTACTACGGATCAGATGCTTCAGCTGCAATACGAGCAGGTTTTGATGTTAAACATGCCTTATTCGGTCCTGGTATCGAATCATCACATTCTTTAGAACGAACACATATTGATTCATTGAAACATTCTGCAGCACTATTAGAAGCATATGTGCTCTCTCCAATGGAGACGGAATAGGAGGAAAGCAAATGCAGTCATCTGATTTAATTAGTTGCTTGCCTATTAAAAAAATTCACGGAACACTTCCGATAGAAATTTACGATATCGCGATTGACTCACGAAGCGTGCAACCCGAAAGTGTTTTTATCTGTATAAAAGGATATACCGTGGATGGACATGATTACGCATTGCAGGCAATTGAAAGTGGAGCGAAAATAATAGTTACAGAAAAATATCTTGAATTAGATTACAGTCGTGTAGCTTGTATTATTGTTGACGATACGTCACGAGCAGTTGGATTATTAGCTTCGAAATTTTATGATTTCCCTTCAAAAGACATGACGATGATCGGGGTCACTGGAACGAATGGTAAAACAAGTGTAAGTGGAATTTTACAAAACATGCTACAAGGTTTACAAGTGAAATCCGCATTGACGGGTACAATAGGTTTTAATTTAAATGGCGTACTTTATGATTCTGCAAATACTACAAGTGATGCACTTAGTACACAACAAATGATTCAGCGAGCAAAAAATGAAGGCTGTAAGTCAATGATAATGGAAGTATCTTCTCATGGTTTGGTTCTTGGTCGTTTAACAGGGGTGGATTTCGACATAGCTATCTTTACTAATTTGACACATGATCATTTAGATTTCCACGGGACAATGGAACAGTATGGACAAGCAAAAGGTTTATTATTTTCCCAACTCGGTCAAGATTTACAACGTGCAAAACATGCTGTTGTTAATTCAGATGATAAGTGGTCTAACCGTCTTAAAGAAATGACCGGTTATCCTGTTTGGACATATGCTATTCACCAAGATGCTCATTTCCAAGGACTAAATATTCAACTGCAAGCAGAGTGTACACAGTTTGACATGAAGACTCCTGAAGGGACCTTTTCAGTGCGAATGAATTTGCTTGGAGAGTTCAATGTCTATAATGCATTAGCAGCAACAACTGCTCTATATACACAAGGTTATACAGTTCATCAAATCCTGGAACAACTTGAAAAAATTCCTCCAGTAAAAGGAAGAATGGAAAAGTTGGATAGTGAATTACCGATATCCATATTTATTGATTATGCACATACTCCTGATGCCATTGAAAAGGCTATTTCGTCTGTGTTACCTTACAAGACACAACGACTAATCTTTTTGGTAGGAACAGGCGGAAATAGAGATCGCTCTAAACGTCCTTCTATGGCCGAAAAGGCTTCGGTTGCTGATTATGTAATACTGACGACAGACGACCCTCGTGATGAGCCTTATGAATCAATTCTAAGCGATTTAGAAAAGGGCATGCTTCATGACAGTTATGCTTGTATTGGGGATCGTGAAGAGGCTGTTAAGCATGCTATAGCAATGGCTGAACCAGGAGATATTATTATTTTTGCAGGAAAAGGGCACGAAGATTATCAAATCATTGGACGCAAAAAATATCCACATAGTGATGGGGATATTGCCTTAGTAGCTGGTAAGTTGAAATTTCAAGATTCGCCATCTCGCTCATAATCTAGAAATAATGAAATGATGAAATTTAACATACAACACTTTATTTAAACTGAATTAATACATCTTTTTTTAAACAAAGAACCGATCACAATTTGGCGATCGGTTCTTTCGACTTTTACCGCACTTGTAATTTATTCGAAAAATCCATATGATAGTAAAGGAAAAACGAAGGAGAATACCTATTTATGACTACTCAAATTCAAGATCAAATACAAGCAAGAAGAACGTTTGCTATCATTTCACATCCAGATGCTGGTAAAACAACAATGACAGAAAAACTATTGTTTTTTGGCGGTGCCATTCGCGATGCTGGTACTGTTAAAGCGAAAAAAACAGGTAAATTCGCTACATCTGACTGGATGGAAATTGAAAAGCAACGTGGGATATCAGTTACTTCATCAGTAATGCAATTTGATTACGATGACTGTCGCATTAATATTTTAGATACACCTGGTCACCAAGATTTCAGTGAAGATACGTACCGTACATTGATGGCTGTTGATAGTGCAGTGATGATTGTGGATGCTGCAAAAGGTATAGAAGCCCAAACAATTAAATTATTTAAAGTATGTCGCTTACGTGGTATACCTATCTTTACTTTTATTAATAAATTAGACCGTCAAGGGAAAGAGCCACTTGAGCTAATGGAAGAATTAGAAGAAGTACTTGGCATTGAATCATATGCGATGAATTGGCCGATTGGTATGGGGAAAGAGTTTTTAGGAATCTATGATCGGTTTAATAACCGTATCGAGCAATTCCGTAAAGATGGAGCTGACCGCTTTTTACCATTGAATGAAGATGGCGGATTAGCAGTTGATCACTCGATGATAAAGACTTCTTACTACACACAAGCATTAGAAGATATTATGTTACTGAATGAAGCGGGCAATGATTTTGATCATGAAAAAGTGAAAAATGGTAAAATGACACCCGTGTTTTTCGGAAGTGCTTTAACCAATTTTGGTGTACAAACATTTTTGGAAACCTATCTACAATTTGCACCGACTCCGCAACCACGTAAAACAGATGCGGATGTTGAAATTAATCCTGTTACAGATGAATTTTCTGGATTTATTTTTAAAATTCAAGCGAATATGAATCCTGCCCACCGTGACCGTATTGCCTTTGTGCGTATTGTTTCAGGGAAATTCGAGCGAGGAATGACCGTGACGTTAGCTCGTACAGGAAAGACTTTTAAATTAACTCAATCAACACAGTTCCTAGCTGACGAACGTGAAACAGTCGAGATTGCAGTAGCTGGTGACATTATTGGTCTGCACGACACAGGAAGTTATCAAATCGGCGACACAATTGTGGGTGGTAAGAAAACGTTCAACTATGAGAAATTGCCACAATTTACTCCTGAATTATTTGTCCGTGTTACAGCGAAGAATGTCATGAAGTCAAAGCATTTTAATAAAGGTATTATGCAATTGGTGCAAGAAGGTGCCATTCAATATTACAAAACTTTGCATACTGAAGACGTGATATTAGGTGCAGTTGGTCAACTTCAGTTCGAAGTGTTTGAGCACCGGATGAAAAATGAATATAACGTTGAAGTACGTATGGAATCAATCGGCAACAAAATTGCTCGTTGGATTCAAAATGAAGGTGATGTAAAAGAATCCATGTCAAGCCCACGAAGCATGCTTGTGCGTGATCGATATGATCGCTATGTCTTCTTGTTTGAAAATGATTTTGCGATGCGTTGGTTCCAAGATAAAAATGATAATATCGAACTGTATAGTTTGTTATAAGGAAAGAGGGGCTGTCCTAGATGTCATAAAATATGACTAAGGGCAGTTCCCTTTTTTTATTAAGTAGAGGTTGATTTCCTCTTCAAACGGAAGCTTTCAGCGGGCGAGGTCGAGCTATTCCCGCTGGAGTCGCCGTCTTCCACTTCAATCAACTATTTTCTTTATAAAGATTTTTACAAAGAAGTGGTGCTTTTTGCAATACAGTTGTGTATCGGACATTTCCTCATGTTCTGTATGAGCCAACAAGTTTGAAAATCACTTAGTTGTTGGCTCATTTCACGCTCTTGAGACATGCTAGGAGCAAATGCACTCTTTGTAAGTTCAACAATATAAACAGTATTCTTTAATATGACTCATTCTTAATAGTGGTTGGAAATAAATGAAGCAGGAAGAGACCGAAATAGTATCTTCGGTCGAATATCTACTTAAAGAAACCTCCTAATCTTTAATAAACCAAAGCAATATTACTGTGGATTTACAGGTTGCAAGAGCGCGAAGGATGCACATCCGCCGCACGATAATCTATAAAAAGAGGATGGGCGAGTGACGTAGTCACAAGCCCATCCTCTTTATTCTCTAGATTATGTTGCATTAGGTATCGTCCATAGCGAACTGAAAACCATTCTATCCTCTGCGACGAGAATCAAGTATTCGTGTCTAAAACCATTTGCGCTGCCTAACGTATTGCATGTACCAACAAGAATGAAAATTACTCGAGATCCACGTAATTGCGATATTCTAGGTGCAAATGTTTACTTTGTATATTATTCAATATCATAAGCATTCTTTATTTATTTTAAGAAACAATTGGAATCCACATTCTGTATCCACGTAGAAATATTGTCAATCTTGTGTCAGTGTAACTTTAAGGACGATTCATGTTTGAAGTAACTGTGCGTAACGAATATGATAGAGGTAGAAGTTAGTGCAAGAAAGGAATCCATCATATGAAAATTAGCGATTTTTCAATAAAACGCCCCGTTTTTACTACTGTTATCATGTTTTTGGTCATTATTTTAGGAGTAGTATCCTTTTTAAAAATACCTGTTACGTTAATTCCTGAGTTGAATCCACCAATCGGTGTAGTTGTAACTAGTTATCCTGGGGCAAGCCCGACGGAAGTTAGTGAAAAAGTGACAAAACCGTTGGAAGCAAGTTTATCAACTTTACCGGGTATCAAAACCTTGCAATCTTCTTCACGAGAAGGTGCAAACTTTATTGTATTACAATTTGATTGGGCAACCGACATTGATGATGTACAGACGGATATTATGCAACGTATTGATCAAACGCCTGTTCCTGATGAATCACAGAAACCTCGCTTTTTAAAATTTGATCCTGCACAGTTTCCAGTCATTCAACTATCACTCCGTGCTCCTGAAAATAGGGGAGACGTTCGAGTAATTGCAGAGCAATTAGAAAAAGAACTACGTCGAACTGAAGGTGTAGCAAGTGTCAACGTTTCGGGTGAATTAATTGAGGAAGTACAAATATTACTTGATCAACAAAAGCTAGAAGATAAAGGCTTAGCTCAATCTGATATTGTGCAACTGATTCAAGCTAACAATGTATCTTTCCCTGGAGACCCCATTGAAACGGAAGATGGTAAGCAATTAACAACTCGTATTGTCAGCACTTTAACTACAGTCGAAGATATTCAAAAACTTGTAGTTACAGTAAATCCGTTAGATGGTAAAAACATACTTGTCGAAGATGTAGCAACGGTTGCATTAGCTGAACAAGAAACATCAATTGAAACACGTGCTAATGAAGAACCAGCCGTTTTAATGTCTGTGCTGCAAGAATCGGGTGCAAACACAGCGGATGTGTCTACCTCTTTTAAAGAATCATTGGATGACCTTTTACAAAAGGACGAGTTTAAAGGTGTAGAAGCTGATATTTTATTTGATCAAGGAGATTACGTAAAATTAGCCATTGGCAATATTGGTTCTTCTTTAATATTTGGTGGCCTTTTTGCTATGTTAGTGTTATTTGTCTTTTTACGTGGAATAAAGAGCCCTATTATTATAGGGATTGCCATTCCATACTCGGTCATCGTGACATTTGTATTAATGTATTTTGCTGATTTCGCACTAAATATCATGACATTGGGAGCGCTTGCTCTCGGTATTGGTATGTTAGTTGATAATGCTATAGTCGTAATCGAAAATATTGAACGCCATCTAGGCATGGGCAAAGATTCTAAAACTGCAGCTTCAGAAGGAACAAAAGAAGTAGCCGGAGCGATCATTGCTTCAACCTTAACGACGGTAGCTGTTTTCGTCCCAGTTATTTTTATTACCGGATTAATTGGTCAGATATTTACTGAGTTTGCTTTAACAATTTCATTTAGTTTAATCGCTTCGTTGGTTGTGGCTTTAACCGTTATTCCTATGCTTGCCAGTCGAATGTTGAAGAAACCGAAAGGCGATTCTGAAGCAAAAAGAAGGCGTTCAAAATCATATAATAAATTTGAACGTTCGGTAAAATGGGCACTTGGACATCGTCTAATCGTGATGGGCGTCACAACTATCATGCTAGGAGCCGGAGCATTTGGTTTATTCCAAGTCGGAACTGAATTTTTACCAGCAACAGATGAAGGATTTGTAAGTGTCAACGTAGAACTTGAAAATGGCTCATCTACAAGTGCTACAAAAGAAGTTGTTGAAAGTATAGAAGAAGTTTTGAAGAAACAAAAAGATGTTGATGTCTACGTAAGCTTGGTAGGAGGCACTCAACAAGGTCAATCACAAGGATCTTCTGAATCCAATCGAGCTGAAATGTACGTGAAGCTTATTCCTTTAGATGACCGTGACCGCTCAGTGTTTGAGTTTGTAGATGAAGTACAACCAGAAGTATTGGATATTGTAGGAGAACAAGCCGAAGTTAGCTTCAACTTACAAACTGCAGCTGGCTCAACACCAAATTCATTATCATTTACTGTGACAGATACTGATAACCAGCGATTAGAAAAAGCAGTGACAGATATCTCATCGTCTTTAAGTAAATTTGATTCAGTTACAGAGATTTCAAATGACCTGGAAGATACGATTGATGAAATACAAATGACAGTTAATAAAGAAGCGGCAACTGAGTATGGTATGGCTCCAGCTCAGATAGCACAAACGGTAAATAGTGTGACACGTGGTGCGTTTGCTACTCAAATTATTTCTGAGAATGATGATGTGTATGGTGTCTATGTAAAATACGACGAAAAGTACCGTAGTAGCATAGAGCAGCTAAAACAATTAAAGCTACGTACACCCTCAGGACAATTTGTTGAACTTCAAGAATTAGCAGATATTGAAATTGCACAAGGTCCAGTTTCTATTCGTCGAGTTGATCAAGCGAGTTCAGTTAATTTTACGATTAAATATAAGTCGAGCTATTCTTTAGGTGAAATGTCTGATCAAGTAGACGAAGTGATTGAAGAACTGAATTTGCCAGAAGAAGTTGACATAACTTTTGGTGGGGATCGAGAGCTATTTGAAAGTGCAATTAACGATATGTTGCTTGCGGTTATTCTCGCAGTTGTCTTGGTTTATATTGTGATGGCGGCTCAGTTTGAATCGTTTAAATACCCGTTTGTCATTATGTTCTCAGTACCATTAATGATTATTGGCGTGTCGCTAGGCTTATTTGTCACTCAAACTCCAGTGAGCATAACAGCAGTCATTGGGTTATTGGTGCTAGTCGGCATTGTAGTAAACAATGGGATTATGTTAGTTGATTTTATTAATCAACGAAAAGAAGAGGGATATTCTTCATATGAAGCCATTGTTTCTTCTACTCGAGATCGTGTTAGACCGATATTAATGACTGCTTTAACAACAATTCTTGGGCTATTACCCCTAGCAGTAGGTATTGGTCAAGGGACCGAAATTAATCAACCTATGGGGATTGTTGTAATCGGAGGATTAATAAGTTCTACATTATTAACTCTATACGTAATTCCCGTTATATATAGTTTATTCGACCGAGAAACACGTCGAAGTTCATAACTTTTAATATCGAAAAAATGTAACGTCTATTCTGCATCAAGAATAGGCGTTGTTTTTTTATCCATATTTTTGTATTATTCAGTAAACAAAGGATTTGGAGGATACTTATGCATATTCCGTTCATTACTGGATTTCCCGGATTTATCTCAAGACAAATCATCGTGGAATTAATTCAGCAGAAAAAAGTTGAAATTATCTATGCTGTTGTCCTACCAACACAATTAGCAATTGCTAAAGAAGTAGCTAAGGAGTTAGTTAAAGAATCACAAAACGTCAATATTGTGATTGTTGAAGGAGATATCACATTACCAAACATGGGAATGTCGGACGAAACTTTACAACAAGTCCGTAAACAAGTTACGGTAGTTTGGCATTTAGCAGCTCTGTATGATTTAGCAGTGCCAAGAGACATTGCGTGGAGAGTCAATGTACATGGCACTCAAATGGTTAATGAATTTGTTCAAACTCTGCCGAGAATTACGAGATATATGTACTTCAGTACTGCCTATGTCGCAGGAACACGCGAGGGCATCTTGCGAGAAGATGAATTAATCCGTCCTACTGCATTTAAAAATTATTATGAAGAAACAAAGTTTGAGGCTGAGCTGCTGGTAGAAAAGATGAAAACTATCGTTCCTACGACTATTATTCGACCTGGAATTGTGCGAGGGCATTCAAGAACAGGTGAAACTATCAAATTTGATGGACCTTATTTCTTTATCAATATGATTGATAAATTAAGTAAACTTCCGGTAATTCCATACGTTGGTAAGTCAACTGCGTATATTAATGTTGTGCCAATTGATTTTATTATTAAAGCAGTTGTTTATTGCAGCGAAAGTGCACGAGCAGCTGGCAAAACTATACATTTAACTGATCCCCATCCTCATCCGGTTGAAGAAGTGTATCGTCATATGGTGTGGGAAGTAACAGGTAAATTGCCAAAAGGCCGATTTCCTCTAGTATTAGCAAGAAAAGGACTTGACCTAAAATTTGTTAGACAGAGATTAGGTGTGGAAAAAGAAACATTGGATTATCTAACGTGGGCAGCTCAGTTCGATACAGCGGTAGCCAATGAAGTGCTAAAAGATAGTGATATTGAATGTGCTGATTTTATTGATTCGTTACCATCGATGATTGCATTTTATCAAATGCATAAAAAGGACGAACATTATCATGTTCAAATAAAGTAGTCCATTGTTTACAACTTTAAGGATTATGATATAATTAGGATACATGAAAACTTAATAGACTTTTGACTGTTGTCAAAGGGGAGTAGCTATAGGGAGACCTATTTCATAGTCGTCATTACGTGGGTAAAACCATCGGTTATGATAGCCATTTATAATGAGCTTAGCAAGACCTTTGCCTTTTATTAGGTGATAGGTCTTTTTTGTTTTCAAAAAAAAGAAGGTAGTTCAAAAAGTCAGTTAAAAATTGCTGTCGGATCTCGTCGTTGTCTTGTTTTTCCGCTGCTCACCAAATGTACTAGAAGGAACTTCTGCAGAAAGCGCTCACGTCCTGTGAGGCGCAACCTATCATGCGACAAATAACCGCAGGAATCAAATCAGAAGTCAGCACATCCTATACATGTCCGGTGCTCAAAGACAGCGTCGTCTCAGGCAAGTACCGTCGGTCAGTCAGATCCATGCCACTATAAGTGGTATCATCTGAGTTCCTCAAAACGGCTCTTTTTATGCTCTTTATGAACATTCATTTAAAGGAGAAAAACATGGATATTTTTACAGTAGAATTTTTAGTGGCATTGTTATCAATCATTATGATTGATTTAGTTTTAGCAGGAGACAATGCAATTGTTATCGGTATGTCTGCAAAGAACCTACCAGAACATCACCGAAAGAAGGCAATTATTTGGGGGACTGTAGGAGCAGTTGTTGTAAGGGTTCTTGCAACACTAGCGATTGTTTGGTTATTGAAAATTCCAGGTTTACAACTTGTGGGTGGGATTATTCTTATTGGGATTGCTTACAAATTATTAATTGATGAAAGTGATTTAGGCGATCACAAAGCTTCAACCAATTTATGGTCTGCAATTGGTACCATTATTGTTGCTGATACCATTATGGGACTAGACAATGTATTGGCTGTTGCTGGAGCAGCACATGGTAGTTTCCTATTAGTCGTTTTAGGATTAATTATAAGTGTTCCGATTATGGTTTGGGGAAGTACACTATTTGTTAAATTAATCGACAAATACCCTGTTATCATCTATATTGGTTCAGGTGTATTAGCGTTTACAGCAGCTAGAATGATTACTCATGAAGGCTTTTTGAAAGATTTCTTTGATGCTAATCCGATTATTACTTGGACAATGATTATTGTTATTACCGTTGGAGTTGTTCTTGCTGGCCGCTATAAAAACCGAAAATTGCTTGTTATAGCTGACCATGAACTTGAAGATGAAGAAAATATTAATAAATAAAAATTAAAAAACTGCTAATAATCATACTGATTATTAGCAGTTTTTTTTTGGTACCCCCACAAAAGATTGGAAACTCTTCGAATAGTTAGAAGAACGAGATTACGTTCAAAAAAATTATAAGAGGTGTAGCACATTGAAAAAAATTAGTGCAGCATTACTAGCTACAGGTTTACTTGCATCAACTTCAATCCAAGTCTTTGCAAATGATACTGAAAAAGTAGACACATCAACTTTCGAAACCGTAAATCTCCAAGATGCTTTGAAGAATGTGAAAAATGAAACTACATCACTTGAAGATTTGCAAATGATTGTAGCAAATATCCCTGTAGGTTTAACTGCTAATAATATTTTTGCCCTATCGACAAACATTGAAAAAATTAGCAATCCACAAGCTAAGTCAGCTCTTTATAAGAATCTTGAAAATGCGCTAGCGAAATATGAAGAAAAAAATAAACCAGAAGAATCAACAGAAACTCCAGTTGAAGATGAAACAGAAGTAGAAAAGAACATTCCGGAAACAGACGAAACTGAAGTAGTGAAAGACGCTCCTAAATCACAAGAAAACGAATCTGAAAAGACAGAAAAACAAGTTGGTCATGAGTTGAAAAAGGCTGAAAGAGAAGCAGCAAAAGAAGCTCAAAAAGCGACTAAATTAGTAGAAAAACAAGAACGCACAGCAGCACAGCAAGCGAAAAAAGAAGAGCATAAAGCAGCACAACTAGTAAAAAAACAAGAGCGCAAAGCCGCACAACAAGTAAAAAAAGATGAGCACAAAGCAACGCAACAAGTAAAAAAAGAAGAACGAAAAACCTCTGATAAAATGAAAAAAGATGATCAAAAAGCAAAACATCAAGGAAAAAAAGAAGAAAAAGATAAGAAATAAGGCTAGAAAATGTAAAGAAAATGACATGCAAATTGCCTTTTCATTTTCACAAGAACCCGTTACAATCGATAGGACTTAACTATTGTGCAAGAACGGGGTGAGCTTGTGATTCTAGCTTCAATTCAAGGGATTTTCTTAAAAAAACAAACAAAACAAAATGTTGAAGCGCTTGTAATCCAAGCGAAAAATGGGAACAAGGAAGTTCATCATGAACTTCTTTCTTCCTATACACCATTTATGAAAAAAACTGCATCTTTTGTGTGCAAACGCTATATTAGCGAACAAGATGATGAATACAGTATAGCAATGCTAGCTTTTAATGAAGCCATTGAGCATTATGAATTAGGTAAAAATGCCTCTTTTTTAACTTTCGCACATCTGCTGATTCGGCGTAAATTGATCGACTTTATTCGTAAAGAATCTAGAAGAAAAGAAATTCATATAGGACAAATACCGTTTGAAAATAAAGATCTTCAGGATTCATTTGACATCCTAGAGTCTTCACATTCTTTTGAACAATTTACAGCGAAGCAGCAGGCAGAGGAAAGAAGGCACCAAATAGCAGTATTTGAATCATTGCTAAAGCCCTATGGATTAAGTTTTCAAGAACTTGTTAAGGTCTCACCATCTCACGAAGACTCTCGTCAAACAGCTATACAAATTGCTCAAATCATTGTGGAAACAGATGAGTTTTACGAGATGTTACTAACGAAGAAAAGGTTACCTATGAAAGAACTTGAGGAGTTAGTAAATGTCTCACGTAAGACAATTGAACGACATCGCAAATATATTGTGGCAATCGTTATTTTGCTAAAAAGTGATTTGCATTATATTAAAGATTACTTAAAAGGGAGAATGTCATAATGAACACGCATAAAGGGATTGTCTTTGAGACAACAACTGCATATAGCATTTTCTTAACGTCTGATGGACTTTTTGAAAAAGGCATTCCCCTTACATCCTCTGTTCAAATAGGGGAAGAAGTTTATTTTCGACCTTATCAAAACATGAAACAACAAAAAGCTAAATACTCATTTAAATCACGATGGACGACTCCGATTCTTTCCGTTGTTGCTACAATTGTTTTATTATTCTCTGTATTGTTACCTGCACAATCAAATGTTTCTGCCTATGTGCAAATCGATATCAATCCAAGTATTGAACTGGGTATTAATAAAGCTGGTAATGTGTATTCTTTTAAAGGACTAAATGACGATGGTGTAGGAATTAAACGAGATATTTCATTTTGGAAAGGGAAGCCTTTGTCATGGGTTTTACTACAAATAGTTGATCGAACTGAATCACTTATTGAAGAAACAGAAGTGGTTGAGATAACAACAATCTATCAAAATGATATGGATCATGAAACATTAGAAAAAGTCATTGAAACGGCTGTAGCCACTTCAGCAAGTCAAGCTTTACCCAAGAAACAAGCGATAAAAGTGACAGAAGCAACAGTATCTGACTGGAAATCCGCAACAAATAAAGGGGTTTCTGTACAAAAGTATCAAGACGAATTAAAAAAGAAAAATAAAGATAAACTTGAAAAAGTGAAAGATAAAGTAAAAGGTAAAGTAAAGTCCGAAACAAAAAATAGAGAAACTAATAAAAAACAAGACAATTCAAAAGTAATTGAAAAAGACCTGGAAGAGAAAAAAGAACCTAAAAATGAGAAAATTAACCTTCATAATAAATCATTGAAAACAGATAAACCAAACGATAAAAAGGTACAAGAAAAACAAAAAGTGAACCAAAATAAAGTCAATAATGAAAAATCGAAAGAAAAACAAAAAATAAATGAAAAAAATAATAAAAAAGAGCATCTAAAAACTAAGAACAAAAGTAAACAACTAGCTAATAAACAAAGCAACTCTACAAATACAAAAGATTCCAACTCACATATCGTTAAAAAAGATAATAAAGTTAAAGGAAACGAAAAAAAAGATAAGCTTGAAAAAGTGAAGAAAAAAGTAAAAAAAGAAAAGATTAAACAGGAAAAACGAGGCAATGCTAAGGGAAAGATCCTAAAAGATGATAAACCAAAACGTTAAATAAAGTGAGTGCTTCTCCAGAGAGAAGCACTTTTTTATGGAGAAAATAGACTACCTCTTTCTTTTTCTTCAAATGTTTCTTAGAATAGGAAGATGATCTAACTGTTTTTCGAAAGGACTTGAGCTATTTATGAATCCAATCATTCGTCGTATTCGAAATTTAACACCTGCTCAAGCTATCGTCTCTTATTATTTTTTAGCCATTGGGATTTCTGTTGGGTTATTAAATTTGCCAGGTGTACATCAGCAAGGAGTGAACGTATCATTTATTGATAGTTTATTTACGACAGTAAGTGCAGTGAGTGTTACAGGCTTAACGGTATTAAACATTGCCGATACATATTCTACGTTTGGGATTGGTATGTTAATGGTTATTCTTCAACTTGGAGGAATCGGGATCATGTCACTCGGTACTTTCATTTGGTTAATTGTAGGGAAAAAAATTGGTTTACGTGAACGTCAATTGATAATGATGGATCATAATCAGCATTCATTATCTGGAGTCGTTAACTTGATTATTGAAATCATAAAGATTCTATTACTTATTGAGTTAATCGGTGCTCTTATTCTGACATTTTATTTTACCCAATATTATGACACGTTCTCTGAAGCATTATTACATGGCTTGTTTGCATCCGTTTCTGCTACAACGAACGGTGGCTTTGATATAACAGGTGAGTCGATGATTCCATATCATAATGATTATTTTGTTCAAATCATTAATATGATTTTAATCATTCTAGGAGCAATAGGTTTTCCCGTGTTAATCGAACTTAAAGCGTTTTTATCCAATAAAAATAAAAGCTTTAGATTTTCACTTTTCACAAAAATAACTACAGCAACTTTTGGATTATTGCTTTTGGTTGGAACTGTAGTTATTTTAGCATTAGAAATGTTTAATTCATTTAAAGGGATGTCTTGGCATGAAGCATTATTCACAGCGATGTTCCATTCGGTATCTTCTCGTTCAGGGGGGCTTGTTACCGTTGATATTACAGAATTTGCTGATGGTACAAATATTTTCATGAGTGCACTGATGTTTATAGGAGCATCCCCGAGTTCAGTAGGCGGGGGAATTCGAACCACAACATTTGCCATCGCTATTCTTTTCTTAATCAATTTCGCACGTGGAAAAAATGAAATACAAATCTTTAATCGAGAAATTCAATTAATTGATGTATTTCGATCCTACGCTGTCATTATTTTAGCGTTATTTATGGTGTTGTTTGCTACAATCGCACTTTCAATTTCAGAACCATCGTTATCAATGGCAGCCATTGTTTTTGAAATAACCTCTGCATTCGGGACGTGTGGAATGTCTTTAGGTATTACGGATGACTTGTCGAATTTCGGTAAATCTCTCATTATGATTCTCATGTTTGTAGGTCGTGTTGGATTAATTTCATTCCTCTTCACTATCGGTGGTCGAACGACTAAGACCAAATTCCATTATCCAAAAGAACGAGTTATAATTGGCTGAAAAAAAGAGCAGGTCCTGAAAATCAGGATACCTGCTCTTTTGCTATGAAGGAGAATTGAGGTGCTTGTCCAGGCTTGAAGAAAGTGAGTAAATACCCATCCTTAGCTACCACATGCTCCTGTGTAAGTTCTTTTAAATCAAGTGAGAAGGGTACCAGTAGTGTCTGTTTATATACTTCACGTTCATGGAGCTGAAGTTGTGCGAATGACTCTCCAGCAATGCTTGGATTTTCAATTATTTTTCGATAAATAGCAGACTGTGCATCTTTTTCCATTTCTTTTTCCCAGTATGGTTTACGAGGCTGGAATTGATGATGTGCTAAATAATCGAATTTCATTAAACTTCTTACGATGTTCATGTTTGCACGTCCGTCTTGAATTAGAAACTCTTCAAGTCGTTTAAACAAATCTTCCAGTTGATGGCCAATTCGAGACCAGCCTTTGAGCTCCCAATAAGTCCCAAAGTCTTGGAAGAAATCAAAAGGTGTTTCAAATGTTTCACTAACTAAATAGCCGACCGTGTAATCAAGTCTATGGTCATTCCAGTACTTTTCAAGGACATCTTCAGCTTGTTTTATACGTAACATATCGTCAAAGCTTAACACATTATTCGCAAATATCTCGTAAGGGGCTTGATCAACGTATACGTAGCCATATTCCTCAGCTTGTACGCGAAGACCAGTTCCACGTAAAAGTTTTAAGAAGCCTAACTGTAACTCTTCAGGACCCATTGCAAAGACATCATTAAACGTTTGTTTGAACGAAGTGTAGTCTTCTTCCGGTAGACCGGCAATCAAGTCTAAATGTTGGGCAATTTTTCCACCTTCTTTTACCATTGTCACCGTCCGTGTTAATTTAGCAAAGTTCTGCTTTCTTTTAACGAGTTCATTGGTTAAATCATTGGTCGATTGAACACCAATTTCAAAACGGAATAACCCAGCAGGAGCGTTGTCGTTCAAGAATTGAATAACCTCAGGTCTCATGATATCTGCTGTTATTTCAAACTGGAAAACTACACCTGGACGATGCTCATCAATTAAGAACTGAAACATTTCCATTGCGTAGCTACGACTAATATTAAACGTACGGTCGACAAATTTAATGATTTTTGCATCATGATCCATTAAATATCGGATATCTTCTTTCACTTTTTCACGATTGAAATAGCGTACACCAACTTCAATGGATGATAAACAAAACTGGCATGAGAAAGGGCAACCTCTACTCGTTTCTATATAAGTAATCCGTTTAGACAAGTGAGGGATATCTTCCTCAAAACGATAAGGTGATGGCATTTCACGTAAGTCGATTTTGGGACCTTGTGGATGAAGAACAAATTTGTCTTCTTGCATATAACAAATTCCTAAAACATCTTTAAGTGGAAGATTTCCATCCAAGTGAAGTAGTAATTGCTTAAATGAAATTTCACCTTCGCCCATTACAATATAATCAATTTCTTCAATGCGTCTTAACCAGTAGTTCGAGTCATAAGAAACTTCAGGACCACCAAGAACAATAATCGTTTCGGGACTGACTTTTTTCAGCAATCTGACGACTTTAATGGTCTCTTCAATATTCCAAATGTAACAACTAAAACCAACTACTTGTGGTTTTTTTAAGTAAATGTCAGACACAATATTGAAAGAAGGATCTTTTATTGTATATTCAGAGATTATCGGATTAAATTCAGGCTGTACGCTAGCTTTAAGGCATCTGAGTGCCAAGTTTGTGTGAATATACTTTGCATTTAATGTTGCTAAAACGATGTTCATTAAGCATTCTCCTTTTTTACATCATTCTATTTTAACAAGGATTAGTGTTTCAAACAATATGAGTCTAAATATCTACGTTAATTGTTTAAATACGATAAAATAATCTGAATTAAGTGTGTATTTTACTTTTTGATCATAAAAAGGATATTCATGGCATATAATGCATGAAAAGTACACGAAAGGGTAGGTGAATGACATGTTTGGAGATCAAATACCGGAGATATTCGATTTTTTATTTTGGGATGATGAAGACTCAGTGATTATTTTAGAGAATAAAGAAATTATTAAAATGAACCCAATGGCAAGAGATATTTTCTTGCTGCGTAATATTGATGAATTTACCCGAAAAATGGACAAGCCATCTAAAGAAATTTGGGAGAATTTCTTACACGATACGAATATCTGCAAGCTCGCAACATGTCAAATTACTGTTTCCGACTCATACGAATGTAATACTGTCTACGATATAGAGGGCTGTTACAATGATACAACTTCGCAATACATTATTCGCTTGAAGCAAGTCCAAGATCCGCGAAGTCTTAGTTTTAACGAAGAACTGAAATATGAAACCATTTTCCAATATGCCTCTCAAGGAATTATATTAACTTCTACTTCTGGGACGATTCTAGAAGCCAATCAGATGATTGAAACTTTTTTTGATATTCCCACAAGTGAATTAATGGGAGAAAATGCTAAGTTAATCTTTTCATTGTTACCAGATTATCAAAATGAACTTAGTCAATTTTTTAAAGATGTTCAATCAAAAGGAACCGCTAAAATAGTAACTTCTAAAGTAAACGCTGATGGGGAAGTGAAGTTTTATGAATTTAATTCTTTCTTCAATAATAGCGTAAATATGTATGTGACCATAATGCGAGATGAAACGGAAAAGATCCAATTAAAAAAGCAAGTTGAACATAGTAGGTCTCTATCAACACTCGGACAATTAGCAGCAAGTATTGCCCATGAAATTCGTAATCCCTTGACCTCTCTAAAAGGCTTCACACAATTACTTTCTCATCAAGTTACAAAAGAAGGTAGTCAATACCTTGAAATTATCAACAGTGAGCTAAATCGAATGGAATCTATCCTTAATGAATTTCTAGTATTATCTAAACCATCCGAACGATCTTTTGAGTTTTTCTCATTGTCATCATTAATCTCACAAGTTGTAGATTTTATGTATCCACAAGGGAAAATGCAAAATATTGAACTTGATTTTGTTTCATGGAATAGTGAATCAGACGGTATTTTTGGCGATCCTTATGAATTTAAAAAAGTGTTCATGAATATTTTTAAAAATGCTATTGAAGTTATGCCTCATGGAGGGAAAGTGGAAATTACTCAAACTTGGACAGATGATAAACAACTATGTGTGTCGATCAATGATCAAGGATCCGGCTTGACTTCAGAACAAATGCATAAAATATTTTTACCTTTTTACACGTCAAAAGAAGGCGGTACCGGTTTGGGACTAGCACATGCAGTTCAAACAATAGAGAATCACGGGGGTAGCATTGAAGTTGAGAGTGAGCTTAATCATGGAACCACGTTTTATATTTACCTTCCCGTCTATCATTTAGATGCCAAGAATGAAAAGACAGATCGTCACCAACCTGATAAAAAGCCAGTATGGGAAGTGATAACTTCAAATTGAAGAAGAATGTACCTATATTTATTTATTTATTTATTTATTTTTAAAGGCTCTGCTAAAAGATAAGATTGTTTATTGTGCATTTGTGCTTGCCGCACGTTCCGTATAAGCCAACAAGTATGAAAATTAAATACGAACGATCTAAAAACAGAAATTCTATCGATTTCCGCACTCCATTGACAACATTATTTGAAAGTTAGCATTTCTATAGCTTTAAGTAAATTAGATAGTAAGGGAATATGCGACTCCCCTCGAAAAACGGACTGGCAAGACCCCGCAACGAGGTACGAGTGAGGAGGCTTTCCTGTTCGTTCGCGGAAAGGGAGCCAATTCCCACCTGCTTTATAACAGGAAAAGTTAACCTATGCTATTTTTTATCGTGCAATTGCGCTTGCCGCACGTTCCGAATGAGCCAACAAGAATGAAAACCACATCCTTGTGGGTCTCATTCTTCAAATAGCTACTCCTTCGGTTACTCTTCGCAAAGAATACTGAACAAACTACCTTTGGTCATATTCTTTCTTGCGGCTTGCTAGGCGCAAATATACCCTTCATATCAATTTAATATCAACCACATTAATTAATTTGGGTTTTCTATAGTCTTTTAACCATATTGAATATAAAAAGGAATCTGCGTCCCTCCTGCGGAAAAACGGGCAGTCAAGACCCCGCAGCCGCAGAGAGGAACGAGTGAAGAGGCTTGCCTGTTCGTCCGCGAAGATGGTGCAGATACCTTCTTTTTTATAAAATCAACCATAAAAGTTAACATAGCCTGTTTAAATAAGCACGAATAGAATAATCGATTACTACTAAAGAAAAGCTACGATCGCACCTTGGAAATAATCATCATCCTAAGCATTTTGACAAACTTCTTCTATTCCCTATATACTAGCTTTAACTAGAGATATTGGGAATAAAGGTGATATTGATGAAATCTGAAGAACTAGCACAATCCTTAAAATTATTTATTGTGCTTTCTAGAGCAAATAAATCATTGCATGAATGTACAAATCAATTTTTTCAAGAGAACGGCTTAAACCCTACTGAATTTGCTGTTTTAGAGTTATTGTTCCATAAGGGAAGACAACCTTTACAAAAAATCGGTAATAAAATCTTATTAGCTAGTGGGTCAATTACGTATGTAATTGATAAGCTTGAGAAAAGAGGCTTTATACACCGAGTGTCTTGTCCATCTGACCGAAGAGTGACATTTGCTGAGATTACACCTGAAGGGGAAGCCTTTATGAATGAACTGTTTCCCGAGCATGAGAAACAGTTACATGAAATAATGAGTGCTCTTGATTCAGAAGAAAAGCAGCAAGCGATTGTTTTGCTGAAAAAGTTGGGTTTATCGATTAAAGATTTATCTTATTAACATAAAAATTCCGGCTCATCTAAGTGAGCCGGAATTTTTTATTATTTTGAGGCTATTGTTTCGCCCATTTTCAAGAACGCATCTGTTAAGTTCACGCTCTTTTGATCGAAAATGGTAAGACGCACAATAAGATTTCCTTGTTCAAACACATATCCAGATACTGTACCCAATTCAAAAGTTGTTTGAAATCCACTTGTATTTAATACACCTTCGCCTTGTGGTAATTTATCTTTACCAATCTCTATTGGCTCTTTGTTAATACTGACAGATGCAATTGATTCCTTCATATTTTTAGCGATGATTTCTACAGAAGCTTCATCCTTTGAGATGGTTTCAACTTTCATAAATACAGCTGGATTATCATCTAAGTAAAGTGAATCCATACTAGGCTCATCACCTTTTAAACTAAAACCATCTAGTTTATATAGCGAAAAATTTTGATCGTCACTTTCTGTTAAGATAGCAGTATCTTCTTTTACTTCCTTTTTAACTGAATAAGTAAGAGTCTTTTCAGAATCCCTCTTTTTGGTAGTCTTTTGTTCTGCTTCAGTTCCCTCACCAGTTGTCTCATCAGTAGTTTCTACTTGAGAATCTGTTTTATCCTCATTGTCGTTTGCTTTATCCGTTGAATTGCATGCAGTTAGCATGGAAATAGCAAGTGTAATTGATGCAAATAAAAGCCATGTTTTTTTCATTTTACTAGTTCTCCTTTAAGTCATAATCATGATGTAATTGAACAATGTTTCAGGTATTAAGAGGAAGAATGAGAAATAATAGGATGGTCATTGTGATATGAGCAATGATGATAAGTGGCATACTTTTTTTCCATTCGTATAAAATTCCCCATAGCATCCCAGAAGTAACTGCTGCAACGACGCCTAACCAAAATCCACTAAAAGCCATAGACAATCCGAAAAGTAATGAAGCGACTAATACAGCAAAGAATGGACTCATGTAATCCTTTAACTTCTGTTGGATAAAACCACGCCAAAATAATTCTTCACCTGGTGCAATAATTAACATCAATAATAAATAGTGCCACACTGTGGTTGGACCATAATCAGTTAAAAATCGCTCGACTGAAATCGCTGCAGCATCAGTGAAAATAGACGCAAACCGATAAGCGGTTGCAATAAGTCCATAGGTGAGTGTACCATATCCTATACCAAATACTAAGTACTCCCATGTTTGTACTTCGTCTTCCATTTTAACAAGGACGAAAGATAAGGCCATAAATAATAGCATGGTAAATGTATACATATACCAAAAAATAGTTTCGTTAAAAAACGTGAATGAAAGTAATACATAGACGCCAATAAGTAAGGCAATCCATCGTAAATTAGGAGCTAAAATATTCAATACTGAAAACCTCCTGTACACCGTATTAAAAAGATTCACTCTTGTTCTTCATCTGTCATGGGTGAAGACTCTTGCTCTTTAAGGTATACTATTTTATACCGTTTGTGATTGACAACAGTCTTTTCTTCAACCTCGAGTTCCTCAAAGTTTTCCATTATGGAAACATTTACGATAACCGAGTTTTCATTTACTTTTTCTACTATTCCTTGCAATCCATCTTTAAACTCAATAATAGATCCAACCGTTGCGATTACCACAAACTTCAGCTCCTTCATGCGCTCATATCAATAGTTTGCATGAAATTTTTTGTAACGTAAAGTATTTTCTGAAAACATCATTAAATCATAATTATTTTTAACAATAAAGGGGTCTTAAAATGAATACATATGAACAACAATTAGAAGGTTTAAAAGAAGGAAATATTACTTCAATTACAATAGAAAAAGAACATTTTTTAGAGTTTCGTAAAATTCTTATTCAAAGAAAAGATTTTAAGCATTTTCGCGGCATTGCAAAACAAGGTGGAGTCGTTATTTATACATATGAAAATGATGCGAGAAGCTGAAAAATGTCGTATTTTGTCGCAATGAAAATGTGTTATTTCGCTAATCTTAGTGTATAATAATGGATAAAAAGGTTCGTTAAAGGAGGTATAATGTGACAGAATCAATTCTTGATGAATTAGAACTTACTAGGGAAAAGATGATTAAGTCTGCGCTAGAGAATGGTTTTGGAAACGTTAATACCATCCAACTAAGTGAAAAGCTAGATCAACTATTAAATGCATATCATAGGAAAAATTATCCTGAAAATCCTACATACAACATGAAACTAATCAAAAACTAAGCAAATGATTGCTTAGTTTTTTTTATTAGTAATTATCAGATTAATTTCTATATTCTTAATATATTTTTAAATTTGGTATACTTATACAATTGGAATTGGGGGAGTTACATTGTCAAAATTAAATCAATTAAGAAAAACATTAAATGATGCAATCATTGGGCGTGAAAAAGAAATAGATTTTATGATCATTGCATTAATTCAAGGAGGTCACGTTTTACTTGAAAGTGTTCCTGGTTCTGGTAAGACAATGATGGCCAAATCGTTTGCCCATTCGTTTAAAGGTAAGTTTAAACGTCTACAATTTACTCCAGACGTATTACCTTCTGATGTAACTGGAATTAGTTATTTTGATCCTAAGTCGCAAGAATTTATCATGCGACCGGGTCCTGTGGTTACGAATATCTTACTTGCAGATGAAATTAATCGAGCTACTCCAAGGACACAGTCAAGTCTTCTTGAATCCATGGAGGAGAAGCAAGTGACAATTGATGGGGAAACGATACAATTGCCAGAACCTTTCATGGTTATTGCCACTCAAAATCCAGTTGAGTCCCAGCAAGGAACTTTTTCATTGCCTGCAGCTCAGCTAGATCGCTTTTTGTTCCGAATTGAAATTAAATATCCAAGCTTTGAAGAAGAGAGAAAGATATTGAAAGAATTTAGTCAAGCGCCTGGTGAAGTTAAAACTTTATCCATAATTGATATCGAAGACGTTCAACAATGGCGTAGTGCTGTCAGAAAAGTGGTCGTCCATGAAGATATTGAGACGTATATTTTACAAATCATCCATGCATCTCGGCTGCATCCCCATGTCGAATTGGGTTTGAGTTCCCGAGCTGCGCTTGCGCTTCTTCATGCTGCTCAAGGGCATGCTTTTATAAAAGGTCGTTCTTATGTTATCCCAGATGATGTTAAATTAATGGTAGAACCACTATCTACTCATCGTCTTATGCTGACAGCAGAAGGCATGTTAATACGTGAGCCCGCAGATATTTTGAGAGAAATCATTCAATCAGTTCAAGCGCCTGTAGAGGCTATGGCAAGATGACTTGGCAACGTGATTACTATGGGTCCACAAAAACGAATTGGGTTCTTACCATTATTTTTCTATGTTTTATCATGTCAGTGATCCTTGTGCAGTATATTGCGGCAGGTGTTTTTTGTTTTTTCGCTGTTATAACTTTCATGCAAATCCTTTATTTTAAACAGGTTGGTCAGAAATTGACGTTGCTAAACAATAAGAAAAGAGGCCGGTTGCTAAAAGGCGGTCAATCAAATTGGGAATTAACTTTTGAAAATAAGGGAGTACCTATTTGGAATGGACAACTGAGATTGCAATTTCAAGATGCGGTGAAACCACTTGTGAATGTACATGTGGGTCATACTCAGCTCATTGAAATTGTGGTTCCATTAACGATTGGAACAAATGAAGTTGTGACAGTAACAATACCAATCGAAGGTCAAAAAAGAGGATTGTCCAGATTAAAAAAACTGGAATTAACTGTCCCTCACTTATTCGGTGAAGGATCAGTTGTATTATTACATAAACCTCTAATATTAATGGAGCAATTGGTCTATCCGAATATGTATCCGTTAAAAAACATGCGTAAAGCTTCACCATTAAAACCAGGGGACAGTGAGTATAAACATTCGTTATTTCAAGACTTGTTTTCTCCTGTAGGTACGAGAGATTATGGGCCAGCAGATCAATTCCATCATATTCACTGGAAAGCCAGCGCAAGAATGCAAAAGCTGCAAACAAAAGTTTTTACTCAAGTAGCAAATGAATCCGCATTACTCGTATTGAACGTGGTCAATCGATACTCCATTATTGCGGATCTAGAAGAGCGCATTGAGGATATTGCCTCTTTTGTTGACTACTTCTATCGCGAGGGAATTCCGTTTGCGCTCTCTGTCAATGTCAGGTCCTTTGGGGTTACGCCTTATTTGTATTTACCTATTGGAGATGGACAAAAGCAACATCAAAAAGCAATGGAGTTGCTTTCAATCCTATCAAAAAATGATAATACAATTCCTTTTAACCTAATGTTGTCACATATGGATATGCATGAGAACTTGCCAGTATCGGTTGTAATTTTCACGCATGATGTAAAAGAGATGGCATCTTACGTCGCGAAATGGTCCAAAGATATTCATGTGAACGTCAGATTAAATCAAAGTCTTGGAGGTGAAGTACCGTGGAAAGAACTGCCCCTTCAAGGTCGTTAGTGCAATATGAATCATTTGGAAAGTTTTTGCAAGATGCGTGGTTGGTTTCCTTTGTGTTGTTATTTATTCCGAGTGAAACTTTAATGCATCCTGCTTTCTTATGGCTAGCAGTATTGTTTAGTATTGCTTTTGCCGTTAATTTGTTATTTCTAAAAACCGGATACCAAATTGCTATTACCCTAGTTGTTTCTGTGGTTGTTGGATTGACTATATTTTTATTTGGTGCGCCCTTTTGGCTCCTTGTGGTTATTATTGCCTTCTCAGTGTGGCGAGTTCAAGAGAGATATGCCAAACTGCAAGAAGATGCAACTCATGATGGACCTTTCTTTACTTTGTTAGTGGTGATGTTTGCATTATCATATTTTTTAATAACGGTTTTAAATATGGCTCAACTTCTTCGAGATTTAGTCATACTTGCGATTGTTGGCTCCGTATTGTTCTTGTTAGATCGAATCGTCGTCCAGTGGTTGCGATCAAAAGTTGCACATCATGTACCTTTTTCGAAAGTGCTTTTCATTTACTTCAGTATCATCAGTTTTGCAGCAGTTACCTTTGCTTTAATGGTTGGAATAGGTAGCAAGGCTCGAGAATGGTTTGTTATGTTATTCGGGAACATTATCGAATTTATTTTGTATCCAGTTGGTCTGTTGTTTGTATGGTTACAAAACACCTTTCTGCAATCCACTAATCCACCAGAAATTTTTAAAACCGCTCGAAAAGGTAAAGTAGAAGTAAAACAGGCTCAAACACAACAAGCGGAATGGCTAGATGCACCTGCTAATTTTCCTTGGTTTGCCATCCTTGTTTGTGTCAGTATCCTTGGAATTGGAATACTTGTTTGGCGTTTATCAAAGAATAAAACTGAAAAGATTGAAGTTGCAAAAGAAAAAATTCAATATGACCGTAGTGGCAGTGAACTTTCTAAAGAAGGAAAAGTGTTATCAACCACATGGCTTTACTCGATGGATACGAACTTAGTTCGTGAAAAATATCGTGACTTTGAAAGCAACGTAGGACAAATGGGATATAGCAGGAAACAAAACGAAACCGTTCGAGAATGGTTTACCAGAGAACAGTGGCAGGTTCCTGAAAGCTTCTATGAGGTTTATGATTTGGTGCGTTATAGTGGACAACAAATGGACGCAAAAGACGGGGAATGGTTTATGAATGAATTAAAAAAAGTTTTATTAAAATATTTTGATAAAGAGGTTTAGATAAAAAGAATTGTGGGCATATTATAATTGAACACAGCAACATTCTCATTTCCCCCTTTTTATAGGACACATTTCCCGAGAGGAATGTGTCCTACTTTTTTTTGTGCATATGTTTTCCCCTGCGCTTTTATCACACTTCAACATATGAAATTTAGCCAAGAACAAGAAAAGAATTTTTCTATTTTCGGAATGTTCCGATGCTTAAATCTATGAACTTTGATAAACTAATAATAATAGAAATTATTAACAACTTGGAGGTTACATAATGAGTCAAAAAGCAAAAGTTGGTTTTGTAGGCACTGGGGTCATGGGGAAAAGTATCGTCAAGCATATACTTTCGGCAGGTCATGAAGTAACAATTTATACACGTACTAAAGAAAAGGCACAAGATTTACTAGATTTAGGTGCAACGTGGGCAGAGTCTCCTGGTGAAGTTGCTGCGCAAGTAGAAGTTATTTTCACGATGGTGGGTTATCCAACAGACGTTGAAGAAGTTTATTATGGAAAGAATGGCATTTTTGAAAACGGCAAATTTAGTCTAATTGTTATCGATTTAACTACATCTACACCCACTCTTGCAATCGAACTATACAATAAAGCACAAAAAGTTGGTATGAGTTCACTTGATGCACCCGTCTCAGGTGGGGATGTTGGAGCGAAGTCAGGTTTATTATCGATTATGGTTGGTGGAGACAAAGAAGTTTTCGATAAAATTCAACCGTTGTTTTCTTTGTTCGGTCAGAACGTTGTATATCAAGGTAAAGCTGGAGCGGGTCAACATACAAAAATGGCGAATCAAATCGGCATAGCGTCAACCATGATTGCCGCATGTGAAGCGATTACGTATGCAAGAGAGGCTAAGCTAGATCCAGAATTGGTTTTAAAATCAATTACTACAGGTGCTGCAGGATCGTGGTCATTAACTAATTTAGCGCCAAGAATGTTAAACGATGATTATGAAGCTGGTTTTTACATGAAACACTTCATAAAAGACATGGGCATTGCTTTAGATGAATCCCGAAAAATGAATTTAACTTTACCTGGTTTGGAAATGGCTTATTCAATGTATAGGAACTTAGCGGAGCAAGGATTTGAAAATGAAGGGACTCAAAGTTTGATAAAAGCGTACGATAAATAGAATAAAAAATAGTGGGGTGTGTTAGAGTGGACCATCAACAAACGACTCCTCGGAGTCCAATAGCTCTTTACCTATCATTACCGATTTTATCTTGGGCTTTTTATGATTTTGCTAACACAATCTTTTCGTCCAATATTAACACTATTTTTTTCCCTTTCTACACGGATGAAGTCATTGGAACCAGTGAGGCAAGACAACAAGTAGCTAGCACGTTTGTGTCTTATGCGAATGCAATTGCAAGCTTTTTCTTAGTTATGTTTTCTCCTTTATTCGGTGTGTGGATTGATCGAACAGGATACAAAAAGAGATTTATCGTGTGGTTTGCCTCAATATCCATCATCGCCACTTTTATGATGGGGGTTTTTGGTGGAATTGAAAGCGAGTCTCTTTTGTGGGGAGTCCCTCTGTCTTATGCCTTAGTTGTTATAAGTTTTGTTATAGCAAAATTCTTTTTTAACTCGAGTCTAGTCTTTTATGATTCCATGATGAGTGATTTAGGCACAAAGCAAGAGATGCCTTTAATATCCGGGTTTGGAGTAGCAGTTGGGTATATTGGAACAATCCTTGGATTGCTTGTTTATTTGCTTGTAAGTGATGGTGAATTTCATCGAGCATTCATTCCTACAGCGATTTTATATTTGTTATTTTCATTGCCATTATTTTTTATAAATAAAGATACTCCTATACCTAAAAATCAACGAATCCAAGGGTCATTCTTTGATGGCTACAAAGAGATTATCAATACTTTCAAAGACATGAAGTCTCATAAATCTGTTTTCACATTTATGATTGCTTACTTCTTTATTAACGATGCCATTGCTACAACAATTGCAATGATGGCGATTTATGCCACTGTCATAGTTGGTTTCTCATCTGGGCAATTTATTGTTCTATACCTTGTATCTACGATTTCAACCGTTATTGGTTCGTTTGTTTTTGGCTATATCACTAAACGTATTGGAGCTAAGAATGCTGTCAGTATAGTTGCGATTCTTATGATAGTCTCTTTATTTGTAGCAGTTTTTGCTTATGATCAATGGATGTTTTGGATCGCTGGAAGCATGTTTGGTGTATCTTTAGGTTCAATGTGGGTTACATCTCGTACACTTATTATTGAATTGTCACCAGAAGACAAGAGAGGACAATTCTTTGGACTCTTTGCATTCTCCGGTAAAGTATCCTCCATCATTGGGCCAGTCCTGTACGGGACCATTACGTATCAATTACAAGATTATGGACCCCTTGCAAGTCGGATTGCTCTATCGACCCTAATTGTCATGACGGTCATTGGATTAATCATTCATTTACGAGTAAAACATGATTCAAATGACTATAAAATGGGATAACTTAAACTAAGGCTCAGTTAGATTATGTTTATCGTACATTTTCGCTAGTAGCACGTTCAGAAAGAGCCAACTATTCTTCTGCAAAGAAAAGAGTTTGCTGCTGCGGTTACTCGTCGCAACCAACAAAAAGTGGGACATCCAGCTTTGAAGGATGTCTTTAACAATTCAAGTTATTGGTTTTGGAAATATTTAGAGTGATTCTTTTATGCTTTGAGCGGTTTTGTGTTGACTATCAGCGGATCTCTGTCGACTATGAGCGCAAAAGATGTGGCTATCGGCGAATCTTTGTCGTCTATGAGCGGTTTAACAAATTTGGGACATCCAGCTTTGAAAAGATGTCTTTAACAAATTACTTGGTTTAAAGTCTTTCTAAAGGCATGTCGGGGGCTTATAAAGTCTTTCGTTTGTTCTTCAATAACAATAGCATTCTTTCACATAATTTTGTTTTAAAAGAAATGCCGGAACCACTTTGATGGGTTCCGGCATTTTGTAAATATAAATTAATCTAAATAAGAGCTTCCAAACGTATACGATCGATTTTTTACAGGTTGTTTTTTAGACATAGGGGTGGGAGCATATGTGGGTTTTTTCTTTATAATTGTTTGAGATAAGCCAGTATACTCACTAAGTAGTTGCTTGGCCATATTCAAACTCATTCTTCTTTGCGGATTACGGTAATTTTCATCTAAATGGCCCAAATGAGTTAGACTTTGGAAATCTTCTTTTTTGGGTAATAAATGGAAGTAGTAATCGGCACATTGGACTAATACAGAAGATTGTTGTTGACTATATCGAGGATTTTTCACAAAGTGTAGTCCCAATTTTTTAGCACGCCCGGTTTCAATCATCTTTTCAATGGTTAGTCTTTTTAATTCATAAAGAAATTTATTATCAGTTGCTGTCTTTGCATGACGATTAACAGAATAAATAGCGGCAGCTAATTGTTCATCAGTCCTATTTGGTTTCATGAAATCCCACCCTTCGTGTCGTATAAACCGAGAAATTATACAAGAATATAGAAAAATTCAGAGCATTCAATTAAATATTATCATACCAATTTCTTCCCAATTTGTATAGAAGAAATCAAAAAAACATGGAAAAAGGTGATACAAATGAAAAAACCAAAAACAGCTATTCTTGATATTGGCTCTAATACAATTCGCTTAGTTATATATTCCTATGATGAAAGAAGAGGCCTTCGCGAATTCGAAAATATAAAAACTGTGGCACGTTTGCGTACTTATATTCAAGCTACAGGAGAAATGTCTGAAGAGGGTATTGAATTACTTCAAAAGATTTTACTATCTTTCCGACAAATGCTAGAAGATTATGATGTGCACGAAGTTCTCGTAACTGCGACAGCTGCTATTCGTCAAGCATCCAATCAGAAAGAAATTATTGTTCGAATGAAGAAAGAGACTAACTTAGATATAGATGTTTTAACGGAAGAAGAAGAAGCATATTTTGGTTTTGTTGCAGTAGCCCATTCTGTTCCAACTGAGTCTGCAGTAACGATTGATATTGGTGGAGGAAGTACTGAGATTACATATTTTAAAAACAAGAAATTGCAGTACACTCATAGCTTTCCTTTTGGAGTTGTTTCACTTCAACAACAGTTTATGAAAGGGGACAGAATGTCATCTGTAGAAAAAGAACAATTGGCTTTGTTTACAGAAGCTCAATTTCGTTCCTTGCCTTGGTTAAGCGGGTTGAAATTACCTGTCATTGGAATAGGGGGTAGCGCTCGTAACATTGCTCAAATTGATCAGCAAAGAAAAGAATATCCGATTTCGAGCGTTCATCAATATAAAATGGATGTGCATGATGTTTATACACTGAGTGACACATTATCAGATTTATCAATTCAAGAATTGAAGAAAATTGAAGGTTTATCGAGTGATCGAGCGGACATTATTTTACCTGCGCTTGAAGTTTTCCGAGTATTGATGAAAGTGGTTAAAGCAGAAGAGTTTATGTTCAGTGGTAAAGGATTAAGAGAAGGTATTATGTTAAATCGTATTTTACAAACGCATCCAGAAGAATTAAATAAACATGAAGTGTTTAAACATAGCAGTGATACATTAGCTGCAGAATATGAAATTAACCTTCATGAAGCGGAACATCTCCAATTTTTATCACGAAAAATTTATTTAGAGTGCGTGAAGAATGGCATTATTGAACAGTCGCCTGCAAGTTTGCTATTGCTTGAAAGAGCGGCAGCCCTTTTCTATTTAGGAGAATATATTGATGCGGATTCGGCTAGTCAACATACATTTTATATCCTATCAAATCGTTCAATTGATGGGTTAGAGCATTTAGATCGATTGAGGCTAGCATTGGTAGCCTCGTATAAAAATAAAGATACATTCAAAGGGTATGCTGCTCCATTTGATCAATGGATTGAGAAAGCAGAACTAAAACATTTGAGAGAGTTAGGGGCAATATTGAAATTTGCCTATGGACTAAATGGTTCAAAACGCTCAATCGTCAATGACTTATCAATGGAATCTTCTAAGGACGGTGTTCGAATGAAGATTTTTGTTAGTGGAAATGCTATGGCTGAGGAATATCAAGCAGGCAAACAGAAGAAACATTTAGAACGATTATGTAAGTGTGAAGTCAGTCTGCAATTTGTTGAGAAGGATGTAGATACGAATGACTGAAAAACAAACACTATTTGAAAAAGATAACCCTGCGTATTATAACAATCGTGAATTAAGTTGGTTAGCTTTTAATGAACGTGTTTTACAGGAAGCAGAAGATGAACGCAATCCTTTAGCTGAACGCTTGAAATTCTTAGCCATTTTCAGCTCCAATTTGGATGAATTTTTTATGGTGCGCGTTGCAGGACTTCAAGATCAAGTGCGAGTGGGGTTTCAAAAACCTGAAAATAAAGCTGGATTGACTCCGAAACAACAGCTTGAAAAAATCGCTCAAAAAACTCATGCATTGGTTAAACGACAATCAAGCGTTTATCAGGAACTCGTTTATGAGCAATTAAAACAACAAGATGTACAAGTATTAATGATGGATGAACTTTCTAAAACGCAAAAAATATTTACACAACATTTTTTTGAAGAACATGTTTTCCCTGTGTTAACGCCGGTCGCTGTGGATGCATATCGACCTTTTCCAACACTTTTAAGTAAAACTATGAATATTATTGTCATTCTTGAACAGCAAAGTGAAGATGAAATCAATGAAAAAGTTGCAATCGTTCAAGTTCCTTCCGTTTTGACTAGAATGATTAAAGTCCCTTCTAAAAAAGGAGATACTTTTGTATATTTGGAAGACTTGATTATTGATCAAATAAACACGTTATTTTATGGATATAAAGTTAAATCAGCCACTGCTTTTAGGATGACTCGAAACGCTGATTTAACAATTCACGAAGAAGGCGCACGTGACTTGTTAGTGGAAATTGAAAGAGAGTTAAAAAAACGTAAGTGGGGTGCAGCAAGTCGTTTAGAAGTTCGCGCAAATGAAATTAATCAACAAGTATTAAATTATTTACTTAATGAACTAGAGATACATAAAGACGATGTCTTTAAACTTGAATCCCCGATTGATTTGACATTTTTATTTACATTTATTAAAGAAATAAGAGTTGGACGGGAACAATTAGAATTTGAAAATTTCATCCCTCAACCACCTGTTGATTTGACATCAGATGAAGATATATTTGAAAAAGCATTGCAACAGGATTTATTTTTCCATCATCCGTATGAATCTTTTGCCCCGATTATTGAATTTGTAGCTGAAGCTGCAGAGGATCCAAATGTGCTGGCGATTAAACAGACTTTATATCGAGTAAGCGGGAACTCTCCGATGATTCATGCGCTCAAAAAAGCTGCAGAGAATGGCAAGCAAGTTACTGTATTAGTTGAATTGAAAGCAAGATTTGATGAAGAGAATAACGTTCATTGGGCAAAAGAATTAGAACAAGCTGGATGTCTTGTTATTTATGGTATGCATAATTTAAAAACGCATTCAAAAATCACATTAGTCGTCAGAAATCAAAATGGACGAATAGAACGCTTTGTTCATTTAGGAACAGGAAACTACAACGATCAAACTGCTAAAGTATATACAGATATGGGGATTATCACGACAAAGAAAAACTTTGGAATCGATGCAACCAATTTTTTTAACTATTTAAGTGGCTATACAGAAAAACCTGTTTTTCATCATCTTGTGGTCGCTCCTTATGATATTAGAGATGAATTTATAAAATTGATTGATCAGGAAATTATCTTTCATAAAAAACATGGCAATGGCTATATACGTGCAAAAATGAATTCTCTTACGGATAAAGAACTCATCATAAAAATGTACGAGGCTTCAATTGCTGGAGTTAAAATTGACTTAATTATTCGTGGCATTTGCTGTTTACGTCCTCAAATTAAAGGGATTAGTGAACATATTCGTGTCATTAGTATTGTTGGGCGTTTTCTCGAACACTCAAGGATTTATTGGTTCCATCAAAATGGAGATAATCAAGTTTTTCTATCGTCAGCAGATATGATGACAAGAAATATGATTAAACGTGTGGAGATTCTTTTTCCCATAGTCGACACATTTATTAAACAACGAATCATGAATGTTATCTTACTTCAAATGCAAGATACGGCGAAGTTACGGGAGCAAGATGAACACGGTGAGTACCACTATCGTTTCCCGAAAAAAAATGACGAAATGATAAACAGTCAGGAAGAATTATTGAATTTGGTCTATCGTGTTTCAAAGGATGAAGAATAAAGCATTTTACTCTTTTCCTATATACTTTTGTGGAATAGTAATGGCATAATATAATTATGAACGAATATTCAGAAATATTATAGGGGGTATTAAAATGTTACTAAAAGACCAAACAATTATTATTACTGGCGGTTCAAGTGGAATGGGATTTTATATGGCTAAGCGTTTTGTGGAAGAAGGAGCAAACGTAGTTATTACTGGTCGTGATTTAGAACGTTTAGAAACTGCACAAAAAGCAATTTCTCATGATTTTAGTCATGTAGGCATTTTTCAAATGGATGTTCGTGAACCTGAACACGTGAAAGCTATGGTCAATTACACACACGAAATGTTTGGGCGAATTGATGGACTTGTAAACAATGCGGCAGGTAATTTCATCGTTCATGCGGAAAAACTCTCACCAAATGGCTGGAAATCAGTAATTGATATCGTTTTGAACGGTACTTTTTATTGTTCTCAAGCTGTAGGGAATTATTGGATTGAAAAAGAACAAAAAGGATCCATTTTAAATATGTTAGCAACGTATGCTTGGAATGCAGGAGCGGGCGTTGCTCACTCTGCAGCTGCTAAAGCTGGAGTTATGTCTTTAACACGCACCTTGGCAGTTGAATGGGGAACTCAATATGGCATTCGAGTAAATGGAATTGCTCCAGGACCTATTGAACGTACTGGCGGTGCTGATAAGTTGTGGGAATCTGAAGAGGCTGCTGCACGAACATTAAAGTCTGTTCCATTAGGACGACTAGGCAAGCCAGAAGAAATTGCAGATCTTGCTGCGTTTATGCTTTCTGACAAAGCGGCTTATATGAATGGCGAGATTGTCACTTTAGATGGTGGACAATGGTTAAATAAATTTCCTTTTTAAGCTTAAATTTTAGAAGTTAACCCATACTAACTCTACTCCACTGAAAGGATAGGATGAAAATGGGTTTATGGACGTGGCCGTTATTCGGTGTAATAATTTTCATTTGCGCAGTTGGATTTTATACGACCAAAAGAATTATGGTATTTGAAAGAAAAAGAGACCAAACAAACGATTCACCAATCCCAGTAGCAATTAAAGACCATCCGTTTACACTCAATCCAATCATCTGGGTCTATATTGCTGCATTAGTGTTTGTCACCATACTAGTCGGATATTTTTATGCAACTTCTTCACCGTATTAGGTGAAGAAGTTTTTTTATAGGTAAAGGTTTACATCAGTGTTTTTATTCGGAATATGATATGATAAACGAGTAGTATGCTGTTCACTAGTAGAACAGAAAAAGGAGTAGAAGTGTATGATTTCGGTTACAAGCAGAGATTTTTTAGAAATGCAAATCGAAGAATTCATCATCTCATCAGAAAAAGTAGCTCATGTGCAAATGGGAAATAGTGCAGAACATGCTTTACTAGTATTAACCAAAACAGGGTATTCATCCATTCCTGTATTAGATACTAAATACCGCTTAAAAGGTTTAGTTAGTACTCAGATGATAACAGATGCCATTTTAGGATTAGACCACATTGAATACGAACGTTTGCCGGATTTAAAAGTTGATTCTTTAATGCAATCACCGGTTCCATCCATTCATATTAATGAAAAGTTTAAAAAAGGGCTTGACCTATTAATCAATCATCCTTTCTTATGCGTAGTAGATGATGAAGAAACATTTGTAGGCATTTTAACAAGACGAGTTGTCTTAAAACAATTAAAAAAACATATCTATCAAAATAATTAGTAATATGCAAAAATGAAAGAAGATTTCCACACTGGAGGTCTTCTTTTTGTTTAGAGTTATTGTTTATCTTATATTTGCAGTGAAGTAGTAACAAGCCCATTCTCTTTATTCAAGTGAACATCTTGCAACAGGCAAAGCGTAGGAAGCAGACCGGGAACCTGTACTACCAAATAAATTCAATCAAGGCTACAAAAATGTTGTTGTCATGATGATTACTTAAAAAAAATTTTTCTTAGATTAGTTTTGGAAGGGAGCGAAATGAGTGACAACCAATGAATTTCAAATCATTAAAATTTTAGCTGAAGAGCGCAATATGAGAAAATCTGCAGAACGACTTTTCCTGTCTCAGCCAGCACTATCTCAACGATTGCAATCGATTGAAAAAGAATGGGGAGCTCAACTTTTTCTTCGTTCACAAAAGGGCTTAACGTCAACACCAGCTGGAGAAATCATCATTCAATTCGCTATTGATACACTTGCAAAACAAGAAGAAATCTTTGAAATCCTACAATCTTTGACCTCGAAAGTTCATGGAACACTAAAAATTGCATGCGCTTCAATTGTCGGACAGAACTGGCTACCAATGGTGTTGAAAGATTTTGTTACGAAATATCCAGAAGCAAAAATTTCGCTCATTACAGGTTGGAGTTCAGAAATTGTCAAAGCTTTATATGATGGGGAAGCTCATATTGGAATTGTTCGTGGTCACACTGAATGGAAAGGTACAAAAATCCATTTATTCCGTGATACCTTATATTTGGTAGACCAAGAATTAAAAGAACTTGAAGATGTTTTGTCAACGGACCGACCTTTCATTCAATTTAAAAGCGACTCCAACTATTATCAAGAAATTCAAGCATGGTGGCAACGTCATTTCGCCTCTAGTCCAAGACGTCAAATCACAGTTGATCAAATTGAAACATGCAAGCAAATGGCTTTAAATGGAATAGGGTATGCTATTCTACCTTCTATTACTTTAAGTGGATTAGAGAAGGTTAATAAAATAGCCTTAACGAACCAAGCAGAAGAATTTGAATTAACTCGTGATACTTGGTTAATAGGGTATGAATCAGCATTTGAACTAAGACAAGTTGAAGCATTTGTCGAGGTTGTGAAAGAACATGCAAAGAAACTGCATGATTATACAAATTAAATACGTGTATTGTGATTCGATTTGCTGTACAATTAGTCCATATTTTGCAAGATTGAAAGGAGTTCATCAAAGATGAAACAAATGGATGCATATGAAATTATTTCTTATATTCAACACGCTAAAAAGTCAACACCAGTAAAGGTTTATGTTAATGGTGAAAACTTAAAAGACCTTTCTTTTGGAGATCAAACGAAAGTATTTGGAGAAGGGAATTCTCTAGTGTTATTCGGTGAATGGTCTGAAATTGAAACAGCATTAGCTATTTATAAAGATCAAATTACAGATGTTGTGGTTGAAAATGATCGTCGTAACTCGGCTATTCCATTAGTAGATTTAAAAGGGGTCAACTCTCGAATTGAGCCAGGTGCATTTATCCGTGACCAAGTAGAAATCGGTAACAATTGCATCATTATGATGGGTGCTGTAATTAATATTGGAGCTGTTATTGGTGATGGTTCAATGATTGATATGGGTGCCATTTTAGGTGGACGAGCTACAGTAGGTAAAAACTGTCATATAGGCGCAGGCGCTGTATTAGCAGGTGTTATTGAGCCACCTTCAGCTATGCCAGTAATTGTTGAAGATGATGTATTGATCGGCGCTAACGCAGTAGTCTTAGAAGGCGTGAAGATAGGGAAAGGTTCGGTTGTTGCAGCTGGGGCAATCGTTACAAAAGATGTTCCTCCGTATACTGTAGTTGCAGGTATGCCCGCTAAAGTTATCAAAGAGATCGATGATAAAACAAAGTCAAAAACAGAAATCATGCAAGAACTTCGTCAATTGTAGGAGTCACTGATGAAAACTCTTCAACAAATACGACGTGATTTACATCAGATTCCTGAAATTGGATTCCAAGAATTTAAAACACAAGCTTATTTATTAGAAGAAATATATGCTTTGAATCAACAGCGTTTAACAGTTGTGAAGTGGAAAACTGGAGTTCTAGTTCATGTGAAAGGATTAAATCCAACCAAAACGATTGGTTGGAGAACAGATATCGATGGTCTTCCTATAGATGAACAAACAACCATTTCGTTCCCGTCAAAACATGAAGGTTTTATGCATGCATGTGGTCACGATATTCACATGACAGTTGCTCTTGGATTGTTGAGACGAATGACTGAGTTGCCGATGGATGATTCCATAGTGTTTCTTTTCCAACCAGCAGAAGAGGGTCCAGGCGGTGCTTTGCCGATGCGAGAATGGTTGAAAAAAGATCACCCTGAATTTATTCCGGATGTGATATATGCTTTTCATATCGCACCAGAGTATCCAGTAGGTACTATCGCAACTCGTCCAGGTTTACTTTTTGCTAACACCTCAGAGTTATTTATCGATCTCCATGGCGTAGAAGGACATGCAGCGTTTCCACATCGCACAAAAGATATGTCGGTTGCAGCTGCAAGTTTGTTATTACAACTTCAAACGATTGTTAGTCGTTCGATTAACCCACTAGATTCAGCAGTAGTAACAATTGGTAAGATGACTTCTGGAACAGTTCAAAATATTATTTCAGGTCATGCAAGATTAGAAGGAACTATTCGTACAATGGATGCACAGACGATGATTCATGTGAAAAATAGAATTGAAGCATTATGTAAGGCAACTGAAATGGCATTTGAATGCAAAGTTGAAATTGATTATGGCTCAGGATACTATCAAGTCTTTAATACTCCAAAGATTACTTCGAATTTTATGGAATTCGCGGAACAAGATGTAGCAACTAATTTAATAGAATGTGATGCAGCGATGACCGGAGAGGATTTTGGCTATTTCCTTCAAGAAATTCCTGGCTTGCTATTTTGGGCTGGTGTCGATTCATCATATGGACTACACAATGCCAAACTGAATCCTGATGAAAAAGTTATTGAGTATCTCGTACCATTTGTTGAGTCTTATATACGTTCACTCTAAAAATTATGAAAACTTTTTAAGCGAAGGTGAATTTTTCTTGAGCTAAGACACTACTTTGTTTGATGTGTGATAGTATATATAGCTACTGCTCAAGACGTGTTCAGAACTCGTGTGAAAATAAAAGTAATTAGATTATCGGAGAGTGAAGGAATGACAAGATATTTTTATTTAGATTACTTACGTATTTATGCAACTATTGCAGTTGTAGCTATCCATGTTTCGGCAATGAAAGTTTCGGAAGATACATTTAAAACGGATTTATTTGGTTGGTTTTCAGGGAATTTCTATGAGACACTTTCTCGAGCTTCAGTCCCTATTTTTATCATGAT
>NZ_JBATUX010000027.1:0-33859 GCF_049671445.1 Paenisporosarcina sp. | reverse complement strand
CATGAAAAAATCCCCCTAGTTAATCTAATTATTATTACCTGGTACTAATAATACATCACAAGAATCATTAGTGCAAAAAAATCTTTAAAAATAGTGGTCTATGATGGTTTAGCTTAGTTTCGTGGTGTTGGATCTTTATTATTCGCGGATTCGTGTCGGCTATCAGTGGATATGACTTATTTGTCCAGACTTTCAGCGGTTTTTTGTCGGCTATGAGCGGATTCGTGTCGACTATCAGCGGATTTCTGTCGACTATCAGCGAAACTGACTTTTTGCTATGTCTATCAGCGGATTCGTGTCGTCTATAAGCGGATTTTTGTCGACTATCAGCGGTTCTTTGTCGACTATCAGCGGTTCTTTGTCGTCTATCAGCGGTTTCATGTCGACTATCAGCGAAACTGACTTTTTGTCATGTCTATGAGCGGATCTCTGTCACTATGAGTGCTACTGAAAATTCCCAATTAACAAATCTTCCCCAGAAAAATAAAAAAAAGCAACAGTTCTGTATGAACTGTTGCTTCTAAACATCTTATAATTGCGTAAGGAACATGCTTGCTAACCCTAAATAAATTAAAATACTTATAATATCATTGAGTGTGGTTATGAAAGGTCCCGATGCGACAGCTGGATCGATATTCATTCGATGAATGAGGAGCGGTATGAAAGAACCTGACAATGTTGCAACAAATATGGAGCCAAAAATAGCGGTTCCGACTAATAGTCCTAATAACAAATCATGTTGAATGAAAAAGACTATTCCTACACTGAATACGGCACAAACGATACCTGTAATCAAACCCGTACCCGCTTCACGCATTAATAACTTCATTTTGCTTTGTTCGGCGATATCTCCAGTGGCGATTCCTCGAACTGCTACTGCTAGTGCCTGTGTGCCACTATTACCTGCCATTCCTGCGATTAGAGGAATAAAGACAGCTAATATCGCTACTTTATCTAATGTTTCTTCAAAAATCCCCATTAAACTTGCTGTAAACATGCCTAAAAATAATAAAATAATTAGCCATGGCAATCTTTTTTTAGCTGCGATTAGAGGTCCTTTATCAAAGGTGTCCATCTCTGACACGGCTGCTAATTTGGAGTAATCGTCATTAGCTTCTTCTTCTAATACATCTAAAATATCATCGACTGTGATGATACCAAGCAAATGATTTTCAAAATCGACAACTGGCACAGCTAAGAAATCATAATCCTTAATCATTCGAGCAACTTCTTCTTGATCTTCACTTACAGAAACACTTACCACACGCTCATTTCGAATTGAACGAATTAGCGAATCTTCATCTGCAATGATTAAATCACGCAGTGATACAACTCCTGTTAATTGATGATCATCGTTTACAACAAATAAATAATAAATAATTTCTGCTTCTGGTGCAGCATTGCGCAGAATGGTCATTGCGGATCTCACTGTCGAATTTTCAGGTATTGCAACATATTCTGTCGTCATAATTGAACCAGCAGTATATTCTTCATAGTGCAATAAATCTTTAATTTCTTGAGCAGATTCGTTATCCATAATGGTTAAATAGCTTGCCACTTGATCTTTACCAAGCTCATTTAATACATCTACTGCATCATCTGCATACATTTCGGATAACATATCAGCAGCATAGATCGTTTCCATTTCTTTTAGGAATGGTGCATATTCATCATCGTCTAACTCGATTGATTGGAAAATTTCTGCCATTTCTTTTGGAGAGAGATACTGATAGATAATTTCTCTACTCTCAGGCCCCACCTTTTCAAAAAATTGTGCCTGATCATACGGGTGAAGTGCTAAGAACTCTTCTCTAAATTCATCAAATTGATGATTATTTAAAAACCCCAGCAATTGCTCTGAATCGAGATTGTGTTCTTCGTTAGTTTTATTCTCTTCTATCATATATGCCCCCTCCTTTCTTCACATTTCTATATTTTTCATTGTATCGGGTAAACTAATGGTATCACAATATTTTATTCAAAGAGGTGGATGAATTGTCATATGATATTATCGGTGACATACATGGCTGTTACGATGAATTAATCTTATTGCTCAACAAGCTTGGCTATCAGCAAAAGCAAACAGGTGCATTCTTTCACCCACAAGGTCGTAAATTAGCATTTGTAGGAGACGCCACTGATAGGGGACCGCAATCACTCAAAGTTTTAACGTTATTATTTGCAATGGAAGATGCCAATCAATTATTTTATTCCCCGGGAAATCATTGCAATAAACTTTACCGGTTTTTGAAGGGTTCTCAAGTGCAAATCACTCATGGATTAGAAACAACAGTCGAAGAATTTAAGCAGTTACCAAAAGCTAAGCGTGAACAATTGAGAAAAAGATATATTCGTTTTTATGAAGCACTGCCTGTTTATCAACAACTCGACAACGATCAACTCATTATTGCACATGCAGGGATTCGAGAAGATATGATCGGTAAGCCTCTTCAGAAAAAAATCATCGTTTTTGTTTTATATGGTGATATTACAGGCGAAAAGCTGCCCGATGGAAGACCTCTTCGCAGAGACTGGGCCAAGCAATATAATGGCACTTCATTAATTGTATACGGTCACACTCCAACAAAAGAAGCACGTTTTAAAAATAATACAATCAATATAGACACAGGCTGTGTATTTGGAGGGAACTTGTCTGCATTGCGATACCCGGAGTTAGAAATAGTGTCTGTACCGTCTCTTCAACCCTACGTAACAGAAAAATTCCACGAGTTTGCTGATTAATTAAGCAAATTCTTCATATCTTCTGGCAATGGGCTTGTAAAGGTCATCCTTTTTCCTGTCAGTGGATGTTTGATGTCCACTGATGCACAATGAAGTGCTTGACGAGAAATCCTCTCAACACTTCCTCCATATAAATCATCTCCAATGATTGGATGACCGATATGAGCTAAATGAACGCGTATTTGATGAGTTCTTCCCGTATGAAGTAAACACTTCACGTGAGAAAAATCAGAATTGTGTCGAATGACGTCGACATCTGTATGTGCAAAAAGCCCATCTTCACGAACCTCTCGCTCAATTATGCTAGTACCTTTTCGTCCAATGGGCGCAATTATTTCCTGAGGATAATGACTAACTTTACCATGGACTATAGCTTCATATGTTTTATTCATTATATGATTATGATTCATAATATGGTGGATGTGTCGGTTTTTTACTAAACACACCAAGCCTGACGTATCCTTGTCGAGACGAGTCAAGATATGAACAGTTGAAGGAATCGACATTTGCTCATAATAATACGCAACAAAATTTGCTAATGTTCCTGACGGATGTTCACGTGAAGGAATGGTACTTTGTCCAGGTTGTTTATTCACGATGAACAACACATCATCTTCATAGACAATGTCCAATTGTCCTTTTTGACGAATTAATCCCTCACTTACTTCTTCTATAGGAAAAAGAACGGTCACTACATCCCCTTCAGTAAGTGGATGTCTGACCGTTTTTACTTGTCCATTTACAAGTAAGGTACCTCCATCAAATTTAATCGAGGTTAATGACCGTTTTGATATCCCCCATTTAGCTAAAGCTTCGCGGAGTAATATTTGCTCTGTAGCTTTAAAAGTAAGTTTAAATTGTTTACACATCGCTATCAATAAACGAATCGTGCACGCGTTTCCAAAATGGGAATGGACGGAATCTCGCAAATCGAACCTTTTCTTTTGCAACACGATATTGAATGGATTTAACGTCTTTATGTAACAATTGCAAATGATCGATCGTCACCATAAAATCAGGTGCTTTTACAGGTTTTAATACACATGTATGATGAGCAGGCAAAATTAGTGGTGCTCCCACAGTTCGGAAAACTCGATTATTAATTGATGCCATTTCTGTTAATTGCATAGCTTCTAATGAAGGATGAATGACTGCACCACCAAGTGCCTTATTGTAAGCGGTACTTCCAGATGGCGTTGACATACAAAGCCCGTCTCCACGGAATCGTTCGAAATGGCTATCATTCAGCTCTACATCCATCACTAACGTTACATCTGGGGATTTAATCGTACTTTCATTCAAAGCTAGATAGACGCTCTGCTCATCGTTATTACGATAGTTAATAGTTGCTTCAAGGAGCGGATATTGGATGACTTCAAATTCTTTTTTAGCAATCGAAATGACAAGTTTTTCGATTTCAGCAGGTTTCCAATCAGCATAAAAACCTAAATGTCCTGTGTGGATACCAACAAATGCTACTGTGGACAACTGTTCCCGGTAGCGATGGAAGGCATGGAGTAGCGTTCCATCTCCACCAATCGAAATAACGATATCAGGTGAGTCTTCATCCCACACCAATCCAAAATCCGTTAAATACGTTTTCGCTCGATCCATTAGTTCATTCGAGTGATCATCATTACGTGATTGGATAGCAAATTTCATGGATGCTTCGACCTACTTTCACTGGAATTGGTTGAGAAATTCACATTTCCACTCTCTTTATTTTCACTGAAATATTTCTGTGCTTCTTGAATTTCATCACGAATAAGTGACATTTCTTCATCTAAACGAAAAGCTGCTTCAGCAGCACTTTGCAAACGATTCTTTATTTCTTCGGGAAATAACCCCTTATATTTATAGTTCAATGAATGTTCTATTGATGCCCAAAAATTCATGGCTAATGTACGAATTTGAATTTCTACTAAAATGTTAATTTTACCGTGAAGTGTCTGAACAGGATATTCCACAATCATATGGTATGAACGATAGCCACTTGGTTTTTCCTGTGAAATATAATCACGCTCTTCTACGACTTTAATATCATGGCGACTACGTAATAACTCGACAACTGTCTCGATATCGTCCACAAACTGGCACATAATACGTAAACCTGCAATATCCTGCAACTCGTGAACCAGTCGTGTCGATGGTTCAAACGCGATACCTTTTTCAAGTGTTTTATCATAAATACTCGCTATAGGTTTCACTCGACCAGTAACAAACTCTATCGGAGAGTTTGTGTTTTCTATTTCATATAGCGCTCTCATACCTTTGAATTTAATTTTCAATTCATCTACTGCTTGTTTATAAGGCTCTAAAAATCGTTCCCATTGTCCCATGACGAGTCCCCCTTGCCCCTGCTATCGTGATTTAAGATAAAGACAGTTGCTCTTTAAATGCTTCTTCAACTGCGGTAGAAAACTCTTCGCCGTAATTATGATTACCTTCAATATTAAAAATGAGCATACTTAATTCTTCTCGGAAATTGTCGAGTTGAATTTCAGACTGTCCCCAGGTCAATACTGGTTCTTTATCTGCTTCAAGTGACGTAGCAAGTAACGGCCATACGGTTTTTGGAAACTGTACATATATATACCCATCTACAACATCCATTAAATAAACAAAAGCATGATTATCTGAATCAGTAATTAACTGACCACCTGATTGTACTTCAAGTTCTTGAGGAACTTCTTGTAATAAAAAGCGAATGTCTGAACCATTTTGGACACCACTGTCTACGATATAAGTTTTACGCAATGTAAGCTCTTCCTTTCAATCTTTACTTACCTCATATTTTATCACAGCTGCTCGTTTGTTGCAGTTTGCAATTTTTTTAGGATAATAAGAAGTAAGGCGGTGATTCACAATGAACGTACAAAAAGAAATAGAATTTAAAAACCTGTTAGAAAAAGAAGAGTTTAATGAATTATGCAATGCTTTTGGTATTTCACAACAAGACTTTCATGTCCAAACCAACACCTATTTTGATACAAAAAATCATCAGTTGCGTGATTCTCGTATGGGCTTCCGCTTGAGAGTCGTTGGCGAACGCAATGAATTAACGTTAAAAGCACCTACTGACAATGTCCATACGATGATGGAATCCACTCACTTGATTTCAGCAAATGAACGGGACGAAATTCTTTCTAAACAATCAATTAAACCTCGAGAGTTCAGCGAATTTCAGCAACTCCCCGAGCTATTGCTGGCATTTGGTTCACTTCGTACAGAACGTGCTGAAATATCCTACCAAGGTGGATTACTGGTCTTGGATCGATCGGATTATCTCGGAACTACAGACTACGAGGTTGAATATGAGGTCACTGATATCGCAAGTGGTCAACAAAGCTTTAATGAACTACTAAAAAATCACCATATTCCTAAGCGTCAGACACCTAAAAAAATTGCACGTTTCATGAAAGCAGCAGAGAGTAAATAACATATAGATAAGAGTTATGATGTACTTTCCACTTACATGTGATTGGCATTTTGATAAATTTACACGATATGGAACTTTTCCCAAAATCGATTTGTTTGAGAAAAATCCGTGAGGTTGATAGAATGGGAATACAGCGAAAGCAAAGGAGTTCAAAAGATGAACCGAAAACCTATAATTCCTTATGAGGAAATTGGTCCGGATATATTGTCGCAACTTGTTGATGCGTTTTACGAAAAAGTAGCGGCACACCCAAAGCTTAAGCCTATATTTCCAGAAGACTTGACGGAAACTGCTCGTAAACAAAAACAATTTTTGACACAATATTTAGGCGGACCAAATATATATTCACAAGAACACGGACATCCAATGTTAAGAGCAAGACATATGCCCTTCCCTATTACACCAGATAGAGCCCAAGCTTGGCTTGAGTGTATGGCTCTCGCAATGGATGAAGTTGGACTAGAGGGTAAAATTCGAGATGATTTCTATCATCGACTTGTACTAACGGCTCATCATATGACGAACCGGCCAGACCAAGAGGAGGAAATCGTGTGAATAACTTGCAGATTCCGCCCGAAGCGATCGTTTCTACGAGTTCAACAAAGCCAATTGAGCTTTACGCATTTATAGATCCAGTTTGCTCCTTAAGTTTTGACTTACAACCGATTTTAAGAAAACTACAAGTAGAATATGAACAGTATTTTACGTTACGGATTGTTCTTAGCACAAAACTTTCTACGCTCAATTCATTCTGTAAACATGAATCAATTAATGACGACGATTTTACACATCCAGCTCTTCCTTCAGTAGCGATTAAAGCGGCTGAACTTCAAGGGAAACGAGCAGGAATCCGATATCTACAAAAATTACAAGAACAGTTATTCCTAGATACTAAAAATGTTGCCACTTATTCAAGTCTATTATCCATTGCCGAACAAGCACAGTTGGATATGGAAGAATTCAAGTCTGATATTCAGTCTAAGGAAGCAACACGTGCATTTCAATGTGATCTCTATATCAGTAATGAAATGGATGTCACTGAATCTCCAAGTATGGTGTTCTTCAATGAACGAATTGAAGATGAAGGACTAAAAGTTTGTGGAGTTTATTCATACGAAGTGTATGAAAAGATTTTATCAGAGATGTTAGATATCCAGCTTAATCGTCAAGAACCTCCAACGCTTGATGAACTATTTTTACGATATCAGACATTATCCACAAAAGAAGTTGCTTCAATTTATGGCGTTACAAATTATGCGGCAGAACGCGAATTAAAGAAACGCACATTGTTACAGCAACTGGAACGTATCCCAATGGGAAACACGAATCAATGGAGACTCAAAACATATAAATAACAAAAGAACCGCCTACTCCATTGCTGGAGAGGCGGTTCTTTTTTCACAAAGGGGATGGGAGAAATGTTCACGTTCAAACAAAGGGGTGTGTGTTTGTATGTGATTTATTTCACAACTAAACGATATCATGACATAACGAATAAATCAATCTTTCACAATCTTTTTCACAAATTCGACAAAGAGTAAGCGTTTTCAGTAGCGTTTTGTTTAAATGAGTATATTCACAATGATTATATTAAAATAACAAAAGACCTTCATCCAATAAAGAATGAAGGTCAACTATTTATTTCAACAATAATTTCTCTAATTCATTTAGCTTCTCTTCAAACACTTTGCATGCTTCTTCGATTGGTGAAGCAGACGTCATATCAACGCCAGCTTTTTTCAGTACTTCAATCGGAGTATCTGAACAACCAGCTTTTAAGAATTTATTAATATAACGATCCACTGCAGGTTGGCCTTCTGATAATATTTGATTGCTCAATGCAACTGCAGCACTATATCCAGTAGAATATTGGTACACATAATAATTGTAATAGAAATGTGGAATTCGCGCCCACTCCAGACCAATTTCCTCATCTACTACCAAATCAGCACCAAAATACTTTTTATTCAAATCATAGTAAACTTCAGTTAATCTATCTGCAGTTAGAGCTTCGCCGTCTTGATCCATTTTATGAATTAAGTGTTCAAATTCAGCAAACATTGTTTGACGGAACACAGTACCACGGAATCCTTCTAACCAGTAATTTAATAAATAGATGCGTTTTTGCTCATCGTCAATCGTTTTAAGCATATATTCATTTAATAATGCTTCATTACATGTTGAAGCTACTTCTGCAACGAATATCGAGTAGTTTCCATAAACAAATGGTTGACTTGCACGTGAATAATAGCTGTGTAAACTATGGCCGAACTCATGAGCTAGAGTGAATAAATTATTGACATTATCTTGCCAGTTCATCAATACGTAAGGGTTTGTCCCATATGAACCAGAAGAATAAGCACCAGAGCGCTTCCCTTTATTCTCAACAACATCAACCCAACGATCTTCTAATCCTTTAGTGGCAATCGATACATACTCTTCACCAAGAGGAGCAAAACTCTTAAGCATGATATCTTTAGCTTCTTCATAAGGAATTTCCATTTTAGCTTCTTTTACAAGTGGCGTGTAAAGATCCCACATATGCAACTCGTCTAGTTCTAGAACTTTCTTACGAAGAGACACGTAACGATGTAATAAGTGCAAGTTTTTGTTCACTGTGTCGACTAGATTATCATATACTTGCTCTGGAATTTGATTTTCTGACATAGCAGCATGACGAGCTGATGAATAGTTTCGTACGCGCGCATTGACATTATCTCGCTTCACATTACCAGCAAGTGTCGAGGCAAATGTATTGCGGAACTTCCCGTAAGTACCGTACATTGCACGGAATGCGTCTTCGCGTACTCTGCGGTCTTCATTTTCTAAGAAGCGTGAATAACGACCGTGTGTTAGTTCTACATCATCGCCATTCTCGTCTTTTATAGTAGGGAATTCTAAATCCGCATTATTTAACATACTAAATGTTTCAGAAGAAGCGTTTGTCACTTCAGAAACTTGAGCCAACAATGCTTCTTGCTCAGCAGGTAAAACATGTGGACGCATTTCGTTAATTTCTTTAAGAACTTGTTTATATAAACCTAATTCTTCATGTTCACTAACATAACTCACTACTTTTGCTTCGTCTAACGCAAGAATTTCAGGGGTCATAAATGATAAGCCAGTTGAAACTTTTACAAGTAAATTCTTAATACGGCTATCCATCGCTTGGTAATGACTATTTGTTGTGTCTTGATCATAGCGCATGTGAGAATAAGTGTATAAACGGTAAATACGCTCTGAAACTTCATCTTTATATGCTAAAGCTTCGTATAATGCTTGAGCTCCATTGTCAAAGGTTCCTTTATAAGCTTCTGCTTTTTCAGCTAGTTCACTAACTTCTTTGTATTCACTTTCCCACGCCTCGTCACTTGAAAAAATATCCTCAAGCTTCCAAGTTAAATCTGTTGGGACTTCACTACGAGTTAAAATTTTGTTTTTTGTTTCTGTTGGCATTTGTTTTCCCCCTCGAATCGATTTGATTGAAAAATCGAATAACTACTATATTTTCTCAATTTTCACAAGGTTTTGCAACTATTTGTTGTTCAAAGTATTCAAGTAATCTCGATTCACTAATGAATATAGCTGAAATTGGCAAGTTAATATTAAAGTCTAGCATGTTAAGGAACTTACAATAGTCTTCTATTACGGTGTTGGCTTTTTCAAAATCCGTCACTTTGCATTGCGTAAGAATGAATGACTCAAGCCATTTATCAGTGATATCTAGAAAATCTATGTGATGTTGTTTAAGTGCACAAATAAGGGCAAATTGCCATTCCACCAAATGGGCTTGTATCACTTGAGAATCCTGTATTGGAAAGCCAATACATAGCGGTAAATTTTCTGGGAGAATTTTGTTTTCGTAACAGTTTTTCAAGAAACGATCCATCACACCAAATGAACTTGACCGAATACGATTTTGCAAAAATCTTAATCGTTTATTCTTAAATAGTTTCCAGTAACCTTCCCCTTCTTCTCTATTAAGTATTTTTACTTGAGCAAATGGAAAAGTTTGCTGTTCGATTGATAATGCACGAATTTTAGCTAAAAATGATGATCCACTTATATGAACCAATTGACTAAAATAATAAAAATTTGCCGTTGTTGGATCATAAGTGATAATGGTGGAGCTTGAAGAAGGCAGATTCTTGATGAAAGCTTGCATGAACTTTGACAATTTTATGATAGATATCCCCTTAGTGATGAGTTGAATGTTCTTCGGTGTTCGCAGCAACCAAATTGAGGGGATTTTCACACGCAAATAACCTGCAGTTCTTTTTTCAATATCGTCAACTGGTATGACACTACATTGGAATTCTATAGCAAAAATATTTCTTTTATTTCTCACCAATAAATCTGGTCGTTGAGAAATCTTTGGTAAATAAGCTTCAACAGATACTTTACACCCTACACGGGTAAAAAATTCTGCAAGTTGCTGCTTACCAATTAAATGGGTGGGAGATTCTTTTTCGGAAAAGGAAGTTAAACAATTAGTTAAGACAATATGTGCGAAATGGGGGGTCACGACTTTGCCAATTTTCAAGCGAAGTGGGGTTTCGCACTGAGGGCAAGTGAATTTGCTCGTGTTTCGCAATAATAGTAACTGATCTTTTGTCATACATTTTGTGATAGTAAATATTTTCTCGTTATCCTTATATGCAGTTAATATATACATTCCTCCTTTCTAGTTATTTTACGAATTTTCTGATATAAAGGCAAATAAAAAATCCTCCCCGTAAAGGGAGGATTTTAATTAAAGTATTTAAGTACATTCTCGAATACTTCATCGGCCATTATTTCTTTTCCGTATTCTCTCATGCGGTGGATAGTTACACTTGATCCATCTACATATTCAGTAAGAATACTGACCATATTTTTTATCTCTTCTTCATTCATCAGTTCAGCGTCTGCATTGACATAGAGGTAATAACGATCTTTATAAGCGAATAAAGACGTTGATACATATGAAGGTAGTTCAAGACGCTTAGCTAATGGAATTAAATCTTCAAAATCCTTCACGAAAAACGTGAATTCGTTTTGAGATTCATTTGTTTCAGTAAATAGACCACTATATTCATCATAAGATTGCTCATCTGATGAACTTTCTGACATATTAGAAAAGTATTGACCCTTTTCGTCCATTTCAAATGGGGAGTCTACTTTCTTTCCATCACGATTAATTTGTGCTCGAGTTACTGTCACTTCAAGTCCTTTATCCATCGCATGAACTTGAATCCAGAGTGGACCTTCAACTTCAAAGTCCGATTCATCATTAATTTCATCCATCATTTCCCAAAAGAGTTCTTCACTTTTATCTCGATTAAACCAAATTTCATCTCGGCTGAAGCCTCTTTTTTCAATGTCGATGTATGAAATGTAGAATTTTACTGTGTTTTCATTAATTCGTTCGATATCCATTTTACACATCTCCCTTCGATCGCTTTAAAGGGATTCCCCTTTTTACAAGCAACACTTCAAGCCGCTTACCGATACAGTGTCTGTTTCTATTGTATGACGGTCCAGAGAAAAATGAAAAGGATATGCATCTACTCTGGCAAAATACAATTTATTAGAATTGTATTAGAGAGCGCAAATTTTATCAAGCTTAAAAATGCAAAATGACTGACAATTCTTCTCGTCTTAAGTAGAAGAAGAATCAATCAGCCATTTTTAATTCGAATTTAATTAACCATACGTTGAGCTTCAAGCAATTGATAAGCTCGAACTTTTCGAGGTAAAAAACGACGAATTTCATCTTCGTTGTATCCTACTTGTAAGCGCTTCTCATCTAAAATTATAGGACGACGTAACAGTCCTGGATGTTCTTGAATTAATTCGTATAAACGTTGTAATGGTAAACTTTCAACATCTACATTTAATTTTTGGAAAATTTTAGATCGAGTAGAGATAATCTCGTCTGTTCCATCTTCCGTCATTCGTAATATTTCTTTAATTTCGCTAATACTTAGCGGTTCCGAAAAGATGTTACGCTCAGTATATGGAATGTCATGCTCTTCTAACCATGCTTTCGCTTTTCTACATGATGTACAGCTAGGAGAAGTAAACAATGTTACCATCATAGGAACACTTCCTTTCAAATGTGTAAAGAACTACAGATATATTGTAACGATTTTTTATTTAGAATAACTATTATATAGGTTGATATTTTTATTATACAACAATTTAATTCATTTTAATATAAGATATGAAGAAAAAGTCAAGTTTTTTAAAATGCGACACATTTTAGTAATAATTTTGAGTTAAAATGTATGTTTGTTGACTTTTTTATGGTTCTCATACAAATATACCCGCTAAATTAACTTTCTAAACACACATTATTATAGTTTTTCTAATTCTCAATTAGAGAATGAAAATGACAATTTAATTCTTTCTCTACATATAATAATACGTATGGTAACGGCAAAAGGTTTCACTTTTCTTTAAAAAAAGTTCTCTTCCTTTAAGAAAGAGAACTTTTTTCCTTTATGGAGTGTAATCAACACCAGGTGAATAACGATTACCGGCATTCCATAACAGGTATTCGTTTATTCCTGCTTCGCTTAATGCAAGAATTTGTGCTTGTACTTCTGCTGCACCGTACTTCTGGTAATTACCACTGCCTAAATAAGAAGCTGTGAAGTCTTGTAACCAAGGTCTTGAGATGGGAGGAGATTTAAGTTTTGCTAAAGTTGCATTTTCAGCCTTGGCATATTCTTGAACCAATTTATATGGCTCTAAATCAGGTTTTGCAATTCCAAAATAAGATGTCCAGTGACTAGGGTAAATCATTGAAGAAATAACATCTACATTTTCAGAAATTTTCCCGAAGTTTTGTCCAATACCAGGTGCTTCTGGCAAGGTAGCTGCATATCCAAAAATATCAACAGAAACCTTCACATCATATGGTTTTAGCTTCTCACGAGCATAAGCTACAAAGTCCGTTACAGCATGTACGCGTTTTTGTACTGCGTCAGCGTCAGACGACTCGTAGTCACCCATGCTGTATTTTAAGGTATCAGCACGATTTTCGAAGCCTTCTGGAAAACGTACATAATCAAATTGAATCTCTTGGAAGCCCATCTTCGCAGCTTCTATGGCTACTTCAACGTTGTAATCCCATACTTCTTTCATAAATGGATTTACAAATGCTTCGCGTCGTCCATTTTTCCAAACTTCTGATCCCTCAACAAATGACAGTTCAGGTTTTGCTTCGGCAAGTGCCGTATCTTTAAAGACAACTACACGTGCAATTGGATATATTTCTTTTTCTTCTAAAACTTCTAATACTTCACGAGGATTTTTCATGAAAGGTTTTCCAATATCTAATGGCTTCAAAGGAGAATCATCTGCAGGCATGTAAGTTAACTCACCAAAATCGTCTTTAATATCGATTACCATAGCGTTTAAATCTGTTTTATCCAGTAATTTCAACAAATCATTAAATCTTGCTCCTCCGGCTGAATTACCAGTCACATAGACTCCTCTAACAGCATCCGGATATGTGAATGTTAAACCTGAATCGTATCGAAATAACGTGGAAGCAGAAATTATTTCTTCATCAACAGCGGTAAATCCATATGTACGTTCCGTAAAATCTTCCATACTTTTTTCTTCTTTAGCGAAGACTGATGTATTAGGGATCATTAATGCTGCCACTATAGCACTAGTACCCATCCATTTCTTAAATGTCATAGTATATTTAACTTCCTTTCTATTCTCTACCATTTTAACAAGTAAATCATTACAATTAAAGCGCAATTTGTCACATTTACATGAAAAAGAGCCATTCTTGTAATAAGAATGGCTCTTTTTGCTAATTTTTCTATTAATATCTTGAAAATTAAATATTAGATTCGAGCAGCAGATGTTAATTTTAATGACTCGAATTCTCTTTCTGAACAGAATACAAAATGTCCAGGCGTTACTTCACGCATGGCAATCTCTTCACCATCTTCATAGTTATGAGAAGTTGGGTCGTACGACTTACGTACACGTGTGCGCTCATAGTTTGGATCTGGTAGTGGAATTGCTGATAACAACGATTGAGTATATGGATGTAAAGGATTTTTATATAGCTCTTCAGCTGGTGCAAGTTCCACCAATTTACCAAAATACATAACCCCGATGCGGTCTGAAATGTATTTAACCATTGATAAATCATGTGCAATAAACAAGTAAGTTAAGCCTTTTTCTTCTTGTAGTTCTTTTAATAAGTTAACTACTTGGGCTTGGATTGATACGTCAAGAGCAGAGATTGGCTCATCAGCAATGATGAACTCTGGATCCACTGCTAGGGCGCGAGCAATACCAAGACGTTGTCGTTGTCCACCTGAGAACTCATGTGGATAACGGTTCGCATGTTCTTTATTCAATCCAACCGTTTCAAGTAACTCATGAACTCGGTCTTTACGCTCTTTAGATGTTTTAGTTAATCCATGGATATCTAAACCTTCTGCAATAATATCCAATACTTTCATACGTGGATTAAGAGACGCATATGGATCTTGGAAAATCATTTGCATTTTACGGTTAAATATTTTCAAATCAGACTTCGATTTTTTTCCATGAACACTAACGCCGTTAAATTTAACTTCACCAGCAGTAGCATCATATAAACGGATAATAGAACGACCAGTTGTTGATTTACCACAACCAGACTCCCCTACTAATCCTAGCGTTTCACCTCTATAAATATCGAAACTAATATCATCAACTGCGCGTACTTCATTTGCCTTACCTTTATTGAAATATTGTTTTAAATTTTTAATTTCAAGTAATTTATCAGCCACTAGAACGCACCTCCTTCATAGTAACGACTTCCTGGGAACTTTTTCATTCGTTCAATGATTGATAATGGTGGTTCTACTTGTGGTGCATCAGGATGTAATAACCAAGTAGATGCAAAGTGTGTATCACTAATTTGGAATACAGGTGGTGCTTGTTCCATGTCAATTGCTAATGCATATTCACTGCGAAGCGCAAATGCATCCCCTTTTGGAGGGTCTAACAAGTCAGGAGGCGTACCTGGAATCGCATATAATTTTTCTTCCGCTGTATCAAGTGAAGGCATTGAGCTTAGTAACCCCCATGTATATGGATGTTGAGGGTTGTAGAAAATTTCATCCACTGTACCCATTTCAACAATACGGCCACCATACATAACTGCAACACGATCTGCTACGTTTGCAACAACCCCAAGGTCATGAGTAATGAAGATAATTGACGTATCAATTTTCTTCTGTAAATCTTTCATGAGTTCCAAAATTTGAGCTTGGATTGTTACATCTAGAGCAGTTGTAGGTTCATCCGCGATCAAAATTTGTGGATTACATGCTAAAGCAATGGCGATTACGATACGTTGACGCTGACCACCAGAGAATTGGTGAGGATATTGTTTAATTCGTAATTCCGGTTTAGGCATCCCAACCATACGAAGTAAATCAACTGCAATTTTTTTCGCCTCAGTTTTCCCAACTTTTTGGTGCTTTAACAAAGGTTCAGTGATTTGACGACCAATTGTCATAGTAGGATTTAATGAAGTCATAGGATCCTGGAAGATCATTGAGATGTCTTTTCCACGGATTTTTTGCATTTCTCTATCAGTAAGCTTCGTTAAATCTTTTCCATTAAACAAGATTTGTCCGCTTTTAAATTCAGAACTTGATTCTGGTAAAAGACGCATAATGGCCTTAGTTGTTACTGATTTACCCGAACCAGATTCACCAACAATCGCTAACGTTTCCCCTTTAAGCAAATCGAAGTTAACACCACGGATGGCTTTTACTTCACCTGCAAAAGTGTGGAAGGAAAGCTGAAGGTCTTTTACTTCTAAGATTTTTTCCATAGTCGCTTTCCTCCTTTTTAATCTTTCATTTTCGGATCAAGTGCATCACGTAATCCATCTCCAAGCAAGTTAAAAGCAATCATCAGCATGCTTAATACAACTGCTGGGAACAATAAAATATGTGGTTGGAATTGCATCAATTGGTATCCATCATTAATTAATGTTCCAAGTGAAGCTGCTGGTGGTTGTAAACCAAGACCGATAAAGCTTAAAAACGCTTCGAAGAAAATGGCACCAGGAATTGTAAACATCGTGTTAATGATGATAATCGCTAAAATGTTAGGAAGTAAATGCTTTCCGATAATACGATTATTACTAGCACCTAACGTACGGGCTGCTAATACAAACTCTTGATTCTTATACTTCAGAACTTGTCCACGCACGATACGTGACATACCGATCCAACCAGTTAAGGTGATGGCAATAATAATCGCCATAATACCTGGATCTAACACTAAAATCATTAAGATTACGACAACTAAGTTTGGAATACCATATAGAATTTCGACAATACGTTGCATAATATCGTCTACTCGACCACCGTAATACGCTGAAATACCACCGTATAATACTCCAATCAGCACATCAATTGCAGCAGCAACGAAAGCGATGAATAAGGAGATTTGAGTACCTTCCCATAGACGTGCGAACATATCGCGGCCTAAACCGTCCGTACCTAACCAATAATACGTATCTACTTTTTTCAATTCATATAAATCTACTTTTGTACCACCAAGAGTTCCTACACCATCAAAGATTCCGAGCTTCTCTAAGCCAGGTACTTTAGGAGGTAAATTAGAATGGGTGATTGTTTGTGTTTCCGCATCATGAGGACCTATATGTGGTCCGATAACCGCCATAAGTAAAATTAGGAATAAAATAACCATACTAACGATGGCTGCCTTATTTTTACGAATACGTAACCAAGCATCTTGCCAAAAGCTTAGACTTGGTTTTGAAATTTTTTCTGCTTGACTACTATCAATTGTAATTCTTTTAAAAGACTCAGCAGGTAGCTTATCAAGATTCTGTGTCATTAACTATTACCTCCTGACAAACGAATACGTGGGTCGATGATTCCGTAAAGGACATCGACTAATAAAATAACAAACACTAAGAATACAGAGAAGAACAAAGTTGTACCCATGATGATTGAGAAGTCACTGACCATAATGGCTTTTACGAATTGTTCTCCAATACCTGGGATAGCAAAAATTTTCTCAATTACAAGCGAACCTGTTAAAAGTCCAGCTGCTAGTGGTCCCATTACCGTAACCAAAGGAATTAACGCATTACGGAATGCATGTTTGAAAGCAACTTCAAATCCAGTAGCGCCTTTTGATCTTGCTAAAGTTATGTAATCAGAACTTAGCACTTCAATCATTTCTGTACGAATAAAACGGGCTGCAGTAGCTAAAGGACCCATTGCTAAAGCAAGTGAAGGTAAAACACTAGACTGCCATCCATCGTTCCATAGAGCGACAGGTAGTATTCCCCATTTTACTGCAATCCAATATTGTAAAAAAGAAGCGAAAACGAATGACGGGATGGAAATTCCGAGTATTGCGATAAAAGTGCTGCCGTAATCCCAGAATGAATTTTGTCTTAAAGCCGCAAGCATACCTAATAGTATTCCTATGCTCACACCAAGAATAAGTCCTTGTGCACCTAATAAGAAGGAAGGTCCTAAGCGTTTAAGAATTAAATCTGTTACACTGGCACCTTTAAACTGGAATGAATTCCCTAAATCTCCCTGTGCTAAATTCAGCATGTATTTTCCGTATTGTACTGGGAGTGGCTGATCAAGACCATATTTCGCCTCTACTGCCGCAAGTTGAGTAGGGTTAAGTTTCGAAGCGGAACTTATAGGGGAACCTGGTAGCGTTTTCATTAAGAAAAATGTCGCCGTAGCTATCAGGAATAAAGTAATGAACATATAAAAAACACGTTTTAAAATATACTTAGCCATCATTGCACCTCCTAAATGAATGTTTACATAATTCAATCTACTATACTATATAAAATATTAAAATATCTATTGTCAAAATCAATTGAATACAATAAATTTTTAGTGAATTCACTCTCATTTAAAAAGAGAGTATATGGCCCTAAAGGAATCCATATACTCTCTTACTATGAGATTTTAAACATTTCAAAATTATAGATTATTGTGCGTCTTTACCTTCGATGTAAGCCCATTTGTAGCTGTAGTCTCCACCGAATGAGTGAGAAACAACACCTTTAACATAAGGTTTTACTAGGAACATTGTTCCACGTTGGTAGTTTGGTGAAATTGCGAAATCTTCTTCGATAAGAATTTTTTCAGCTTTAGCCATTGCTTCCCAACGAGCTGCAGGATCCATAGCTAATTCGTTAACTGAAGAGTTAACTAACTTGTCATACTCTGGATTAGAATAAGACATTTTGTTGTTTCCGCCATCAGTTAACCATAAGTTCATGAATGTGTAAGGATCTTGGTAGTCAGGACCCCATCCAGCAGCTTGAATATCATAGTCTTGAGCAGAATCAAGGTCTAAACGTACTGCAAATGGTACTTCTTTAAGTTCAATTGTTAAACCTGGAAGAGTAGTCTCTAATTGAGATTTGAAGTACTCGTCCATTTTCTTAGCAACGTCAGAGTCTCCACCAAGAATTTCAAGAGTAATTTCAGTTACGCCAAGTTCTTTCAAACCTTTTTCCCAAGCAGCTTTTGCTTCGTCAGCGTTAGGAACAGCCATATCTCCGTTGATGTCACGGAAATCAGCGCCACCTTCATCAAAAGTAAATTCTTTTGGTACTAAGTAGTTTGCAGGTACAGAACCGTTAGCTAAAACTACATCTACTAAATCTTGTTTGTTGTAACCTTTAGAGATTGCTTCACGAATATTTTTGTTTGCAAGTGGTGTTGCTTTACCGTTACGCTCTTGGTTGAATTTGAAGTAGAATAGAGTAGTTTCTAATTCTTTAACTAATTCAGGATCGTTAGCGTATTGCATTGCATATTCACCAGAAAGTGCAGCACGATCTTTTTCACCAGTTTTGTATAAGTTTACTGCTGTTGGAGTTTCTTTAACTACGTCATAATTGATTTCAGTAAGTTTTACAGTTTCTGCATCCCAATACTGATCATTTTTAACTAACTTCCATTTTAAGCCAGTTCCATCCCAATCAGAAAGAGTGAATGGTCCGTTAGAAATAAGGTTATCTGAGTTTGTTGCATAGTCAGCACCTTTTTCAGTAACGTATGCTTCATTTTGTGGTAAGAAAGTTCCGAAAGACATTAGAGACAAGAAGTAAGGAACTGGTTTTTCTAATGTTACTTCAAGAGTTTTTTCATCAACTGCTTTAACACCTAACTCAGTGAAATCAGCTTTTCCTTCAGAAATTGCTGTTGCGTTTTTGATTACGCCACCCATCATGTATGGACCGTATTCAGAAGCAGTATCAGGATTCATCGCACGTTTCCAAGCGAATTCAAAATCTCCTGCTGTTACAGCTTCTCCGTTAGACCATTTAGCGTCACGAATTTTGAAAGTGTATACTAAACCGTCTTCAGAAATTGTAGGTTCTCCTTCAGCGATTGCAGGAACTGCTACGTTTTCTTGATTCAAACGGTATAAACCTTCGTTTACGTTGTTTAATAGATCAAAACCAACTGAATCTGTTGTTAATGCAGAATCCATTGATGGAATTTCAGCACCCATCATTAGATTAAGGACTTGTTCCTCTTCTTTTGCTACTTCTTCTTCTCCTGCTGCTGGTTCTTCTTTGTCCGTTTCAGCAGGTGTTGCTGGTTCTGCTTTTTCGTCTTCGCCACAAGCAGCTAAGAAAACACTAAGTACTAACATTAGGCTTAACAGCCAAAAAAACTTGCTCTTCTTCACTAAGTTGACCCCCTTGAATTTTCTGAAAAATTGGTACAATCTTTATTATACATATTCTAAAAAATCTGTACAGGCTTTTTTTGAATATTTTTTACACTTAGATAACATGAATATTACAAATACATTGCAAAACCCTTACGGTAAAAGGCTTTTCTATGAATTGTGAATATTTAATTCGTTTAAAGAAATTTTGATTTTTTCTGTCTTTTCTTCTACAATGATAAAGGATTGAGGTGTTACGAATGAAAAAGAAACTTCTAGTATTCTTAATTTTTCAACTAATTATTGTTTCAATCGTGTTTCTTAATTACCGTGAATTGGAGTTAACTCCATATATTAACGTGTCGTTTTTTGTTGGTGGATTACTCGTTTTTATTGGGTTGTTAATTTATGTGGTGTCAAATGGTTTTTTTGATATCTTTACAATGAGTATGAGAAAAGTTTTTACATTTAAAAGAAATCTCGTCGATACAGAATCAATGAGATCTCCTTCGGAATTATTAGATTTTCCATATGTCCCATTTTTCCAGCTGGGTGGGTCCATTTTACTTTGTATGGGGGTAGCCTTACTATTTTATTTTGTCTGATTAAAACCACTTGATTTTTGAGTTTCTTCTATATTATAATGACAATCAAAATACATGCAAAATGCTAAGACGAAGAGTAGTACATTTGAATGGGTTGTTTAGAGAGTCTGTGGTTGCTGAAAACAGAACTTCCCTTCAAATAGAATGGACTTCAGAGCATATTAGGCGAACTTTTTTCAAGGTGTAGCTTAATACGTCCCTTCACGTTACGAAGTTAAAGAGGCCAAGAACATTTGGCAATCTGGGTGGTACCACGGATTCACACATCATTCGTCCCTTTACTAGGGAGAGTGATGTGTTTTTTTTATTTTAAGGAGGGAAAATGAATGAAGAAAATTTTTTCAGGCGTACAGCCTACAGGAATTGTAACATTGGGTAATTATATTGGAGCGTTTCGTCAATTCACTACTTTGCAAGACGAATATGATTGCATTTTTTGTATCGTTGATCAGCATGCGATTACAGTTCCACAAGACAGACTAGAACTGCGTAAAAATATTCGCTCTTTAGCTGCCCTTTATTTAGCAGTTGGGATAGACCCTAAGAAAGCCATCCTATTTATCCAATCTGAGGTTCCTGCGCACGCTCAGGCTGGATGGATGATGCAATGCATTTCTTATATTGGCGAACTAGAACGAATGACTCAATTTAAAGATAAATCATCAGGTAAGGATGGCGTATCTGCTTCCCTACTTACGTACCCACCTCTCATGGCTGCGGACATCCTTCTCTACCAAACGGATATCGTACCAGTCGGAGATGATCAAAAGCAACATGTTGAATTAACACGAGACTTAGCTGAACGTTTTAATAAACGTTATAACGATGTATTGACGATTCCAGAAATACGATTGCCAAAGAACGGAGCTCGCATTAAGGCTCTGCAAGACCCTCTGAAAAAGATGAGTAAATCGGATCCAAATAAAAAATCAACAATATCTTTATTAGATACACCAAAAGATATAGAGAAAAAAATTAAAAGTGCTGTAACAGATTCGGAAGGAATCGTAGCATATGATGTTGTTAACAAACCTGGCGTTTCGAATTTGTTAACGATTGAAGCTGCATTAACTGGTGAAACGATTGAAGCGTTAGTAGCGAAGTATCAAGGCGTAGGCTACGGTGATTTTAAAGCATCTGTTGCTTTAGCAGTAATTGACCACTTAAAACCAATCCAAGAGCGTTATGAGGCACTGCTAACGTCTGAAGAACTAGACATCATCTTGGATGAGGGTGCTCTTAAAGCTCAAGCAGTTGCATCGAAAACACTTAAAAAAATGGAGAACGCGATGGGCTTGGGTAGAAAACGATAACAGTCAGTAAGAAAAATGAAGTGAGAAATATAGCAAAATCAGGTGTCTGGAATATAAATAGCCAGACACTTTTCCATGTATAACCAAGAGATAAATAATTTAGATACAACAAGATTTGTAGAAGGCTCAACACAATGAATATGTAACTGATTGAAAACATTAGCCATTTTATCAATACAAGCACCCTTTTACATTACTATATGAAGCTTTAATAGTAAGTACGTCAAGTTCGTCCTATTTTCTTTTGATTCAAAGATTTTTTCTGCTCACAAGACCGTCTCATCACAAACAACGATTCAGTTTTTCATCCGGTCGTCTATTTTCAACATAAGAAACCCGAGATTATACGAAAGTATAATCTCGGGTCTTTTTGTAATGCGAATTATTTAGAAGATTTAGCAGGATCTTCAGAAATTAATTCAACTTCGTTCAAATCAAAATCGCTAGCGTAGTCAATATCATAATTTTTCACGCTTTTGTTAATTGGGCGCAGTTCTAAACGAGTTTGAGTTGGAATGATTGGTGCATTTTCAGACATATATTCTTGCCATTCACGGAATTTACCTGCACGGTATTCAGGATCGAAAGCTTCTGGAGAATCGATAGCAGCTAATAGCTCTTCTAACTTCTCAGAAGTGTAACGGCTGAAGTTGTATTGTGCAGTCTTAGAGTATAATCCTGATGGTGATGGGTTAGTACCTGTACCCCATGCCGCCATAAAGATATCGATTTCTGGATCATCACCTTGTACTTTATCGTAGAAGCTGTTGAATTCGATTGTACGACCTGTTGCAAGAGTTACATTTAAACCAACATCTTTCCAATTTTGCATGTAGAATGATGCGATGTCTTCAGCGATATCTCCACCAGACATTGTAGCAAATTTAATTTCAAGTGGTTTGCCATCTTTGTTTTCACGTAGTCCGTCGCCATCAACGTCTTTATATCCAGCTTCATCCAATAATACATTTGCTTTGTCTACATCATATGTGTAACCTTCTAATGAATCATCATAGAAAGATTTGAATACTGGTGGAATTAGTGATGTTGCGCGTTCACGTAAGTTGTTGTAATACACTTCTGATACTTGTTCAACGTCAATTGCATAGCCCATTGCTTGACGAAGTTTTACATCATTCATCTTAGCATTTGGATCCATTGCTACTTCTTCTTTTTCTAAATCATATTTACCAAGTTTGAAACCAATGTATTGGTAGTAAAGTTCATTACGGCCAAGAACTGTAAGGTTATCGAAATCTTTAATTTCTAAATACTTGTCTGTGCTAAAAGTATTAGCAGTCATATGGTATTCCCCTGTTTGTAATGCAACAGAGATTGAAGTTGAAGGAACAGTTTTCACTAATACTCCATCAAGTTTTGGTGCACCTTTCCAGTAGTTTTCGTTTTTCACGAATTGTACTGATTCACCTGGTACGATTTTATCAAATTTGAATGCACCTAAAGTAACAATGTTTTTACGTACTTCATCTGATTCAAGTAAATCTGCAACTGGAATGTCTTTTAGAATATGGCTTGGTTCAGCCGTGCCCCAGATTCCATCACCGCCACTGAAAATAGCTGGAGATAATTTATTGAATGAAATTTCTAATGTCTTTTCATCCACTTTCTTTAATCCTGAGATTGTATCCGCTTTGCCATCATGGTACTCTACAGCACCTACGATGTTTTGGAAATCAGCATCATAACGTACTCCAGTGTAGTCTTTATGACCGATAATTAAGTAAGGCTGCATTAAGTCCTCAATTTTAAGTGCCTCACCATCAGACCATTTAACACCGTCTTTAATCGTAAGTGTTACTTTATTATTGTCTTGATCAACTTCCATACCAGCGATTCCATCGTTAGTTAATAAGAAGTCACCGTCTGTTGTGAAAATTGAGTTGCTAGCGAATTGCATGATATCGTCATCATACGCATCTTCATATAGAACAGATGAGAAAATCCCTTGGAAAGGTGAGTCATTTACTAGAGCTACTTTTAAAATACCTCCTTCAATTACATCGCCTTCATTTTCAACAGTTAACGGGAAGTTTCCAGTATCTACCACTTCTTCATTATTGTCTTTCTCATCTTCTTTAGCTGGTGAATCTTTTCCATCTTTTGAATCGCCTTCACCGTTACATGCACCAAGTACAAGTACGAAAGCTAAAAGTAATGCTAATAATGTCCAAAACTTTTTGTTCATTCCTTTTCCTCCTTTTTATCTCTGGTTCTATATATCAAACGTTAAACGTTTAATACCACTGTCAATTAGGGGTCACCCTAAGCGTTGCTTCGCATCGGCAGATCGACGAATCGCTTGACCGACATAGTTAATTCCTAACATTAAGAAAAGAATAAGCAGCGATGCTGGTAACCAAATCCACCATTTTTCAGATAACACAAGTGGATTGTTCGCGTAACTTACTAAGGTTCCTAAACTTGGAGTTGAAGGCGGTAAACCGAATCCTAAATAAGAAAGGCCCGTTTCAATTCCAACATTTCCAGCAAAGTTTAAAGTTAATTCCACAATTAGAATTGAGCTTAGATTTGGCATCATTTTTTTGAAAATGATAACAGCATCACTTGTGCCCATTGTTTTCGAAGCGTTGATATAGTCTCTGCGACTCTCAGAGAGTGCCTTGCTTCGAATGAGACGAGCTGTACCTGGCCATAAGAATACACTGACAATCAAAATGAATATCGGGATATTGTATTTTGGTACAATCGTAACGAAAACGATAATAATCATCAAAGCTGGAATCGTAATGAAGAAATCGATGATTCTCATAAAGATGTTGTCTATCCAACCGCCAAAGTAACCTGTCGTTAAACCAATCATGATTCCAACTACACCCGTAAGTAAGGTTACTGCCATGGCAATAGCAATTGAGTTACGAGCTCCAATAATCAATTGGCCTAAAATATCCCGACCACCTTGGTCAGCACCTAACAAGAACTTGTCTCCAGGTTCCGCGAATTTATCACGTAAACTTACTCGCATCATTTCTTGTTGATCTATAAACAGGGACCAAATGAATATCCCAACAATCACTACTATCAAAGCGATAAGTGAAAACATCGCGAGTTTATCTTTTTTGAATTCACGCATGATTACTTGAAATCCAGTAGGCGGAGAGCTTTCTGGATGTTCAGATTGAATTACTACATTTTCTGTCTGCTCTTTCATGTGAGTACACTCTCCTTAACCATTATTTTCGTCAATCTATCCTAATTCGTGGATCTACAATGCTCATAATAATATCGGATAATAGACTGCCTAATAATATTAAGAATCCGTACAGCATAACCAAAGCAGTAATTACACTATAATCACGTCCAGAAATGGATTGAATGAATAATTGTCCCATTCCAGGATAGCCAAAAATTGTTTCAATAAAGATGGATCCACCAAGCAGACCCGTGATTGTAAAACCAAGGAATGCTGCAATTGGCAATAAAGAATTTCGGAAAATATGTCGCGAGTACACTTTATTTAAAGGAATTCCTTTACTACGTGCAGTACGAACATAGTCCTGCGATTTTGCATCAATTACTTCTGTACGTAAATATTGAATGACACCAGTCGTTCCGAGAATGGCATACGTAATGGCCGGTAACAGTAGATGATAGGTTTTACTCCAAATGTAACCTAAGGAGCCATTGTCGTATTTGATATCCACCGTTCCGCTTGTAGGGAACCATTGGAGCTTGTATCCGAAGAGGAACAAGAATATAAGAGCTAAAACGAATACCGGTATGGCATAACTGATAAAACTATAAAGTACTACCGTTTTATCTAAAAATGTGTTCTGATAGCGTCCTGCAAGGACACCTAATGGAATAGCAATTAAATACAGTAAAAATACACTGACTAGTGATAACCATAATGTATTAAGCGCTCGATCCCCAATAAGGTCTGCTACTGCCACTTTATACGTGTAACTCTTACCAAAATCGCCTTGTACAGCATTCATCATCCAAGTTGCATATTGTTGATACCACGGATCATAAAAACCAGCTTGTTGACGTAATTCTTCAACTCGTGCCGGATCAGTATCTGGGGTTACCAAACCTGTAAAAGGATCACCAGGCATAAATTTCGCCATAATAAAGATTAATAGACTCAAAGCTAATAATTGTGGAATCATCATTAATACACGTCTAATTATCGTTTTCCACATATTAGATGACCCCCTCTTCATTTACCGTTTTCGCTACTGAATGCGTATCGGAAATGGACTGAAGATCATATACGCGACCGTTTTCATCAAAATACTGATGATTATCAAGTTGGTAATTTTTCTCTACGTTAATACGTTCTATTTTACGTTCCACTCTACTCGCAGGCTCGATAATTGGGATAGCTGATAATAACCGTTTGGTGTAAATATGCTGAGGAGATTGGTAAATATCTTTCTTCGATCCAGACTCTACAAATCTTCCTTTATACATAATTGAGATATGATCACACATATGTTTCACAACTCCAAGGTCATGCGATATGAACAAATAGCTCAAGCCTAATTCATCTTGAATATCTTTTAAGAAGTTTAGAACTTGAGCTTGTACCGATAAATCTAAAGCTGATACTGGCTCATCTGCAATAATGAGTTTTGGATTCGTTGCGATTGCTCTTGCAATTCCAATTCGCTGCTTTTGTCCACCAGAGAATTCATGAGGGTATTTCACTTTTGCATCCTCAGGCATCCCAACAATTGCTAATAGTTCATTGATTTTTCGTTTTTCTTCTAAATCTGAAAGATTTAAGAAATTCCGGATTGGCTCTGCTAGAATATCTTTCACGCGTTTGCGTGGATTTAAACTAGAATGCGCATCTTGGAAGATCATTTGGATATCTCGGTTATATGAAGAATTACGCTGGCGGCGTTGGTTCGAAACATCTTTTCCTTCGTATATAATTTGTCCAGACGTTATTTTCTCGAGACCGATAATGGCTTTGCCCGTTGTCGATTTCCCACAACCAGATTCACCTACAAGCCCGTAAGTTTTACCTTTATCGAATTCCATATTTATGCCGTCTACCGCATGGACATGGTCAACGATTGTATTAAAGAATCCACCGCGTATCGGATAGTGTACGCGTAAATCTTTTATTTCCATAAAACTCATGTCAAGCTTCCCCCTTCTTCACCTTCAAAGTGAAAGTGGTTCCAGCAGGTACATCGAACAAAATGTCCTGGTGCTATTTCGTGAAGTTGTGGTTCTGATTCGTGTGCCTCAGCTGGAATCCAAGGAATTCGAGGAGCAAAGCGACAGCCATTTCGTGGTAAGTTCACTAATGACGGTACTAATCCTTGAATGACTTCTAATTTTTCATTATCACTATGTGTTTGAGGAATTGAGTTTAATAACGATCTAGTATAAGGATGCACAGGATTACTAAATAATTCTTCAACTGGTGCTTCTTCAATAATTTGCCCTGCATACATAACAGCAACTCGATCGGCTACTTCAGCAACAACGCCTAAGTCATGTGTAATTAAGATAATGCCAGATTGTGTTTCAGCCTGTAACTCTTTAAGTAGATCCAATATTTGTGCTTGTATCGTAACGTCTAACGCAGTTGTAGGTTCGTCTGCAATGATGATTGACGGTTTACAAGAAATAGCAATAGCAATAATAACTCGTTGACGCATACCTCCAGAAAGCTGATGGGGAAATTGTCGTACTACTCTTTTTGGATTAGGAATTCCCACTTGATTCAGAAGTTCAATAACGCGTTGAGATCTCTCGCTTTTTGACATTTTCGTGTGATAAATTAATCCTTCTTCAATCTGATCACCTATTCGCATTAAAGGATTTAATGCAGACAATGGATCCTGAAAAATCATACCAATATCGTTTCCTCGAACATTATTAAGTTTGTCATCTGTTAAAGTAGCGAGGTTGATCCCTCTAAATTTTATTTCACCAGTTATTTTCGAGTTATTTGGATCAAGGAGACCAATTATGGAAGTTGCTAAGGTACTCTTACCGCAACCCGATTCTCCAACAATCGCTAAGATTTCGTTTTTCTTCAAACTAATAGAGACTCCGTCTACTGCATTAAAATATGTATCTTTCACTCGGAAGCCAGTATGTAAATCATTAATTGTTAAAAGTTCTTGAGTGGGATTCAAATGATTACTCCTCTCATGTATATACTAAGATGTGACGAAACTTTTACTCTTTTCAAAATTTCAATTTTTCAGTTAATTGTTCACCTAGTTGTAAATTCTATTACAGAATTATTACAACCGCAACAACTTTTTTGAAAATTTCCTATTTTTACTTTATTTTGAAGCTGGAATTCATCAAAAAATCCAGCAACCACAAGGGTTTGCAAGTAATCACATAAAGACGGACAAATTTGTCATATTTTTGGTATTTTCCTATTTTCATGGATTATTAAGTCTTTCGTAATACAAATAAAGACTTTCACGTAGGGATAAAGTTGCGTATCTATCGAAAAAGACTCTTTTGTTTTGAAACTTTCGATACAATCTTTCAGTGGGAGAATAATAGGAATAACGTTTAGTAGTGAATTTAAGAAGCTACAGTTGAGGGGACCTTACGCCAGTGTTGAGGAAATTGGTAAAAAAAAATCTCCTCACGGATGAGGAGATTTTGACTATATTTTTTTAAATAAAAGTGATGCGTTATGACCGCCAAAACCTAGAGAATTGCTCATTGCGTATTCAATGTCTTGGTTACGTGCTTCATTCGCAACGTAATCCAAATCACAAATAGGATCAGGATTTTCTAAATTCATTGTCGGTGGTAAAATACTTTCATGTAATGCTAGTGCTGTGAAAATAGCTTCAATTCCACCAGCAGCTCCAAGTAAATGTCCTGTCATTGATTTCGTTGAACTCATCGCAAGTTTGTATGCATGTTCGCCAAAAACAGTTTTTACTGCCATTGTTTCAAATTGATCATTGTACGGTGTACTTGTACCATGAGCATTAATATAATCCACTTGAGTAGGGTCGATTCCACCATCTGTAAGTGCTTGTTGCATGGCTCTAGCAGCACCTTCGCCTTCAGGGGCTGGTGCCGTAATATGATGCGCATCACCTGTTGAACCATAGCCAATTATTTCAGCATAGATTTTTGCTCCACGCGCTTTCGCATGTTCATATTCTTCTAAAATAACAATACCTGAACCTTCACCGATAACAAAACCATCTCGATTTGCATCAAAAGGACGTGATGCCGTTTTAATATCATCGTTAAGTGTAAGTGCAGTGTTTGAACAGAAACCAGCCACTGACATATTTGTAATAGGGGCTTCCGCTCCTCCTGAAATCATCACGTCTGCTTCTCCACGTTCAATAACCTTAAATGCATCGCCTATTGAGTTAGTTCCTGATGCACACGCTGTTACTGTACAAGAGTTCATTGCTTTCGCACCAAAATGAATGGACACTTGCCCTGCTGCCATATCTGGAATCATCATCGGAACAAAGAATGGGCTCACACGGCGATAACCGCGGTCTAGGAATGTACGGAACTGAGCTTCGTACGTTTCCATTCCACCGATACCTGACCCAATCCAAACACCTGTGCGAAGACCAAGTTCTGGTGTAATCTCTAGGTTTGCATCCTTAACAGCCATAATCGAAGCAGCTAAGGCGAAATGTGTAAAACGATCCATTTTACGTGCTTCTTTACGTTCGATATACGTTTCAATATCAAAATCTTTAACTTCTGCTGCGACTTTCGCAGGGAAATCATCTTTGTTCACACGTGTCAATGGACCAACGCCAGACCTACCTTCTTTAATACCAGCCCAAGTTGATTCTACATTATTGCCAAGCGGAGTTACCGCTCCTACTCCTGTTATTACAACACGACGCTTTGTCATGATTATTTTCTCCCCTTCATGTGAAACTAAAAGTTTAGTATATTAAAGTATCCTTATGGTAATTCCTTCTTCTCTTAAATAGACATGTTGGCCAGCGTAAATTTACGATAAACCACTGTTTCTTTTAACAGAGCCTTAAGAAAAAAGAATCATTTTCCCCATTTTAAGCAGATGGCACCCCAAGTTAAACCGCCACCAAATCCTACAAGGACAACTACATCATCATCTTTCACTTTACCAGCCAATAATTCTTCTTTCAACGCTATCGGAATAGAAGCGGCAGAAGTATTACCAAATTGCTTAATGGTTGTAGACATTTTTTCTTCTGGCAATCCAAGACGTAATCTTGAAGCTTCCATAATGCGGATATTCGCTTGATGAGGTACTAAGAAATCTACTTCTTCTTTTGTTAGACCCGCTTTTTCAATTACATTTTCAGCGGATTCACCCATCTGACGTACTGCAAATTTATATACTTCTCGACCATTCATTTCTAGATAAGCACCATTTTGAGTTAAATGTTTTCCACCCGAACCGTCAGCGCCTAATTCAAATGATAAAATACCGCGTCCTTCCGAAACTTCGCCGACAACCGCCGCTCCAGCTCCATCTCCGAATAATACAGCCGTATTACGGTCTTCAAAGTTGGTGATTTTTGTTAATTTTTCCACACCAACAACTAAAACATATGGGTATGTACCCGACTCAACAAATTGTTTAGCCGTAATAACCCCATACATAAAGCCAGCACATGCAGCTGAAACATCCATCGCAGCAGCGTTTTTTGCACCAAGCTTTTCTTGAATCATCGTTGAAACACTAGGAAATGGCATATCAGGTGTTACCGTGGCAACTAAGATTAAACCGATTTGATGTGCTTCTATGCCAGAGTCTCGTAATGCATCTTTTGCTGCCTCATACGCCATATCTGAAGTGTTAACATCATCGTCCGCAAATCTTCGCTCTTCTATACCTGTGCGTGTACGAATCCATTCATCTGTTGTATCCATAATTTTCTCTAAATCAAAGTTCGTAACTACTCGCTCTGGTACATATCTACCTAAACCGATAATTCCCACATTCATGAGACACCCTCATTTCCTTTATTATCTTATATTAGTACCTGGTAATAATAATAACGAATTATCGTTGATATTTCAATACATCGTCATGAATTTGCCAAACTTCTACAGAGAATGCTAAAAGATTCTTTGTCTCAACAAAGTCATATGGTATGATGATAAAAGTAAATAGTCTGTCTTGAGGTGAAATTACATGAAATATATTTTTACATTGATTTGGTCATTTCTACTTGTTACTATGCTGAACTACGTAGTAAGTTCAGTACAAGATGTACCTTTTGATTTTCTATTAGGTGCAATTTTATCAGTTGTAGTTGCAGTAATAATCTTTATCATTGCGGCAATTATTCCAAACGATCCAGTAGTTACAGAGCATCATTAATAAAAAAACGGTCTACTGAAGATTCAACTTCAGTAGACCGTTTTTTTGTTTTATATCAAATTCACTTCTACTTCTCCGTTTGAAACGGTAACTTCAACCATACTACCAGGAATTAACTCCCCACCAAGCAAGGCTTTCGCTACTGCTGTCTCCACATGTCGTTGAATAAAGCGACGTAAAGGACGTGCACCAAATGCTGCATCAGTTCCTTCAAGAACAACCCAGTCAATTAGTTGTGGTGTAAAAGTTACGCTAATTTCTTGCTCTTTCAATCGTGAAGCTAATTGCGCTAAATACTTCTCTGTAATGGCACTAAAATGGGATTCATTTAACGAATGGAATAAAACGATTTCATCCATTCGGTTTAATAATTCCGGTTTAAAGTGTGTACGAAGGGCTGACATAACTAATGACTCTGCCTGTTCCCCACCATCAAGCAAATATTGTGAACCAATATTTGACGTCAATATGACCACAGTATTAGAGAAGTTTACTACTCGACCTTGGCTATCTGTGATACGTCCATCATCTAAAAGTTGAAGTAATATATTTGAGACATCCGGATGAGCTTTTTCAATTTCATCTAGCAACACAACTGAATAAGGATTTCGTCTGACCATTTCCGTCAGTTGACCACCTTCTTCGTATCCAATGTATCCAGGCGGTGCACCAATAAGTCGAGAAACACTATGCTTCTCCATATATTCAGACATGTCTATACGAATGAAATGATCTTCTGAATCAAATAAATTGGCAGCTAAAGCTTTCGCAAGTTCTGTTTTCCCAACTCCTGTTGGTCCAAGGAATAAGAAAGAACCAATCGGTTTTGAAGGATCTTTGATGCCTGCCCGTGCTCTCCAGACCGCTTCTGTGACAAATTGAACCGCTTGATTTTGTCCTACTACTCGTTCTTGTAAGGTTTCTTTTAGACGGAGAAGTTTGTCACGCTCTCCTTCGACAAGTTTCGTCACAGGAATTCCTGTCCAACGAGACACAATCGACGCAATTTCTTCAGATGTCACTTCTTCTCGAAGTAAACGATTTTCTGACGTCGATTCAAGTTCTGCTTCAAGCGTAATAATTTCTTTTTCAAGTGTTGGGATTTTGCCATATCGCAATTCACCTGCTGTTTTATAGTCAGAACTATTTTCAGCTATTTCTGCATCACGTCGATACGTGTCTAATATTTCACGCTTCTTTTGAATATGATGAAGCGATTCTTTTTCAGTCGTCCACTGGTTCCGCATCGATTCAGTAGAAGATTTTAATGCATCTAGTTCTTTACGTAAATTAGCTAGACGTTGTTGACTGGCTTGATCTTTTTCTTTCATTAGTGCTTGTTCTTCAATTTCAAGTTGCATCATTCGGCGTGTCACTTCATCAAGTTCTTGAGGCATTGAATCAATTTCAGTTCGAATCATCGCACAAGCTTCATCGACTAAATCGATTGCCTTATCTGGTAGAAAACGTTCTGTTAAATAACGATCCGATAATTGTGCCGCAGCGACGATGGCACGGTCATGTATACGCACTGCATGATGCAATTCAAAACGTTCTTTTAATCCTCGTAAAATAGAAACGGTATCTTCAACTGATGGTTCGCGAACTAATACTTGTTGAAAGCGTCGTTCTAATGCTTTGTCTTTTTCGATATTTAGACGATATTCATCAAGTGTGGTTGCACCTATACAATGTAACTCACCTCTTGCCAACATCGGTTTCAACATATTTCCAGCGTCCATAGCACCTTCACTTTTCCCAGCTCCGACAATGGTATGAATTTCATCAATGAAAAGAATAATTCGCCCTTCACTGTCCTTCACTTCTTTTAAGACAGCTTGTAAGCGTTCTTCAAATTCACCACGATATTTGGCTCCCGCAATAAGCGATGCCATATCTAATTCATAAATATCACGTTCTTTTAAGCCTTCTGGTACGTCTTTACGGACGATTCGCTGTGCTAAACCTTCAACAATCGCCGTTTTACCGACACCCGGTTCTCCAATAAGGACTGGATTGTTTTTTGTTTTTCGTGAAAGAATACGGATCACATGACGTATTTCTTGATCACGACCAATAACCGGGTCCATTTTCCCGCTTCTAGCTAGTTCAACTAAATTACGTCCATATAATTCTAATGGCTTTTTTTGTTCTTGTTGTTGTTGCATAATCACAACACTCCTTCGTTTGACCTTTTCTGACCTTTGATTTTATTATACGATTTTCGTGTGAAATCTGTAAAGAAATGAGCTTGATTTATTGTAATCTACTTGAGGTTGGTTTTAATCGGCTTCACTGTAGTTTTAATCGGTTACATGAAGGTTTTATTCGGCTTCACACATTATTTAATCGGTTTCACCCATTATTATCCATAAAAAAAACGGGCAAAGTACGCCCGGTCCTTTTATGAAGAGTAACCATAGTTGCATGTTGATTTCCGCTACGGTGGACGCTTTTCGCGGGCATGGCTTCAGTCTCCTCGTCACTGCGTTCCTGCGGGATCTTCTGCTCATGCTATTCCCGCAGAAGTCGCCACCTACGCTTCAATTAACTAATATAGATGGCAACTACGATTATAGGTTGGTTCTATCTCTAGCTTAACTTAGAATCATGGGTACTACTCACTTCATGGATTGTAGTGGAAGGCGGCGACTCCAGCGGGATCAGCGGGACAGGTGAGACCCCGCAGATCGCGAAGCGACCGAGGAGGCTCACC
>NZ_JBATUX010000026.1:0-37537 GCF_049671445.1 Paenisporosarcina sp. | reverse complement strand
ATGTAACGATTTCTTTTAAGTGTTCTTTTTCTAATGAATGGAACACAATCATTTCATCCACACGGTTTAAGAACTCAGGACGGAATGCTTTTTTAAGTTCTTCGAGCATTCTGCCTTTCATATCTTTATATTTTTGTTCGCCATCTTGCAAGTTGAAGCCGACGTATTTGTTTTTCTTAAGAGCCTCTGCCCCAACGTTGGAAGTCATGATAACCACCGTGTTGCGGAAGTCTACTGTGCGTCCTTTAGAATCAGTTAAGCGACCGTCTTCTAATACTTGCAGTAAGATATTGAAAACATCCGGATGCGCTTTTTCGATTTCATCTAACAGAATAACAGAGTAAGGTTTACGACGAACTTTTTCCGTCAATTGGCCGCCTTCTTCGTGTCCTACGTATCCTGGAGGTGAACCCACTAAACGTGATGTTGAGTGTCTCTCCATGTACTCAGACATATCAACACGAATCATCGCGTCTTCATCACCGAACATACTTTCAGCTAGTGCACGAGCAAGTTCTGTTTTACCTACACCCGTTGGCCCTAAGAAAATAAATGAACCAATTGGACGTTTTGGATCTTTCAATCCAGCACGAGCTCTACGAACTGCACGAGAAATGGCTGTAACAGCTTCCGCTTGGCCAATAACACGCTTATGCAAAGTATCTTCTAGATTTAATAATTTTTGAGATTCAGTTTGTGCCAATTTAGAAACCGGAATTCCAGTCCACATAGACACAACTGCGGCAATATCTTCTACTGTTACTTCAGATTCTGCCTTGCCTTGTTCTTCTTTCCAAGACTTCTTCGTGCTATCTAGTTCTTCTTTCAGCTTTTGTTCCGTATCTCGGAAAGAGGCTGCTTTCTCAAACTCTTGGCTTTGAACTGCCGCATTTTTCTCTGAACGAATCGCTTCTAAACGTAATTCTAATTCTTTTAAATTCGGTGGCGTTGTATATGAACGCAATCGAACTTTTGATCCTGCTTCGTCAATTAAGTCAATAGCTTTATCCGGTAAGAAACGATCCGAAATGTAGCGATCAGACATTTTTGCCGCTGCAATAATCGCTTCGTCCGTAATTTTCACACGGTGATGAGCTTCATAGCGATCACGAAGACCTTTAATAATAAGAATGGATTCCTCCACAGAAGGCTCATCTACTTGAATCGGTTGGAATCGACGTTCTAACGCAGCATCTTTTTCAATGTATTTGCGGTACTCATCTAGTGTTGTAGCACCAATACACTGCAATTCACCGCGAGCAAGTGATGGTTTTAAGATATTCGATGCATCAATTGCACCTTCAGCTCCACCTGCACCAATTAGCGTATGAAGTTCGTCGATGAAAAGAATGACATTGCCAGCTTGGCGAATTTCATCCATTACTTTTTTCAAGCGATCTTCAAACTCACCACGGTATTTCGTACCCGCAACCACGGTACCCATATCTAATGTCATAACGCGTTTGTCGCGCAGAATTTCTGGCACTTCATTTTGAACAATTTGTTGCGCTAATCCTTCAGCGATTGCCGTTTTACCTACACCCGGCTCACCAATAAGAACAGGATTGTTTTTCGTGCGTCGAGATAACACTTCAATAACACGTGTAATTTCTTTGCTACGGCCAATGACCGGATCTAAGCTACCTTCACGGGCGATTTGTGTTAAATCACGAGCTAAGCTATCAAGCGTTGGTGTGCTAGCGGCTGGATTTGAGCTGCCGTTTGATTGAACGTGATCATTGCTGCCTAGAAGTTGTAACACTTGTTGACGCGCTTTATTTAGACTTACGCCTGAATTATTAAGGACACGAGCAGCCACACCTTCACCTTCGCGAATTAATGCTAATAATAAATGCTCAGTTCCGATATATGAATGACCAAGTTTACGTGATTCGTCTACAGACAATTCAATCACTTTTTTCGCGCGTGGTGTGTAATGTACGATAGGTCCCACGTCACCCGTTCCCATTCCCACTAATTCTTCAATACCGTCTTCAATCACTTGAGGACTCACTTCAATAGCTTCCATTGCCTTTGCAGCAATTCCGCCGCCTTCACGAATTAAACCTAATAATATATGTTCAGTTCCAATGGACTCGTGTTTCATACGAATCGCTTCTTCCTGAGCCAATTGGAGAACTTTTTGTGCGCGTTGTGTAAATCGATTAAACATCATGAGTTTCCTCTCCTTCGTTGTCTAAATTAGTATCTACTTGCAATCGTTCCCTAAACAACTTTGCCCGAAACACATCTCGTTCTTCCGGTTTCAGAGACGTACCTGCATACTTTTGTAAAAAACCTGGTTGCATAAAAATCATGCATTCATTCAAAATTGAAACATCTACACCTTTAATCAAGCCTAAATCAATACCAAGACGCACGTTCGATAGACAACGTCCCGCTTCTTCAGTCGATAAAAGTCGGGCATATGTTAATACACCTAACGAGCGGTACAGACGATCTTCTAACACATTCGGTCTCGTATGTAAGAGAGCCGCTCTTGATTCACGTTCTTTTTGAATAATTTGTTCCGTAATGCTTTGTAAATCAGATAAAATATCTTCTTCTGACTTTCCAAGTGTCGTTTGGTTTGATACTTGATACACATTGGCAAGTGCTTCACTACCTTCGCCGTAAATGCCACGAACGACCATTCCTAGACGTGTAATGGCAGTAACGATCCGATTCATTTGATTCGTCATCGTGAGTGCTGGTAAATGCATCATCACCGATGCCCGCAGGCCAGTTCCCGTATTTGTCGGGCAACTCGTTAAATAGCCAAACTGTTCATCAAATGCATACGGTAATTCTTTTTCAAGCACATCATCAATATGGTTCGCTTGACTCCATGCTTCGTGCAATTGTAAACCTGGGAAAATACATTGTATGCGAATATGATCTTCTTCATTGACCATTACGCTAACTGCTTCGTCGTCGGATAATAAAACGGATCCAGCAATTTCTGCATTAGCTAGTTTTGGACTAATTAGATGCTTTTCCACCAAAACTTGTCGGTTGAGCGCAGATAGCTCTTTTATATCTATATACGAAAAGGTCGAATCAAGTTCCGATTCTGCATCAAGTAATACAGATGAAACATCTTGATCTACTTGTAATGCCTCATTTTCTGTAAAAGACAGCGGAAAACGGTACCCAGTTAAATTTCTTGCAAGCCGAATTCGCGTACTCATTACAATATCCGCATGCTCACCTTCGCCAGCCATCCAACTTGTCACGGAATTCTCTAAAAAACGTTCAATGTTCATGTGCGGTTTTCACCTCCGCTTTGTAGCTGTTCCTCTATAGCTCGAGCTTCATCGCGAAGACGTGCTGCTTCTTCGAAATTTTCAATCTCTATCGCCTCTCGCATCGCAGTACGAATCGACTCAATTTGTTTTTTCAATTGTAGGGTTTGACCAAATGACCCTGGAGCTTTCCCAATATGCTTCACGTTGCCGTTATGCAATTTCTTAAAAACATCTGGTAGTTGCCCATGAAAACTTTCGTAACATTCGGCACAGCCAAACTTCCCTTGGTTTAAAAACTGTTGAAATGTCCATCCACAATAACTACATGTGTTTAGTTCTGGTTGCGGCTTCTCTTGCGGTTGTTTGTTTTCTGTAGAGCCAAACCAATTGGATAATAACTGATGAAGCGAAAGGGCATCCTGCTGAAAATCTAAATGGTAAGGATGGAACTCTTGTGCACATACATCACAATAATGACGCTGCACCTGTGCTCCATTGTGCACTTGCGTCACCGTTACTTTTGCCGGTCGTTGCTTGCAATTTTCACAAATCATATCGCTCTCGCCTCACTTTAACTGTTCATACTTGAGTGTTAAGAGCATCGCTTTCAATATGCGCGAACGCAGTTCATCACGATGCGGCAATGGAGTGTTTAGCGTCGTCCGATCAAGAGCAGCAAGCATCATTTTCGCCTCACGCTTCGTCAACACGTCCTCATCGATTAAACGGAACACAATATCTTCCATCATCGTTTGAGAAGCTCCACGCTCTAAACTCACTAAGATTACTTCAATTAAATCTGATTTCGAGTGAGACCGTACACGTACAATGCGTATATAGCCCCCACCCCCTCGCTTACTTTCAACGAGGTACCCACGGTCCGCCGTAAAGCGTGTATTAATCACATAATTAATTTGCGAGGGAACACACTGAAATTGCTCAGCGATCTCACTGCGCTTTATCTCAACATGCCCTTTATCATCTAATTCGATAACTTTCTTTAAATACCCTTCAATAATATCTGATATATTCCGCATGCAATCACCTCCTAATAGATTAGATCTGAGTGCGAGTCATAAATAATAGTGATAGCAACTACTAGCAGATGCCTGACTTTGACTAACTTTGACCTTATTATATAAGGGGGGATAGGGATTGTGCAAATAAAGTGAATTGAAGAGGCATATTCAACTGTCGGAGTCAGTTAGGAATGCGGATAAACCCCTTTAAAAGGCAGGTTTCATTGGCTAGTCGACTTGGACAAAGAGGCGCTTTTTGTGCGGGGTTTTCGATTGCGAAAAATTTATCGCTCATTTCATAAGATTTATTAATTAAACACGTCTCACCGCCTAATTGTCTTGTTGAAACCCCTCGCACACAGAAAAGAGCCATGCAGCGATTTAGCGGAATGGCTCCTATCTTAGGGTTTTTGAATGGTTTTGTTTTCGCTGCGCTGCTGTTTGAAAGAAGGAACGATTGCGAAGTATTTTAATAAGTGACATTGACTATTTGTTTTTATAGAAATGAAACCTAAAACAGCCACCCTATAGGATGGCTGTTTCTATTAAAATAATAAATATGCAATTGGAGTGACTATTATTAAAGTTAAAATAACACGTTGAACCCAAATAACGATTAACTTCGGAATAGAAATTGGAATTTCAGTTGCCACGATACATGGTACAAGTGCTGAGAAAAAGATGATAGATGAAACAGAAACTACCGCCACAACAAATTTTACAACTAGCCCAGATTCTACAACGAGCAATGCTGGCAAGAACATTTCTGCGATACCAATTGCACTTGCTTTTGCCACAAGCATTGGTTCAGGTAATTGTAATAAAGCTGTGAATGGGTAGAATATATAGCCAACCCAATCAAATATTGGTGTAAATGTAGCCAACATAATACCAAGTAAACCAATCGATAGAATAGAAGGCAAAATAGCCATCGCCATCAGCAGACCATCACGAACATTTACCCATATATTCACGCCTAAGCTTGGTGCGTTCGCTACTGTCTCTTTCGCTTCTCGCCATGCAGTAGCTAATCGTCCACCTTCTGGTTTCACTTCTGGTTGCGGTGTCGAGCCTTCATAGTAATCGTCTTTCATACTACCAAGAGGCCAAATCCGAACAGTGATTGCGGTCACAACAAATGTAACTAGTAAAGTTACCCAGAAAAAAGTATTCCATATTTCCATTAATCCAAGTGTTTTTGCAACAATGACCATAAACGTTGCTGAAACGGTAGAGAAGCCAGTTGCGATAATCGCTGCTTCACGCGCTGTATATTTTCCTTCTTTATAAACCCGATTCGTAATTAATAAGCCCAGTGAATAAGAACCTACAAAAGAAGCTACTGCGTCGATTGCCGAACGACCTGGTGTTCTCCAAACTGGTCGCATAATTGGTTGCATAAGAACACCAATGAACTCCAGCAATCCATAGCTCACGAGTAATGCAAGGAAAACCGCACCTATAGGTACTAGCAAACCAACTGAGATGACGAGTTTACCAAATAAAAATGGACCCATGTCTGGACGGAATAACCATGCCGGACCAAATTCGAAAACAATCATGATTCCAACAAATAACCCAACTATTTTAAATAGAGAGAATACCATGTCCACTGTCGACTTTTTCCATGTTCCTGAGACAAATGGATAAACGGCTCCTGCAAAAATAATGATGAGTGCATAATACGGTAAAAATCCTGCGGCGTTCGATTGAATCCATGTGACAATGTGATCAAGCATAATCGAATTTTTCTCACCAATTGTAACTGGAACAAAAAACATAAATGCACCAATAAAACTGTAGACGAAAAACTTCCACATCCCTGAACTTGAACGCACGTTTGAATTTGAACTTTCCTCCACTTGTACTTGTTGCATACTTATTTCCCCCTTTGTGCTAGTACTCTCCCTGTGATGAACTCTAGCCATGCATACACTCCGGTTTTCACCGTGGCGTTTGTTGCGACGTCTCGCGATGGATCTAAGCACACGAAATCGATGTGGCGAACGGCGTTATGTTTACCGATACGCACCAAACTCATGAACAGCTCTTCCGCAGTCATGCCCCCTGGCGTGGATGCCGGAACGCCTGGTGCTACTGCGATATCGAGCACATCCATATCGATGGTCACATAAACGCGGTCTACTCGTTTCGCTAACTCTTCTAACTGTTGTTCGACGCAGTGAGCCACCCCTAGCTCACGCGCTTTACGCAAAGTTACCATGCGAATACCGTGTTCTTTGGCATAAGCGACTAATGGCGCTGCATTGAAATACCCGTGCAGACCAATATTGACAACGTCTTCTCCGCGAACAATTCCTCCGTCAATCAGTTGACGAATCGGTGTGCCGTTCGCCGGCCCTAATTCAGCTGGATCGCGAACATCCAAATGTGTGTCGAGCTGCAAAATGCCGATTCGCTCGTTTGGAAATGCACTCTTTACCCCTCGTACTGCACAAGCGGTAACCGAATGATCCCCACCGATTAAACATGTCGTTGCACTGTTAAATGTGCTCACGAGTTCTCGAGTCGTTTCTTCAATTCGTTCATGCGACAACAAGATATCCGTTGTGTGCATGACCACATCGCCCGCATCACGCACTTCATACGATGATAAATCCAAGTCCTCATCTAAATTATATGCAGAGAACCCTTTCCACATTTTTCGGAATTCCATTGGATATAACGAAGCGCCTGAGACGCTTATCGATGAACGTGAAAGAGGCGCTCCGTATAGCACCATATCCACTGAATCTTCACCGAGAGGCTTCACCCATTGATGCACGAAATCTCCGGAAGCATCGCGCCAAGACCATTCTGGTGGTTGTAAATTGTTCATTTATCCCACCACCTGCACGCCTTTTTTCCACACACTGCCGACGTGATTCACGCCGAATAAATATTGTAATTCTTGATAATTGGAAACTTTCCACATGACAACATCTGCTTGCTTCCCTACTTCAAGCGATCCAACTTTCTCTTCCATACCTATTGCACACGCGGCATTCATCGTTGCGGCAACTAGTGCTTCCGCAGGTGTTAAACGCATCGAAATACATGCCAAATTCATCACAAGCGGCATCGAAGTTGTTGGTGATGAACCTGGATTACAGTCAGTCGAAATCGCTACAGCAACTCCTGCATCAATCATCGCTCTACCTTTGGCTGCTTCTTCACGTAAATACAATGCTGTCGCTGGCAATAAACAAGCGATGACGCCCGCTTCTGCCATTAACCGCACACCTTCATCAGATGCTTTCAATAAATGCTCTGCTGAAATCGCTCCAACTTTCGCTGCAAGTTCAGCGCCACCATACGATTCAATTTCATCAGCATGGATTTTTGGAATCAATCCGAGTTTTTTGCCTGCTTCTAAAATGCGTTCAGATTGCTCAGGTGTGAATACGCCAACTTCACAAAATACATCATTAAAAATAGCGAGTTTTTCTTCCGCTACTTTTGGCAATATGTCATTGACCAACAAATCGATGTATTGTTCTTCGCTGCCTTTATATTCTTGAGGAACCGCATGACCACCCATAAACGTTGGAATTAAGTCGATTGGATGGCTTTCATTCAAGCGCTTCATGGCACGAAGTTGTTTCAATTCTGTTTCTAAATCTAAGCCGTAGCCACTTTTCCCTTCAACCGTTGTGACGCCGTGTGCTAAAAATGAGTCAAGGCGACGCGTTGTTTGCGCCACCAATTCGTCTTCTGTTGCTTCACGAGTCATACGTGTCGTTGCGTGAATACCGCCACCAGCGTTCATAATTTCCATATAAGTTGAACCTTCAAGACGCATTTCGAATTCTCGTTCGCGGCTACCGCCATAAGCTACATGCGTATGGGGATCAACTAGACCTGGCGTCACTAATCGACCTGAAGCATCTATCACATCCGCTTCATGAGCGCGCTCGCCATACAACGCTTCAAGTTCTGAAGTTGTGCCAATGGCTAGTATTTCTCCGTTTTCCATCCATACACTGCCGTCTTCAATAATGCTTAGTTCAGACATTTGTTTTTGACGTCGCGGTCCATTTTCACCGGCTAAGGTAACGAGTTGCGCAGCGTTCTTTATCCAAACAGGTCTCATTTTTCAGACCCCTTTAACATCGGGATATTGACGCCTTTTTCGCGAGCGGTTTCAATCGCTAAATCGTACCCAGCGTCAACGTGACGAACGATTCCCATACCCGGATCAGATGTTAATACACGTTCAATACGTGCTTCCGCTTCTTTTGTACCGTCTGCTAAAATAACCATTCCCGCGTGTATCGAGTAACCCATGCCTACGCCGCCACCGTGGTGAAGAGAAACCCATGTTGCACCACCAACTGCATTGATCATGGCATTTAAAATTGGCCAATCTGCCACTGCATCCGAACCATCTTTCATTGCTTCTGTTTCGCGGTTAGGAGATGCCACTGAGCCTGAATCTAAGTGATCACGGCCGATGACGATTGGTGCACTTAACTCACCACTTGCGACCATATCGTTAATGATTTTTCCGAAACGCGCACGTTCGCCATATCCTAACCAACAAATACGTGACGGGAGTCCTTGGAACTGAATTTTATCTTGCGCCATTTTGATCCAGTTACATAAATGCGTGTTGTAACTGAATTCTCGCAAAATCACTTCGTCCGTTTTGCGAATATCTTCTGGGTCACCCGACAATGCTACCCAGCGGAACGGTCCTTTACCTTCACAGAACTGTGGGCGAATGTACGCTGGTACAAACCCTGGGAAGTCGAATGCACGTTCAACGCCTTCGTCTTTAGCCACTTGGCGAATGTTATTACCGTAATCAAACGTCACGGCGCCTTTGTCCATCATCTCGACCATTGCCGACACGTGTTTTGCCATAGATGCTTTAGACAGTTTCACATACTCAGTCGGATTTTCTTCACGCAGTTTCGCTGCATCTTGTAATGACATCCCAGAAGGAATATAGCCATTTAACGGATCATGTGCTGAAGTTTGATCTGTTAACACGTCTGGAATAAATCCACGCGCGATCATTTCTGGTAAAACGTCAGAAGCATTGCCAAGAAGACCGATTGATAGCGCTTTGCCTGCCGCTTTTGCTTCTTCAGCCAAGCGAATCGCTTCATCCAATGAATCCGTTTTAACATCTGTGTAACGCGTTTCAATACGTCGGTCAATGCGTGTCTCATCCACTTCAATGCCGATACAAACTCCGCCAGTCATCGTAACTGCTAATGGTTGAGCTCCACCCATTCCACCAAGACCCGCAGTCAATGTAATGGTACCTTTTAACGATTCTCCGAAATGCTGTTTGGCTAGTTCTGCAAATGTTTCATAAGTTCCTTGAACAATTCCTTGTGAACCAATGTAAATCCAGCTACCAGCCGTCATTTGGCCATACATCATCAAGCCTTTTTTATCTAACTCGTGGAACGTTTCCCAGTTTGCATAAGCAGGAACGAGATTAGAATTGGCAATTAATACACGAGGTGCATCTAAATGTGTTTTGAAAATCGCCACCGGTTTACCCGATTGGACGAGCAATGTCTCATCATTTTCTAGCTCTTTTAATGAACGGACGATTGCGTCAAAGCTTTTCCAGTTACGTGCGGCTTTGCCGATTCCCCCATAAACAACTAAATCCTCAGGACGTTCTGCCACATCTGGATCTAAATTATTCATCAGCATACGAAGTGCAGCCTCTTGCTGCCACCCTTTTGTATTTAACTCTGTACCTCTATATCGGAAAACTCGACCTTCTGTGTTTGATTTCATAACTAGTCATCCCCCTTTTCAATACCTTTATTGTATCTTGAAAGTTCAGATAATTAATTATAATTTAGTGACTTTTTTATAAAAAACAGATAGTAATATAGTTTATTCCCCTAAATTTATGATTCGTTGCGATTTAAACAACTAATTTATACGTTTAATTAGTGAAAAATAATTTTTCTGCAGTACCTTGCATAGAATAATACTGCATGATATATTGTTATCAAAGGTACTGTTCATTAAATAGTAGTGAAGGGAGGATGAAAAGATGAATATTCAATTTAAAAAAGGCGTTCTAAATCTGTGCGTGCTTGTGTTATTAGATAAGCAAGATCGATATGGTTATGAGCTTGTACAAAAGATATCTGATCAAATTTCGATTTCTGAGGGGTCTGTCTATCCGCTATTAAGACGTTTGACGAAGGAAGGTTACTTCACGACGTACTTACAAGAATCGACGGAGGGTCCACCCCGTAAATACTATAAGCTGACCGATTTAGGAAGAACGTACTTACATGCACAGTTAAATGAATGGAATAGCTTTACCCACGGAGTAAATACATTAATTGAGGAGAGTGTAAAAAATGACTGAACAACAATTTCTAAATGAACTTGAAATGGCATTAACTCGACTTCCAGCCGATGAAAGAAACGATATTCTTCAAGATATTAAAGAATATTTTACGAACGGACGGGAAGATGGGAAATCAGATAGCGAAATTGCTGGCTCTCTTGGCTCACCAAAAGAAATTGCAGAGGAACTCCTCACTAATTATGTTCCCGAGAAATCACAAACAGAAGATAAAAAGTTGATTAAAATTACGGACACTGCCTTCACAAAAGTAGAGATGAATATCAATCATGGTTCTTTACATGTTTATCCTTCAGATACAGAAACGACAACGATAGAGCTAGTAAACGCTCCTGAGAAACTAGTATTAACTGCAGATGTCATCGGTGATACTTTAACAATTCGATTAAAAGGGCCGAAATTTAATTTTTTCAGCTTTCTTTCATTCGGCAAAGATGTAAGAGTAAATGTCGCTCTTCCTATAAAAACATATACAGCTCTTTCGATGAAAACAGATAACGGCAGCATTTCGGGGGAGAAAATTCTTGGGAAAACCATGACAGTATCTTCCGACAACGGCAGCATAAAACTAAAAGAAATCGCCGCTGGTACTCTCGATGTTGGAACTGACAATGGTCGTATTGACATCGATAAAGTTCAAGTCGACAAACTTTCAACCAACACGGACAACGGGCGAATCGAATTACGTAATATCGATGCCGATCAAGTTCATGCAGAAACAGACAACGGACGAATCGTAATGGAATATATAAACGGAAATATTGTTGGAAAAACTGACAATGGCAGAATCACACTTCTAACAACGAATATCGACCGTATGATTGATTTAGAAACTGACAATGGCAGTATTTTGATTGAAACGGAAAGTGACCCAACTGATGTAACCATTCGCGCAAAAGTGGACCATGGAAAAATTGATATATTTGGAGAGAATAATTCCCGCACGACTTACGGCAACGGAACCAACACGATTAAGCTGGCTTCAGACAACGGGAAAATAACTGTTGGCAAGAAAAGCGCAAGGCTGTTTAGTTAATAACTCAACACCCTTGGACGTTTTTGTTCAGCTATTATCAAACCTATATGAGGTTGATATTCCATAAAACTGCTACGCTTTCCGCGGGATTTCTACACTTCGCTTTTCCCGCTGGAGTCTACGCTGTTTTACTCCATATCTCAACAATAAATAGAAATAGAAACCTGTTTTTGAAATGAGACTGATAATAAAATTAGCTGTAGATCTGGATCTAAAAAAGCATAACCCGTTCAGTTATCTGGTACAAAATCTAAATTAAACATACAAAAAGAGCCCAAATTCGCATATGAATTGGGCTCTTTTAAAAGCCTATATCAGGCTTTGTTAATGATTAATACTTACTCTATTCACCGTTTTAGCAGATTACATAATTTATTTGGATATCCATTCATATTGAATATCAGGTAAATTTTCTTCATTTCCATGTCCTCTACCTATGATTTCAAATCCATGTTTTTCATAAAATCGTTGTGCATTTTCATTTACTTCAAATGTGTATAATGTTAATCTCCCACTGGATTGTGCTTTTACTTTATCTAGTAATGTATGACCTATACCGATTCCTTGATAATCTATATGAATATATAGTTGGCTTATTTCCCTTTCATTATAGGCAATCATTCCAGCTACTTTTTCATCAATTAACGCTAAATCTATTTGAAACTGTTCAGGTAATATATGATTTAAAAAATAAACGTGATTTTCAAAGCTGTGAATTTCTTTCTGACCAATAGCCTGTTCCTTACTATCTCGCCACATATCCACTGTTTGTTCTGCGTATTGGGGATTATACTGAGTAATTATCATTTTGTGGTGGTTCACTACAATACCTCCTCAAGCTTTGTTTATTGCTTTAAATATTGTTTTCCTGATATAAATTCGATGAATACTACCTATTGCAGGTATTTTAGCTTTTATAAATTTCATTCTAGGTTCTTTCACTAACCTCCCTCTATAAATATTGATGTTTCTCTTGTTGTCTCATACGGAACGACAAGCGTAAATGTCCGATAAACAACCATACCGTTTAACAGAGCCTTACTATATTTAGAGCTTCGTTTAAATTACGTAACAGTCTTGGATTTAATAAGAATCATTTTCAAGAATGGAGAATATATAATGATCCTCCCAAATTCCATTGATTTTAATATAATCTCTAGCTAACCCTTCTAGAACGAATCCCACTTTTTCTAACACTCGTGCAGATCCTATATTTCTTGGCATAACACCCGCTTCAACCCGATGGAATCCTAAATCCTTAAACGCAATATCAAGTATTAATCTGACAGCCTCAGTAGCATATCCTTTTCCATAATGCGCCTTATCCAATGAATATCCCAATATACATTTTTCGGCTGCACCAAATTTATACAGACCTATCATGCCTATGAGCTTGTTATTGTGGATTTCAAATAGTCCAAACTCGTGACGACTCCCTTGTTTCTTTGCCTGCTCCCAGTCTTCAATTAATTTCAAATGAGCATCAAGTGTATAAAACGAATCCTCTTTCGATACAGGTGTAATCGCTTCAAATATCTTTCGATTTGCCAGGTTTAACTCTAATAAGGACTTGGCATCATCTGTTGTGAATTCTCTTATATATATGTTCCTTTTTTGGTGTCCCACTTATACTCCCCCTTTTACAACTCAACTCATCAACGATGTATATATACGTTTGTTCCTATTGTCACTAAGGATGAGAGTTCAGTCACGTCATCATTAAACATTCTTATACACCCAAGCGAAACCTCTTTACCTATTGATGATGGATCGTTTGTTCCATGAATTCCGTAATGTGGCTTAGACAAACCCATCCAAAGAACCCCAAAAGGTCCTCCTGGATTATATTCTTTATTAACAATCATGTAATTACCAGTTGGCGTTGGTGTCAACACTTTCCCGACTGCTATCGGATACATCTTCAATAATACACTTGCATCATAAAGCTTAAGCTGACGTTTACTTACTGAAACATCGATCCAAATAGTAATGGTCCCATCTCCCAAAGAATGTCTTACATTAGGTATATGGAAAAGTAGGCGAACATGACATTACCATTACATTAAATGGTGGCGATGCACTCACCAGAGTTAGCGTTGTTTTTGGGTAAGAATTAAAAAAACACCGCCAAATGCCAAATGCAGTGCAAATTGATTTAATACTATTCTCTTTCCTTATCTATTTTGTCCTCTAAACCTCCGTCATCGCTTAGCACATACTTTCCAATTTTCCCCGGTTCTGAAAGAATTGCCATACCTTTTATTTCATGTTGTGTAACTACCCCGGCGTTGTTTGTATATTCTATCTGTGCAATAAAGTCATACTTCTTAGGTGACGACACGTTTTCACTTTGAGTCACTTGTATATCACTAATTTTCATTTCATACCGATCCTTTTCGTCAAAACCGAAATATCCATAGTGATAACGAAATGCAATAACATTAGAAATTAGGGTATCATAAGCATAGTCCATAAAGTAAGGTCCATATGTTTTTTTCACTAACTCCTCGTAGGCAAGCCATTCAGGTGAGTCCTCTAGTATGAAGCCCACTTCAGGGGGATTTTGACGAATTTCATCCAATTTTTTATCGATGCTTTTGACAATAAGCACATATTCTTCATTCGGAACTGTGAATTCCGATTTAAGAACAGCACGAATAGCTTCTTGATTTTTACTTTCTGTAGAAGCAGGAATTTCTCCTTTGTCCTCGGATATTTTCTCCATTAGACCATCGACATCGCGAATTGAATATTTCCCGATTTTCCCTTCTTCTGATAGAATCGCCACTCCTTTTATTTCGTGTTGTGTAACTTTCCCGGAATTGTTCGTATACTCTACCTGAGCGATAAAATCATAATTCTTAGGTGACGACACGTTTTCACTTTGAGTCACTTGTATATCGCTAACTTTCATCTGATAACGAACTTGCTCCTCTTCTGTTCTAAGGTGGAACTGGAAAGCCTGGCTAGTAGAAATTAGATGATCATAAGCATAGTCCATAAAGTAGGGGCCATATGTATTTCTCACTAATCCTTCGTAGGCAAGCCATTCGGAAGAATTCTCTGAAATTCCGAAGCTATTTCCTTCTGGTAAGCTTTCTCGTATTTCATCCATTTTTTTATCGATGTCTTTTTGGATCAGAATATATTCTTTATTAGGAACCGTTAAATCCGATTCAAGGACCGCACGAACAGCTTCTTTATTTTTATCTTCGGTTGCAACAACCACTTCTTTTTGCTGTTCATTCTTTTCTATCGAAAAGAATGCAAAAAGAAAACAAGAGCTAATCAAAAGTAAGATACCGGCTATTTTTAGTTGTTTATGATACATATTAAACCCCCTGATAATTAATAATACGATCAAATCATCACCTTTTTGTTACTTGTAATACGTTATAAAAACTGAAAAGTTTCATTATTACATCTTTTCCCTTACTCACAAAAAACCTCTCAACATTTGATTAATAACTAAAATCCCATTATTCATAAATTGATAGCTTATATAAATCAAAAAAGGACTACCAATTCATTTTCGAATTGATAGCCCTTTTAATGTTTTAAAGAATCGATCCCTCTGAAGAGAACTCATACCTAATGTCTTTTCTTACTTTACTTTTTTAAATAATGTTAAACAATAAAGTGCAGCAATACCAACTAACACGTAAACAACTCGTGCGAAGACACTATCCATTCCGCCAAAGAGTCCGCCTACCAAATCCCATTGGAATAAACCAAACAACAACCAGTTTAATCCACCAATAATAACTAATAAAAGTGCAATTGCATTTAAGTTTTTCATGGCTTTATCTCCTTTCGTATAATATTTGTATATGTATTGTATAACCGTTATTATTAATTCTAAACATTCTCACTATAAATAAATATATGTTAGGGAAATTTTTTTATACGTCACATAGAAATCACTCATCTTCACTAAAAATTATAGTCAGTCAAATCTATAGACAGATGGCGTTTTACCTGTTGCCGCTTTAAATTTCGCATTGAAATACGTTTGGTGTGTGTATCCCGCTAATCTCGCCACTTCTTCCAGTGATGCTTTCGTTTCTTTCAATAAACGCTTGGCTTCTCTTATACGAATTTCTTGAAGTGTGTCTCGAAATTTCTTTCCAGTGCTTTGTGAAAATTTCCGGCTCAGCGTACTTTTATTTATCTGGAGTGCATCCGCACAAATGGCTAAGTTCCAATTAGAATCCCAATAATTTGATTCCATCATGGCGCGCACCTTTTCAGCAAAATCAGAGTTTCCTTCTTCATGAAAGCTGGTTTCATTCAATAATTTTGTAGTGAAATCGCCTAACTTTTGAATAATGTGATACATAACAGGCTCTTGAATGATGTCTTGGAATAAACGATGATATTGTTTTTCGATTGGTCCATTACCTATCGACTTCGCGGTCATATATCTTCTCATTTGTGCCAGAACACTGGTTATGCGGATACGCACCATTTCCGGGTCTGGGTATGGCGCTTCAAGTGTTAAAAAGTCTTGCTCTAACCAATCACGAATCGCTTTTAAATCTTGCTTTTCTAACATTTCAATCCATGTTCGCTGTTCTAAGGGGGACAAAAATGGATCAAGGTCTCTCCATATTAAGTCGGACAACTCTACTGACAAAATATCGTATCCGTCATAAAAAATACGTTCTTGAAAACGACGCATTTTTTGGTATAGGTCACGCGTACTCTTTCCTCCTGTGGATTCGTACAGATAAATAGATAGTAACGTTTCAGACTGACTTTTCCATGAAGCAAAAAAAGCACGATAGCTTTCATGAAGCTCGTTATGTTCCACTAATCGATGGATAACGAGAATAAAATCCGAGAAAGGAAAAACGTGAAACGTTGTAGGAAAAGAAAACTCTTCTAATGCTCTTACTAATTGTGTTCCTGCTTCTACATTTGAAGGGACAATCGCGCTCATTAATACTGGCGTATTAGGGTAAGTTTCAGTCAATAACAAATCCTCATATGTAAGTATCTCTTCTTGAGCTGAATTGAGTTGAGGAGACCCCTCTCGGTCATTGCGCAAACGAAAACGGGCTTGTTGAACATGCTTAATCAAGTGTTCGGGCTGAAAAGGTCGGAACAACAAATCTTCCGCTTTATGCTTAAGTGCTCGATAGGCTGTTTGGAACGTGCGCTCAGAAGAAATTCCAAGCCACTGCACTTGTTGAGGTAAGAAAGATGGTTGTTGTGATTCCCACAAATCAAGATCCACAATTAAGAAATCGACAGCGTATGCTTTCACATGTTTTGAGAACTGATTTACATCGTCCACAACCTCCACGTTGATATCTCGGAGTTGTGAAGTAATGATCCACTTTAATCCTTGTCCTTCGAGCGGGTCTTTTGTGAGAATCAAGATATTCATCAAGTTCATTTGTCTGCCTCCTTCAACTCAAAAATTTCATCGATGGATACTTGAAAATAGTTCACTAGCTTTAATGCCAATTCCAAACTCGGATTGTATTTGTTATTTTCAATGGCTGTGATAGTTTGACGCGTAATTTGCAAGTCCATAGCCATCTGTACCTGCGTAATTCCACGAGCGGTACGTATGTTTTTTATTCGATTTAATACTGGCAAAGTTCGCCCTCCTTATGTAAAGAGTTCTTTACATAAATAGTAAATAAAAACCCAATGAATGTAAATAGTTCTTTACATTTATCGGGTTGTATTAATTGGTTGTATTCTCTTTTAATGAGCATTGCCAAACGCCGTTATGTTCCCACAGTTATGACGACATTTCCCTTCTTGTGTCCTTTCTCGACATATCTATGAGCTTCAACTATTTCTTCAAAAGCATAGTATCTGTCAATAACCACTTTTAACTTCCCCGCTTCTACAAGTTCTTTGAGAAAGTTTAGAGCTTCGGAACTTTCAGGTGAATTTTGACTCAAGATTAGCTTTTTACTGGTTGTTAATTTCGTCCATAGCATTCGAGCACCTGGTAACGGTGTAGTGACATTTATATAGGTTCCGTCCTTTTTTAGCGATTTCATACAAGCCGTAAACGAACTCTTATCTACCGCTTCAAAAATCACATCATAATTTTCCCCTTTACTCGAAAAATCTTCTACAGTGTAATCAATCACCCGATCTGCTCCCAGCGATTTCACCAATTCTAAATTCGTGGTACTGCATACCCCTGTTACGTCTGCTCCGAAGACCTTTGCAATCTGCACTGCATAAGTTCCAACACTTCCTGAAGCTCCATAGACAAGAATCTTTTGACCACTTTGAATATTAGCTTTTCTAAGAAAATGCAATGCTGTACGTGCGCCGATGGGAATGGCAGCTGCTTCCTCAAAAGTGATATTGGAGGGTTTAAGACTGACTGGTCCGTCTTCAGGCAGACACTTATATTCGGCATAGGTACCAAAACCCACTAGGGAAGCAGCAAAAACCTGATCACCTTTCTTAAACAGTTTGACATCTTTACCTACAGACTCCACTTCTCCAGCTAACTCCATCCCCAATATCTCTTTTTTGGGTTGTCTGAAACCAAGTGCTATTCGGGCAGGCAGCCAAAAAGCGGGAGGAACTGTAAAGCTCCGTGACCGAATATCTGCAACTGTTACAGTTGTCGCTTTTATTTTTACCAGTATTTCATTTTTCTTAGGAGTTGGTTTTTCGATCTCTTTTAGTTGCATTACGTCGGGGGAACCGTACTTTGTGTACACAATTGCTTTCAATTATTCTCCTCCAATTGCTTCTGTTCATTATTATCATACGAATTGGAAAAGGATAAATAGAACAATGTTCATTCTTCCAGTACTGTTCTAAGAAGTAATTGTAGCATTTCTGGAATTTCCGATTAATTGGTTTATAATCTTATTTATTCTGGAATTTCTCCGCCATAGGAAGCCCATTCTTCACGCGATGGGCCGTATACGCCAATCATCGAAAGACCCGCTTGTCGCATTAACATCGTTAATTGACCACGATGATGGATTTGATGTTTGACTAAGACATTGAGTGTTGTTGCATTCGACCACATTTCACCATACATATCGTGTTTCTCAGAGAGTTTAGCGTCTGACCACTGAGTGCGAATTGCTTCTCTCAAAGCCATATTCGTTTGCCGGTAGCCTTCAGCAATTTCCTTTGCAGTCGTTGGTAATGTTGCATCGTGATGTGGTGCGTTGAATTCGAGACCAACTCGAGACATCATTTCATGTACAGAAATAACGATATGCCATGCTAAGAAACCTAATGAACGTTCACCTTCACTGACTCGAGTTGATAACGAATCATCGTTTAATAGGTCCAATATTTTCTGAGTAGAGTCACTTTCATATGTCCATTCAGTTAAAAATTCATCCATTGTGTGATACATAAGTTGCCTCCTTCAGATTCTACATTCTCCTTAATACCTTTCGCGAGAAGTTGCAGAATCCCTTCCTCATACTTCGATCAATTGTTTTCTTTTAAAGAAAAGAAACTTTAATAAATTTATTTTTGGTAATTCATTGAAATGTTGGAACTTTCAGAAGGGTTAAATCGTCTAATAACTAAGCTGCGAATTTGGGGATTGGAATGGAGTGAGTCATTGATATGAAGAAGTGGATACTGCCAATTGTTATTTTACTTATTATTTCCGTCAATGCTGCTCTTTCTACTAAATTCCATTACCCACAACTTCCATTTGAAAATAAAACAAAGTATGAAGTGGCGAAGCTAGGCTCCTCTTCAAACTTACCTCTTTCGAAAGTAACACAACAAGACGGCTATTTATGGTTTGTCACAGATGACTCAAAAGAGTTGGCTGAACAATCCTTAAAAAAACGAATGACTAAGAACGGATGGGAATTTGTTGACCAACAAGAATTAAATTATTTCTTTAAAAAAGAAGACGAAAAAATCGTTATCAAGTGCCAGCAATGGACCAACAACTATCTCTTGTTTCAATTGCCAATGGGATTGTAGATAATCTCAACTACACTTCTTCCTCTTCCTTATTGAAAGGGGTCTTATAGAAAACGAAAGCCCTTCGGTTTGATTTTCGAAGGGCTTTCTGTTTGTCTATTTTTTCTTTTTCATTCCGAATGGCCACCACACACCACGGTCAAACGATACTGTAATTGCCGGTATTAGTAATGGCAAGACAATTAAGCCGTAAAGCAGTAGTCCAATCACCACGATGGAAGCTATTTGCATTAAGCTCAATACGCCCGAAGGCATCATCGCTCCAAATGTACCTGCTAAAATAATAGCAGCTGTGATGATGACGGTTCCCATTTTTGTCATCGATACACGCATCGCTTCACGAACTGATACGCCACATTCGGCTTCTTCACGGAAACGATCGAGTAAGAATATAGAATAGTCGACACCGAGTGCCACTAACATGACAAAGCCAAAGAATGGTACTGCCCAGCTAATGCCGTCAAATCCTAATATATTCTCAAAAATCAACTCTGCAATTGCGATGGATGTAAAGTACGTTAACAACAATGAGCCAATCATAAATAAAGGCATAATCATTGAACGGAACATAATCGCCAATACCACAAACAGGCTAATTAACATGATGATGACGGTGTTTGAGAAATCGCTTGATGAGATATCCGCTAAGTCACTGTTCACACTAGAAATACCACCAAAGGCAATATCGGCATCTTCAAAAGGTGTCCCTTTTACTTCAGATTCCACCGCTTCTTTCAATCGATGTACGGTGTCGATTGCTTCTGGTGAATACGGATCATCGGAAAGGACCACTTCCATTTTAATGCCGTTACCGTCTGCAAATGTGTAACGCTCTAATACTGGAGCGAATTCTTTATTTTCAAGCGTCCCTGCTGGAATGAACAATCCTGTTTCACGCACACTGTCACTTTCACTCATCTTGTTCATCATATCGCTGACTTCAGTTAAGCCATCTGTAATTTTTGTAAGACCTTCGTTTGATGCCGCCAGACCTTCTGTTAACTGAGACATCCCTGCTCCATCGCCACCTGCACTTGCAAGTCCTTGTTGGATTTGATCGAGTTGCCCACTAATCGCTGTCAAAGCACCGACTGTTTGTTGGACATTTCCAGTTTGTTGCAAACCTTGAGTGGTCAATGCTAATTGTTCGTTTAACTGACCGATACTTGTGGCAACTTCGCCGAGTCCCCCACTACTTCCAGCGCCAGCCAATCCGCTTTGAATTTGCGTAAGACCTTTACTAATTTCACTTAATCCATCACGCGCATCCGTTAAGCCGTCTGCCAATAAACCCAGTTGTTTATCGACATACAAGTCCTCAATAATTTCACCAGTTGGACGCGTAACGGTACGAATTTTTTCAACGCCTTCTATTTGTTCAAAACGCTGGCTTAGACGCTCTACATATGGAATCATTTCTTCGGTTGCTAGCTTTTCATCAGACTTGATGATTACTTGAACAGGTAAGGAATCACCTTTACCAAAACCATCTTCAATAGCTCGTAATCCTTTAACCGATTCATAGTCATCGCCAATTTCATCCACTGTGTTAAATGATAATGAATTGTCGTAAGTCAGCAATAATGGAACCGTTATAAAAGCTACGACAAGTATAGATACGACTGGTAGATTAACGGATAATTTACTCATCCATGCCCATAGTTTACTATCTTTATGAGATGCCGATTTTTTAGATGGCCAAAATAGTTTTTCTTTCAATACCAACATTAACACTGGTACAACGGTAAATAGCACGAGTAATAAGACGGCAATTCCCACCGCTACCGCTACTGCTGATTTAAATATTGGAAATTCTGCAAAGCCAATGGCAAAGAATCCTATAAAGACAGCAACACCACTAATGAGCAAAGTCCGTCCCGCAGTTTTGTAGGTATTTACTATCGCTTGCTGAACTTCGTGTCCTGCTGATAATTCTTCCTTGTAACGACTCAACAGTAAAATACAGTAGTCCGTTCCAATACCAAATAAAATCGCTACTAAGAATATTTGGGTGTAGTTCGAAACAGGGAAGCCAAACCAATCAATGAAAAATGCCACTAACGACTGACTCAACAAATAAGTAATCCCGACTGCTACTAATGGAACGAATGGTGTGACAATAGAGCGGAAAACCGCAAGTAATAATCCAAAAATCAATACGACCGTAATAATTTCCGTGCGCTTTAAGCCTTCTTGCGAACTTTTATTTACATCACTATTTATGATAGATAATCCTGTGACATAAGCCGTCATGTCTGACGGAATAATAGTTGTGCGAATGTCTTCTGCAATTTGATTAACTTCTTCATCTGTACCATCGACCGTAATAGGAATGAGTACCGTCTTTTTATTTTCAGAAACGAGCTGACTTTCTAACTCATCACTTTCTACTGGGTTCAATACACTGGTCACCGTGTCACCAAGAGCTGTGATTTCGTCTGCCATTGTGCTCAATTGGTTTCGGTTATCATCTGTTAATGCTTGATCAAGTTCAACTACAACGGAAATCGTTTGGTCACTCTCCCCTGCATCTTCAAGCATTTGAGCTGCTTGTTGAGAAGAAGCATCTTCAGACAACTGGAAAGATCCCGCTTTTTCAGCTTGCTTTGTTAAATTCGGAGCGATTAGAAACAATACGACCGTAATTACTAGTAACCCAATGGTAATCGGCCATTTCCATCTTAATATCGTGTTCATTTGTTAAACTCCATTCATTTTCAAAATTTCTCTTAACTTACGGAATGTTACTAAAAACTGATCGATTTCTTGATCATCTACTTGATTAGACATCAACTTACCAATGTATTCATGCAACACTTCATCTGAACGTTTGATAACCTCTTGCCCTTGCTCAGTTAACATAATAATCTTTTCTCGTTTATCACCGGAAGATTTCGTATCTACTAGCTCTTTTTCCTTCAGTTTCTTCAAGCGGTTAGAAATGGCACTCTTATGTACGCCCTGCAAAATAGCGAGTCTACCTGAAGTGATTTCTCCTTCTTTGTTAATCAGCTTCATCAATTGAATTTGTTCGGGTGAAAATTCTTTCCACAGTGGATCATCAACACTTCGAATCACTCGTTCCGTCCCGTAAATCAAGACTTCTTCAAATAGCGAAATGGCTTCTATTATTCTCTTATCCAAATTAGTTTACCCCCTATACTGCTTTTTAGTTTAGGGGGTAAACTAATTAAAGTCAAACGAGGATGTGCAATTAGAAAATCCCCTCAACCGTGTTGAGGGGACCATTTTTAACTATGAATTAAAACTCGTTGACCATCACTTACATTCACTCGATTGCGACCGAGATCTTTTGCTTCAAGTAATAGCTGATCTGCGTAAATATACGCTCGCTCCATTGGTAACTCTTCAGTCATTTTGTTGAAATACAAACCAAATGATGCGGTATAAGGGATGGTTGCTTCAGCGCCATTATGTTCGACGATGGCTGGATGAGCACTTACATCACTTCTGATTGATTCAAGGAATTCCAAACATTCTTCGTAACTACGACCTCGTAAGAACAATGTAAACTCTTCCCCACCGCTACGAAACACACAATCTTCTTCGCTCGTATGAGATTTTAATATATCTGCAAAATGTTGGATAACCCGATCTCCGATAGCATGATTATATGAATCATTGATTTGTTTAAACTTATCGATATCTGCCACCACAATGGCAAGTACTTCATTCGTACCATTGATTTCAACCATCTGTTTATCCATCATCGCTCGATTAGATAATCCTGTCATGAAATCTGTATAGGCCATTTCACGGAAACGGTCTCGCTCTAACTCATTTTGAATCGTTTCATGTTTAGAAAGGAAAGACTTGCTCACGATATAATTCATGATGAAGAAAACAATCAACATGTCCCAGTGGTTTTCCATGACGAAATAAAATAAAAGCCCATTTGTTATAGCAACTTTTCCAGTATCTAGAATGCTCCTTTTTTTAAAAAATGACACAACTTCCGACCAAGTACGGATATTGCCACTTAAATAAAGAGCGAACAAAAGAAGAGTATCGGCCTGCCAACTAACAATGATTGCACTTACAAAGAATAGAAGGAAGAAGCCAAATGGAATCGATTGCGCATATGGATATAACGCAAAGAAGAAGAGGTATCCGACCGTATGATATAGCGTGAAAGATCCGATGTTATATAACGTATCTGTCAATTCATCTTCATCGGCAGTTTTAGCATATGTTCGTTGGAAAAAAATGATAAAACGATGTACGATTTCAAAAAATAAAAGCCCTAATGGTCCAGCAAATAAAGCCAATGATTGACTATAGTTAACACCATAATCATAACTTCCAGTTCCATTACCATATTGAATTCTAAGACTGGAATAGATAATAGAAAAAACAAGGTAAATGGAACTTACCATCAGATATTTCATTAAATCTACTTCTAAAGGTACAAATAATAGAGCCACAAATACACTGCTTATAAACAAACCAATATCAAAAATTTTATACGTTGGCAATTCTTGCACCTTCTTAACTATTATATCCAAATTATAGCACATTTTCATTTCATTGCACGTAAGATTCTGAATACTTTATATACTTTTTTCATAAGTATAAAGACTTAAATTTCATACTTTTCCAGTTGATCATCTATGTATTATGACCCTTAAAAAACTGTGTCACTAGTTTATTGCTAATACAGCTCACAATTATTATGTTCTAAGAGAGAGAAGGGAAACAATGACTAGGGAACAATATTTATATTCTGAATTTCTAACTATTGCTGCAGTATTAAACGATCAATTAAATGTAGTACCCGTACTGTACGGTTCTTTGGGTTTCGGAAAAGTAACTCAACTTGATTTTTCTCCACAAGATATTGATATTCTGGTTCCCCTATCTTTCTTAACTACTCAATGGAAAACACTTCAACAGACGTTAGAACAATTGGGTTATACATTAAGTGATTTACATGAGCATGAGTTTAGAAAAAATGATGTTACCATTGGATTTGCCTTTACAGAAGATTTAGAAGCCTTTGCAGACGTAGACTATAAGCGTTTACAAGTATATGAAGATAGCGACATTAATTATCATTTAGTAACAATCGAAGATTATTTCAAAATCTATTCTAAATCACTTCAAGACGGCTATAGAAGAACGAAAAATAATAGTAAAGATTTAAAAAAGGTAGAGATATTAAAAACATTGTTATAGGAATTAATTAAGGGCTACATGTTTTTTTATAAAAACCAAGCGTGGTGTTGTTATTTAATTTCTTTATTACGCCTGTCTTGATATATCCTAATTTTTCATATAGATGGCAATTACGTTCTTCTTCTAAAATGGTCGCCAATTCCCAAGTTGTCGCATGTGGGAACAATTTTTCAACTAACGTAAGAGCTTTCTGAGCTATCCCTTGCCCTTGATAGGCAGATAAAATAAACATTGGACTTATCCAAAACTGTGTTTGCTCTTTCCACAATACATAGATAGCACCAACAGCCACATTATCAACATTTATTTTATAAAAATCGCCAGATGGATTGTTAATTCTTGTGACGACTCGCTCAATAGTTTCATTTGCAGGATTCGTGTCAAAATCCTTATATTTTTCAAGTAGTGGCTGAAAGGCATCTACTTGAATATCAAAAATGATGCTCGCATCAGATTCGATTGCTTTTTCTAATTTTACGACCACCGTTTTTCACTTCCATTCTCACATTCATTATTAAGTCCATACATCATTCAATTTACCAGAGTAGAAATTGAGAGCTTTCTTATAACTCAAAATTTCTTTATCTGAAGACGTGTCTATTAAACATGTCAGTAGCAACTCCATTGCACGATCATGTTCTTTCAGGTTATATAGTGTCAACGAATAAAATACTTGAACTGCTTTATTGTCAGGAAATAAGTCCATTCCTTTTAGCAATACTTGTTTAGATTTCTCATACTCCCCCAGTGTTCTATAAGTACTTCCCAATCCTACTATGGCTCCCTCCAAATCTTTTCCAGATAGTCCTAAATTAATGGCATTTTCATAATATGGTACGGCCGCTGACTCATCTCCTAAAACATCAAAACTCCATGCACATTGGTAGTTAATGAATGGATCATCCGGAAATTTTTCCACCATTTTCACAAGTAGCTCATTTGATTCCTTTTTCCGACCTGCATTTCGTAAATTAATGGCTAATTCCACTTTTTTTTGCATCCTTTATTCTCCTCCTTGGACTAACTGATACTCATTAGTTATAAATAGCGTTTTAAAATAATTTCATCAAAAGAAGAGCTGCCATAGCACCTCTTCAAGTCTCCCTCTATAGCCATTATGGGTCCGTTAAGACTTTAATTTTTCAGGTAAACCGCTAATTAGTGGTACTTTTCTATTATTTGTATTTATTCTACAGAAAGAAAAATATTCCTTCTTATGTGTTCGACCTTTTTTAGTCGGATATGGAATGGCACTATATCAGCTTTAATTTTCGATCCTATCTTCAAAAACTATGATTGGTGTATAATGGAAATCAAAGAAGTATTGAGTTAACAGGCAACGAGGAGATGATTGTAATAAAAAATCAATCGTGGATGACAAAGTTAGGTTTATCAATAGTAATGATGACGATGGCAACAACTGTCGTGCCAACAGGAGGAATTACCCCTTCAATTAGAACAGTGGAAGTTGAAGCTGCAAGCGTCAACTATTACACAACGGACAATTTAAACCTCCGTTCAGGAGCTTCAATTAAACAAAACGTTTTGACGATCATTCCAAAAGGGAAGCAAGTATCGTATGTGTCCAAGAGTGGTTCTTGGACGAAAGTAAAGTATGGTTCTAAAACGGGTTATGTTAGCTCGAAGTATCTAAAATCTACAAACATTGCAACAAAATCAGCAGTGAAGGCTCCATCGATTAAGTACACAACGACTTATAAGACGACTACTGATTTAAGCCTTCGTGCCGGCGGTTCAATAAAGTATAAGAGATTAACTACTATTCCAAAAGGAAAAGCAGTGACCATGATTTCTTATAAGAGCTCGTGGTCTAAAGTTAAATATGGTTCTAAGACGGGTTATGTAAACTCGAAATACTTAAAATCCACAAAAGTGGCTGTTAAACCAGCAAAAAAAGTAGTAGTAACTTACCCTGCTCCCTCAACGAAAACACCCGGTACATATGTTGATGGAGTACTGATTGTGAATAAGAAACACGGACTGCCATCTAGTTACAATCCAGGTGTAAATGCTATAGCACAACGTAGTGTAAACACCATGATTGCGGATGCGAAGAAGCAAGGCGTTTCCTTGAATGCTTTTAGTGCGTATCGTTCCTATTCCTATCAAGCCCAATTATATTCCAATTACACGAAAAAATACGGCAAAACAAAGGCAGACCGATTTAGTGCTCGACCAGGCTATTCCGAACACCAGACAGGACTTGCTTTTGACTTTGGTGGAAAAAATCGTTCTCATTGGTTGGAAGAGTCGTTTGCCTCAACAAAGGAAGGTAAATGGCTGTATGCCAACGCACATAAATACGGATTCATTCTTCGCTATCACAAAGGCAAAGAAAATATAACTGGCTATATGTATGAGCCTTGGCACTATCGTTATGTAGGTAGTGATGTTTCATCAAAAGTGAAGGCAAGTAGAAAAACGCTTGAAGAATACTTAGAGATTGCAGGAAAGCAAAAGAAGTAAGCTTCCATTTTAGACCGTTGTTTTTTTTAGTACCCGCATAATCAAAGTCAGTATGCTAGCAGTGGAATTCGAACATGAATTCACACTGCTTTTTTTAATTAAAAACAGGTATATCCACATGAAATTACTGTTAAACGATTTAGTAGATTTCCGTTACATGCGGACGCTTTCCGCAGGCGGTCCGCGAGCCTCCTCGTCACAAGCTCCTGCGGGGTCTCACCTGGACTCGCTTTTCCCGCAGGAAAGATTAGGAGCAAATTGCCTTTGGTCCTAATCTTTGCGACGAAGCTAGCGCAGCGATGCAGGAGCAGATGTTTTTCGCCGCCTTTCACTACAATCACCTATTAAATTTAAAATGAACAGATATTTAGGTCATATCTTTTGAATAATAAAAGTACTTATACTATGCCAGAAACGTTACAAAAATTATTTACTAGTGCTTCTTCTAAACAATAACCATAGAATTACGAAAATCACGAATGCAACAATCTCAAGCGATAGGATATACCAAGGATACGGGCCTAAGAAATCAAGTAGACTTCCATTCGTGGGCTTCATTCGTAAAAACATATAGTTTCCTTGTAGGAGTATATTGATTGCAAAGACGATTGGCAGCAACACATTTAATGCGACCATCGTTTTGACAATGCCTTTAAAAGTAGGTCGATACCCTTTTACCCATGTAAAATAAAGTGCTGTTATGACAATGCCAATATGCGTATAAAAGAAGTGGAAATACCGGAAGTGTGGAAAACTCATATCCAGCACTGGTGTCGCTACCGCTTGAAGGGCTCCCCCGATTCCCGCATAAAAGACAAAATCATAGACATGTTTATTACCTGTCCACACAAGAATAATCGTCATGATTAAACTAATACTGCATAATTCTAGCGGCAATGAATTGCTGACATTCCATCTATCCGCTTGAAATAACCAAATATAATAAAAAACATCCATGACTAGTAGTGACCATGCAAACAAGTGTTCAAGGCGTCGCAGAGTTTGTGGTTGAAAAGACCATTTCTTTTTTGAAAGAAATAGGAGAACGATAACAAAGAAAAAAACTACTATTGCACTTACATGTGCACGTGAAAACATCTCGAATGCATTTTCCTCGATTATCATCATCCCCTTTCCAACTCCCTACTCTTCTCTACCTATTCGTTTATTTTACACAAAATCCCTTTTTTGAAGGGATTGAACAGATTATTAGCGAATTAATAAGAGATACTTACAATATGGATAATGAAAATGATTAAGAATCAATTCATTGAACGTTGAATCGGAGGGGTAACATGTTTAAAGCAATTATTGATTCGAATACATACGTATCAATTTTAGAAACTAGACACGCAGAGGAATTATTTAACTTAATCGATGAAAACCGAGACAGTATCGGTAAATGGCTTGCCTTCCCTGCATTTACAACTGAAGTTCATCATTCAGAAACTTTTATTAAAAAGTCTCTAAATAGATTTGCTTCTAGCAATGGGTTTTGGGCAGGAATCTGGTATAAAGGGAAACTTGCAGGTTCAATCGGATATCTATTTATTGATCGGGGTAATCACAAAACCGAGATTGGGTATTGGCTAGGAAAAGATTTTGAAGGATATGGATTAGCAACCAAGGCATGTGATTTATTCATCCACCACGCTTTTACCGACTTACAACTAAATAAAGTAGAAATAAACATGGCTTCAAAGAACTATAAAAGCAAAGCAATTCCTGAACGATTGGGTTTTACAGAAGAAGGAAGAATAAGAAACTACGAACTAGTACATGGTGAATACCTTGATCGAATCATTTATGGTCTTTTAAAAGAAGAACGGAAGGAGAATCTTAATGTTTCAAAAAGCCAACGAAGTCTCCTCCCGTTATAAAATCACACTGTTAGCATTTATCACGGTTGTGGTCATAAAACTATCTCTTCGATTAGCAGAGATTGATCACTTTTTGGCCATTACGAATGTCGTTCTATATTTCATTCTTTTCTTATTGGTTTGTTTCGGATTATGGGATCTAGGTAGGAAGAGAAAAGAGAAACATACTTAAATACTCATATTAGATTAATTACACAAATTGATTTATCACCATACTTTAATAGATAGCTAGGAGGAGTGTAATCAATGTTAGAGAAAATAACTGATAGAATTTACTATATGATGAATCGCGATGAAACTGACAGACCAGTATTAGGACTTGTCATTGGAGACGACTGTTGTTTAATTGTTGATGCAGGAAATTCACCAAAACAGGCACAAGAATTCAAAATGGAACTAGATAAAATGGACTTACCACCAGTGAAATATTTAGTTGTAACACACCACCACTGGGATCATACTTTTGGTTTAACAGAATGGGATTTGGTTTCAATTGCTAATCACAAAACAAGTGAATATATGAATGTGTATCGAGAAATTAAATATGATGATTCTTCATTAGAACTCGCAAAAGAGCAAGGTATTTTTAATGATTTTTCAATAAAGTGTATCAAGGCTGAAATCACAGGTAGAGAGAATTTCATACCGGGAAATGTAGATTTATCTTTCGATGGTGAACTTACAATTGATTTAGGTGGAATTACCTGTGAGGTTCGCCAAGTTGTGAGCCCTCATACGGATGATTCTTCCCTTTTATATATTCCCGAGGAAAAAACTTTATTTTTAGGCGACTCTGTTTATGGTCAAACGATACAGGGATATAACCATTTTGATGATCAATTATTATTTCCTTTAATCGATCTAATTGAAGAGTATGATGCTGAACATTATGTATGCTCACATGAGTCAGTGTGCAGTAGAGAAGAAATCGTTTCCTATTGGGAGCAATTAAAAACAGGCTTTGATATCGCTAATACATGCTCAAGCTTAGAAGAAGGATTAGTAGAAAACAAAAAGCAGTTTGATACAGAACCTTCAGATGATGATATATTTTTTATGAAAAGTTTTGGTCTAAGATAGGAACGAATACATGACAAAACGATTGGGGTTTCCCTAATGATCATTAGAAAAATCATTTCTGCTATCGTGTCTTGCGTCTTTGTTATGATCATTTACTTCTCTATTGAACAAACAGGCTTTGTCCTCTTCATGGGTATGTATTTACTCCCAATTCTTTTGTTTTATGGATTACCATCTTCAATATTGTCTGATGTAGTTACCAAAAAATTAAAAGGACCGATTAGATGGATGTCAGCATTATTCATTCATCTCTTCTTAGCCGTTTCGTTTGTTTTGATACAAATTTCATTTTTTTCTCAGTGGGAAAGCGATCTATTATTTTCTAACATCACAAGTTTGTTAGACAATTTCTTCTTTATTACCGCCGTTCTTTCTTCTGGACTTTTCTGGTGTATCGATGAGTTTCTTAGATGTAAAAGAACGAAAGATACATGGCATGTGCTCGTTGAGAAAATTGGTGAGTTAAGAATTTAGATGGAGGTGCTAAATGAAGAAATGGATAGGTATAACAGTGGTATTAGTTATATTCATTTTATTACACTCAACACCAAGCATGGCTTTAAGAACTCACGTATTTTTTATGGGTTATCCAAAAGCTGCAATTACGTCCGAAATAATTGAAGACGAATTCCATAATAAAATAGATAAAGAAAAATTTATTGAGTTACATGCTAAAGCATACACACTAACAAAACCGCCAACCGAAAAAGCAACTGAAGGTGAGTTAAGAAACTTTCTTGTGAGGAAGATTGGATTTCTACATTTCGCTGAATATTATGGCGACGCATAAATGTTCTTATTAATCTCCATCTCATTCTACCTATTTTCATCCTCTGAGGTTTTGTTTAAATTTGGTACTACACTTCACTAGAAGTCCTGAAAGGGGCTTTTTTTGTTAGGGATTTTTATGCTATTAATTTTCAACCGAGTATATCATTGAACTTCACTATCACTCTAAAAACTTATTTATAGAATGAACTCTAGTTGTGAGTTTTGTTTGGTATCTATTTATTTTCTACTAGAAGCCCAAGAATCTATTTTCAAATCTCATACTCTATTAATTAAGGAGGTGAAAATAGATGTCTTGTAAACATAACTACTCTCAACCGTTAGGATTTATCAGCAAATGTGATTGTAAATGTCCAAGAAGACCTGAAAATGATCGCTTTAAAACATTGTCTTTCGAAAATTGCGTTCCATTCTCAGGTGAGTCTAACACAGTAGCGAACGTTATTTTTGATGTAGAACCAAATTCATTACCAGTTGTTTTAGCTGGTACCATTGAAAACTTCAGTAATGATGGCATTAACGTCATATTTGAAAGAAGTTCTGGTAACGTTACGCGTACAATTTTAGCTAACTCGTCTTTATCGTTTGTATATGACGATGTAACACGCGTTTCAGTTTTCGGTTTTGGTCAAGTGTACACTGGATCTTTCAAGTTCCATGCAACGTATACGTTTGAAATCGAGTAATTCCACATGAAAAAGGCATGTCTAAGAAATTAGGCGTGCCTCTTTTTTTAATTCATTCTCTTTATAATTGTCCCACTTTGCTCCTCAATATAGAGCTTTTAGTAAAAGCAGAAAATTAGTTTAATCAAAACCTAAAAGAACTGCTATAATCACATCTAATTTTAACTAAGTTATCTTATACAAAACAAAGCAGCTAAACCTACTAGCTGCTTTGTTGCTTTATTTATTTTTCGGTTCATGTCGTAATCGTCTCTTAATGATCCAGTACACAATATATCCAATTACACCTAAAATGAGGAGCACTGGCAAGTTACCAACAAAAAATACGATAAGCGCTGAGCCAGCTGCGAGTAAAGAGTTGGTACTTGTAGCTAGTTGTTTTTTCGTTTTTTCCCATGTGTTCAATTCTTTGCTTTCGATTTCAGGAACTACGACTCGATTTTCATACATCGATAGTTCAATTGTTGAAAAAGAGGTTTGGTTCTCAAGGTACTTCATCTTGCCAACCATCACTTCAATTTCCTCTTGTACCTCGGCTAAGTCAACAGAAATTTCTAGCAAGTCCTCTGTTTTTTGTGCTTTACTCATAAAGTCTAGAAGGCGTTCTTCTACCGCTCGTTTGGATTTCACTCGAGATTGCAAATCTACATATTGCTCGGTAACATCTTGCCCAGTTATATTACGTTCAAGAACTTCAGCCGCTTCCCCTTCAGCTTCTAACAGGAACTTCTCAAAATTCTTTTCTGGAATACGCACAATCATTCTGCCACTGCTTGTTTGTTCATCTTCTTGATAGATGTTTGATTCAACGATATAACCGCCATATTTCTCAACTTTTTTTTCGATATTGCTTTGTGCTTTGTCTAACTCTTTGACGTTAACACTTAAGCTCGCTTGGTGAATAATCATTCTGGCTGTTGCGTCTACTGGAGACTCTGTTTTTGATTCACTTGACTCTTCTTCTGTTGCCGCTTCATTCTCGGCTTCCCCGTCCGCATCACTTGTTACTACATTGGACATTTCTTTGTCGCTTGACGAATCATCACTTTTACTTTCATAAGATGCTTCATCGCTACTGCAAGCTGCTAGTACTAATAAAAAGCCGGTAAAAAGAAAAATATAAATTGCCTTTCTCATCGTCAGTTGCCCCCTGTCTCTCTTACTATTTATGACGACTTAGGTAGGTAAAATGTTACAATTCACAAAAAAATTATGAGACATGGATAAGTGCATATTTACAAATTGAAAAGTGTTCCGATGATTAAACAAAAAACAAAAACCCCTAAAAACAGTTCAAGATAATATGTTTTAACTGCTGCTTCTTCATTTACTATCGTCCGTTTCCCGATAAGCCAGGCGCCTAGTAAAGCTATCACCGCTCCCCATACACCGTATCTAAGAATGGTAACGACATAATCCATAACAGGGAAATATGTCGTTTGCGAAACGCCCTCCCCTAAATCGGTTACTTCTTTATATTTCGTAAACAGAATGGCATAGCCAAGGCCAAGCAAAAATCCATAGAACGCACTTTTTCTCAATATATTTTCCATAATATGTACTCCTTCAAAAGTTAGTTGTTAGTATTCATTCGACATATGACAAAAATATCCTTTTTGAAAGCTAATTCTACAACAAAAAAACCCCATGCACGTTCACATGGGGATTGATTACATCTATTTATAGCTGTTCATTTACAACAAAGTCAGCTTCTTCACCTGGAGCGTTATATGTAACGTAAGTTCCTGCAATAAGATCATGTAATCCACGTTTATCTTGTCTTAGCCCGACCATGAACGCACTAACAATCAATCCGATTCCAAGAGTTACGGCATAAATTAATCCCGCGACAAAAACGCGCATTAACATAGCGCCAATACCTAATTTACTGCCATCAACCTTAACAATTCGTACTTTCATGATTCGTTTGCCCACTGTATAACCGTGCCAAAATAATGGTAGTAACATTGAGTAAATCGAGACTAGAAGAGATGGTAAGTTTTCATTTTCCATATTTCCCGTCAAGAGGTAAATAATAAGACCGATTGGTAAACCAATAATTAAAGCATCCAATATACTTGCTAAAAATCGTACCCAAAAACCTGCTGGATTTGTCATGTTGTTCCTCTTTTCTTGTTGTAATCATTTACTATTTTACCAAACAAAACCTTAGTTAAGAACAAAATGATTTTATTTTTCCAAATAATATCAGAATATAAATTCGAGAGATTCACATTTCCTTCGGAGCTTTAATCCCAAGCAGTCTTAATGATTCTTCCAATACAATCACAACACTTTGAACTAACGATACTCGGTATGCCATTAAACTAGAATCAGTAACGATTTGAACGTTTCCATAAAATGAATTGAACGTCTGCGCTAGTTCCACGGCATACTTTGCCATTAACGAAGGGTCTAGTTCAGTGGTAGCACGATTTACGACTGCCGGGAATTGTTCAAGGGCTCTGATTACTTCCCACTCATGATCATTAACTTCTTCCACTTTATATTCATCCACCGCTCCCGCTTTTCTCAAAATCGAGCATGCTCTGGCATATGAATATTGCACATACGGACCTGTTTCACCCTCTGTTTGCAACATTTTCTTCAAGTCGAATTCAATATCATGTTTTCGATGCTGTTTTAAATCACTGAAAATAATTGCACCTACACCGATTGCTTTCGCGACTTCTTTTTTGTCCAACAAAGAAGGATTCTTTTCTTCAATTGTGGCCTCAGCTAATTGAATGGCTTCATTCAACACTTCTTCCAGTAACACAATTTTGCCTTTACGCGTCGATAATTTCTTGCCATCCTTCAATATCAATCCAAACGGAATATGTTGAAGAGTATCCGACCATTCATAGCCCATCTGTGTTAGCACTGTCTTCAGTTGTACAAAATGTAAACTTTGTTCATTACCAACGACGTACAATGATTTCACAAACCTGTGTGTCTTCTGTCGATCGATTGCAGCCGTAATATCCCTCGTTGCATACAACGTCGCGCCATCTGACTTTTTGATTAGGCAAGGGGGGATATGCTCTCCTACATCGACAACAAGGGCTCCATCAGACTCCACTAACAAGTTCTTTTGCTGTAACTCGTCAACAATCGCATCCATCTTGTCGTTGTAATAAGCTTCCCCTCTATACGAATCAAAGGAAACTCCCAGTAAATCATAGATTTTTTGAAATTCTTTTAAGGATTCTGTACGGAACCATTTCCACAAAGCCAACGCCTCTGGATGTCCATCCTCTAAAGATTTGAACGCCGCTCGCCCTTGGTCATTTAACGATTCATCACTTTCCGCTTCCTCGTGAAAACGAATATAGAGTGCCAATAATGTCTTGATTGGTGATTCTTGCACTTGTTTTTCATTGCCCCACAAACGATAAGCCACTAACAACTTTCCGAATTGAGTCCCCCAGTCCCCTAGATAGTTAATCTTCACTGGCTGAAAACCACTTTTTTCAAGTAACAACGCAATGGAATTCCCAATCACCGTCGATCGCAAATGCCCCATCGAAAAAGGCTTCGCAATATTAGGAGAAGACATATCAATGGTCACTACGCCGCCTCCGCCGACGTTTGATGAACCATACTGATTTGCTTCATATAAAATTGTATTCATAACCGACTGCGCAAATCCCGATCGTTTCATAAAAATATTTACATAGCCATTAACCGCTTCCACTTTTTCAATGTTTGCATCCTGAATATGCCCCGCTAGTTCTTCAGCAATCAACTTTGGTGACTTCCTCAACTTCTTCGCAAATGGGAAGCAAGGAAGTGCATAATCCCCTAAATGGGCATACGTAGGTACTTCAATCATTTGTTCTTCAAGTGTCTCCGGCGTGAAACGTTGAAGAATTTCTACTACTTGTTGTTTCATCTGAATTCCTCCTAAGAAAACTGGTATTTGCACTAATCCTAAAAATGGACATAAAAAAAGCCCTCGTCTCATCAAACATGAGACGAAAGCTTACTTCCGCGGTACCACTCAACTTACCCCATAAGGGCCACTTTCTCATAACGGTGAGTCACCGGCCTTTTCTACTTCATTCGAAAAGGCATCTCCGAAGTGCGGTTCACAAATCTTCACAACCAGGCTCACACCATCCCCAGCTCGCTCTATCATCCGATTTTGCTACTCTCTTCGTCTTGGATATTGTATTTGAATTTACCAAAGCCAAAAGTGAAAGTCAACTTATTTTTAGGAATAAATGTAAATAACCTACGCAGTTGTAATAACCTACTTTAAATACAAAGATTATGTTACAGAAATGAGTTGATTTCCGTTTTCAGGCGGACGCTTTCCGCGGGCATGGCCTCTGCCTCCTCGTCGAGCAAGCTCTCCTGTGGGGTCTTCCGCTCATGCTTATCCCGCTGGAGTCGCCGCCTTTCACTACAATCACTAGAACGAACAGTCTATACAACATCTATTGCTATGAAGTAATATCGAGCAAAACAATCTTTTCCTAACTCGGTCCTGAGGGATAGCGTATTTTTCTGTAATTCTCAAAAAATTTTTTGCTCAAGCTCAAATAAAAAAACGCCCCCTTCTACAAATGAATTCTCGTAAAAAAGGCGCTCCTATAGCGCAGAAACTAGTGGTAACCGATACATACAAATCTATTCTAGTCGAGGTGCAGTACTTAAAAGATCAGTAAAAACTTCTAACACTCAATACTAAATTGACCGCATGTTCCTTCATGACAAATGATATCATCCATATGTTCCGCTAATCCTTCTGTTCCATCGTTAAACAAGAGATATACTTCTTGATCATTGATGAACCGTTCCTTCGCTTCTTCATATGTAATTTTATTCATTTCCCATTGCGTCCAATAACAATCACTTTTTCCGTTGTTGTACATGTCATTCCATTCGTCCTTACTGTAATGTTTATGCAAGCAATTATCCGAACAGTAGTAAGCCACCCCACCTTCAATACAATACCCTTGTTCTAACTTTTGGTTACATTCAGCACAATGCCTTAAAGCCATGGGTTCCTCAACTCCTACTATTTTCACTTGAATAGTACAAAGCAAAATCGTTTTCTGAAACTTCTCTAACGACGAGCAGCACGTAACCGACGGAACTGAGCAATTTCTTTAAATAAAAATTGCCAGAATGCAAACGATGCCAACAACAAGAAACCAAACTTCCACCCTTGTCCCCAGTCATTGAAATACACATAATAACTCATCGAAGCAAATACCACCGTATAGAAAATAATCCCCCACAACAATGACTCTTGCTTCACATAAAACTTAATCGCAAATAACAACACACAAACGCCCAGTAACACCCATTTTAAAGTATCAAACTCCATATGTTTCTCCCCTTATACTCCCGATTGCTTAGCATAATTCCTCAGAATCATTCCATGTGATCGATGCATCCCGAGCTTCTCATAATACCCCTGCAACTCTTTGTCACACATTAAATCAATCATATACATATCACTCAGTAATTCCAGCATTTTTTTCACCAGCTGCTGGCCAATACCCTGTCCTTGAAAAGGCGGGAGCACCTCCAAGAACGGAATATACGCCGACAATACCCCATCACTAATAGCCGTAATGAATCCAACAACTTGTGCTGATTCATCATCAACAGCTAACACAACACGAGAGCTCTTCTTCAATAAGTTAAGATGAACTTCAAGCGAAGGCGGATTTGGCCAACCAACAAAGAAACCATTTAATTGATCTTCCGTTACGGAGCTAGAGGTCGTTAAATAGATCATAGTATCCTCCAAATTTTGTTTTAGATCATAAAAAAATTCGAATAACCTTATACAATAGA
>NZ_JBATUX010000025.1:0-6844 GCF_049671445.1 Paenisporosarcina sp. | reverse complement strand
GGATCAACAAGTTGTCATTCAACAAGATGCTAAAGAGTCCATTTCATATACGGTAGAGAATCCAGTTAATACCGGCATGATTGTGGATGAACAAATTTTTATCGTCACGCAAAATACGCGTGATAATAAGTTTACGGTACTTGACGGAACTAATGGATTGAAGGAATTATTCAAGTTTAACTTGAATTCGAGAGAAAACCTGTCATCTATAACGTTTTCCAGTGATGGTAATTCGCGATATAGATTATTGCTAGATACCGGAATTAACTCAGGTGGCGAAATGAAAAAAATATTACGTAGTGCATCCATTAACTTAACTGGAAATCAAACCCCTGAGTTAACTGAACTTGTCTTTTTCGACAAAGATTCTGGAGCTGAATTATTCAACACACGCTCTCCTTTTTTGTATAAAGGACAAACAGAGACAACTATTACGTTTTCTGCTTACATGTATAATGAGTTCGGCCAAAAAGTTAATAAAATTTTTGTAGGAAATTACACTCAATCACCAATTGAAGTAACTGCTGTTACGAAAAAAGGTGATTTATTTATTAATCCCTACATGATAAATGATCAAACTATTGCTTATTTTAGATTAAACGGCAGCGAAAAAGAGCTAATGTACTCTTCCTCTACTGATGAGAAAATCGCTGAAAGCAAGACCGTTCTACCAGGAGATTTTAAGGAAGCATTTTACTCACTAATAACTTTATTGTTTGTCGGACTGATACTGTTGTTGCTGTCGTTTACTTGGTTAGTTCCAGGACTCGGTATAGGTTTTGGAACACTGGCATTACTTCAAAAATTCCGTAAACCTTATGCATTCCCAGTCTCTCTTTACGCAAATACACTTGGTCTCGTAATCACTCAACTCGTGTTGTTTGCAACAGTTCTTCATCCTGAAAAAATCGTCTTGAAAGCACCTTATTTAACAGAAGTTTGGCATGTTTTCTTTGTCGTCATCCTTTCAGGTATTGGTTGTATCTTGCCAGTTCTCTTGTCACGGACCAAAGTGACCGATGATAATTGTAATATACTTATCTTGTACACAACGGGACTGAATTTATTCATCTTATTCTTATTATTAGGTCCATATTTTATATAACCCATGGAAAAACCCCACGGGGCTCGTTAAAGAGATCTAAGTGAAGAATTCCTGTTGACGAAAAAAGGTTTTCAGTGCGCTTCGGACGCATTCTCCCCTGCACTATAATTTAGGGAATAAAGAGTTGGGCTTGTGACTACTTCGTCACTCGCCCAACTCTATTTTTTTTAATCATTCTGCGACGGGGATTCGTCCTTCTCTGCCTGAAAACTGACGCGCGCAGTTAAGTCCGTTTGGTTTATTAGAGATAGATACTATCTATAAGTACATATTCGGCCGAAGATGCAATTTCGGCCTCTACTACTTTTTTTATTTTAATAAGCACTTTTCCTGAACATGACACTTACTTTTAAGAAAAAATAAACGGTGCCAGACTCAGACACAATTGCTTTTCAAATTGTGGCTCTCATTAATACTCCCGCTCAGTTTTCAGAAGTCGATGGCGATTTTTCCTACGTGATGGCCATTTTTTCCTACGTCAACCTCGATTATTACGACTGAGCCATCGCTCACCCAAATATATATAAAAATAAACGCTAAATGGGGCTGCTCGCTGTGCTCATCAGCCTTTTCTGTGGGTTTTGGGTGGTGGCTTTTGATAGAGAAATGACTTTTTCAGACGTCGACGGCGATTTTTCAGACGTGAAGCCTTATTTTTCAGACTTCATCCCCAGAAAGTCAGACTGAGCCACCGCTCAGTCTACTCAAATAGAAAAGCGCCCCAACAAGTTGGGACGCCTTCCTTAGTGATTCTTCCTATTGGTTTACATATTACGGCGATATTGTCCGCCAACTTCATATAGTGCGTTGGTAATTTGACCAAGTGAAGCCACTTTTACAGTGTCCATCAATTGTTCGAAGATGTTGCCACCAGATACGGCTACTTCTTTCAAACGTTTTAATGCAACTGCTGATTCATCTGCATGAAGTTCTTGGAAGGCACGCAAGCTTTCGATTTGTGTTTCTTTTTCTTCGCTTGTTGCTCGAGCAATTTCCATGTTATCAATGTCTTCTGATGATGGTGGGTTCGGATTTAAATACGTGTTCACGCCGATTATCGGTAATTCACCCGTATGTTTCAACATTTCATAATGCATGGATTCTTCTTGAATTTTCCCGCGTTGGTACTGTGTTTCCATCGCACCAAGTACGCCACCACGATCATCAATACGGTCGAATTCTGAAAGCACCGCTTCTTCAACTAGGTCTGTCATTTCTTCGATAATGAATGCACCCTGAAGTGGGTTTTCGTTTTTCGCAAGACCAAGCTCTTTCGTAATGATCATTTGGATAGCCATTGCGCGACGAACTGATTCTTCTGTTGGCGTTGTAATTGCTTCGTCATACGCATTTGTATGAAGAGAGTTACAGTTATCTTGAAGTGCCATCAACGCTTGCAATGTTGTCCGAATATCGTTGAAGTCGATTTCTTGCGCATGCAAGCTTCGACCTGATGTTTGTACATGATACTTAAGCTTTTGGCTGCGGTCATTCGCACCGTATTTGTCACGCATCACGATAGCCCAGATACGACGAGCAACACGGCCAATTACCGTGTATTCTGGATCCAAACCGTTTGAGAAGAAGAATGATAAGTTTGGCGCAAAGTCATCAATGTTCATTCCACGGCTCAAGTAGTACTCCACATACGTGAAACCATTTGATAAAGTAAAGGCTAATTGCGAAATTGGGTTGGCTCCGGCTTCCGCAATATGATAGCCAGAAATGGATACTGAATAGTAATTACGTACTTTAGAGTCGATAAAGTACTGTTGAATATCACCCATCATGCGAAGTGCGAATTCCGTTGAGAAAATACATGTATTTTGCCCTTGGTCTTCTTTTAAAATATCCGCTTGAACCGTTCCACGAACTACTTGAAGTGTCGTAGTGCGTACTTCAGTAAATTCTTCTACCGTTAATGTACGACCTAATTTCTCTTCGTTTAGTTTCACTTGTTGATCAATTGCTGTGTTCATAAACATAGCTAAAATAATCGGTGCTGGACCATTAATAGTCATCGAAACTGATGTTGACGGTGCACATAAATTAAAGCCATCATATAATTTCTTCATATCATCAAGTGTACAAATGCTAACGCCAGATTCTCCGACTTTACCGTAAATATCTGGTCGTAAGTCTGGATCTTCCCCATATAAAGTTACCGAGTCGAATGCTGTTGATAAACGTTTCGCATCATCGTCTTTCGACAAGTAATGGAAGCGGCGGTTGGTACGTTCTGGTGTACCTTCGCCAGCGAATTGACGTTTTGGATCTTCCCCTTCACGTTTGAACGGGAATACGCCAGCAGTGTATGGGAATGAACCTGGTACGTTCTCTTTATAGACCCAGCGTAAAATTTCACCGTAATCTACAAATTTCGGCAATACTACTTTAGGAACCTTCAAGCCACTTAAGCTCTCTGTCACTAACATCGTTCGGATTTCTTTATCGCGAACTTTGGTAACGAATTCATCACCAGCATACGCTTCTTTTAACGCTTTCCAGTTGTCTAGAATACGTTTTGATTCTGCTGTTAATTCGTCTCGCATTCCATCAGCTAGTGAAGTTAACGATTCAACTAATGCGTCGTTTGGTGCTTTTTCATTAACTGTTTTGATCGCACCTTCAAGTTGGAACAAACGACGAGCGAAGTCCACTTGTTGGTCAGATTTTTTATGATAGCCACGAACTGCATCCGTGATTTCACGTAAGTAGTAACGACGATCATTTGGAATAATGACATTTTGTTTTTGCGTTTTTACAAATTGCTCATAGTTCGTTTCCCAGTCTGTTCCACACACTTCGTTGACGCGAGCTACTAAAGCTGCGAATAATGAGTTGGTGCCTTTGTCGTTAAACTGACTTGCAATCGTGCCATGAACTGGCATAGTATCCAGACTTTCATTCCATAAACCACGGCTGCGTTGGTATTGTTTTTGGACTTGACGAAGTGCATCTTCCGAACCTTTGCGCTCGTATTTGTTAATCACAATTAAGTCAGCGTAATCGATCATATCGATTTTTTCTAATTGTGAAGGTGCTCCAAATTCACTCGTCATGACATACATAGAAACGTCTGCAACGTTCGTGATTTCTGCATCCCCTTGCCCAATCCCACTCGTTTCCACGATGATCAAGTCGTAGCCAGCTACTCTCACAACATCTAAGACATCGCCAATGGCACCTGACAATTCAGTACGTGAACCACGTGTTGCAAGGCTGCGCATAAAGACACGTTTATTGAAAATCGCATTCATGCGTATACGGTCACCAAGTAATGCCCCACCCGTTTTTTGTTTCGTTGGGTCAATCGAAATAACGGCTATTTTTTTGTCTGGTAATTCCGATAAGAAACGACGAATTAATTCGTCTGTTAACGAAGATTTTCCGGCACCACCAGTACCAGTAATTCCAAGTACGGGCGTTCCTTTAGACATTTCACGTGCCTTTTCAACTAAAGCTTTTGCTTCTGCGTTTTCATTGTTTACTCCATCTTCAGCCACACTAATTAAGTGAGCTAAAATTTGAGGATGATCCGTGTCAGCTTGAGCTAATTGCTCTACAGCATTTTTCGTATCAATCGCTTTATCACAATCTTCAACCATGCGATTAATCATGCCTTGAAGGCCTAATGTACGACCGTCTTCAGGAGAGAAAATCCATGCAATTCCGTAATCATGTAATTCTTTAATTTCTTTAGGAATGATTACGCCGCCACCACCACCGTATATGCGAATGTGTGGAGCTCCACGTTCAGCTAATAAATCATGCATGTATTTAAAGTATTCAGTGTGACCACCTTGATAAGAAGAAATCGCAATCCCGTGAGCATCTTCTTGAATGGCTGCGTTTACAACTTCTTCTACTGAACGGTTATGTCCTAAGTGAATCACTTCTGAACCTGTTGATTGTAAAATACGACGCATAATATTAATAGACGCATCATGACCATCAAAAAGGCTTGATGCTGTTACAAAACGCACGTGATTAGTTGGTTTATAAATTTCTACTGTTTGTGTCATACTGTTCCCCCATTCCCTTGTATCCCTTGTAAGAAAAATGTTGTTTGCTGTTCAATAAATTCCTCAATCGTCATATCCCGATGAAGTGCCCAGCGTCTGAATGACCACATTTGGCCTTGAACGACGACATGGTGTGCCGCTAACTTCACAGCATCGGGAGATAGTTTACATTCTCCCGATTTGCAACACGCATGAAGAATGTCTTCAAAGATTGCGACCATTTCAAGTTCTTTATTTAATACATACTGCAGAGCGTCTTTTGGTAACGATTTTGACTCTTGGTACATGACGATGAACTCATCTTGCATTTCATCAATCAATAAATAATAGTGTCGAATCGCTATTTTCAAGCCATCGAGCGTACCAACTTGCGTAGGAAGTGACGATAAACGCTGTTGCACTTCTTCGTAAATACTGTCACATACTAAATACAAAACGTCTTCTTTCGTACGAATGTATTCGTATAGTGTACCAATGCTAAATCCCGCTTCTTTAGCTATTTCCCGAGTCGTTGTGCGATGAAAGCCCTTTTGTTTGAAGAGCGCGACAGCCCCCTGAATCATTTGATTCCGGCGTTTTGAAATAAGGCTTTCATCTTTCACGGACGACTGAACTTCGCGCTTAGTCTTCATTTGGGTCAAGACTTATTTCGTCAACATACGAGAAATAACAAGACGTTGAATCTCTTGAGTTCCCTCGTAAATTTGAGTGATTTTCGCGTCGCGCATATAACGTTCTACTGGGTAATCTTTTGTATAACCGTAACCACCGAATACTTGAACAGCTTCCACTGTTACTTTCATCGCTGTATCTCCAGCCATTAATTTTGCCATCGCCGATTCTTTCCCGTAAGAGTGACCGTTTGATTCTAACCAAGCAGCTTGATACGTAAGTAAACGTGATGCTTCGATTGAAGTTGCCATATCAGCTAATTTGAATGATACACCTTGGTTTGCTGCGATAGGTTTACCAAATTGAACGCGTTCTTTCGCGTATTCAACTGATGCATCTAGTGCCCCTTGTGCGATTCCGACAGCTTGTGCTGCGATACCGTTACGACCGCCATCAAGTGTTTTCATTGCAATAAGGAATCCTTCGCCTTCTGCACCAAGTAAGTTTTCTTTTGGAACGCGGCAGTTATCGAAAATGATTTCAGTTGTTGGAGATGAACGAATCCCGAGTTTCTTTTCTTTCTTCCCAACTGAGAATCCTTCGAAATCAGCTTCAACAATAAATGCACTTGTGCCTTTATGTTTTGAAGTTGGATCAGTGACAGCAAACACTACATAAATATCGGCAATTCCACCGTTTGTAATGAAGATTTTTGAACCGTTTAATACATAATGGTCGCCATCTAGTTTTGCTGTTGTTTTCATGCCGCCTGCGTCAGAACCTGAACCTGCTTCAGTTAAACCGTAGCCACCAATTTTTGTACCTTCTGCCATCGGACGAAGGTATTTTTGCTTTTGTTCTTCATTGCCGTATTTAAAAATCGGCCATCCAGCTAAAGAAGTATGAGCTGACAGTGTTACACCAGTCGATGCACAAACACGTGATAATTCTTCAACTGCGATACAGTATGCCAAGTAATCTGAACCAATTCCGCCGTACTCTTCCGGCCAAGGAATACCTGTTAAGCCAAGCTCCGCCATTTTGTCGAAAATTTCACGGTCAAAACGTTCTTCTTCGTCACGCTCTGCAGCTGTTGGTGCTA
>NZ_JBATUX010000024.1:0-1567 GCF_049671445.1 Paenisporosarcina sp. | reverse complement strand
CACCAAGCTCGCTCGGTGTCTTTAAATCAAATGGTGTATGGTCCATTACGAACCAAGGTAGCTCGCTCTTCTCTGGCTTCAAGCTTGCCAAAGACTGTCGCTTGCCATTCGTTGCATCTTCTCTACCTGTTACATAGAACGCATTTTCAACACAAATTGTTTCATCTAATAACATTTGTACGCCCGCTTCCCACATTTCTTCTACAAGAAGAGGGATTTTACGTCCGTAATACTCATGATTTCCTACAACACCATATACCCCATAAGTCGCCTTCAACTGCCTCATCACTGGAGACATCCCATCGCTCACAAACCAAATCGGATCATCATCCACCAAATCTCCAGCAAGCAACACCACATCCGGCTGCTCTTCATTGGCTAAGTTCACAAACCGTTGCAAGTGCTTTTTGTTTGAAAGAAGACCTAAGTGGAAATCAGATGCGAGTACCAACTTTAAGTCGCGAAGGGAACCAGAATCCTTGTCGATGTGAATGGTCTTATGGCGTACAACTGGAGAAAATGCCATATATGTACCTGCGATAAAAATAAATAAGAAGGTTAAGGCCACCACATTTCCTACGATAAAAATCGTTTGTTGAGATGGCCAAATCAAATAGATAAGCGAGCTTATCGGGAATAAAATCATGCCATACTGCATCACAATAAACCAATACGACCCAATCATACTGAAATATTTTAATCCATGACTAAACTTACCGATGATGTAGCCAAATGCGAGCAGGAACCACAAAAACCCAAAGAATACGGGATGAATTGGCAAGTTCCATGTTTGAAGCCACTGATATGTGTTAAAACCAAAATAATAAACAAGAAGTGTATAAATTATTAGGATTAAAGTGCCTATGCTGATTCTTTTCATATTTTCATTTCACCTTTTCATCATGCGTTCGATCATACCGAATCGTAAACGCAACTTTCACTTCGGATTTTGCTGGAACTGGTACAAAGAGTTGAATATCGTCATCTTTCCGTTTCCAAGTATGGGTTGATTCGACCACATCAAAAATACCGTAGCTGGTGCCATGGTTGATGATGAGCTCAATCGCCTGATCTTTTTGATTTCGAATCAAGTAAACGACTTCTTCATATTCATAGCCGTCTTTCTTATATTCAGCAACGACTTCACTTTCAACTGTGATATCAAATGCTTCACCTGATTTAATTTTAACTAGTTCACCAACCGCTGTATGTGGAATAAAGTCTTCCCCTATGAATTCAGAAGATCCATCTTTCGGATTTTCTTTGTACAATTTAAATCTTCCTCGTGGCAGCGGGATTCCCAAACCGTTTGCTGCATCATTTAGGAACGTAAAGTATACTGTTGGATGATCATTGTATGCGTCAACTTCATAGACCGTATGAGATTTGATTTGATAGGCAGAAAGAAACTGAACTTGCTTTTGCTGATGATTTTTCAACGTCAGTTTTTCAGGTAACGTATATAAATAATAATCGGCAAAAGCTTGGCGTTCCGGCTCCAGTGAATTTTGCTCGTAAAGGATTGTTTTTTGCAGACGACTTGGTGCCCGGTTCACTGTACCCGCCA
>NZ_JBATUX010000023.1:0-96179 GCF_049671445.1 Paenisporosarcina sp. | reverse complement strand
CGTGATTGCTCTTCTCCTCTAGTATCTACACCAAGGACCAACACATTTTCAATAGAAGGGTTCTTCACATCAAGAGGATCGCCAGAGAATTCAATATCCTCTTGTTCGACAGTCGAAGCTAATTTTTGTCCAGCTTTATATTGAACGAACGAGAACACACTAATACCTATAAGTAATAGAAATAAAATAGTCATAATAAAACGTCCATAACGAAACTTTCTTTTCTTTCTCATGGAACGACGATTTGGAACTTGTTCTTCCAAAATGCTCCCTCCTTTTTTACTTACGAATAATAGAACGTATACTATTTATTTAAGTTGCATTTTTCCTACTCAATCATAGTTGTTGAGCACAAATGATGCAAGTGCTACACTATCATTTATGAAGAGATTGAAAGGGGTTTATGAAATGGAGAAAGCTACATTTGCAGGCGGTTGTTTTTGGTGTATGGTAAAACCTTTTGATCAATTTGACGGGATTGAATCTGTTGTCTCCGGTTATATGGGTGGACATGTCCATAACCCAACTTACGAAGACGTGAAAAAAGGAGATTCTGGACACCTTGAAGTGGTTCAAATTCAATTTGACCCAGCTATTTTCACATATGAGCAATTGCTAGAAATATATTGGCAACAGATTGATCCAACCGATGATGGAGGTCAATTTCAAGATCGGGGTGAATCATATAAAACTGCCATTTTCACGCACAGCGATGAACAATTAGAAAAAGCTAAGCTTTCTAAACATGCCCTCGCTAAAACAGGTCGTTTTTCAAAACCAATCGTTACACCTATTTTACCAGCACAAACATTTTACATCGCAGAAGATTATCATCAAGATTATTATAAAAAAGAGCCGGAACATTACGCAAAAGATCGCGCTAATTCCGGCCGTGACACCTTCATCCAAGAGAATTGGAAGAACTAATTATGTGTTTAGCCTTGCGTTTGCAAGGCTTCTTTTTTATTTAATAACAGTGTAACTACGAACATCCCAACAATTAAAACGAGCATTACATAGTATGTTAGTTGATGTGTACCGCTATAGTCATACAATATTCCAATTGCAAGAGGTACGAGTCCACCCATAATGAAACCACCGGTTTGAACCATCGCAGTCCAAGCATTTGCTTCCTTTGCATCCGTTGTTTCATCAAGCGGCAACAACAGTGCTAGTGGAAATAATCCTCCGAGAGTAAAACCTAGCAATATTGAAGCTGGCCAGATTAGTGAAACGTTCCCCGTTAATAAAAGTGAAATTCCAAGCGTTCCAATAAAGAGTGAGAAATAAATCCAAAATGAGCGATTTGAGAATTTTTCAAGTAATAACGGAATAGAGATGTTAGCAATAATTTGTGAGACGGTCAAAACACTAATGACAGATCCTGCTTCAATTACACTAAATCCTAATTCACTAGCTGCAGAAGCTAGCCATGTTGTTAATGAAAAGAACAATGAAGCTTGAAAACCAAAGAATAACAATATTAGCCACGCTCTTCTGTTAGTCCAAGGTGAACGGAATGATGCTTGTTGCTGTTCAGTCAAAACTTTTCTTTCTTGATGTGGTGTCATTGCTACGAACCATACTAAGTATGCTAATAAAGCTAATGATGACCAAAATGCGAGTGCAAACTCCCATTGCTCACCAATCCACACGTACAGTACCCCTGTTAAACCAGCACTTAGTGTTGCACCAGCCCCCATGCCTAAAGAATAGATTCCAATAGCCGAAGCCATTCGAGTCGGGAATTTTTCTTTGACTAATGAAGATAAAATCGGACCTATTATCGCAATTGCTACGCCAATAATAAATGCTGTTACCAGTAGTGATACATAATCGTGTAACCAAGCCCGTAAAAGAGTTAATGTCCCAATTACACCGATCAGTAAAGATATTCCAAGTCTTTGACCAAACTTCTTTAACCAATGTACAGCAAGAGGTGCGAATAATCCCATACATATAACCGGAATAGCGGTTAATAAACTGACCTCGCTATTAGATAAATTTAAGTCTTTTTTAATTGTTTCTAATAATGGACCAATTGACGTTACGGCAGGTCGTAAATTTAATGCTATTAAAAATATAGCAAGTAATAATGATGTTGTTGATTTTTGAGAAGTCATTTTGTCAGTCCTTTAATTATAATTGAGCCTTTTAAAGTAAATTATATCAGAAGTCCGACCACAATAATGAATTGCAGAATCAAGAATATGCAAACTTGTGTTCTCTTTTACAGATTAGTATAATTAGGGTATGAAAGGGTGAATTATTTGAAACTCATTCAATGGAGTTATGCCAAAAGATATCAAATAAAAGCGATTTTTGATAAATTTCCAGATATGATTCTTATTTTCAGAACGGTCGGATCTTATTACTTTGTTTTCACAACTGTTGGGACCGTTAGTCATTCCTACCCTTCTCGTAAAGACTATGTAGAAATGGAATTATTAATTAATGAACAACTCCAAACTTTACCAGCTTATATACAACGTAAATCTGAAGTTGAAATGTCATGGGTTGAATCCTGGCTAAGCGAAAAAGGACTTTCAATTACACAACTGAAAGTCCTTCCTTATAAAGAATAATTTGTTTGCGACCAAGTGATTTAGCCTCATACAATGCTTGGTCCGCACATTTAATCATATCTTCTAGATTTTGATAATTTTCCACTTCGTATATACCTGCTGAAAATGATAAATGTACAGAGTCCATTCGATACCTTAATAATTGGTCATTGCTACATGCCTCTTGCAATGCTTCTAACTGACGTTGTGTATCTTGACCATTATGTAATGGGAACAATAGGAGAAACTCTTCCCCTCCCCACCTTGCGACTAAATTCGGGCTTATTATTTGTCTATTCAGTAGATTTGCAAATGTTTGGAGAGCAATATCACCAAATGTATGTCCATATCGATCATTGATTTTTTTGAAATTATCTAAATCTAATATTGCTATGGTAAATGGTTTCTCGTTAACTATAAACTGCTGCCTTACATTATTTATTTCTTCAATCATTTTTCTACGATTAAATAATGAGGTTAAAGGATCTGTTATCGATAATTTTTTCACTTGTTCAACTAAACGTTCGAGTTCTTGATTGCGGTCCTGCAACATTTTTTCTGTTGCTTTTCTTTCTGTAATATCAACATGTGTTCCAATCATTCTAATTGCGATGCCTTGGTCGTTACGTTCTACAGCTTTACCTCGATCTAAAATCCAACGATATGTACCGTCTGCATGTAATAAACGATGTTCACTTTCAAAAAAACTTGACTCGTTGTGTATGTGATCTTCAATCACTGTATCAACTTTTTCAACATCTTGAGGATGAATGCGTTTTCTCCACTCACTTAATAAATTAGGTAATTCATGCTCCTTAAAACCTAACATTCCTTTCCAATGCTTCGAGAAAAATACTTCATTATTTTCAATATCCCAGTCCCACACGCCTTCTCTCGCGCAATCAACAGCAGTCGCCCATCGATGCTCAAGTGAAATGTGCATATCTATTTCTTGCCTTATTTCAGTAAGATCAAAGAGATAGGAAAAGATTAAATTAGTGTCTGGATGGCTTCCTTGCTTTATGTATGTATAAGATTTAAAAAAACGAATATCCCCATTTTTCGTGTATATTCTAAAAGAAGATTCCCAAAATGGACTTTTCGAAGCTATTCGATGATTCATAATCTCTTGAAACTTATCCCGATCTTCTTCGAAAATAACGGACAATAATTTTAGATGTCCTGAAATTACATCATCCGATGTGTAACCTAAAATCCGTTGTATATTAGGCGTTATATACTCGACTAATTGTGTATTACCATCCATGGTCCAGTTCATAAATATTACTGGACCATTCCAAGACATTTCATGAAAAGATTTGGAAAAGTAATGTTCCATATTACCCACAAATTCCCACCTCACTTATGCCATTAGTATATATGAATGTACATATTTTGGCTACTTAAATCGAAGCATACCATTTCTGTGCATCATCCACTTCATTCATAGTTAATTGGTGGCCATTGTTATACCAAATGTCTTTAACAGATGCATGATTTGAACGCAGCACATCAATTAGCTCTAATGTTTCGTTTTGTGGAATTATCGGATCGTTGGACCCTGCACCAATAAATACTTGAGTGTTGGTTAATACTCTAACTTCTTGATTTCGATACGGGACCATGGCATGGAACAAAATAGCTCGATCCGCTAATTTTTCATGTTTCATAAGTAAAGTTGCAGCTATATTTGCACCATTTGAATAGCCGATAATCGAAATTTGTTCATTCTTGGGTGCATAATGGTGTAGTGCTTCTTTTAAGAATTTATGAAGCTCTTGTGCACGGAAAAATAGGTCTTCTTCATCGAATACCCCTTCAGACAAACGTCTAAAATAGCGTGGCATATCCCCTTCTAGCACATTACCGCGTACACCCAATATAGAAGCATCCGGGTCAATATGCTTTCCTATGTTAACTAAATCATGTTCATTTCCACCTGTACCATGCAACAAAATTAATACATTTTTAACGTTTGTACCTTCAATAAAGATATGGTGATGAGTTTCTTTCATGTTTATCCCTCCTTGATTTACATTATATCTCGAATTAAAGATAATTTCACTTATAAAGATTCAGCATTGTTATGTGTATTCGTGTTATAATAGTAGCATTGTGAAAAATAAGGAGGTACTAGCATGATTGCTGTAAGTAATGTAAGTTTGCGCTTCGGAGATCGTAAGCTTTTCGAAGACGTTAATATAAGATTCAACCCAGGTAACTGTTACGGATTAATTGGTGCAAATGGTGCTGGAAAATCTACATTTATTAAAATTTTATCAGGTGACCTTGAAACTCAAGAAGGAAATGTCATCATGAACCCGAATGAACGTTTAGCGGTACTGAAACAAAATCACTTCGAGTACGAAGAGTTTGAAGTGCTAGAAACAGTGATGATGGGTCATAAACGTTTGTATGAAGTGATGAATGAAAAGAATGCTATCTATATGAAAGAAGATTTTTCTGACGAAGATGGTATGCGTGCTGCTGAACTTGAAGGTGAGTTTGCAGATATGAATGGTTGGGAAGCTGAATCTGAAGCTGCAATCCTTTTACAAGGTTTAGGTATAGGCGAAGAATCTCTAACTAAAAAAATGGCTGACTTAACTGGTTCTGAAAAAGTAAAAGTTCTTCTTGCGCAAGCATTGTTTGGCAAACCAGATGTTCTTTTACTAGATGAGCCTACCAACCATTTAGACTTAAAAGCTATCCAGTGGTTAGAAGAATTTTTAATCAACTTTGCTAACACTGTTATCGTTGTTTCCCATGACCGTCACTTCTTAAATAAAGTATGTACTCATATTGCGGATCTTGATTTTGGTAAAATTCAAGTTTATGTCGGAAACTACGATTTCTGGTATGAATCAAGTCAATTAGCTACTAAATTGTCTCAAGATCATAATAGTAAAAAAGAAGAAAAAATCAAAGAACTTCAAGCATTTATCGCACGATTTAGTGCAAATGCATCGAAATCTAAACAAGCAACTTCTCGTAAGAAGATGTTAGATAAAATTGAATTGGATGATATCCGTCCTTCTTCACGTAAATATCCTTATGTAAACTTCCAAGTTGGGCGCGACATTGGTAACGATGTACTTGCTGCTCAAGGAATTTCATTTGAACATGAAGGCAATTCATTATTTAAAGACATTCATTTTTCAATCAATAAGGATGATAAAATCATCTTAATTGGTGATCCAATAGCTAAGTCTTCATTACTTCGTGTATTAGCTGAAGAAGTTGAACCAACATCTGGATCAATTCGTTGGGGCGTAACAACAACTCGTACTTACTTCCCTATCGATTATAGCGAATACTTTACTGGAAATGAAAACTCATTAGTAGATTGGTTACGTCAATATTCACCTGATGATGAAAGTGAAACATTCTTACGTGGTTTCCTAGGTCGTATGTTATTCTCTGGTGAAGAAGTGAAGAAAAAACCATCTGTATTATCTGGTGGAGAAAAAGTACGTTGTATGTTATCTAAAATGATGCTTGCTAATGCCAATGTATTACTTTTAGATGAACCAACAAACCATTTAGACTTAGAATCAATTCAAGCACTTAACAATGGCTTAATTGCATTCAAAGGTGCAATGATTTTCACATCTCATGACCATCAGTTTATCCAAACGATTGCAAATCGTGTAATTGAAATCTTGCCTGACGGTTCAATTCTTGACAAGCAATTGTCATTTGATGAATTTTTAGAATGGAAAGAATCTCAAGGAATTAAATCATAAGATCGATAATAAAAGTGCGAAGGGTGTATATCCCCTTCGCACTTTTTGTGTTTTATTTAGATTTCTTTATGAACATTCCTAGAAGAGATCGAGCAGGTAACTTCCCTAGCAAACCATCGCTTGATTTAGAAATTTTCTTTAAGGCAACAAGCAACTTCTCATCCCCTACCCAGTGTTCTTCCAAAATTTCTGGTGAAAATTTATTTAATAACATATTCACAACGAAAGTAGCTACAATAATGTCATCCATAAATCCTCCTGGACCTATTAAACCTTCTGGTATTACATCGATTGGAGCAACAAAGTATAAAATACCGCTACCAATTAATGCTTTGCTTTTACCATCAATGCGATTATCGAGTAACGATTTAGTTAATAAGTGGAATAAATCTGGTGCAAATAATAAGTATGGCGCAAATTTACTTGCACTCCCCGATCTAGACTCTAAGAAAGAAGTAATCTTACCGCGAAGTTTTTCATAAAAATCTTGTTGTTTTTTAGTTGATGGTAATTCTTGGTTTAATTCATATTCTGTCATATTCATTCCCCTTCCTTACAACATACTATACCTAAAAAGCACGAGATTGAAACGTTTAGAGACCATCAACCGTCTAAATTACTAAACAAATAGAATGGAGGTTGCCTTATGAAAAGATTTGTTGTACTTATGCTTTTTTTACTGTTGAGTGCTTGTGGTGACGACTCTGTAGAAGACCCTTCTATTTCAAAAAATCCCCCCACTACTGAAGAAGAACAACCTAAAGAAGTCATTGAGGAACCTGAAGAAGTCGTCGCTGAACCAGAACCAGAACCAAATAAAATTCAGCTTTCGAATTTTTTTATGCAGGATGGAGCCACTGCTACGTATTTAGGAGAAGGTAACGAATATGCGAGCTACCGAGCACGGACACAATGGCACAATGATTATACCGTATCCATCTTTGAAGACAATGGGGGATCTACTCTTTTACGTACTTATCGTATTTCTGATGAATCGATTGATTTGATTCAAGAACAAGGAGAATTTTATGACGAGTTTAATCCTACTGATGAAGAGTTGCAAGCTCTTCCAAAACTCTCGACATTTTTAAAACTACCGGTTGAAGCTGGCGAAAATATTGACGATTGGGAAGTTATTAGTGTAAACGATACGATTGACACACCATTTCAAGTTTTTAAACAAGTGATTGTCTTGGAAAAAACGGATGACACTGGTGCTATTCAACGTAGATATATCGTAGAAAAATACGGCGAAATTAAAAGAGAATTTATTATGAATGAAGAAGACATCGAATTCGTCGTGACGTCAACTCTCGAATCAGTTGAATAGGAAAAGCTAATAGTACCATCTAGTAGACACCTGCGCTGGACGCTAGAGCTCGATTGCGAAGAGTAATCGCTTGAAATCGATGATTTATATCCTGCTTTCGTTTGAAGCTTATGTGCGAGCTGGAGCATTCATCTAGCAAACTAACTACAAGTTCGAATTCTTCCTCGAAAAAACTTACACTTTCTAATAAAAAAGGCTATGTTAAATGTGTCTGTTGATATTCCGCAAAACAGTTACGCTTTCCGCGGGCTTGCGCCGAACTAACTCGGACTTAACGTCCGAGTGGATTTCTGCACTTCGCTATTCCCGCTGGAGTCTTCACTTTTTTGTTCCATATTACTAAATCAAAAAGCTTTCTCATATACCAGTTCACTAGAATGATTTTAGTAGAAGGCGGCGGGAAAACATGGTGCTCCTGCGGTTACTCGTCGCAAAAAAGATTGCTCCTGCGGTTACTCGTCGAAAAGATATTGGACGAAATGACAGTTCGTTCAATATCTTTCCAGCGGAATAAGCGCGTCCAACCCGCAGTAAGCATCATAGATGAGCAATGGCTAAAAACGCCACGTCGTGTGGCGACGCCTTTGTGACCAACATCCTTTGGCCCGAGGAGGCTAGTTGACCGCCCGCGGTAAGCGTCCGCCTGTTTCTGCTTCTGTTTCTGCATCGCTTTGCTAGCTTATAAACATGAAAGTGCGCTGCATCGCTCCGCTAGCTTCGAAACATGAAAGTGCGTTGGAACGAAAATCAACAATATCGTATAACTGAGCCATAAAAAAAGAAGAGGCATCCTAATTTAGGGGTGCCTCTTTTACATGAGTCAATTAAATTTTAGTTACGTTAGCAGCTTGTGGTCCCCGGTTGCCATCGACAACTTCGAACTCAACTTTTTGACCTTCATCAAGAGTTTTAAAGCCATCCCCTTGAATTGCAGAGAAGTGTACAAATACGTCATCCCCGCCATCAATTTCTATAAACCCAAAACCTTTTTCTGAGTTAAACCATTTTACTGTACCTTGTTTCATAAACAAACCCCCAAAAATAAAGTTAACAATTTAAAACTGGTTGTTGAAAACCAAAAAATCCACATACGCAGTAGCACCAGCATACGCCGATCACTACTAAAATATGTGAATACAGCTTCCGGTAAAACAATTTTAATTGTTAAGAATATTATAACATTTACCCAACAACAGTCAATTTTAATATTTGTATTTTCATAGACTTTTCTGTCGTTTTAAAGTTGGTTAAGCTTGCCGCTTTTTAGCCAAATTACACCATGATATGTTTGTAGATCATCATCGCACGCTTCACAAAACTCTTGTTCATCTTCAGTCCAAAAAGCCCAACATGCTCCTTTTTGGTTCGCTTCATGAGGATACATACTACGAAATTTACTAAGCAGTGACTCTAAGTAATCACTTGCTTCTTTGTCAGAAGAAAATACTTGTTTTTCGACAATATATTCTTCCCACCCTGAAAACATCCACCAGGGCTCATATCCAGCTTTCATATAAATTATTTCATTCATAGATTTTCATCCTTTTCTATACTTCCTTAATCCTCATTTTATCAAATGAATTGTCTGCGTCTAGTCATTTGCTTAATCAACATTAATGATATGGACCCTTTACCCTTTTTAAATGATTCAAAATCATTGATAACTCCTTTAATTTAATATAAGTTAATTCTTAATACAGATGAAACCTTTTGTTTCGCCATTCGTATGTAATAGAGAAGAACTCTTAAGGAGGGTTGCAACTTGATCGATGTAAAGTACTTTCTAATTCGACATTTGCTTAGTATACCCATATTTTTTGGAAGTTGGATAGCATTCCAATCAGGATTCGGTATTCATTTCGCATTAGCAGGCTTGTTTTCCATTGGAACATATGCTTTAACTAATCAGCTTTTTAAAGTGGCACAATCTCGATTGATTGTTTCAAAATATGGCTTGACGATGGCAGAGTATCGTCATATTAATACACAGTTGAAAGAAGCAAAAAGTAAACTTAAACAATTAAATGGATACTATATGAAGGTCCGTTCTATCAGAGCCTTTAAACAATTATTTGAAATGAACAGACTTGCAAAACGTATTGTACAGATTGTAAAAACCGAACCCAAGAAATTCTATCAAGTTGAATCTTTTTTTTATGCTCATCTTGAAACGGCCGTGGAGCTTACTTCTAAATATACGTTACTTGTCTCCCAACCTGTTAAAGCTCATGATGTTCAAATTGCCTTGCAAGATACGCGTGAGACATTGTTAGAACTTAATGGTGTAATGGAACATGATTTGCGCCAAGTTTTGTCTAGTGATATTGAACATTTAAGAATGGAACTTGATTTTGCTAAGATTTCACTAAGAAAACAAGATACTCCCCTAATGTTGAAAGGAGACACACCACATGACAGAAAAACAATCGGCTCCTAGCCAAACGAAAACGTTAGATGATTTATTAAATTCACCATTTGATATGCAACCACAATTAAAGGATCAAGACGATCCAATAAATGAAAAATTACCTGTGAAAATAATAGATCGGTTATCAGAAGAAGAAAAACAAAAAGCCTATACATTAGCTGCTCAGATTCCTGCCGGAAACTATGAGGCGATTCTTACTTATGGAGCCAATGCACAAACTGAACTTTCAAGATTTTCGCATCAAATGCTGGATCATGTTCAAAAGAAAGATATTGGACCTGTTGGCGATATTTTAAAAGATTTAATGGACAAGCTTGGGCAAATGAACCCGGAAGAATTAACCTCTAAAAAGAAATCAGGAATCAAACGTATATTTGGGAAAGTGTCTCGGTCTGTTCAAGAGTTAATGACTAAATATCAAAAATTAAGTACGCAGATTGATCGCATCGGCATTCAACTTGAACATTCTAAAAGAGGTTTGATTGAAGATGTTCATATGTTAGATAAGTTATACGATCAAAACAAAGCTTATTTTCAAGCTTTAAATGTATATATTGCTGCAGCGGAAATTAAACGTGATGAAATATTAAACGAAACCATCCCTGCCCTTCGTCAAAAAGCTGAAGCATCTTCTGATCAGATGGCTTATCAAGAAGTAAATGATATGGCTCAGTTCTTAGATCGTTTGGAAAAGCGGTTGTATGATTTACAACTATCTCGTCAAATTACCATACAAAGCGCACCACAGATCCGAATGATTCAACAAACCAATCAAACTTTAGCGGAAAAGATCCAATCTTCAATCATGACTTCTATTCCATTGTGGAAAAATCAAATTGCGATAGCATTAACACTTAATCGTCAATTGAAGGCAGTAGAAGCACAGAAACAAGTAACGAAAACCACGAATGATTTATTACTGAAAAACTCGGAAATGTTGAAGATGAACAGTATTGAAACTGCAAAAGAAAACGAACGTGGTATTGTTGAGATTGAAACATTAAAACAAACACAAGAAAACTTGCTTCAAACAATTGAAGAAACACTTCGTATTCAATCAGATGGTCGCGTCAAACGTAAAGCGGCTGAAGTTGAAATTGCACGCATGGAAGAACAATTGAAACAACGACTTTTAATCGTTCATCAAGAACAAGAAAACCGTCCTCGCTCATGAGGACGGTTTTTAAAATTATTTAAGTTACCTTTTAAATCCACCCTCAGAATGAATAACCTGCCCAGTAATCCAGTTGGCTTCCTCACTTACTAAAAATTTAATCGTTCTTGCAACATCCGTCGGTTGGCCGATTCTACCAAATGGAAACTTTGGTCCTAACGCACTTTTTATATCTTCAGTCATCCATCCTGAATCAGTAGGACCTGGATTAATTGCATTGACGGTTATTCCTAGTGGAGCTACTTCAGCTGACAAAGTGATTGTTAAAGCATCAATAGCTCCTTTTGTCGTTGCATATGCTAATTCGCCCGCCATGGGTCCTTGAAATTGACCTGAGGTAAGATTTACAATTCTCCCTCCAGATTTCTTTTTAAAGTTTTGTGCAAATTTACTGCTTAACAAAGTTGTTGCACGAACATTTACCATATAGTGTTTATCTAACTCTTCCATAGTGATCGTGGAATAATCGTTGTTAGTAGAATAAGCTGCATTGTTAATTAAGATATCAGGTTCTCCAAGTTGATTAACTACACAAGAAAACAGTTGCTCAGGTGCATCTTGTTTTGTTAAATCCAACTCTAGACATGACACTGTAACTCCTTTTTGCAATAACTCTTCTTTTAATTTCATTGGCTCATCGAAATCCAGGCTCAAGCCGATTTCTTTATCGTATTCCTTCCAATACGTAAAAAAGATATGATAACCTGCATCTGCTAATTGTCTACAAATCGCTGTTCCAATACCTTGTAGACGTCCAACACCTGTAATAATGGCAATTTTATTTTGTAATTCGTTCATGAACATCCCCCAGAAGAAGTACTAATTTTAATTTATTAACATTCTTTAATAAATTGGTGTTAGATTTATCACTTTACAACCAGATATAACATGCGACGAAGTAGTCGTAATGTTTGTGTGGTGAATTCATCTACGTTTTTTGCGGTTGCAGTCTTTGCCCCAAACATCATATGGAATAATTGTAACTGCTCTTCTACAGGTTGCTCTACACTTAAAAACAAGTGAAGTAAGTGTATCCCTTTTCTCTCAACTTCGATAACAGCCTCTGCGGTATCGATAATTCCATTCGCTGCATATCCATAAGCAGATGGTTCTCCATCAGAAAACAATAAGATAAATTTATGTTTTTCACTTCGTTTAAGAAGACGTTCAGCCATCCAACGAATAGCTAAACCATCACGATTATCATCGTGTGCCTCTAATGAAAAAATGGCCTCTGAATGATCTTTTAAACCATCCTCTACTTGGTGGCAAAATAAAAAGGAGTTCGGTTGGACTTGTTCAGTTGCTTCATAAGCGTCTTCATAATACGAAACAATATCGTGTCGAATCCCTAAATCACGCAGAACATCATGAAATAAGAGTACAGCTTTTTTCGTTTCCTCCATTTTATCAATCATGGATGCCGAACTATCGATTAACAAACCGAATACCGCGTCCATTGGAAGAGAAGGATTATTCTTTTTATAAAATGGTTTTGGGCGTTGTTCAGTTAATAGTGAGGTGAGATTTGGTGTTAATCTTCCTTTTGTTAGTTGAGTTCGTTTGCTCTCTTGCTTTTGGTCAATTCGTTTTCGAATTTCTTTCGTAAATGCTTTCACATACGGTTTTTGTTCTGCACGGATGATAGAAATGGCTTCTTTCAAGCCAGCGTTTGGTTTTCCAGCTATTTTCTTTTCTTCGAATGACACATTTAGATGCTCATCGCCGAATCGTTCTCCCGATTGCTTGGTTTGTTTTTTTTCTGTTTTTCCATCCATGTTTGCTGTTTGGTTACTTTTCTTATTCGCTGTAGAAGTGCCCGATCCTTCACTATCAATTTCATTGGACTCATCGCCTTCTTCTACGCGGCCATCATTTGTCTTCCCTTTATTCCCTTTTGTTAGTTCAAACTCAAGGTGAGGTCCTTGTTGTTTTTCACTTTCTCGATGCCAAGTCCTAAACATTTCTTCAATGGACTCACTTGGAGGAAGATCTTCAGAATCCTGTTGATTAATTTGTCGTTTTGCTTTCTCTTCATAGCTGGGAACTTCTTCTAAGTTTTCATGAAGAGATATAAAAATATGCGTTAAGTCTTTCGTCATCTCTTCTTCTAGTGAATACAGGATATCTAAGCAGATTCGGCAACTTTCAGCAGTGCTCTTTGAATCAAAAACGAACTGCCATTTCGCCAATGTACGATTGAAGTAACTTGGATAATCTTCTAAAAAGGCAGGCGGTGACCCTTTACGCAGTGCTACGTATAAAAAACTAAACAGACTATCGCTCATAAACCCTTTGTTAAAATTAACCATCAACTGTTGTTCATGGAAAGTGGTATATACTTCTTCGCGAACGACAAATGCACTGTCAGTACCTGGCCGTTCTTGGCGGATCAGATTGGAAAGTCGAAACTCTTCTGCACTTATAGCGAGTTGTAATGCAAACTCTTTAAGAGGAAAATGACTCACTTCCTTTTTATAATGATTCCATGCAGTTAAGTCAAAGTGTCTCCAAAAACCCGAAGTTAAAAGATATAAGTCTGATAATTGACCTTTTTGTTCAATATCAGGATCACGATGATTCCAAAAATGGCTCATCGAAATAGCCCCTTCTTTTGGACGAAATTCCATCAGTTTTCGAACAGTTAGTGTTAAGTATGGACTTCGACCTAAAGCTCTTGCTAATTGTTCAAACTGAATCATCCGTTTAGCATTGATCGTTTCATTATTAAATTGAATAAATCGATTAACCGATGACAATTAAAACACCTCACTTAATCCAAGTATTCGCCAGTTCCATGACCAATTCTTTTTCACTATCGTCTTCTAATTTTTCAGCAATTGCATACCGAATTGCTCGTCTAGGATCTATATATTGAGCTAACTCTGTCGCATCAAGTAAACTTCGAATCGATGCAGCTTCTTCACTTAGTAAGCCATTTTGAACTTGAACGAACATGTCTTCTGCTAGATTAAGCATGGTTTTTATTAATATGGGTGAAGCTTCTGGGTATTCACGTTCGAATAATGCACGAAGAGGCTCTCCTGTTAGATATGGAATGGAAAATGATATAAAGCGATTTTTTAATGCTTCATTTAACGGAGAAGTCCCAACATAACCTTCATTTATCGCAGCAACGACCGTAAAGTCTTCATGCGCTCTTAACACTTCTCCTGTATAAGGGTTTGTCAGCATCCGGCGATGATCAAGAACACTATGTAGAATCGGTAAAGTTTCAGGCTTCGCCATATTAATTTCATCAATATATAAAATATGACCGTGCCTCATTGCTTGAATGACTGGCCCTTCGACAAAATCGATAGCTGTTTGGCCGTTCTCTTGAATCAACGTTTTAAATCCGAGAAGGGCTTCTGCATCTAAATCAACTGAACAATTAATACTGTGCATCGGTTGATTGAAGAAAGAAGATATTGATTCTGCCAATTTCGTTTTACCCGAGCCCGAAGGTCCTTTAAGTAAGACATTCTTTTGCAACACTACACTTAGCAAAATGTCATTCCACAAGTTTTCTAATGGTGATACATAGCCGCCACGTCCAATTAATGCTGTATGGTCATCTGTATGCGATCTAGATGTTCTGTTGTCTTGTGACTGGTCAATGATTGATTGTACATTCAAAGTTAATCCCTCCAATAAAAAAACCGATGAAGAGTCATCGGCTATTCGAAATATTCTTTATAAAAGCCACCAATGTGACCAGTGTTATCTAGTATAAAAATGAATTCTTCTGTTTCATTCTTCACTTCGTATGTTTTACCAACAGTAAGTACATTTGCCACCGAAAACTTTGAAGCATCAGTATGTTTACAAGTCACAGTCTTAATTGTAGGTGCATCTTTCCAAACGTTATGTAACATAATTCATCTCCTCAATTCTTTATCTTCCTCTAGTATAAGCAAGCGTTAAAAGATTATCAACAATGCTACGTCAAATGAAGTTTCCTTAGGAGTGAAAAAATTTTAGTATGCTTCTAAAGCAGTCATCTTTTCAAGATTTAAAATAACCATTAATCTAATTAATTCTAAACAGTTTTAAAATCAAGTAAGAAAATTTAAATTTCATTTTCAAAAATAATACTCTATTGTTCGTTATAACTGACAGTAATGATTTACTATCTCGATAAGATGTTCAGATTTTTCCGATGAGATACTTTCAGACAATCGGGCACCAGCTATAATCGGACCCCATTGAAAAACATCGTCTTTTGACAAACCGCTTTTCTCACAATAAAGACGCAAGTACATATCGGCTAATTTTACTGATAGCTGTGAATACAAAAGATACGTGCGATATATGTCGGCATGTATATCACCTGCACTGGAATCAACCCAATCAATAATAGTCACTTTGTTATCGGTCATAATCAGGTTAAACATATGAAAATCTCCATGACAGAGCCTGTTCTCAAAAGACATTTTATCCAATCTTTTTAATAAAGCAGACTTTTGTTTTTCATCCAAGTTATGTGCTGATTTAATTTGACGACTTAATTTTTCAGACATGGGTTCAAGATCATCCGCGACAATCATATGAATCTTTTGTTGTATTTCAACGGAAATATTCAAGTAATATTCTGCTCGTTCCATGTTTTCGGATAGTTTTTCACCTATTGTCTTCCCCTTAATATATTCCATTATTATCGCTTGTTTTCCATCTATTTTCGTTACATCCAGTATTTTAGGTACAGAAAGTCCACAAGAATAGGCATATTTTTGCTTATTTGCTTCATATGAAGATTCCGTGGATGGCAAATAGTCATTAAATACTTTGACAATCGTATTTTTGTGTAGATAGATTTTTGCTGTATTTCCTATTGCTATTGGAGTGCCTAAATCCATTGGTTATCTCTCCTTAAACGTTATTCATAATAACCTTTAGATTCTGGTAAATCTTTGTATTCTTCTTTATTTATTAGAATGTCATGAATACTTTCTGCAAGTCTAACTAACTTCAATGCATCCTCTGGATAACCATCACAATAATTCTTCGTAGAAATGGAATTAGTCTTACCATCCATTTGAATATTCCAAATAGTAACAGATGGTGTACTAAAGTCACATTCTTTTTCGTTTTCATTTTCAACTACTAATTCACCCATGATATTTACCTTCATCATCTCGGTATAAATGTGTTTCATTTCTTCTGTAGTAAATGCTATGTTAGCTTCAATCGCACCGTCTTCTACAAGGTCCTTCACAACAATATTAGAAAAAGTGTCTATTTTTTGTTTTCCATAAGTACCGTAAGTCAGTCTAAAGTTAAAGTCTTCAGGCATTTCTGAAACTATATCTTCTGGAGCATCTTTTGAGCAGCCCATTGCGCCTAACAATATGCTGATTATGATCATTCCAAATAAAGATTTTAATTTTGAACTCAAAGCCCCCTCCTCCTTCATTAACCTATATTGAGAAGTTTTTACTAAAACCTATCTATTTTTCCGTTCAAATAATAAGCAAGCAATATGCGTATTAACTAGAAAAATTCATATAGACCTTCATCAAAGTATTCAAATTCTCCTTTAGATATCGTATTACGTTTATAACCCTGATAAAAAGCTTTTATGTATTCTTCATTAGTTATAAAACTTCTTATCGCCAACGATTCATCATAACGGGGATCACCAACTGTCATTCCAGATACATCAATAAATAGTCGCACTTCTCCATCCACAACAAGGACATTGTTCGTTGTACAATCTCCATGAATCATCGTTTGCTGCACTGGTATAGGTTTATTTGACTGTATTTTCTCTAATAGTTCAAGACTTCCATCTGTTTCTCCTCTATCCACATAACTCGTAGCTTTAACCAACTGCTGATCTAGCCAATTATTTTTGTGATTAAGAGATTCGATTATTTTTGTTGTATGGAGTTGATTAAGAAAATGTCCAAAGCTCTTAATTAACACTTTCTTTTCTGATGTTGTTTCAGCGTTTTTCAAAGCAGTAGTTAACGTGATTCCATTCTCAAATGACATGATTAAGTGACTACTACCATTGTCCTCGATAAAACCAAAAAAAGTAGGAACTTGGATTAAATTTTGGTTATTAAGGTTATCCAAAACATTAGCTTCTGACTTTAACCAATTTCGATACTTTTTCTTAAACGAACTTTTTAATAAGTAAGAATCACCATCTGTAATAAGTTGACGTACTTCAGAAGTACAGCCTTGTTCATCCAGAACAATAACTTTATTTATTTCACCTACTATTTCCTTCACCTTTTCTCGTAATTGTTCATTCACTTCATTTACCTCACTTTCACTTCACCACAAACGACCCATAACGCTTATTCTGTTATATATTCTTTGTGGTTTACTCGTTCTAATTGCGGAATAACAAATCTTCCATCTCTATAGATTAATTAGCCAACAAAAAATAGATTTCTCCTACCGCAAAAATAGATCGTTTTATAAAAATTACTTGAAAAACCTTTATATAAATAAGATTTCTGGTTTGTACCAAGTGGGTATTAATAATTCAAAATTTTTATGATCCTCCAAAACTACAGATATCCGTTCGATCATTTTATCTAGTTGTTCTGGAGCTACTCTTAATGACCATACAACTGTTGAAAAAATAGTCATTGCAACATAAATTGAATAGAGCAACCAAAGTTCCTGCAGCTTAGCATTGCAAAACAAGGGTAAAGTGTCAGAATTCAGATGTAATGTATTCAAATCATTTACTAATTCAAATATTTCCAAATTATTTCATATTTATATTAACATAAATAACCAGTTCCCTTCCAAATGAATTAAAATTTACTTGTTGTGATAAAAAGTTGAGAAAGATCTTATTCAAAGAAGTAATTTAGTTGGAGGTAATAATGAAATTATCCTACTACTCGCCATTCAAATTCCATCTAAAAAAGTAGCGATGTGACAATATCACATCGCTACTTTTTAAATAGTTAAGGTATTAACTATAATTAATTTCGAAACAAACAAAAGGGTACAATTAGAGTGTACGTGAGACTAGCAACTTTTGTGAATGCCATACTTGGCAAGGGATGTGCGGCTAGCGTGCCCAAGCCTTATACATTGATGATTCTGGCATAGAACAATCAGAATTTATGTTCAACCAAAAAAACAGCTCCGCGGATGCGAAGCTGAATTCTATATCTTATGATTCTAATAATAAATCTTCAGGGTTTTCAATCAATTCTTTTACAGTTTTTAAGAATCCAACTGAATCTTTTCCGTCAATTACGCGGTGGTCATAAGAAAGAGCCACATACATCATTGGGCGAATTTGAACTTCGTTACCAACGGCAATCGGACGTTTTTGGATTGTGTGCATTCCAAGAATACCTACTTGAGTACCATTTAAAATTGGAGTAGACATAAGAGAACCGAATACACCACCATTTGTAATTGTAAATGATCCACCAGTCATATCAGAAATTTGAAGTTTTTTGTCGCGTGCTTTTTTCGCTAACTCACCGATATTTGCTTCAATTTCAGCAAAGTTTTTACGGTCTGTATCACGAACGATTGGCACAACTAAACCTTCTTCAGTAGAAACTGCGATACCGATATCGTAGAACTGTTTAAGAAGAACTTCGTCTCCTTCAAGTTCTGCGTTCACATAAGGATATTTTTTCAAAGCAGATGTAACTGCTTTTGTGAAGAAAGACATAAATCCTAAACGAACATCATGATCTTCAAAGAATTTATCTTTCTTACGAGCACGTAAAGCCATAACATTTGTCATATCGATTTCATTAAAAGTAGTTAACATAGCTGTAGATTGTTTTACTTCTAATAAACGTTTTGCAATTGTTTGACGACGACGAGACATTTTTTCACGAGTTACTCGACCATCATCTTCTTTTGGTGCAGCAGAAGCTTTAGCCGCAGCTGGTGCTGTTGCTGGTGTTTGCTTTGGTGCATTTGAATGAGATTCAACGTCTTGAACACGTACGCGCCCCATTGGATCAACTGTAGAAATCGCACTTAAATCAATGCCTTTTTCACGAGCTAATTTACGAGCTGCAGGACTTGCAATTGTACGCTCTGTAGAAGATGTTTCTTCTTTAGCAACAGGTGCTGGTGCTGGTGTAGCTTTTTCAGATGCTGGTTTTTCTACATTCTTAACAGGTGCATCCGATTCAGCAGGGTCTGCTTCAACTGGATTCTTAGTTGTATCACCGCTACCTGAACCTTCTCCAACTACAGCAATTACTTGCCCAACTTCAACCGTATCGCCTTCAGCAAAAAGAAGTTCTTGGACTACTCCTGCTTCTTCAGAGATTACTTCAACGTTAACTTTATCTGTTTCAAGTTCAACGATGAATTCACCTTTTTCAACTGAATCCCCTACTTGTTTTAACCATTGTGCAATTGTTCCTTCTGTAATCGATTCTGCTAATTCAGGTACTTTAATTTCTGCCACTATATTTTCCTCCTCTAATCAAATCGGTCTTTAAAGTGAAACTGCTTCTTCTATAATGCGAGATTGCTCAGTTTTGTGAGCTTCGCCATCGCCTTCAGCCGGACTTGAACGCTTAACACGTCCAATATATCTAACACTCTTCGCTCCTGCTAAATCACGTAAATATGGATCTGCAAAAGTCCAAGAACCCATATTTTGTGGTTCTTCTTGTACCCATGCAATTTCTTTCGCATTTGGGAAACGTTCAACTATCGCTTGAATTTTTTCAGAAGGGAATGGATACAATTGCTCAACTCGAACTATGTGAAGATGATCAAAACCTTTACCATCTTTTACTTTATCGGCTAAATCAATTGCCATTTTTCCACTAGCTAGTAAAATGCGTTCCACTTTTTCAGTTTGATTGCCTAAACCAGGTTGCTCTAGAACCGTTTCAAATTGACCTGATGCTAAATCAGCTACTTCAGCGCCAACAAGTGGATGACGTAGTAATGATTTTGGTGAAACGATAATTAATGGTCTCATTGTTTCTTCACCAAGCATTTTAGCTTGACGACGTAAAATATGGAAATAGTTTGCTGCACTTGAAAGATTCGCAACTGTCCAGTTATTTTCTCCTGCCATTTGCAAGTATCTTTCTAAACGAGCACTTGAATGCTCCGGTCCTTGACCTTCATAAGCGTGTGGAAGTAACATCACTAATCCGGATTTTTGACCCCATTTTGCTCGGCTAGCAGAGATAAACTGATCAAACATAACTTGAGCCATATTTGCAAAGTCTCCATATTGAGCTTCCCAAATAACTAACGCTTTTTCATTTTCTAAGTTATACCCAAATTCATAGCCTAAAACAGCAGCTTCTGTTAATGGGCTATTATAGACAACGAATGATGCGTTCGCATCTGAAATATGATGAAGTGGAACAAGCTCCGCCCCAGTTTTTTCATCATGCAACACAAGATGTCTATGGGCAAATGTCCCACGTTGTGCATCTTGACCAGTCATACGAATAGGATTTCCATCTTGTAATATTGAACCTAGTGCTAATGTTTCTGCATGTGCCCAATCAATTTTCCCTTTACCATTAAAAGGTTCTTCACGACGCTTAAGAATCTTTTCAAGTTTCTTAAATGCCGAAAACTCAGATGGCCATGATAATAACTCAGCATTCATCTTCACTAGTGCTTCTTCTTTCACACCAGTTGGAACTTCTGGATAACCATTCAATACAACTTCTGGAATGACAATATCTTTATGTTCCGCTTCAGGAACTTCTCTTACACGATCAAAGGCATCTTGCATCGTTTTTTGAATGTCAGCTTGAAGTTTTTTCACTTCTGCATCTTCAACAACTTTTTCCGATACTAATTGTTTACCATAAAGTTCACGTACCGTTGGGTGTTTATGTATTGCGTGATACATAGTTGGATTTGTTACTAACGGCTCATCCATTTCATTGTGACCAAAACGACGATAACCAATTAAATCTATCAAGATGTCTTTACCAAATTTTTCACGGTATTCAAATGCTAATCTAGCCACTGCGATTACCGCTTCAACATCATCAGCATTTACATGGACTACAGGTACTTCGAATCCTTTAGCAGGGTCAGAAGAGTAATGTGTCGAACGAGAATCATAATATTCTGTTGTAAAACCAATCATATTATTTGCGATGACATGAATAGAACCACCTGTTTGATATCCACGTACACGACTATAGTTTAATGTTTCAGTAACAATCCCTTGACCTGGGAAAGCAGCATCCCCATGAATTAATACAGAATATGCAGCTTTTTGATCCTGAGCAGCAACACCTGTTTTTGTTGTAACCTCTTGAGCGGCACGAGTTTGCCCTACAACAACTGGACTAACTACTTCTAAGTGAGAAGGGTTATAAGCTAGTTTTACTTTCAAACCAGATTTAGCTGTATGTGTAGCTCCCATGTGATACTTCACATCGCCGAACCATCCTGTAGTAATTTCTAAGGAATCATCTTTTGGTAAAAATGACTCGTTAGGAACATGTGCAAAATCTGCAAACATCATGTCATACGGTTTATTAATAATGTGTGTTAAGACATTTAAACGTCCACGATGTGCCATACCAATTAATATTTGCTTAGTATGTTGTTTTTCCGATTGACGAACTAATTCATCAAGTAATACGACTAATGTATCTAATCCTTCAATTGAAAAGCGTTTTGCACCTACGAATGTACGGTGAATGAATTTCTCAAAACCTTCAATTTCAGATAACCGTTCAAGTAAAGCTTTACGCTCTTCTACCGATAATTCAACTTTCATAGAAGATGATTCAATTTTAGACTGAATCCATTGACGTTCCTGTGAATTAATAATATGAGCAAACTCATATGCAATCTTATCAGTATAAAATGATTTCAAATACTCGATTGCTTGTGAACCATTTTGAATATGACTAGGCGCATTTTTCATTAATAAAGAAGCTGGAATCTCTACAAGATCAGCTTCTGATAATCCATATGAAGAAGGATCCAATCGAGAAGAATCTTTTGGACGATCATTTAATGGATAAATATCCGCAGCTAAATGACCATGAGCTCGAATTGCGTCAGCTAATTGAACAGCTGCTAATACTTTCCCAAAGTTATTTGAATCTACTTGATTAGCTGCAGAAAAATCGACAGCGTCTTCAGACACTGTTGGTGCGCCATATTCTTTAAACAATTCGACTAAATCCGCATCTACAGATTCAGGCGATTCCAAATAAACATCGTACATTTCTAATACATAACCTAAGTTTGGACCTGATAATTTAGCCCATGGTGACCCGTTCGGTGTCCCGTTTTTCAACATTTAGAAAACCCTCCAACTTTTGCCAAGCGGCATTTCCTATTTCTTTTTATACATACTGTACTATTTTATCACGTTATAACTTGATATCAAAGGAATCAAGCATGAGGAAATACAGAATTTTTTTTCCATTTCAATCTTACTCTTATCCCTAGAAAATACAATGCTTTTCAGTAAATTAAGCAAACTTTTTCTTAATGTCGAAATAACTCGTATTTTAGACAAGGAATATTCATTTAGTAAGTGGGAAAACCATTGAAAAAGTTGAACCTTTATCTTTTTCACTCTGCACAATAATTGAACCCCCAACATTTTCCATAAGTAATTTCACAATGCTCAAACCTAACCCACTTCCACCTAAGTCTCGTGAACGTGCTGAATCAACACGATAAAAACGATCGAAAATTTTCGAAACGTCTGATGGAGAAATTCCAATCCCTTGGTCCTGTATATGAACGATGATTTCCTCGAGTTTACTTTCGTACGAAATAGAAACATGTGCAGGTTCTTTACTATATCTAATCGCATTTGTTAAGATATTACGAATAATTTGTTGGTAGGCGTTTGATGTAATATGAACATTAATTACTTCTTGTACAGGCAGAACATGATTAATATTCACGAACGGGTGAACTTGCATGATTTCTTCTATTACATCCTTGGTGAGCTTCACTATATTCGTTGGTGGACGTTCTTTCATTTGTTCTCCGCGTGCTAATTCGAGCATTTCGTCTATTAATGTTTTCATTTGATTAACTTCACGTAAGGATATTTCCAATGACTCTTTCAAAATAACAGGATCATCTTTTCCCCATCTATTTAACAACGCAAGATGACCTTCCACCACTTGGATGGGGGTGCGTAATTCATGTGATGCATCAGCCATAAATTGCTGTTGCTGTTCAAACGATGACTTTAACTTCCGCATCATAGTTTCATACACGGCAATAAGTTCACCAACTTCATCTTTGGCATCATAGGCAATTGCTAAGTCTTTTTCAAATCCATGTGCTGCAACATCATCCATGGATGATTTAAGGTTTTGAAGAGGTCTTAATAAGTATGTTGCCAGCATGTACCCAATCCATCCTGATAATAACAAAGAACACACGCTAAACATCAACATGGCAGTAATAATATAAGTCATCATGGATTGGAAGCCTTTTAATGGGTGCTCTAGCTGTACATACCCAATAAATTCCCCAAGTTGTATATTACCTATCGCTGAAATTGAAGAAGATTTGTCCGTATCTAGCGAATATCCATTGTCTGGTAAGTCAATGTTATCAAATGCAGGAAAAGTAGATGTATTGTTGATTTGTAGTAACTCAATACCATCAGAATTTAATAAACGAACCGTTTGGTCTTTATCTACTATTGATGTCATTAATCCTTTATTTGATTGAATATCTTGGACAGTTAAATAAGGACCTTGTGATTCGAAAAAACTAGTTAAGTCATGCATAGTTCGATTTACTTCTTGTTCTTCTTGTTGATACAACCATCCTTTTAATGCGATATATAAAATGATACTCATCACTGCAAAGCTCATGAAAATGACGGCACCAGAACTTATAGCCCATTTCTTTTTCAATGATTGTGATGCAATAGAGTGTTTCCACCGTTTCATCCTAGTCATTCTCGCATCACATACCCGACTCCTCTTACCGTTTCTATGTAACTTGCTGCTTCTTGTGGTAGCTTTGACCGCAGATGACGAATATAGACATCTACCACATTCGTTTCGATGTCAGCTAAATAGCCCCATACGTTTTCTAGAATCAAGTCCCTTGTGACCACTCGATTTTTCTGTTGAATTAAGTAAACAAGTAAATCATATTCAGTTTTGGTTAAATCTATGCCTATCTGGCTAACTTCGACACGGTGTGCAGTCGTATCAATCGTAATCTTCTTAAATTCTAAAACTGAGGTTTCTTCAGTTACTTTACTTGTTCTTCTTAAGACGGATCTTATTCTAGCTAGCAACTCTTCGATAGCAAATGGTTTAACTATATAATCGTCAGCACCTGCATCAAGACCTGCAACTCTGTCCATTACTGCATCTCTGGCTGTAATTAATAATATGGGGATTTGAGAGAATGAGCGGATTCTACGACATACTTCAATTCCATTCAACTCTGGTAACATTACATCCAATAAAACCACATCAAATTCCAGGGATTTTGCTGCTTCAAATCCACCTCTTCCAGATATATGATGAACGACATCGAACCCTTCATGACGTAACTCTAGTTCGATAAAGCGAGCAATGTTTTTTTCATCTTCCACAAGTAATATGCGATTACCCATTCCTTCACCTTCTTCCTTATTTTCAAAAAAACCGCTCCAATTACGGGAACGGCTTTCAATAGTTCATTGTAAATAAATAAGGTGTTGATTTTTCCCCATACGTTTTACTTCATATAACGCTACGTCTGCTTTTTCCATTAATTCGTCAATCGTGCTCCCGTGATCAGGATAAAAAGATATACCAATCGATGTAGTTGGAGTGAAAATGTTTTCTTTAATAGTCCATCCTTTAAGCAAAGTCGTTTGGATGTTCTTTATTATTAGGTTTATTTCTTCGTTTCTCATTTGTGGTTCATTAGACAAATGGGTTAGTAAGATGACGAATTCATCTCCACCTATGCGTGAAACTAAATCATCGGGTCGAACACTAGCCAAAAGTGCTTTGCCGAACATCCGAATAAATTCATCCCCAACATCATGTCCAAATGAGTCATTAACTGATTTAAAATCGTCTCCATCAAGGAAAAGAATGCCTATTGTCGAATCACTTGATTTAGCAAGCGAAACAAATTGATGAAACTCTTTTAATAAATAACTTCGATTTGGCAGATTTGTTAAGCTATCGTGATATGCCATAAAGCTAAGATGCTGTTCTAGCTTTTTTCGTTCGGTTATTTCTCTCGAAACTATAACATGTTGCAGTTCCCCAGGGCGTTCACGGTCTTTAACTGCCATAATCGACGTTTCGGTCCACAGCTTCTCTTTATTTTTCCTGCAATATTGTAATTCTAAGCGAATTTCGTCAGTTTCATTAACTCGCTTTGAAACATCATTTTCCCAGTAATCACGATACTCATTAGCGAGCATACTACTAAATTGTTTATTAGCTATTTCTTCATCTGAAAACCCAAGTATTCTTTCATGAGATGGAGATGTATATAAAATACATCCACGCTCGTCCGTAATTGAGATTAAGTCATTCGTATTTTCAGTTATCAAATTAAATGTTTTTTCGATTGATTGTAAATCTATCATCACATTCTTCTTTTCAGTAATATCAAATTGAATAACAAGAACGTTCTCAATGTTTTGTAATTCATTGTATAGCGGAATAATCGTTGTATCTCCCCAGTAAAATGTACCATTGCTCGCTCGATTTTTAAGCTCACCACGCCACATTTTATCTTTCATCACGTCTCTCCACATACGCTTTATATTGAAATCATTGTAATGGTCCACTTGTAATGTGCTAATATGTTGACCCATCATTTCATGATTTAGAAAACCAGTAATTTCTTCAAATAAATCGTTAGCATATACGATGACGCCTTTGGAATCTGTCATTAGTACCATAGCAGCTTTACTAATGGCACGTTTATAACTTTCCAAAATGTGTCTAGTGTTTCGAAGACTTTCTTTAAGCTCGACTTCATCTGTAACTTCTTGAAGCAAAATATACATAGCAACAGTTTCTCCATTTTTCTTTATAGGAGAATAACTGACTAGAAATGTACCATCGTCACCTGTCGATTTTATTCTCTTTACGAGAACAGACGATTTGCCTGTGCCTTGTAAATTTGTTTCAAAATGATGTTCAACTTGGTTCCGCTCTTTCGAAGGCACAATGGGTAAGTTTAAATAATGTTTTCCGCGCCACTCTTTCAAATTGTAGCCAAAAATCTCTTCAAATTTGGGATTCATGTCGAAGATCTTCCCATCCTTAGTAACGACGATTGTTGGATCTACTGTCATGTTTAGTAATGATTGCATGAATAAATATTTTTCCTCAATTTCTTTTTGAGAGGATACTTCTTTTGTAATGGCCAGTATATATATTCCTTGGTCAGTGTGTATAGGTTTTACTGTTGTTTCATTTACTAATTCAACATCAGAAAACAAAAAGAAATCTTGAAAGGTCACTAACTTATTATCTTCAATCGCTTTTATGTAATGTTCATGAATTTCTTTTGCATGTGTGGGCGATACCATTTCCTGCAAAGTAGAGTGTATCGGATTCTTTTTAAAGATGAGTCTTGCACTTTGATTAATAAAAATATACTCAAATGAGTGTTCTTTTTGCAGTAAAAAGAACACCAAATCTGGCGTATCCTCATATAGTAAATCAAATTGTGCTTGAGTGAAAAAATGTTCCATCTAATTTCAACTCCTCTAGTTGCGAGACCATCCATCTTTAATACGTTGTTGAGCTTGTTTTTCTAATTCTTTATATTCTTCAATTTCATTTTCGTGAAGATTGATAGAATTACAGAAAAATTCTCCATCTATTGATAGTTCTCCTGAATGTGTGGCGAAAAACGTTGCATTGCCAATTAGTGATAAATGAACCTTGTCATTACTTTGTTCAATTATGCACTTTACAAAACCGCCTGGATTGTAAACGGTCACTTCGCCAAACGGAACCAGTTTAATAATTGCAGAAACTAGTGCGGAAGCAGTCATTGCAGTACCACATGCATTAGTGAAACCTACTCCTCTTTCAAACGTTCTAACGAAAATACTTGACTCATCTACAGGATGAACAAAACTAACATTTACACCATCCGGAAAGTAATCATTTTCTCTATTAAAAGATGAGGAAAGCTGTTCTTGAAACTGTGATTCTTCAATATACTTAATTGGAACAATGCCAATTAAGTGAGGATTTGGTACGGACACTGCAGTAAAATGAATATCTGCTGCAAATTCGGGTATTACCTCATTCATGACACGATCGTTATTAGCATACGTCATAGGCAAAGAGGTTAAGTCGAACGATACCGGCGAAATTTCAACTGCATATGTTTGCATACTCTTAAACATTGGATCAACTTCTTGTACAGTTAATACGGCTTTCATTGTCTCAATTGTAGCTTTAGTTTGCCCTAGTTTTGTTAAGACATATCTTGCTACACATCTTAAGCCATTACCACACATAGAAGCTTCTGAACCATCCGCATTGTAAACACGCATTTTAGCATCAGCTTTAGTAGATTTTGAAATAATTAATAACCCATCTGCTCCATTTTCATTAGAAGGGTCGCACATTTCTTGTGCAGTTAAAGGCCAATTATATGTCATGTTAGGCAGTTCTTCGTGCAGATAAAACGAGTTGCCAGAACCGTGAACTTTATGAAATTCGATAATCATTATAATCCCCCTAATAACTTTATCTTTTCATGATAAATCTTATCGAAAACGGTTACAACTATTCATTGAAAATCGTGTCTTTAATTTGTAACAAAACTTACACAAATTTCACGATAATTTTTGTTTGCATTTTGAAAAAAAATTAGTATAGTAAATATGCAAACAATTTTATAAACGATTTATTCACCATAAATCGTGAGGGAAGGCAAATGGTGCGCCACCAGCATTGCGACTGGTTCTAGTGGGTTCGATTCCCACCCCGGAATTTTTTATGCACTACAAAATGAAAAATTTCGAGGGGCTAGAGCCAGACCTAGGTCTATATCTCTGCCCCGTTACGGAGGCGTTATTAATGATAAAAAGACGTGAGTTACAAGAATGCGGTCACTTATTCGAGTACTTATCTCACCCATCTGTCTTCCCTTTCGTGCGTCAAAAAGCAACTTCAGCTGAAGAATTTTTGTTTATGACGAAACAGTTAATGGAAGAAGAAGAACGCGGAGAAGTTATTTCGCGCACGATTACTGATGATTACGGTATGCCAATTGGCACCATAAATTTATATGATATTCAAGATCAAGCTGGTTTTTTAGGGACTTGGATTGGTCAACCTTTTCAAGGTAAAGGCTATAATCTAAAAGCTAAAAACCTGTTCTTAGAAGAACTTTTTTATCAACATGAGATCAATACCGTGTTTTTACGAATTAAGAAACATAATGAAAAGTCAATCCGAGCTACAGAAAAATTAGCTTATACCATGAATGCAAAAGACTCACATCCAACCTTATTTGAAGAAATTAATGCTGGCGAACATCAATATGAGCTTTATCAAATACCTAAAGATTTATTCTACTTATCAACAGCAGCTTCGCGATTTACAGAAGAGGAAGAGCAAGCAATGTAAAGAAAATACCGCCTACACAGATTCTTGTGAAGGCGGTATTTTTCATTTAGCATAAGAGGTTATTAATCTCACCATCTCATCTGGTGTTTTCGGAAGTTCCGAGTTTTCCATTAAGAGTTGCATATGATCTGCTCGTTTGGATAAATCTTTTAATGTGGTTAAAAAAGTTGTTGGCGTAACTTCTTCTTCTTCAAGTACTGAAGCCCATCCTTGTTTTTCAAAAATTTTAGCATTTAATAATTGATCTCCTCGACTTTGTAGCTTAGACAAAGGGATTAAGAGCATCGGCTTGCGTAAAGCTAAAAATTCAAAAATTGAATTTGAGCCAGCTCGAGAGACAATTACATTTGATGCATGTAGTAAATCAGGTAATTCTGTTGTGACATATTCAAATTGTTTATAACCTGATACAGCTTGTAAAGTCTCATCAACTTTTCCTTTTCCACATAAGTGAATGATGTCATATAATTTCAGGAGATTTGTCAGGTTACTACGGATGGCTTCATTGATGACAGCTGAGCCTTGGCTCCCTCCCATAATCAAAAGGACTGGTTTTAACCCACTATAGCCACATAAGCGAAGACCCACTACTTTCCGTCCTTCAAAAAGCTCAGAACGAATGATTGATCCTGAACAACTAGATTTATCTGAAGGCAAGTGTTTTAACGTTTCTGGAAAAACGCTAAATATATGATGTGCGAATGGCATGGCTAGTTTATTTGCAAGACCTGGTGTAACGTCTGATTCATGAATAACAACAGGAATACCAGATAACTTCCCTGCCATCACAACTGGAACAGATACGAATCCACCCTTTGAAAAAATGACCGATGGCTTTACTTTTTTTATTATTAATAACGCTTCAAGTAAACCTTTCGCTACTCTTAGAGGATCAGTAAAGTTTTTAACAGAAGCATATCGTCTTAACTTACCACTTGAAATGGCATGGTACTTTATATGAGGAAAAGCATCTCGAATTAATTCCAATTCAATTCCATCTTTTGATCCAATGTAATGAATTTCGAAAGATTGTTTTTCTAATGTCGGAATAATTGCTTGGTTAAGCGACACGTGGCCTGCAGTTCCTCCACCTGTTAATACAATTGTTTTTTTCTTCATATGTAAATCTCCTATCTTCAACGCATTCATTACTTTCGAATTCGAAGTTGTTTTCGTACCATTTATTAATTAAACTTATCCTTTACATAATATACACTATTTCCAGACTTAACATGAACGTCATCTGCAAAACACCTCAATAGGTTAGTTTTTTATTAATGAAAATTCCGATAACATACACATTCTATTTGCCTGTATTAAATGTGCTATACTGAGGGAAAATTTGTAGAAATTAGGGTGATCCCATATGCATGAAACAACACAACTTAAAGAAAAATGGTCGCTCATGCTTAAAATTGTTTTTCCGATTTTAGTCACACAAGTTGCCTTATATTTAGTTTCATTTTTCGATATATTAATGGCCAGTCGATATGGCAGCGAGGATTTGGCTGGAGTTGCAGTTGGTTCTTCTTTATGGGTACCTATATATACCGGCTTAGCAGGAATCCTTCTTGGAATCACTCCTATTGTTGCCCAATTAATAGGAGCCAAAAAAAAGCATGAAGTGAAGATTATTGTTCAACAAGGACTATTTTTATCCCTAGCCCTTTCCGCCATAATTATTATCGTTTTATTCATTGCTATAGAACCGATTCTGCAGATGATGACATTAGAACCACGGGTTGAAAGTATTGCAAGATCATATGTGTTGGCGATGATCATCGGTATTATTCCTTTATTTGCTTATACAGTTATACGATCTTATATGGACGCATTAGGTAAAACAAGAATCACCATGATCATTACGTTACTATCTGCACCTATTAATATTTTCTTCAATTATTTGCTCATATTCGGTAATTTTGGTTTTCCAGAACTCGGTGGTGCGGGGGCAGGTTATGCTTCAGCGATTACATATTGGTTAATCTTTTTAATTGCTGTAGGTGTTGCTCATAATCTTCAACCATTTCAGCAATATGAACTTTTTAAGGATTGGACAAGCGTTCAATTTTCAAAGTGGCGGGATATTAGCTTTATAGGAGTTCCCATCGGTTTATCAATTTTTGCTGAAACGAGTATTTTTTCTGCCGTTACACTCATGATGAGCACATATAGTACTGCTGTCATTTCTGCTCATCAAATCGCATTAAACTTCACTTCGTTACTGTACATGATTCCATTAAGTATTTCGATTGGCGCCACTGTCTTAGTTGGCTATGAAGTTGGAGCGAAGCGCTATAAAGATGCACGAACTTATAGCTGGTTGAGTGTTGGAACAGCTATAATCATCAGCTTCTTCTCTTCGTGTATTTTATTTTTCTTCAGAGAACAGATCGCCACTTTATATACAGCAGATGAAACGGTCATTCAGTTAACGATTCAGTTCTTCGTATTTGCTGCACTATTCCAGTTGTCAGATGCAATTCAAGCACCTGTACAAGGGTCTTTAAGAGGCTATAAAGATGTCAATGTCACATTCATCATGGCGATTATTTCTTACTGGGTCATTGGTTTACCTGTAGGCTACCTTTTATCCAAGTACACTGATTTCGGGCCTTTTGGATACTGGATTGGCTTGATAGTAGGTTTAACTGTAGGTGCTATTACGTTATCAGCAAGACTCATTCGTATACAACGAAAAAAACAAGACACAGTCCAATAAAGATTGTGTCTTGTCTTTTTTAGCCTACTTTAAAATCCCAGTGCGTTTGACTTCTACTTGCATATCAGTTTTTATTTTAATTTCACTGAATGTTTCATTCCAATCGCCTTTTTCCCATGTCGCTGGATGGAACGCTCGAACCCTCCGACCAATTCCAATAGGATCACTTTTTGCTTCTTGAAGGACTTCAACTAACTTTACTGCTTCTTCTTGAAGTTGTTTAGATAGAAATTTTTCTATTTCTTTTCTTCCCTCATCTAGAGCTATATGGTCTTTGGCATATTCCTGAACATCGACTTTTAATTCATAAGAAAGAGTTATTTTATTTTCATCCATTTTACTCAAATCCCATTTTTTCTTGATATCTCTGATTACAGCTGTTACAGGGGTTTCTTTGTAGGTAAATACGAAATTAGCATTCTTCCCCATATCATCCTTCATAACAGACAACATTCTAGCTTGGTCAATTGTTAAAAAAGCCCCTGTATATTCTCTGCCATTAAACAGAGCGATACCTTTTAATTTCTGGGTACTTGCTTCTTTATCCATTGTTAAATATGGCAATGTAAGATCGATTCCATTATCAAAAAGTATAGTGCAAACCGTTTGGAGGTCGGTTTCTGGATAAATAGAAGCAATTGCTAAGCTTTCAATGAATTTTTTATAATATGAACCCGCTTCATCCTGTAATTCGTTCCCTAATACAATAAAAGGCTCGGGACTCCCTTCTGTAATAGCAATATATGTGCTTAATTGATTTCGGGCATTTCGAAAATAAACATCCAGATATTCATACAAATCAGTTTTTGCCGTCTCTTCTGAATATAAAAGAACCGATAATTTGGAAACATCAATTGATTGATTAGAATTTAAATCAGCATCGTTTCGGGTTTCGCGTGTTGATTTGCCTTCTCCTTTTACAACCTCAGAAGTCGTTACCCCTTCTTTTATCGTAGGGACGCTGAAATAAGATGTCAGCTCTCCAATCTTTCCTTCGTGCCCAACCATCGAAACGACTGCAAAGTCTTTGTATTGGCGTTCATCCCAACATCCACTCAGCATAAATACACAAAAAACAATACTAAGCTTTTTTTTCATGCTTATCCCTCCACTTATTAATCACAATAACGAAGAATGGAATAATGATCGAAAATAAAAAATGTCCATAAATAAGTAGATCGCGTGAAATCATAAATAAATCCCTAGCAATAATTATTAAAGGCAGACCGAAGAGTAGCAAATGAAGAATCACTTTTTTTATCGTTACTGATTTGGCGGTCTTTCTTTTAAGAAACAGACTAATTGTAAATATCAGGTACACTACAGTAATAATGCTCCATGTCATCCAAATGAAAATGAAGAAAAGATCTAAACGCTCAATAAATGTGACTTCCTGAGATTTCAATATATATACTAGTGGTTCAGGAATAATCTTAATTTCATCCAATGCAAAGAAAAGTAATATAAAGACAACCGTAAATAAATAAAAACCACTGATTACTAAAATATATTTGAGGATGGACTTCACATTTACTTTTTCTGATTGCAATACGAAGCCTCGATAAAATAGATATATTTCAGTCCCAATAAATGCAGACTTCGCTTCTTTTAAACCTACACCCCATTCTTGTAAAGAAATGTTTCCCATCGGAAATAAATTGGTCCACACTAAGTCTGGTATTGCCAATGCTAAAAAAATAAAAATTAACGGAAATAGTGGGAGTAGCATAACACCTAAATTCATTACTGATTCCGGTCTACTGATATTTGCATAGAAAGAAATCAGAACGACTGCCCCAATAATCACATATGGTGGGGTCAATGGGAACGCCCATACGCTAAGCGATTTTTGTATAAAAGCAAGAAAAGTAACAACAAGAAGTAACCAGTAAGCTGAATACATCCATTGCAAAAATTGATTTACTTTAAAATACGTATGAAATTTTTCATATAAATAAAATTGAATGAACTGCAAAACACAGCAAGCAAGAAAAACAATCCATGCATCACGTCCAACAACGTCAATTAAAGGTGATTGAAATGATAAAAACATTGAGCCAGTTTGTATAATAAATAATCCGAGGAAAAATTGATTTTTTGAAATAGAAAAAGTCATGTTTTTTCCTCTCCACGTTCCTTAACCGTTTTTTCTGGCACAAAAGATGATGCTTGTACATGTGGTTTGGTAAACGGTAAACGTAAAAAGATTTCTTTAAAGACGAGTGGTTTAAAAGGAACTACTGGATAAAAGTAAGGCTGATTAAGAGATCTTAAATTAATTAAATGAATGAAAAGAAGGATCGTGCCAATCGCAATACCAAAGAAACCAAACATAGAAGCAGCTAGCATAAATGGATACCTTAGCAAACGAATGGTTGTATTCATTTCTATAGAAGGAATTACAAAACTTGAAATAGCTGTGAGGGCAACGACGATGACCATCATATTCGACACTAACCCTGCACTGACAATCGCATCTCCAATTACTAAACCACCAACAATACCAATGGTTTGACCAATGGGACTCGGAAGTCGAATACTGGCTTCCCGTATAAGTTCAATGGTTATTTCTAATATTAATGCTTCTATAAATGGTGGATAAGGAATTTCGTTCACAGAGGTTTTTACCGTTTTGCTCAGCTCCAAAGGTAGGACTTCAAAATGGAAACTAACAATAGCAATATAAAATGCTGGCAAAAAAATTGCCGTTAAAAAACTGAAAATACGTAATAACCTATAGAAAGATCCCACGAGAACCCGACCATTAAAATCATCTGGCGATTGGTAAAATGAAAAAAACGTGATGGGACCAATTAACGCTGTAGGCGACTGATCAACCAAAATAACTACTTTTCCTTCCATTAGGTTTGATACGACTTTATCTGGGCGCTCAGTTGTCATCAGTTGTGGAAAAGGTGACCAAACGGTATCTTCAAGGAAATCGGCTAGATGACCAGAACCAATTAGATACTCAGTATCGATTTTTCTTAATCGATTATCCAATTCATTTAAAGTTACTTGGTCCACTTTGGATTCTATATATAAATAACATATTGGACTTTTAGAAAAACTACTTACCACTACTTTGCGTACGACTAAATTCGGAATGGTTAACTTTCTGCGAATCAATGAAATGTTGACATCCATGCTTTCTACAAAACCATCATGTGAACCTTGAACGATTTGTTCACTTGATGGTTCCATTGGAGCCCTATAAGGTGTACGCGGCAAGTTGATTCGTAATAGTAGATTTGATTTCACAAGAATAATGACAGATTCTCCATTGCAAACATACTCCACTAATTTTCCAGGATGAAATGCTTCAACTGAAGAACTTGGTGTTTCTCCCCAATTGGGTAGTTCTTCTTTCTGCCTTTCTTGAATCATTTTAAGTTGCTCACTTATTACCCCGTGATCCATCATTGATGAAAACTGACAAAGGATTGCTTCGTCACCTGACCAATCGATTTCTCGGACGATTAAATCGGAAGAGTCATGAAATAATTCTTTGACATAGACCGATAGTTTACTGAAAGATTCCATGATATCACCCCATTTTCTACTTAGTTTAGGGATAATACTCAACATTTAAACCATCACTTTGCTTTAGAATTCAAGATATACGGAAAAGTTCCTTATTCCCATTGAAAAACATCAAAAAAACCATTTTCCGAATAAGTCGGAAAATGGTCTTTAATTTATTTTAACGTCTATTTAAGAGATCTTTATAGATTTTCAAATATTGTTGCGACGATGATGTCCAACTAAAATCAAGCTCCATTGCATTCTTTACCAACGCTCCCCATTCATCGGGTTGAGAGCGATAAAGTGCTACTGCTCGCTCAATCGTATAGAGCATTTCATAGGCATTATAATTAGCAAAGCTAAAGCCATTTCCTTCACCAGTATATTCATTATAAGGAACAACAGTATCCTTTAATCCTCCTGTTTCACGAACGAGTGGTAGCGTCCCGTAACGAAGAGATATCAGCTGTCCAATGCCACACGGTTCGAATTGTGATGGCATCAAGAAAAGATCAGATCCTGCATAAATTTTTCTAGCTAAGGATTCATCAAAATATAGGTTTACTGAAACATTATTCTGGTAGTATTCAGCAAAGTATCTAAACGAATCTTCGTACTGCGAATCACCAGTGCCTAATAATACGAATTGGACATCCAAGCCAATTATTTCATGAAAGACATGGAGAATTAAATCAATTCCCTTTTGATCAACTAATCTGGTTACCATTGAAATGATCGGGATGTCTGCGTTTACAGGTAATCCGAGTGTTTCTTGGAGATTCGTTTTATTCTTTGCCTTGCCTTTTTGACTATCAAATGGAAGGGAAATCAATTCGTCTCGCGTTGGATCATAGGAGTCATTATCAATGCCGTTTACGATTCCACGAAGGGTAGAACCCTTTTTCCGCAGAAATCCATCGAGCCCTTCCCCGTAATAGGGTGTCTGTATTTCTGACGCGTATGTAGCACTCACTGTGGTCACACAATCAGCAAAGGCTAGTCCTCCTTTTAAATAACTGATATTGCCATAGAACTCTAATGCGTCCATGTGGAAATATAAATCACTCAAATTTAGTAAATCAGCAAGTACCGATTTAGGATACACACCCTGATAGCGTAAATTATGAATAGTAAACACGGTTTTGATTCCATTGTACAATGGCTGATTTACATAATGAGCCTTCAGAAGCACTGGAATTAAACCAGTTTGCCAATCATGACAATGAATAATTTCGGGACTTTCTTCTAAGTACGGCAACGCCTCTAAAACAGCACGGGAAAAGAAAGCGAATCGTTCCCCATCATCTTCAAAGCCATAGCTACCATGTCTCTTAAAATAATATTCATTATCAAGGAAGTATATAGTGATTCCTTGATAATGAAGTTTTTCAATACCACAAAACTGATTTCTCCAACCTACAGGAACTTCTATACTTTTAATCCATTGCATTTGTTCACGATACTCAGGTGGCAAATCACCATATTTAGGGAGTATCACGCTAACGTTTACCCCTTCTTCATGTAAAGATTGAGGCAAGGCGCCAATAACATCTCCTAGCCCCCCGGTCTTTATAAATGGGACGCACTCTGAGGCTGCAAATAAAATATTCATGCTAGTGTCCCTCCAGTTTTAAACGACTTCTTCTTTTTTAATTACCGTCGGCTTCTTTCTCGCGGTAATGACTTGATCCTTAGTAATGATTACTTGTTTATCCGTAATAATATTTTCGACTTGTGCTCCTTCTTCAATATCACCCTTTTGCATAATGATACTGTTTTTTACAATAGCACCTTTTCTGACTTTTACCCCTCTGAAAATAATACTATTTTCAACTGTACCTTCAATGATACATCCGTTGGCAATTAAGGAATTAGACACATTTGAAGACATTGCGTATTCGGCAGGTGCTTCATGCTTAATTTTCGTAAATACTTCCCATGAATCATAAAAATAATTGCGAAGAATTTCAGGGTTAAGAAATTCCATACTACTAGCATGGTACGTTTCAAGAGAATGAATAAACGGCATATGACCTGTAAAGTGATAGCCTTGTACATTGAGTTCCTTAAGATTTGCTTTCACAACATCTTTCAAGAAATCATATTCTTCATACTCAATACAATTCTTTATTAGATCAATTAATAGTTGTTTTTTGATCACATAAGTTTCTAAACAAATATGATCTCCTTTTGCAGGTGAGGTATAAAGGTTAATATCTCGAACTATACCGTTAGGATCCACTGATAATTGATGATAAAGTGGTCTATTGACAGGCTTCCCATCAAAATCCTTATAGAGTACTGTAATATCAGCTTCATTGTTTTCGTGCTCTCTAATTACTTCGTTAAAGTCAATTTTACAAATATGATGCCCAGGTGCAATGATAACTGTGTCTGCAGTTGCCCTCTGGAAAAATTCTAAATGATCATAGAACTGCTGTATATCTCCTTTGATTTTTTCATCAGGGTGAATGGAAGGAAGAATAAATAGTCCTTGTGAACGGTGATCAAGATCCCATTCCTTCCCTGAACCCAAATGGTCCATGAGTGATCGATATTTATCTTTTGTAAAAATGGCAACCTTACTGACAGAGACATTCATAAAGTTTGACATCGTAAAATCAATCATTCGGTAGCGCCCGCCAAAAGGTACGGAAGCCAGGCAACGATGGTGAGTCAGTTCTTTTAATATGGGTCTTTCATTTACTAGATTAATTACACCTAATACATTTCTCATTTAAGTTACCTCCCTTTATAACGATTGCAACAAAGCACTTTCCGAAGAAATCCGCTGATTTTCACCAATTAAAGTAAGCCCTTGCTCAGAGTCTTTGATGACTGCACCATCTTCGAAAACCGTTCCACTGCCGATAATCGCTTTTTCAATCGTGACATTATTACCGATTTTCACGTTTGGCATGATGACAGAATCTTTTACTATAGTGCCGCTGCCAACTTGAACATTATAAGAAAGAACCGAGTGTTCGACCTTCCCAAACACTAAACATCCTTCATTGACTAATGATTGTTTTACACTAGCCTCTTTAGAGATAAATTGTGGAGGGTGATTGGCATTCCCAGCGTATATTTGCCAGTTATGGTCTCCAAGTTCGAAAACAGATGGTTCTGCCAATAAATCCATATGAGCTTCCCATAGGCTTTCAATCGTACCAACATCTTTCCAGTAGCCTGTAAACCGATACGCTTGCAAATTTGCCCCATCTTCCAGCATCTTTGGAATAATATCCTTCCCAAAGTCATTAGTCGAATTGCTATCTTTTTCGTCTTCTGTTAAATATTTTTTAAGATGTTTCCAATTAAAGAGGTATACACCCATTGAAGCCAAATTACTTTTTGGATTCTTTGGTTTTTCGTCAAATTCAATGATTTGATCAGCTTCATTAGTATTCATGATGCCGAAGCGGTTTGCCTCTTCCCATGGCACTTCAATAACTGCAATGGTGGCATGAGCACCTTTTTCAATATGATTTTCAAGCATTTTATTATAATCCATTTTGTAAATATGATCTCCTGAGATTACAAGTACATATTCCGGATCATTATGATCGATGAAGTGGAAGTTTTGATAAACGGCATTGGCTGTTCCTTTGTACCATTCTCCCCCATCTTTCCCTTGATACGGTGGTAGCATTGAAACCCCTCCATTATTGCGGTCAAGATCCCACGGACGACCATTGCCAATATAAGAGTTCAAAATATGCGGACGATATTGAGTGAGTACTCCTACGGTATCAATACCCGAATGTGTACAGTTGCTTAATGTGAAATCGATAATACGATATTTCCCACCAAACGGCACTGCGGGTTTAGCTAAGTCGCTTGTTAATTCTCTGAGTCTTGAACCCTGGCCACCTGCTAAGAGCATGGCTACCCATTTTTTAGATTTCATGTGCAATGACTCCCTTCTGTCTTGCTTTTGTCTGTTTCTTAAAAATCGTAATACCAAGTGGCGGCACAGTAATTTCCATGCTGCAAGGTTGGTTATGGTGTGGCATTTTAGTTGATTGAATTGCCGAGCTATTTAACTGATTTGATCCACCAAATGAAGAGGCATCACTAGTAAATGCTTCAAAATAGGTTCCATTTGATGGAACACCAATTCGATAGTTATGGTAAACATCTGCAGAGAAATTACAAACAATCACACAATAATCTCCTTTGCGTTTACCTTTTCTCATAAACGTAATGACGCTTTGATTTGCATTGTCCGCATCAATCCATTCGAAGCCCGCTTGCTCATGATCGAGACGCCAAAGTGAATTGGTTTCTTGATAAAATCTATTTAACTGTTTGAAGTAATGAAAGAAATTGCGATGCGAGTCAAAATCTAAAAGCATCCAATCTAATTCATCTTTGAATTTCCATTCATCAAACTGACCAAACTCACTGCCCATAAATAAAAGTTTTTTTCCTGGATGAACGAATAAATAACCCATCAACAAACGTAAATTGGCAAATTTCTGCCAGTAATTACCTGGCATTTTATTAACTAATGACCGTTTCCCATGGACCATCTCGTCATGTGAGAATGGCAAAATATAATTTTCCGAGAATGCATAGAAAAATGAAAAGGTTAATAACTGATGGTTCTTCGGACGTTCACTCACATCAAGTTTCATATATTTTAGTACGTCATTCGCCCAACCCATGTTCCATTTATAATTAAACCCTAGACCACCCTGGCTTGTTGGACTGGTTACTAGCGGCCAATCAGTGGCCTCCTCAGCGAACATGAGTGCGTTCGGATACTTTTTGAAAATGGTTTCATTTAACTTCTTTAGAAATTGAACAGCTTCCACATTTTCTTCTCCGCCATACTGATTCTTTAACTTTACTGGAAGCGGATTATCATGATTTAAATAAACAATCGAAGAAACCGCATCGACTCGGAATCCATCTACATGGTAAACATCCATCCAAAACATGGCATTAGAAATCAAGAAACTAACCACTTCTGGTTTACTATAGTCAAAGCTATAGGTTCCCCAAATTGGTCTCTCAGCACGCAATGGATCTGTTGATTCGTATAGAGGTGTTCCATCGAAACGACCAAGACCCTGGATATCCTTACAAAAATGAGCAGGAACCCAATCAAGAATTACCCCAAGCCCTTTTTGATGGCACTGGTCAATGAAATACATTAATTGTTCAGGTGTTCCATATCGGCTCGTTGCTGAATAAAATCCAGTAATTTGGTAACCCCATGAGCCATCAAACGGATGCTCCATCACAGGCATTAATTCAATATGCGTAAAGTTGTTCTCAACTGCATAATCGACTAAATCATCCGCAAGTTCTTGATACGTATAAAATTCTCCATCTTCTTTTTGTTTCCATGAAGCTAGGTGTACTTCATAAATCATCATTGGTTTGTGGTATATATCTTTTTTTACTCGCTGAGCCATCCATTGATGATCTTGCCAATGATAGTTATCTAATTTATAAACGACTGATGCTGTAGCAGGACGTAGCTCCGTATAAAAAGCATATGGATCTGCTTTTAATTCTTTGTGTCCATCCAGTCCGGTGACCTCATATTTATAAATATCTCCGTGGGAAAGCTCAGGAACAAATAGTACCCAAATTCCTGAATGGTCAATACGTTCCATTTGGTTTTGGTATCCATTCCAATGATTAAAATTACCGACGACGGATACTTGTTTTGCATGTGGTGCCCAAACGGCAAAGCGCACTCCTTGAAAACCATTTTCAGAAAAAACATGTGCCCCCAGTAATTTATAACTTTCGTACAGTGTTCCTTCATGGAAAAGATAGATATCAAAGTCACTTGGATATAGATGTTCTGGCAACTTCAGCAATTTTTCCAATTTAACACCTCCTCCACTCTATGTGAGTAGTTGTTTTTTTATCATTTCTTATCCTAGTTTATTCGTCGTAAGTTATTGAAATCCTCTAAAATGAGCAGATTTTTGTCAAGATTATGAAGTATATAGTGGAAAAAGATTGGCTTTCATCCTAATTTCAGATGAATATTCATTCAGTTAGAATATTTAAGCTTCAACTTGAATACAAGTTACAAGATTTGCTACCCAGTTGGGAAAGCTTTTAAATGTCTTATAAACGTTCAAAACATTTTGTCATTCTTAGTTTCAGGCAGCTTCAGTCACCAAAATACTGCTCCTTGGTTTAGAGTATAAAGAGGTGTGAGTGACCTGAATTTCTTAATAAAACAAAAAGGAACGAAGTGAAAAATCACTTCGTTCCTTTTTGCTATTGTGAATTAATATCGTACTCACTTTATTATATGATCTATTCAATCATTTCCGGTAAGTTGAGTCGAAGCTCTATGACTCATTCGGTTTAAAAATAAATAAGATAAAGCAACTGACCATGCAAGTGGCGTGTTACCATTCGGGATATTTTTACCCCCGATATATAATTCAGGGATCTCCCAATTATTAGGGATCAGGCGCTCCGTTTTAAGTACATATTCAAATGCTTTTTCATACATACCTAATTCAAAATAACATAATCCCAACCAAGGTAACCCAAAGCACCATTCTGCTTCGCTACCTTCGTTGTAGTATTGATCATTTGCATAACGGATGCAGCCATTTTCTCTTTCGAGACGCTGTGTGACTCTCTCAATAATCTTAAGAGCTGTTTTGCGTTCTACAATTCGATAAGGATAGATTAGTGATAGCAAGGCTAAATCGGTATCTTTTGTTGCGCTTTCTCTTGGCAAAATAAAGCGTAACGTTTCTTCTCCTTTTTGGATAAGTTCGTCTCTTACGTTTACAAGCATCTTCACTGAATGCAATCCAGCTACGCAGGCACCGACACTTGAAGCATGTAGTTCAATATTTTCTTCCCACATTCCATTATCATGTGCTTGCCAGTATTGGAGACATTCAAGATAGTCGACTAGCTTTTGGACGATATCAAGATCTTTGTCATCGCGTATAACCTTTCGGCCGTTGCTAACACCTTCTCCTACTCCCCACAAAAATGCACCAATTGCATCATTCTGTGCATGACCCCACTCTTGAGGGATCTCTTTTAATTCAGTTGAGTATCTTGCATGGATATATTCAAAAAGGTGAACTGGTTTTTGTTCACGGTGAATGTCGATTTTCCATTCATATCTTTTAAACAGGTCGAATAAAGCATGGTATGCTTTTTCATAGCGATCAGAACTGTTTTGTAAATAAGGTAGAACGGTATATACTACATCACGTATCCAAACGAAATTATAATCCTTCGAAATACTTGCTGTATATGCACCATTTGGAAGGCGCATGCGATCTAAAACCTCTAATGCATCATTAATTTTCATATACAGACACCTCCAAAATTTATATGCTTACAGTTATCGTTAACCATATTTGTTGATTCTAGACATTTGCAGTTTCATTAAAAACTTCTCAAAAAGGATTAAAAAATGAATAGATTAGGTACTAGTTAGTTTATGTAAAAAGCTGTTTTTTCTATAAGCAAGCAGACTCAATTTTCTAAATTCTACAATTGAGTCAATTTCAAAATTCATAAAACCGGATGCAAAAACGAACTTTATATTAACAGAGACTCTGTCAATTTCCGTTACGGGCGGACGCTCTCTGCGGGGTCACACCTGTGTCCTGTAAGAGTCGCCGCCCTTCACTCAAATCAAACGACCGAAAATATTAACAAATTCAAAGGGATGCCCTTCAAATATTTATGTATATCCATCAAAAGGCATTTATGAACTTGTTTCGATTGATAGTTAGAGATTTTAGATATTGCATCAACAATTACCTAAACTAGTTATTACTTATTTAAAAAAATAAAATGAATTAGGCAAGTACTACATGTGATACCCCATCAGAAAGGTGCGGAAACCCATTTTGAAATCCTTTGTACATATGATGGAATTAAGTTTTAGCATTTGAATCTGTTAAAGTATAAATATTTAATAATCCTGGGAATGTAACAGTAACTTAAACTCCATCGAAAAAGAAAATGGCATAGAAAAAACGGCCATCTCTATAATTAGATGACCGTTTAATTCTTATTATATTTTTCACTTATTACTTTTGAATAAATTGTTGTGTCCAGTAATTACCGTTTGCATCGTATCCAATACCAATATGAGTAAAGCTACCATTCATGATATTAGCGCGATGTCCTGGTGACTCCATCCATCCTTTAACGACTTCAGCAGCTGATTGTTGACCCATTGCGATATTTTCAGCAGCGGCTTTGTATTGAATGCCTTTAGCTTTCATTTGATCGAATGGTGAACCCAGTGTTGGGCTAGTATGAGAGAAATAGTTATTCTTGCTCATATCTGCTGATTTTTCACGTGCAGAATTCATTAATGCTGAATCTGTTGCAAGTGCTTTTAATCCGCCTTTTGCTCGTTCTTGATTCGTCAATGTAAGAACTTGTTGTTCAATTGAAGAAACATTACCTGATGAAGCAGGTGCTGCTGGTTTTGTAACCGGTGCTGCTGGTTTCGTAACCGGTGCTGCTGGTTTCGTAACCGGTACTGCTGGTTTTGTAACCGGTGCTGCTGGTTTTGTAACCGGTGCTGCTGGTTTTGTAGCAGGTTTTGAAGCTTCAGGTGTTGCTGGCTTTTGTGCAACTTCCTTAATTTGTGCTGGTGTAAATCCTGCAGCTGCTAGTTGTGCATATAGTTTTTCTAGCATTTGTTTTTCTATGGTCGAAAAATCCACCTGTTTTGCTTGAGTACGTGTAGACAAATCAGAAACATTTTGAGTCTGACACGTGGGTGATGAAAATGAAGCTTCTGCTGTTGTAGCTTGTCCTACTGAGAACACCATCGCTCCCATTGTTAAACCTAGTAACATTTTTTTCATTTTTTATTCCCTCCTCTGCCACCTAGTCTATCTTTGGAATCTCTCAAAAAAATACCTAAACGTTACCAATACTACCAATTGAAACGAAAATGTACTAGTTAAGCAGATTTAAGAGTGCTTTTATGTATGGTTTTAGAGGAATATCCATAAGTTTCATGTTAAAAGGTATTGACGCTTTCAAATACAGTTTTATATAGATGTATTAGCTGCACTTTTAAAATGTCTGATATGTCACTATTTTCGATTCTGTCAACCGCAATCTGGAGTTTGTCAGAAGGAGTTTTACGAACACGCGGATGAGTTAACTCATCTAATAGTTCAATATGAATCCTTTGTTCAAGTTGTTCTATTGAAGTTATTGTAGTAGCTGATTGACGAAATGGAAATAGAGTTTGATATGCTTGGATGATTTCAGTCATTAGTCAATCACTCACTTCCAGGAATATTTATTTGTGCGAGTTGCTCGCCAATGATTACAATGCTTGGCTCCATCTTCACATATTCAGGTAACCATTGGACCATCCCATATGAATATTGGAAAAGCATTGGATTTTTAATTCCATTGATAGGGACATAGCCTTTCATTCTATATATAGTAGATGGTAATGTACGCAACCACTCTTCAAAGGTGTCCTTTTCGACAGCATGCTTAAATGAAACCAATCGTGTTGATAATGCAAGTTCTTGACCTACTCTAGCTTTGTTAACATCCTTGTCACTAACGGTACCTGTTAACTCTTCTAATATTGATAAAGGACATTTACCATGTGATGTTTGAATTAATGTCGCTGATGGATTGAAACTTTGTAATTCAAATGTAACCTTTGCTTGTTGAGCTTCAGATAATAAATCCATTTTGTTTGCTAATAATAAATGAGCATGACGAATTTGTTCTAGAAATAGAGAACGCATTTGTGGTGGTAGTAAGTGTCGATCAAGCCACCGAATGCTATCTACAACTGTCACAATTCCCTTTACATTTAGTTGCTTTGCAAACAACGGGGAATAAACCGCGTCTAATGCTTCAACTGGGTGAGCTGCACCTGTCGTTTCAATAATGAGAACATCAAAATTTTCACCAGCTAATAATGTTTGTAGTTGTGCTTCTGTTTTCTCAGATCCAGAACAACATATACAGCCTTCTAACATTTCTTTTAAAGGAATATCTTCCTCGACAGCTTGTGAATCAAAAGGAAGTTTCCCCAACTCATTCATGAGTACGGCAGGTTTTAACCCTTTTTGTTTTAATTGACGTATTGTGTCAGTTAGTAATGATGTTTTTCCGCTTCCTAAAAAGCCACTAAATAAATAAACATCCTTCATTTTGTTCATCCTTTCTGATGAAAAAAGCTGACCTCAACTTGCAGGCCAGCTTTTGTTTATTTTGCTAGATCTTTTAATAAGATTTCTTTTGCTTTTAACAACTGTGGGTCATCTTTTTTAATTTTCAAGCGTAAGCTGTCCATTAAAGCATAAGTCGTGTCACCAGTTAAAATACCTGTTTCTTCGATTTTTGCCTCTTTTTGCAATTCCTTAACAGCAGCTTCTGTTTGATCATCGAATAATCCATCCACTTTACCACTATCAATTCCAATGGCAGTCAGCATTTCTTCTGCAGCTTTAACTTGATCTGATAAAACTCCATTTTTTAGTTCGATTGATGCGTCCAAATATGGTAATTTCGAGTATTTAGGATAATCCACTTTCACATCAGGTGCAATGCCTTTTTCATGAATCCAGTTACCATCAGGCGTTAGCCATTTAGCTGTTGTGAATTTCATATTTGATCCATCTTGTAATTCATTTGCCGTTTGTACAGTTCCTTTACCAAACGAATTCAATCCTATTAATTGTGTTCCAGCAGATTCACTCATAGCGGCTGCTAGAATTTCTGAAGCAGAAGCACTACCTTCATCAATTAATAATGACACGGGTACTTTTAATTTTTCTCCATCCGTAGCTAAGAAAACTTCTGCATCTTTGCCTTTTTCTTGAGTCTGGAATAAAGTTTTCCCCTCTTCAACAAACAAATCAGAAATATTGATAGCTGAAGTTAATAATCCACCCGGATTTTGTCTTACATCAAGCACTAACGCTTTCATTCCTGCGCCTTCCATTTCTGTAAGAGCTGTCAGCAATTCATCGTATGTGTTTTGTGAAAAGCTTGTAATTTGAATATGTGCAACATCGTCTTCAAGCATTTCAGCATAGACAGTTTCTATTGGAATTTCATCACGAACAATTTTAATTTCTAAGGGCTCGGACATTTCTCCACGTTGAATGGTTAAAGTTACTTCCGTTCCTTTTTCACCGCGAATTAACAATACTGCTTCAGAGGCACCCATGCCTTGAATGTTTTTACCATCTACAGCAATGATATTGTCATTTGTTAAAATCCCTGCTTTTTCAGCTGGTGAGTTTTTAATAGGAGATACCACTGAAATCATTCCATTACGTTCTTGTATTTCAGCACCTATTCCTTGGAAACTTGAAGAAATACTTTCTTCAAATTGTGCAGCTTCGTCTTGATTCATATAATCCGAATACGGATCACCAAGCGCATCTATCATCCCATTGATTGCACCATTAACTAAAGATTCTTGATCAATATCTGCGTAGTATTCAGATTTCAATTCGTCATAAGCTTGGTAAAGTTTTTGAAACTCTCGTCTCTCTGGTGAACCTACCTCAACTACTTTATCTTCTCCAAAGGTTAACGCAAAAATTGTTAATCCTGCAGTACTTAAAATTAGAGAGAAAATTAGCATGATGAAAAAGAAAGGTTTCAAACGAATATATTTCCCCGCTGGTCCATCATGATGATTTTGTTCAGATTGATCTGCTTGTTGTTCGGGATTTTTTTGCTGTTCATCCATTTTATTCACCACTTTCAATTCGAAAACATTAGAATATATGCTTCAATATTTATGTATAGTTTATCAGTTAATATGGTTAAACGGAAAGAAAAAGGCTGTCAAATAACAGATGACAGCCTTTTCTCGCTAACCTAGATTAATCTTGAATCGCAGCGTCTAATGCCACTACAATCATATCGTTAAATGTTATTTGACGTTCTTCTGATGTCGTAACTTCACCAGTCAACAAGTGATCACTTACAGTTAATACTGAAAGCGCTTGGCGACCGAATTTAGCAGCTAAAGTATAAAGTGCTGAAGACTCCATTTCAAGTGCTAAAATTCCGTATTGAGCCCACTTTTCATGCTCTGCATGCTCATTGTAGAATACGTCTTCTGTAAATACGTTACCTACTTTAAGGTTTAAACCTTTTTCAATTCCTGCATTATACGCTTTTAATAACAAGTCAAAGTCTGCAGTTGGTGCAAAGTTAATGCCATTAAAAATGATTTCATTCATTTTAGAGTCAGTTGAAGCACTCTGTGCAAGAATAACGTCACGCACTTTGACATCTTTGTGAATTGAACCACATGTACCAACGCGAATTAATTTTTGAACATCATATTCAGCCATTAATTCAGTAACGTAAATTGAAATTGATGGAACTCCCATTCCAGTTCCTTGAACAGAAATACGTTTGCCTTTGTATGTGCCAGTGTAACCAAACATATTACGAACTTCATTGTATAGAACAACGTCTTCTAAAAACGTCTCTGCAATGTATTTTGCACGTAATGGATCTCCTGGTAGTAAAATAGTATCGGCGATATCGCCTTTTTTCGCATTAATATGAACACTCATTATTATACCCTCACTTTATAAACATTTCCGTACTATCATACTGTTTTTTAACAGCAGATGCAAATGGTGTTATGAATATCTCGCAATTTCTTGATGTAGTTTTGTCTCAAGCGTAGATAAGTCAGCGCTTGACAGGGTTAAACGAATATACGATTCGTCCATATTTAGTGCCTCTGAAAATAAACTTCCTAACCCACGAACTCGTCGATCAACTTGAATCAGTAATTCCACTTGATCCAATCCTTTTGGAATGAAGGTAAATTCAATTTCATCGAATTTCCCTCGAAATGGTCCGCTTGAAGCAACAAATTCAAATTCTTGTACAAATTTTGTTATTCCTCTGTATGCACGAGGAGCTTCTTCGCAATCAACTTTACGCAATTTCAATCCTAAATTCTGGGCAGCCGTCAAACCGGCTTGAATAAATGCGTTTGGTCTAATTTCAATCATATCTTTATCTCCTGGGTCAACTGCATTTTTGATGTCTAGACCCGTTTGAAGCCATACACGTGTTTTACCCATCGTTACTGGCGTATTTAAGGGGAGATTAAAAGAAAAAGGGAATGCTTTTTTCTCTTGTTCATTAATCGTAAATGGTTCGGTAATTTTGTGAGAATAAATCGCAATCGAATCCGTGTATTTTTTGTCATTCGCTTCTCGTTCATAGGTAGTATAAACCTTGATGTAAATGGCTTCAATCGATTGAGAGGTGTTACCACCAATTACCTCAGTCATTCCTGAAATCATTTCCCCCACCTTAAAAGTTGAATCGTTTAATTTGGTATCAACTTTTGCATTTCCAACCCCAACAGATGCTAAAACTTTATTGAAAAAAGACATTTTACTCCTCCTTTAATTGTTCTACCTATACTACTGTCGGAAAGCCACATTGGTTTCAAATAATAACCACATTTCATCAAAAATAGTTGCAGACATATCTGAATGAGCTAGTTCCTCTATATAACTTGAAATCTCTTCAAAATCATTTGATTGTTTTGGGAACGACAAATCATAAAACATTGCTTCAGCAAACATTGCCATTTTGTCTGAAACAGGTCCTCCTCTAAATGTTAGTGCATATTTGTAAAATGAGTGATTCATAATGTTCCTCCAAATAAATATTGTTGTTTACTATATATACAGGATTTTGAGTGCGAAGTAAAAACATACGATAAAGGCTCTAATGACCTACACTATTGTTGACCATGGATTTACAATTATTTTTCACTATCAAGAGCATTCTTATAGCAAATCATATGAAGGGACAGTTTATAAGTCCAAAGAATAAAACAGGTGTAGAAAGCAGTTTGCGGAATGATTGTGGTGAAAGTTGACGACTTCAACGGAATCACATTTGATCCCTGGAACTGCTCGACCTTCCTTCACTTCTACTATAAAAAAAATGAAGCACAAACCAATGGCCTTGGTTTGTGCTACTAATGTTAATATGTTGTTGATTAGAATTGGGATACGTATTCACTATATCCTTCTTCTTCTAATTTTTCTTTTGGAATAAATTTTAAAGATGCTGAATTTATGCAATATCTCAAGCCGTCTGGACCAGGACCATCTGGGAAGACATGTCCTAAGTGTGAGTTCGCTGATTTACTTCTAACTTCCGTTCTTTTCATGCCGTGAGATTCATCTACATGCTCTGTTACTTCTGGACCCTCTATCGGCTTACTAAAGCTCGGCCATCCACAACCAGCATCATACTTATCTTTTGAGCTAAATAATGGTTTTCCTGAAACAACATCTACATAAATACCTTCATTAAACTGTTGGTCATATTCATTTCGATGAGGAGGTTCTGTGCCATTTTCTTGTGTTACGTGATATTGCATAGGTGTAAGTTTATTTTTCAACTCTTCTTTAGACAATGTTATTCACCCCACATTTTTTGTTTGAATCCAGCTCTTCCTGAGCCTACTTGGTATCGGTTATAGTGTGTTGGATTTTTTTTATAGTAATCTTGATGATACTGTTCTGCTGGGTAAAACGGTTTTGCTTCTAAAATTGGAGTGACAATGGGTTTTGAAAACTTACCGCTTGATTGCAATGCTATTTTGGATGCTTCAGCTATTCCTTTTTGACTATCGTTATGGTAAAAAATCGCTGATTCATAAGATGAACCTCGATCGTAGAATTGACCTCCTGGATCGGTTGGATCAATCTGCATCCAAAACAATTCGACAAGTCGCTCGTATGGGAATACGCTAGGGTCAAACGTTATTTGGACTGCTTCTCTATGACCAGTTGCATTTGTACATACTTGCTCGTAAGTAGGATTTTCTAAATCCCCACCTGTATATCCTGATACCACAGCATGTATGCCATCATAGGAATCAAAAGGTTTAACCATGCACCAAAAACAACCACCTGCAAACGTTGCTTTTTCTAAGCCCATTATGACGACCTCCTTTACTTATTAGGTACGAGTATTTCTAGAATGATTTCATCTTGTTCTAAATTAAATTCTTTTGCTCGCACTTCCACATTCGATTGCATAGGAATACGAGATAAATCGATATAAACATCCTCTTCCTCTGGACGAACAATCATCCAATCAGGTAAGGCTACAGAATCTTTCAACAATTTTAACACGGTTTCGGGCGGAATTTCTAATTTGCCGACTTCAACCCCTGTTTGGACCAACTTCAAGTTACCATCAGGCTCGACTACCGGATCGAATTTCATAATGACAGGTAACTTTATTGAAAAAATAGTGAGTTCAGTTGATAAAAGGATTTGGTTTTCTACACTTAATGTAACTGGTAAAGGTTGACCTTTCACTGCATCCCTTATGTAAGAATTCGCGATACCTTCAAAATCTTCTTTTGTTGTCTTAACCGTCAATACATGCCCCTCGGAAGCTGCTTGTGGTTCAGGAATGATTGTTTTTTCTGAAGGAGAACTTATCCAAAAAACAAAAATTACCGTTGTAGTAATTAATAGTGCAAGTAGTAATAGGAAAGCAACTTTCCATAGGTTCATAAAATATTCAACTCCTTAAAAATCCATTTCCCCTTTTGTTAATTGTTTTAAACCGCATGATTTGAGGGATTCTAGTACACGGTCTGTCATTTGTTCATAGCCTTTACTATTTGGATGGAAAAAATCCGTGTGATATACCATTTTAGAATTGGAATTAAATAAATCGTTTACCGGGACAAAACAGGAATTAAAATCACTATAAGCCACATTATTAATTGTATTATTCCAGTTCGCTAAAATTTGGTCGAATTCATTTGCCTCATCCGTAACAATTGAAAAAGGATTATATAACCCTAATATAATTAGTGGCGCATCAGGGTTAAGCTTACGAATTTCTATCAAAATTTCGCCATAGCGTTTTGCAAATAAAAGTAATTCATTTTGAAAAGCATCGACTCGCAATTTAAATAAATCTTGCTTAACTATACGCATAATATCATTGCCACCTATTGTCATAACAATTACATCAGCTTTTTTTAAAGAGTCATTAATTTCGCCAGATTGAATTTGCTTTAATAGTTGATCACTTCGTCTTCCTCGTTTTGCTTCATTCCACAAATCGATTTTACTAACACCTTGGAACGACTCCATCTCAGTAGCAAAACGACCTAAATAGCCACCCATCTTTCGCTCGTCTCCTACACCTTGTGTCAATGAATCTCCGAGACCAACCAGTATCTTTTCTTCAGAAATAAACATGTTATTTAACGTGAAACTTTCCATTTTAAGCGACTGCCTTGTAGTTAAATCCATTTGGCTTGCTTGGTTAGTTTGATCAAATTGACATCCTGTCAAGATGAATATGCTCACCAAGATGACAAGTATCAACTGTTTTTTCATGTTTTTTCTCTCCTTCTCATATTAAAAGCAGGGATCTCTCCCTGCTCATTTTTATACTTTATTCAACCATGTACATAAAACCTATTGCACCAATTCCTGTGTGAGTACTAATCACAGGTGTCGTAAATGCGACTGTCACATCATTAAAGCCTGATTGTTCAATCATTTTTTTTAATGGATCTGACATCGCATAGCCATTTGCTTGCGACAACCCCACATATTTAACAGTTTTGCCTGTAGCGTCTTCGATAAATTGTTTAAATAAATATTGAACCACTTGTTTGTGACTTCTGGCTTTATGGACAGGTGTATATTCTCCACCTTCAAGTGACGCAATTGGTTTAATGGAGAGTAACGATCCTATTAACGCTCTTCCTTTACCGATTCGTCCACCTTTTACTAGATTGTCAAGCGTATCAACGACAACAAATAGTTTCGTGTTTTCTCGAACTTTATCCAAGTGTTTCACGATGTCTTCAATAAGCATCCCTTGTTGGGCTTTTTGTGCAGCTTCAATTACTTGAAATGATAAAGCATATGAAATGAAACGTGAATCAATCACTATTACATCAGAATTTGTGATTTCTGCAGCAGCTTGAGCAGACTTAACTGTACCACTCATTCCTCCTGTCATATGTATTGACAGAATTTTATCGCCATTTTTGCCTAATTCATCATAAAGCTCTTGAAAAATACCGACAGCGGGTTGTGAACTTTTAGGAAGTTCTTTGGAAGTTCTCATCATCTCTAAAAATGGCTCCGCTTGAACATCTACTCCATCTATTAGCGTTTTCCCATCAATTTGTATGGTTAATGGCACAACATGGATAGAATATTGTGCAATTTGTTCTGTTGATAAATCAGCGGTTGAATCGGTTACGATATGAATTTTGGTCATCCCTGTCACACCCTTCTTCTCATACCTTTATTATAAAAATATGTACTGGTTCTGTAAACTATTAGCATTTAGCAAACGAACGCAAAAACCAGATGCTATAAATGTGGCATCTGGTTTTTTGTTTGTTGCAAATGTTTTACTTCTACAGCAATTTTCTGTTGAACATGTGCGATTAATTCTCTTGAAGAAAGTTCTTGAATTGTATCAATAGAAATAGTTGGTAAAACAGTTATGAAAACATGAGCTGGTTTGATTTTATTTTGATTGTTTTCCAAAATATCTGAAGTTCCAGCAATAGCAATGGGTACAATCGGAATTTTTGCTTCTTTAGCAATTCTAACAAAGCCAGACTTGAATTCTTGTACCTCAGTCCCTTTACTTCTTGTTCCTTCAGGGAAAATAATCATTGAATGACCCGCTTTTAAAGTAGATACCATGTCCGTTATTGAACGCATTGAACTTCTACGGTTAGTTCGATCAATAAAGACACAATTCATCGCTACCATCCAGTCTATAATAATAGGAAGTTTTTTCACTTCAACTTTAGACATAAACGCAAAAGGTTTTGGAATATGTGCGATGAGTGATGGAATGTCAAAGTTGCCTTCGTGATTAGAGACAAACAGCACAGTCTCTTCTGGAATTAACTCTAATCCTTCCACTTTAAATGTACTTTTGGTTCGTCTCAAAATGCCTTGAGCCCATCTCTTTGGTTGCTGGTGTACTAGTTCGTCGTAATCTTTGATAGGAATTTTCCCCTTTAGCGTTTGTACCTCGCGTAAGCCTTTTAGTGAAAACGGTAAATATCCAAATAGAAAAGAAAAGGTTCGCAATGAATTATACATGTTATTTAACTTGAACCTTTCTCTTATACAACATATACGTGTACTTTAGCCCACTATCAGTAGAATGTTGTTCTGAAGTCGAAATGACTTCCCAGTCTTGTTCATAGGATGGAAAGAACGTATCGCCTTCAAAATCATGTTCAATAAGCGTGATATACAAAAGATCCGCATAAGGTAAAACTTCATTGAAGATTTGCTCTCCACCAATAATCATGACTTCTTCATGATGGTTATTAGCAACATCGATTGCTTCTTCAATCGAGTGAACAACTGTCACTCCTTCAGCATCATATGAGTTATTTCGTGTAATCACGATATTTAAGCGACCCGGCAAAGGACGCCCAATGGATTCATAGGTACTGCGTCCCATAACAATGGCTTTCCCCATTGTTTTTTCTTTAAAGTAAGCTAGTTCGTTGGGAATATGCCAAGGCATTTTATTGTCCTGACCTATCACACGATTAAGATCATGGACTACTATTAATGAAATCATTATTTCCCCTACTTTCTATACGGCAATTGGTGCTTTAATTCTTGGATGTGGATTATAACCTTCAACAGAAATGTCGCTTGTTTCTAAATCAAAAATAGACTTTTTATCATTTGAAATGGTCAATGTTGGTAGTTCACGTGGTTGACGTGAAAGTTGCTCATTGACTTGGTCCATATGGTTCGAATAAATATGTGCATCTCCTAAAGTATGAACAAAATCTCCCACATCTAAATTGCATTCTTTTGCAATCAAGTGCGTTAATAAAGCGTATGACGCGATATTAAAAGGAACACCTAGAAAAACATCTGCACTGCGTTGATACAATTGACAAGATAATTTCCCGTTAGCTACATAGAATTGAAAAAATGTATGACATGGTGGAAGAGCCATATCATCCACTTCAGAAGGGTTCCAAGCGGTTACAATATGTCTTCTAGAATCCGGATTATGTTTTATGGACTCAATAACGTTCTTCAATTGATCAATCGATTGTCCATCCTTTGATGGCCAAGACCGCCATTGTCGACCATATACAGGTCCTAAATCGCCGTACTCTTCAGCAAAATTTCCATCTGATAGTATTTTTTCTCTAAAAATAGCCATTTGTTGATCAACAATTTGTTGAAAGTGTTCATCTTGTGCAGCACGTCGTCCAAAATCCGTCATATCAGGACCTTCATAAACTTCACTTTTTACCCATTTCTCAAAAGCCCATTCATCCCATATATGATTCCTTTCTGAGATTAACGTTTTAACATTCGTATCTCCTTTGATAAACCATAATAATTCAGATGTTATCAGGCGCATAGCTGTACTTTTAGTGGTCACTAATGGAAATCCTTTACTTAAATCAAATCGCATTTGATAGCCAAAAATACTTTTCGTTCCAGTTCCTGTTCGGTCATTTTTCACTGTTCCATCAGCTAAAATCGTTTGGCATAATTGTAAATATTGTTCCATATTGAAAAACCCCCAATTAATAAACACAAAAAAACCTTCTTCAAGTATACTTGAAAAAGGTTTTTTGTGTGTTATGAAAGCCACTTTGGTGGCATATTTTTTGACCAATAAATATCACCTAAAGTAAAGTGCTTAGCAAATTTGTCTGAAGCTGTGTGGTAATGAAAATTAAAGAAATAGCCATCTTGCGGTTTTCGATCCGTTCTTACATGGAATCGAATGATGTCAGATCCAGTGACAGTATCATAAATATGAAAAATCTTTTCACTGTGATCACCTGAAGGATTCTCACTTATTGCTAATGATTTAAGAGATTCGTTGTCCATATCAATTAATGATAGTTGAATAGCTTCTTGAATTTTGGGGAAGATGATTTCATCAAACTCATCTGTAATAACAGGACCAATTCGTGATCCGAATTTTAGTAAAGACTGTTCTTTGGCTATTTCAATGGCATCTTCAATAAACGTCGAGGGTCGATCATCAACCCACTCAACTGAGTATGTATGTTGCGTATTTTGTGAAGAAATCGTTTTCTGGTTCGCCTTGTCATCTAGTAAGTTTTCCCAAATAGTATGGTTGGGAGAAATAATACCGAATGTTAAAAGGGCGACCGCAACGACAAGTGTCTTCTGAATCCAATTTTTCATTATCTCTCACCTACAAGTTTGAACATTTTTTAACAACTTAATTATCTATTACGAATTCAAACACGAAAAGGTTTCATCTTCGTTCCATTCATTGTACAATAAAAAGGTAGAAACAGCTTCGTTTTTTTAGGTAGGAGGAATTATAATGGACATGCATACACTTATAGGAATTGGTTTATTATTATTACTAGGTTATATTACTTCTTTATGCTTTACAGACTAAATGAAAAAAGCTGCCTCCATCAATTATGGAGAGCAGCTTTTTCTATGAAGCCATAATGAAATTTAGTGTTGGGACGAACAATTTGTTCAAAGTTAAATTGTTCAAACCAAGGTGATTTAAAATGTGCTTTTAATACGACACGTTTTTTTGCTACACGCTTTGCCTCATTCACCCATTCATCAGTTAAAGTATCTTGAACTCCTAAAGAGCGTAACGGACTAATATTGACAGACTCTGAGATTGACGTCTCAAACATTGGGTCCATGTAAATCACATCTACTGATTCATCAGCTAATGTAGTTAAATAAGAAACAGCATTATTTGAAATGACTTGAATTCGGTTCATGTATGTTTGAAAATCCACATAATCCGTTCTGCCATTATGAAATGCTTCTTTCAATATAAAAGCCAAGATAGGATTGGCGTCACATCCAGTTATATTACCTGATTCGCCGACTGCAAAGGCAGCAACTAAGCTATCAGAGGCATACCCTAACGTACAATCTAAAAACGAATCTCCTCTTTGCAATTGACAAACTTCAAGTAAGGGGTCTCGTTCCCCTCTCTCCACCCTCTTTAAACGAAACATCGCTGAACTTGGGTGGAAAAAGAAAGGTTCTGTAGAGTTTTGCCCATAATACTCCCAGCGACTTTTTGAAGCCACTAAAACATCACTTTGATAATGTTGTTGTAATTGTATGACTGTTCTCTTTTGGCGGTCGATATAAGGTAAGTCCAATTGAACCGCCGCGGTCTTCGCTAATTGCTTTGTAAAATCAGTTGGTCTCCCAGCTGTGGTGACAATTGTTTTCATTATGCAGTTACTTGATTTAGTACTTCAACTAAATGATCTTTAATTTGCTCCATCGGGAAACCTTCAATTTGTTCACGTGGAATAAAGTATGCCAGTTTGCCATCTTTCACAATCGCGATTGAAGGTGAACTTGGTGGTACTTCTTCGAAATATGCACGCATTTGATATGTAGCCTCTTGATCTTGACCAGCAAACACAGTTACTAAATGTTCCGGTTTGTTAGTCACTTCATTAAGTGCTTCAGCAACTGCTGGACGTGCTAAACCAGCTGCGCAACCACAAACTGAGTTAATTACAACAAGAGAAGTTCCTGAAGCTTGTGTCATATGTTCGTTGACCATTTCTGCATTCGTAAGTTCTGTAAAGCCAACATTTAATAGTTCAGCTCTCATTGGTTTTACGATTTCTTTCATATACTCATCATATGCGTTCATGTGTTTTTTCCCACTTTCTTTTTCTGCTTCATTTGCTATATATGCCATTTCATTATCTATCATAACTTGTATTTGATATCTTTTCACGTAATCGTGTTGTTTTTATTCTTCGTATGCTTTTTTGATTCGTTAGTTTTTCGGCTATAAGTGAATGATAGAGGTTTTCAGTGCGCTTCAGACGTATCCTCTGCTGTACCTACAGAAGTAATAAGGGTGCAAGCATGGTGCTTTCCAAAGAAACCTGAGATATGATTGTTTATACGGCAACGCAGCGAAAACAAAACCATTCATTAATTCCTTTGATAGAAACATAGGGAGCCTTACGCTAAATCTGTATAGGTTCTTTATTAGTGTTGATGAGTGTTTCAATAAGTTAACTTTGTGGTGAGACGGGTTTGAGCGATAAAACCTTCGAAATGATCGATAAATCTCCAGATTGAGCGATAACCCCCGCAATTCGAGTGATAAATTTTTCACAATCGAAATGGCACTCCAAAAGACGTCTCATTAACCAAGCTGACTAGCTATGATACTAACCCCACTCAACCTTATAAAATCAACACTTTACATTAAATATAAAAAGGTAGTGAAAGTGACCGCATCACTTTTCACTACCTTTTTCAATTAATTTCTTGATTCGGTCATTTGTTTCCAGACTGAACCTTTTGCTTCTTCGCCTTGCTCGATTCGAGCGATGGCCATGTTGACTTGTAATTTCACTTCGAATTCTGTATCTTCTTTTGCTTGGTGAAGAGCAGGAAGGGATTTTTCGGTACCAGTTTCATAGAGGAACATTGCTGCTCTCCAACGGACCAGTTTGTTTTTATCACCTAAAGCTGTCTGCATAGCAATTTCGAATTGCGCGAAACCAAGATCACTCATACAATCTCCAGCCGTACGTCTTACCGAAGGGCTCTTGTCTTGCAATGCTTTTTCCATATAAGGAATGACGCTTTCATCAATAATCATTCCTAGATATACAGTAGCAAGACGACGAATTGACATTTGTTCATCTTCCAAAGCTTGTACAAGTAGCGGATAGTCCTCTATAGACGGATCTGCTAATTGATCGAGTAATTGAAATCGCTCTTGCCACGTATCTAATTGGAAATCTTCTATGGTCACTTTTCGCCCTCTTGCAATACTTTCATTTTTAGGACTTTTTGCTTCTTCAATTAATCGTTGGAGTCGTGAATCTGGGTAAGTCGCTTCTATTTCTTCTCTGATTTGTTCGGCAATGTCTTTTTTATCACCATAACGCACACCAAAATCTGCCCATTTGCGTTGCAAGATGTAATTTTCATCTTGTTCTTTCATACTTGCATTCATCGCTTCAACAAAGCGAGGAGATAATGCAATACGTTCTTCAGAAGTTTGATCGAATACTTTGACTTGAAGTGGAATACCTTTTATTTGTTGGACATGAACATTTACTTCACCGAAATGTTCATTTACTTGATCCTCACTGTCGACTGTCTGATTATTCTCTCCGAAGACATTTCGCACTTCAGCTAAAATTTGTTCCCAATCATTTTTTGCAAGTCGTTCTATCGCTAAAAAATCTGCCACGTGGTAAATTCCTTTGACACCTGCAATGTTTAATATAGAAAGAATCTCTTTTGGAGCATCTAAACTATCTTCTTTTTTATAATTAAAACTTTTCCCAAAAGGAAGTTCATGATCTACAATAACTTTCATTGTATTCGGACTTGGTGTTGGTTCAATTGTAAGTATTTTCACGCAAAATCCCTCCTACCCATATTGTATCATTAGCCCATAATTTCTTGTAGATATGTCCATCGCTCAATTAATTGAGTGTATTGATCATTTAAATCTTCTAAGTTGCTTGTTGCTTTTTGAAGTTTTTCGAAATCCGCACCGGCAGATTCAACCTCTTTTTCTGCCACGATGATAGCACTTTCTACTTTTTCGATGTCAGCTTCAATCGTTTCCCACTCTTTTTGTTCTTTAAACGATAATTTTTTCTTCGGTTCTTTCGTCTTAACTGGTTCTGGTTGTTCTACTATGACAACTGGTTCAGCTTTGATTTCTGGTGCTTGCTCGAGGAAGTCAGAATAAATCTCTTGCACTTCTCTTGTGTTACCTTTTCCATCAAGTACCCATAATTTTTTCGCAATACGATCCAGGAAGAAGCGATCATGAGAAATCGTAATAACAACACCAGGGAATTGTTCGATGAAATCTTCTAGAACTGATAATGTTTGAATGTCCAAATCATTTGTTGGCTCATCCAGTAATAAGACGTTTGGTGATTCCATTAATAATTTCAATAAATGAAGTCTCTTACGTTCCCCACCTGACAATTTACCAATTGGAGTTCCATGACCATTAAGCGGGAATAAAAAGCGTTCTAGCATTTGTGCAGCTGATTGTCTAATACCGTCTGCACCTTCAATATCGTTCGAAGATTCTCTGACATATTCAATCATGCGTGTATTTGGATTCATTGGTGGTATGGTTTGCTCAAAATGAGCGATTTTAACAGTTTGGCCAACAGTCAATTCACCACTATCAGGCATAATTTTCTCAGCTAACATATTAATAAGCGTACTTTTACCAGCTCCATTTGGTCCTACAATACCGATACGATCACCTGGTTGAAGTAAAAACGAGAAGTCTTTAATGATTTGTTTCTTTTCATACGCTTTTGATAAATCAATTCCTTCAAGCACTTTTTTACCTAGACGAGTTGTAGCAAGTTTCATGTCTAGAGATGTATTGTCATTGTTGCGTACCATTTGTTCGTCCAATTTGTCAAAACGTTGAATACGTGCTTTTTGTTTAGTGGTTCTTGCTTTGGCACCACGACGAATCCATTTTAACTCTGCACGGAAACGGTTTTGTAGTTTTGACTGGGAAGACGCCGCCATATCTTCACGAATTGCTCTTGCTTCTAAATAATCTCCATAATTCCCTCGATGTGTGTACATGGTTTGGTCAGCAATTTCATAGATATGTGTAGATACACCATCTAAGAAGTAGCGATCATGAGTTACGAAAATAATCGCACTTGATAGTCGTGCTAAACTTTCTTGTAACCATTTTGATGATTGAACATCTAAATGGTTAGTAGGCTCATCCAGTAATATTAAATCTGCTGGTTCTACTAACACTTTTGCTAATGCAACACGTTTAAGTTGTCCTCCAGAAAGTTCGTTTACTTTACGATCGAACATATCTATTCCGAGATTTTGCAAAGCAGTCTTAGCCATCGCATTAATATCCCAAGCATTATTTAAATCCATTTGAGATTGGATTTCCATATACGCATCCTGGTATTCAACAGAAGAGGAATCTTCATTTAATTTATCTAATGCTTCCTCATACTTTCTGTTGGTAACTAAGGCAGGCGAGTCCCCACTAAATACAGCTTGAAGAACGGTTAAATCGTCATCAAACTGAGGATCTTGCTCTAAAAAAGCAATTCGGTATTGATTTGGATGATCCATAGTTAAACTATCCGCTTCAATTTGTTTTGAAATGATTGAAAGGAAAGTCGATTTTCCTGTTCCGTTTACACCAATCAAACCTGCACGTTCTCCAGCGTAAATGGTAAAATCGATGTTTTCAAATAATGTTTTTTCTCCAACCGTCTTTGTTAAATTTGAAACTATTAAATGGCTCATAATTTTTCACTCGTTTCTATTTTAAGTTGGTCAATAAATGCCAACATAAATTCATGTCTTTGTAGAGCTATTTTTTTTCCTGCTTCAGTTAACATTAAATCTTTCAATAGTAATAACTTTTCATAAAAATGTGTCACCGATGAAGTTTCTTTTGTTCGGTATTCTTGTTCAGTCATGTTTACTCTAGCGGATTCGGACCAATCATATAGTTTTCTTCCCTTTGCTCCACCAAAAGCAAATGTACGAGCGATTCCAACTGCACCAATAGCATCCAATCGATCTGCATCTCGAACAATTTTCGCTTCGATTGTCAGTGCTTCTTTTTCGTGACCACCACTAAATGAAACTGAATCAATTATATCAACAATCCATTTGCGATCAGTTAGCGATAGCTGCAGTTGATCTAATATTGCTGTCTCTTTTGCTTTGCCTTCATTACCACTATATTTCACATCACTGACATCATGAAGTAATACTGCAAGTTCTATGATATCTTGACGTACTAATCCTTCTTCTTTACTAATCAACAATGCATTATGTCTGACACGTTCAATATGTTGAAAGTCATGACTAGCATCAAAATTATTATAAATGTCTTTTACTAAGTGTTCACATTTTTCAATAGCATCCATATGGATTTCACTTCCTAACCGAGCAACTAAATTTACTAATTGTATCATTGCATAGATTAAGGTCTATTCGCAACAGAACGATTCGACAATTCGTTGACTATGTTCGACAAATCATGTATAGTATAGCCATCCATTCACAGAATATTTTGTGTGTTGCGGATTGAAAAATTGACATTTCACTCTACCCCTATGAGGAGGAACGTTCATGCATCATGGCAAAGTAAAATGGTTTAACACCGAAAAAGGATATGGATTTATCGATTATAATGATGGTGACGATGTGTTCGTCCATTTTACTGGAATCCAAGCTGAAGGATTCAGAACGTTAGAGGAAGGTCAAAACGTGTCCTTTGAAATTATTGAAGGAACGCGTGGTCCACAAGCTGCAAACGTGTTAATAATTGAGTCATAAGATGACCCACCAGTCTTTCGATTGGTGGGTTTTTAAATGTTTATGTTATTTCGTTTTGACTTTGTTCAACTCTTGACCTAAGAATTGCAACTGATCACCAACCGTGCAACTATTAATACAAAAACGATGTGCCAATGATTTGCCACCGTTTATTTTTAACTCTCTTTTAATGAAGCAACCATCGCAATAAGTCTCAAGCAAATCATCGATTTCATTGATAACTGTAAGTTTATTCAATTGCTTCATCCTTTCATTATAGACTTACTTACGCCCATTGGTATATTTAATATTGAAAGCCTCAAAAAACATAACTTTATCTTACACCCGCGTTGCTTTTACTTGCAACTGCCATTATAATTGTCAAGTTAGAAAACAACATTGTTTATTTGCGGTTCGCTAGCTCCCGCGTTATCAAAACTACAGGAGGAATTACATGTTTAATGAAGTGCTCGGATTAGGATTTGCAATTTTGAACATGATATTCGTATTAATCATGTACAAATTTTTTGGAAGAACAGGATTATTTGTGTGGGTTGGATTTGCAACCGTATTAGCAAATATTCAAGTAGTCAAACTCATTGAGATTTTTGGTTTGACCGCTACACTTGGAAACGCTGTATACGGAAGCATTTTCTTGGTTACCGATATTTTAAATGAAAAGTACGGAAAAAAAGAAGCTAAAAAAGCTGTGTGGTTAGGTTTCTCGTCTTTAATAATGATGATGATTATCATGCAAGTTGTTCTACTGTTTGAAGCAGCTCCTGATGATTTTGCACAACAATCGTTAGCGACAATTTTCGGATTAATTCCACGAATCGCGCTTGGTAGCATGATTGCATATATCATTAGTCAATATACAGATGTACTAATATTTAGTTTCTTACGAAAATTATTCCCATCTGACGGTGCGTTTTGGATTCGTAATAATGGGTCAACGATGCTAAGTCAGTTACTTGATACGCTCATTTTCACATCTATTGCATTTATAGGTGTGTACCCAGTAGATATTTGGATTAGTATATTTATTTCTACTTATGTCTTGAAATTCCTTGTGTCAATTGTTGGTACTCCATTTGGATATATGGCAAAACGTATCACACCAATGGATGAAAAATAAGGAGTTGAATGTATGCTTGAAGTGTATATTGATGGAGCAAGTGCTGGAAATCCTGGACCTAGTGGTGTAGGGATATTCATTAAAGGTGAGGGTCATCAGCTAAGGTTTTCAAAGTATGTAGGTACTTACGATAATCATACGACTGAATTTATTGCATTATTACGCGGTCTTGAGGAAGCGCAAAAACTGTCTAAAGAGTTTATTTCTGTGAGATCGGATTCACAGGTCGTGGTTACGGCAGTTGAAAAACGTTTTGTTAAGAGTCCAGTATATAAAGAATGGCTAGATCAAGCTTTAGAGATTGCCGATACGTTTGATTTCTTCTTTATTAAATGGATTCCTTCTAAATCCAATCTGACTGCTGATCAATTAGCGCGTCAAGCCATCATTAGAAAAAAGGATTCATGAGCACATTGCTCGTGAGTCCTTTTTTGCTTACAAAAAAAAACAGACTCTCCGAGGAGAGTCTGTTTATAGGTTAGTTTTTAAAATTAAGCTTTGTTTACGTTAGTAGCTTGAAGACCGCGTTGGCCTTGCTCAATTTCAAAAGTAACTTCTTGACCTTCGTCAAGAGATTTGAAACCTTCGCTTTGAATAGCGCTGAAATGTACGAATACATCGTCTCCGCCGTCACGTTCGATAAATCCAAAACCTTTTTCTGAGTTAAACCATTTCACTTTACCTTGTTCCATATGTGTATATCCTCCTCGTGTACAATTGTACACATTGTGTTACTATCCTTGCTCAAATCGTGGAGATAAAATCTCTTACAAGTCTTACTCATATCCGAACAAAAATAATCCTCTATTAATGTAACATGGATTTCCGTTAATTGCAAATGAAAAGTTGGTGAATTTTTAGAAAAATGGAATTTGATAATGAATTATTTTCCATCAATTTTGCTTAAAAGAGCGCCAATTGCACCGCTGTAGCCATTATCCCTGAGAAATACTGGAGTTCGATTTTTACGCTTCGTGTAATTTCCAATGATTTTTTGAAGCGGTTCATTGTGGGCTAAAGTCGAGCCTATATAAACAATATGTTCTACCTCTTCAGCAAAAGCACATTGTATACTTAGCGTGGAAATAACTTCTCCAACTAAACCTTGAACCGTTGCTAAAACATCTTCTTTCGATCGTTCCAATAATGGTCTCAGTCCTGCATCCCCAAAATTACTTGCAGTTAACCCTCCATCTATCGGAGTTTTATTGCCAAAATAAATATCACTTACCAGCATATCCACTTCAGATCGGCTGCCAGCAGCAGAAAACTTAACAATTTCATCGAATTGATGGATTCCCGTCATGAGTGCTGACATTCCAAGTAAAGTGCCTCCTCCGATACCGGTACCAGCAATTCGTTCATGTTCTGACCCTTTTAGCGAATGAATGGATGTACCTGTCCCAATATTCGTAATCACTGCTTCAGTAAATTGATGGTTATCTTTTTTTAATTGGTAGTTTACCCCTGCAATTGTTGCATCAAATTCAACTAAGTAATGAAGATTTTCATGAGAACGCAAAAATGTTTTTAACTGTTCTGCACGGCCACCTGTTAAGCCGATTTGAATATCTTCTTTATATGAGGTAATCCATTCACTCACTATATGAAGATCTGAGGATGGAAAATGCAATAAATTTAGTTGATGATTTTGATCAAAGAAAGCCACTTTAGTTAAAGTGCCGCCTACATCTATTCCTATTGCTTGTACCATGTATATTCTCCTTTGAACACATGAAAAGCATCGCTATTAAGCGACGCTAAAATTTTTATGCGTAATTATATTCAGTTTAGAGAATATAACAAGTTTTAACAACACCTTATTTTGTTAACCTTATTTACGATACACTTTCACAGAGTGCTTACCCCACTCTTCTTCTAGTTCTCTCATATGAACAGTTTTCCACGGATTGAAGAATGTTTGACCATTTTTATTAAAGAAATAATGTTTATCAATATGAAAACTCGCATGCACAATTCGGTCTTGTTTGTCTCTCCAAACTAAAATGTCATGGGGAAACATAGCATCTTCTGAAAGAGGCGATTCTTTATACCCCAGTTGCTTAAGCCCATTCATAAACGTTGTTGGATGAACCCATTCTTTAATAATCCAATCCAGTAACGTACCTGAAGAAATTGAAGCTGCAACAAATAAGGTTGAAGATAAACAGTTGGGACCGTGTTCATTTGGATACGTATTAACATATGTACTTGTCATACTTTCCGTAGGAACATAAGGATCAAAAATTCCAGGCGAATCATAGTCATACGCAATTCGATTTAATAAATCTGACTTCAACGATTTTGGGAGTTGATTCCAAACTTCTTTTTGAATAGCTATATATTGTTGATTATCAGAGACAAATTCATATGGTGCAAGCAAAGATTTGGCTGGTTCTCTAAGGATTCCATCGAAATAGCGGCTTTCAAAAATTAGACCCCTACCTACTTCTTGTTGAATGGTTAACACCGCTTTTTTTACTGATTCTTTCAAAGAAGGAAATACACGATGAGGTAATACCACAACTGTTGTAATATCCTCTGTTAACGTCCAATAGGTATAGCTACTCGCATATGAAATAGCCGCATAAGTAGGATGATTCGAAAATTCTTCCTTCGAGAATAATAAACAATTATTTCCAAATTCTTTTAATAAGTGATGATCTTGTTCACGTAGGAAAAATATATCTTTTTCAGGAATAAATGATTCTTCCCATTTTTGGAGTTTACCTTGACTTAAGTTAATTCTTTTGCTCATTTATTTCACCAACCTCTTTAGATTCCTACCAATACTACCAATAGTTCATGACGTTCGTGTAACAATCACTTAACAATCGGCTGCTTCACTGAAAGTTGAATATTTTTAGCTAATAAGCCTTTATCAATAATCATTTGAATGGAAAGTTCTTTTTGAATGTCTTCAAATTGAAGGATGACACGATCACTTTTAAAACGAACGATATGCCCTTCACCAAACTTTGTATGAATAATCGCTAAACCAGCAATAAGTTCACTCACTTCATATATGGTATTTGGATTCGCATGCTCTTTTTGATAAATGGCTAATTCTTGTTGTTTTTTATTTTTCAACAGAATACTTCTCACTTCACTTACAAATCGGGATTCAGTTTTTTCTTTGCCATCTTTTTCGACATAAGTTAACAATTCCAGATGATGTCTAGCTCTTGTCATGCCTACGTAAAATAATCGCCTTGCTTCTTCAAGCTTTTCTGCATCACGAGAATCTTCGTCAGAAGGTATAGTTCCATTATGACAATCAATCATATATACATGATCAAACTCTAAACCCTTCGCACTGTGGAACGTAGAGAGTGTCACAGCTTGTGGATCTTTAATTTTTTTGGCTTTTTGTGTGAGCGTATCTAATTCTTTTAATCGTTTTGCAAATGCTTCCATAGTAGTATAAGGCTCAGCAATTTGTTCGAGTGTGTTCAAGATGTCCAACAATACTTCGATTCGGAATCCGAATTTTTCTGCTCGTTTTTGTAACACTTGTTCAAATCCAAGTTGTTCCCTTATTAGTTTAATGACTGTCTTAGGTCGTGATTCTTTCATTTGTTTATATACTTTTGAATAGGACAGCAATGATTGGACTTGATAATCCTTTAATTGGACATGTCTAGAGAGTAGTTGAAAGACATCCCCTTCTTCTACGATTCGTTCAAATTTCCGAATTTGATCATTTGATAAATACAGATTGAATTTGCGTGCAATCTTCAAGAAAATATCTTTCCGTTCTAAATTAAAACTTAGCCGCATGAAATTCAAGATATCTTCAACTACCCAGTGTGTAAAGAATCGTTGATCGACATCCTTCATGTAAAATGGAATACCCCTGCGTTCAAGTTCACTGATATAGAGAATGGCACTTGCATTATTGCGAAATAAAATTGCCGCACTTCCTGTGTCTTTAAGATCTAGAAGGCCATAGATGACATACCTCATTTGAGCTTGGTCATCATGTAATTGTTTTAATTCAATATCTTTACTCGACCTATTTTCTGTAAACATTTCTTTTTTATAACGTTTTGAATTTCGCTTAATTAATTCATTTGCAACCTTAACTATATTGGGTGACGAACGATAATTTTGTTCCATCTTCAATATTTTTGCATGCGGATACGTTTCTTTAAAATCGAGCAAATATGATGGGTCTGCAGCTCTCCATGAATAAATCGTTTGATCATCATCCGCAACCACACATAAATTTTGGTGAGATGACACCAGTTGTTCGACAATAGCATGTTGAAGTCGCGATGTATCTTGGCTCTCATCCGTTAACACATAGTCATACAAACTAGTAAAAGCAGCATGAATGGCTTTATCGGTCGATAGAGCTTCATATGCTAGTACAAGCAAATCGTCAAAGTCAAGCCATAAATGAGAAGGATTTTGCGATTTTACGGCTTCATACTGGATGGCAATTTTGACAGCTTCCTTATTTGGTAAGGTTTCTTGACCCCATTCCGACTGGGGAACCATATAGTTTTTGATAAAACTAATGAAGTGCATCATCTCTTGCAATTGATCATCAGAGCAATCTTCTTTCAAAGCTTGTTTATATAGATCTTTTAAAATTTGCGATTTCATTGGGATATTCGAATTTGGTGTTCCTTCAATCATAGTGAAAGCAATACCTTGACTCTTCAAGTAGCGGGATGCGATTGAAAACGCTAGACTATGAATCGTCGAAAAATCAACTTGTCCTAATGATGGAAAGAATTGTTCGTAACGTGCTTTCATATCATTCGCCGAAGCACGGCTAAATGTAATTGCTTTTATTCGTTTAGGTGGTACCCCTATTTCTTCTATTAAATAGCCAATCCTCATAATTAGTGTGGTCGTTTTTCCAGAGCCAGGACAGGCTAATAATAGCAGTGGTCCCTCCGTTTGGAGAACCGCTTTTTGTTGTACTTTATTCAAACGAACATTATGTTGATTCGCCTGTCTTTCAAAAAAATCGGTCATCTTAAAACTCCTTTTCAACAAAAAAATCGCTATCTTATTAAAGACACCGATTTAAAACATACTTATGAGTATAACAGAGGCTTTTTTGTGATGCTATTTGTCCGATTACTAATTTTTCGTATTCGACTTGATGGTTTGTAAGTTTACCATTGACAAAGTAATTCATAAAGCGGAATTATTGCAGGCTAACCGTTATTAATCCTCTGTCTATTCTTTTCTATGCTATAGTGAAATTAAGAGATTTAAATCAAAATAAGAAGGTGAAAATGTGCCAAGATTCAAACATGGCGTCCTGTTATTTAATGGACAAGCCGGTCAAGCAACTGCAGAACAGACATTAGCTTTAGTTGTTCCTGTAATAGCAACGCATTGTCATCAATTAACGATTGTTCAAACGTTCTCGGCCGAAGAATTTAAAGAAGCGTGTGTTAAGGCTTCATATGCGGATGTCTTATTTTTAATGGGTGGCGACGGCACGTTGCATACTGCAGTCCAAGTATTAGAAAATGTAGATAAATTCCCAATTATAGGTTTACTTCCTGGTGGTACTTGTAATGATTTCGCTAGAACATTAGGCATCCCGCTTTCATTGAAAGAAGCAGCTGATCAAATTGCCAATGGTATCGTTAAGGAAATAGATATTGCACAAATTAACGAAAGTTTATTTATGAACTTTGCTGGCATAGGCTTAATAACAGAGGCTTCCGAAAATATTAATCCTGATTTAAAAGGGAAATACGGGAAGTTAAGCTATTTTATGAGTGCTTTCCAGACATTTAAACAAAGCGAACCATTTCCGATTTATCTTGAAATTGATGGTATAACCTATAATGAACAAGCGGTTATGATACTTGTTATGAATGGGAAATCAATTGGTACGCATCGCTTCCCTCTCGATAATATCGATCCGAGTGATGGAGTTTTGGATGTTTTATTAATCCAATCTTCCACGATGTTAGCCATTCGTGAATGGTTTTCATTAGCTCAACCAGATGTTGTTCCTGATGACTTGATGAATGTAACTCATTACACGGGAAAACATATTATTATTCGCACAGATGAACCGAAAAATGTAGATACTGATGGAGAAATCTATTTACAAACTCCCATTGAAATAAAGATAAAACCACAAACCGTTCAATTTTTAGTCCCTTTAGAAAATGACTAAAAACGCAGTTGCTTTAATAGCGACTGCGTTTTTATCTGAGATAATCTTTAGTTTACATAATAATATTATTTGTTTGCAATGTGAACTTTAAGTAATTTCCCTTTAATGGTTGTGTCTCTCATTTGTTTTAGCACGATTGCACCTTTACCATTTAAAATTTCCACGTAAGATACATTGTCTTGAATCTTAATAATTCCAATATCTTGAGCAGTTACTCCACTTAATTTAGCAATGGTTCCCACAAAATCCACAGCACGGATTTTCTTCTTCTTACCACCGTTAAAGTATAATTTCGTGATGTTTTCGTTTAATTGCTCATTTTTATCAACTTTAATTTCAGGTTGTACTGTCATTTTTTCTTTAAATGCAGCTTTAGCTAGCACTACATCTTGTTTTGATGGAGCATCTTTTTGGTCAATATTAAACCCAATATATTTTTCAACAGCAGCAAGGAATTTGTCTTCATAAGGAGTTACAAGAGTAATCGCTTTCCCTAATTCTCCTGCTCTTCCTGTTCGACCTGTACGGTGAACATAACTTTCTTTTTCAAGCGGCATATCATAATTGATTACATGAGAAATACGGTCAATATCAATTCCTCGAGCAGCAACATCTGTAGCAACTAAATAACGGAAATCACCGCGTTTAAAATCATTCATCACGTTAAATCGCTCGTCTTGTTCCATTCCTCCGTGGATTTTGTCCACTGTATAGCCTTCGTCATCTAATAAGTCGACCAGTTTGTCGACATTATCTTTCGTCCGGCAAAAAATGATACAACTATCTGGATTTTCAACGATCGTAATGTCTTTTAGTAATGCATATTTCTCTGCTTCTTTCACAACATATACGGAGTGTTCAATCTGTTGATTTACGCTCTCCGTTTTTTCGATTTCGATGTCCAAAGGATTATCCATATACTTATGACAAAGCTTTTCTACATCTTTTGGAAGTGTCGCAGAAAACAGCATCGTTAAACGCTTTTTAGGTAAATGGCTAATAATAGACTCAACTAGTTCGATAAAGCCCATGCTCAACATTTCATCTGCTTCATCAATTACTAAAATTTCAACTTTACTTAAATCTAGTGTGCTTCGCTCTATATGGTCCATTACACGTCCGGGGGTGCCAACAACAACATGTGATTTTTGTTTTAACTCTGAACTTTGAAACGCGAATGGTTGTTTTCCGTAAATAGCAGTTGCCTTAATTCGTTTAAAACGGCCAAAACTCATGATGTCTTGCGATACTTGCATCGCTAATTCTCGAGTTGGTGTTAATACCAAAGCTTGTGGTTTGTTTTCATCCCAGTCAACAAGTTCGCAAATCGGAATACCAAATGCAGCTGTTTTACCGCTCCCTGTTTGAGACTTAACAGAAATATCTCTTTTCGTTAGGGCTATTGGAATAACTTTCTCTTGAACTTCTGTAGCTGAAATAAATCCTAATCCTTTTAATGCGCGAAGAATGTCGTATGAGATGCCGAAATCTTTAAAATTTGTGTTTGTCATTATGCTCTCCCTTTATATAAGAGTTTTTTCCACTCTTTATTGTTTCCTAAGTATACCAAGTAATCGGGTGTGATAGATTAAAACAGAAAACTATGTTATAATAAAAAAATAATAACTTCATAATACGACAAATTTTTCAAGAGAATTTAGAGTGTTCCTTTTTGAGCATTACGCATTTTAATTGAAAAAAGTAGTATAGAAATGGGGAATTCAATTGACGTTTCAAAAACACGAAAAAATAGTGTCAGAATTTGTACAAGCTCGCAGAATTAGAGAAAAAATCTCATTTGTCCGTCGTGATGTAGAAGTTGAAGGTACGATTTTCAAAATACTTGAAAATTCTTGTATTGTTGAAATTTCTCAAGAAGATGCCAAAAAAATTGGTGCCGCTTCAAACTTAACAGTAGTATCACATAAAAATTATAAAGTATTCACATAAGCAAACAAAAAACGAAGAGATTTTTTCTCTTCGTTTTTTGTTTGTTCATTTTAAAGGGGGCTGTCTAATAATTCTCTAATACAAAATAAGTGGAGAAAAATGAGTTTTTATCTGTACCTATATTACAACATTGTACCAATTTTAATTGTCTGTTTTGCATATGACGAATTTATGGTTGATTGAAGTGAAAGGCGGCGACTCCAGCGGGAATAGCATGAGCAGAAGACCCCGCAGGCGAGCTGGCTCGTCGAGTAGGCTGAGGCCATGACAGCGGAAAGCGACCGCCTGTAACAGAAATCTAGCGCTATTAAATATAAAAAAGAACTGATGTCATATTTTGCGATTTCAAGGACAGCTAGGCTTTTTAACTTTTTTCAACTGGATATTGAGTAATCCAATCACTGTAACTCCCTACATATAACTTTACTTTCGGGAATCCCGCTTCTTTTAACATTGCATATAAAGGGGCAGCAGTTACCCCGCTACCACAATAAACCGTTATTTCTTCATTTTTATCGACTACTGCTTCAATTTCAGGTAATACTTCAAGAACTTCCTTAAATCGATTCTCTACTTTTAGAAACTCCCAGTCCAAGTTACGTGCTGAAGGTATATGTCCTGCCACAGAGTCTATAGGCTCATGCTCACCTTTAAATCTTGGTGCTGAACGCGCATCTAAAAGGACACCTGGTTTACCTTCTGAAACGTTTTTCACTTGTTGGCGTGTTGAGAAAATGTCTTCGTTCCACTGAAGAGTTAAAGAAGTCTTTGTATAGCTAGGTGCATCAGTCGTCACTTCTATACCCAACTCTACTAATTCCTCATAGCCTTCACGAACCAATGTGACATGTGGAAATCCAGCATAGCAAAACAGCCAATACGCACGAGCAGCAAAAGGCATGCCGCCTTGATCGTAAATTGTAATATGATCACCATACTCGAATCCATGAGATTCAAAAAGTTCCTGCATAGTTTCTTTGTCTGGAAGTGGATGACGTCCTGTCGTTTTTGTCATATCAGATAAATCTTTTTCAAGATCTAAATAAACGGCATCTTTTACATGGCCTTGATTATACAACTTCCTACCCGCCAGTCTATCTTGTAATGAAAATCGTGTATCTACCCATCGAATAGGTGAATTTACTAATTCCTTAGCTGATTTCCAAACTGTTCCCACCACGTCACTCTCCCTTTTTCAATTTCTCGTAAACAACTTTCCACTCTTCTAATCGACTACTTTCTTGCATGGCCATACGTTCAGAATCAATTTGGCGTACTGAATCTAGAAGTATATGTTGTCGTAATCCTTCAGCTTCTAAATCAATCACATGTGTTGCCCATTCTCGTAAGCGGGTATTTTGTTGTGATAAATAGTTTTCAGCTTCAGGTTTAGTTGCAGTCTGCAAAGCATCCCGAAGTTTTTCTTTTTCGTTCTTTTCAAAGAAAGATTTATTATTTTTGTAATAAGACTTCACATGCACATACGGTGCAGAGTTTGTTAATGGCCCTTCAAATTCAAGTAATTTTGATTCTGCCACTTCGTAAGGAACAAACGAGAAACTACTATTCATTTCTTTTAACACATGGATGTCATCTTTTTGTCGATGTTGCAATGCTTTACTAATCCATTGATTCAAACGGAAATTCGTTACGCGCATTTCTTGTTCAAAATCAAAACTTAACATGGCCAGTGTTTCTTTTAATGCATAGTCAAGTGCTTCTTGAGAAGATTTATTTGCAAATACTGACGGGTTATATGACTCTTTAAAGAAATCCGGATATCTATAATAGACGCGTTGCAAAACATAATACAACAGTTCGTCTAATTCTTGGAAAGCATTTTTAGTTACAACTCCTGCTGCTGAGGTTGCAAATCGTTGACGTACTTTTTGTTCAAGTTGACGAAGTTCTTGTAAACGTTCTTCTTTACGTAATAAATTCGATTCAGTTTGCTTAATTAATCCTGATAAGCGTTCGATCGTTTTATCCGTTTCTTCAGCTAAAGCCAAAACAGCCATTGCTTTTAAATCTGCAGATAAGAAATGTTGAAAAGATTCTTCAAAAACAGGCATTCCTGAATCTAAGTGTATGGAATCTTCTTTTTCTTGTAACGCTTGTAAACTTGAAACACCATAGACTCGAGGAAATCGAATACCGAATCTTTGCAGTTCGGTCGTCACATAGTTCTTAACATCTTCCGCTTCTTCATCGTTTGCAGCAAGATCTATGGCATTAACGATAAAGAACATTTTATCTAGTTCAAAAGCATCTTTCACGCGGCCAAGTTGGATTAAGAATTCACGGTCCGCTCGCGCAAATGCATGATTGTAATACGTAATAAAGAGAATCGCATCTGCATTTCGAATGTAATCAAATGCTACACCCGTATGTCGTGCATTAATCGAATCCGCGCCTGGCGTATCAACTAACGTCACGCCCATTCTAGTTAATTCGCAATCATAATAAAAATCAATGGTGTCCACAAAACAACTTTTGTTTTCTTGAGCCACAAATTCTTCAAAGTCGCTACGTCCGACTCGCAGAGTGGTACCTAATTGATTTTTGAATGTTGGATAACCTTCTTTAAATGCACGAATAAAAGCTTTGTGTACTTGTAAGCCCTCATTTTGTAACGTCTTACTTTCTACGTCTGAAGCTTTTGCATATGCTTCATCTAGTGAAGCCACCGTTAATCCAATTGCTTCAAATGAAAAGGAAACATCTGAAAAGAATTGATCATGTGTTTTTAATTTAACATCAGCCGTCTCATGAGGATGATCTTCTGTTATGGGACGGATCTTGTTGATCGCAGCCGTCGTTGGATTCGGTGAAACTGGTAACACATTCGCACCCATTAAGGCATTTGAGAATGATGATTTTCCAGCACTAAATGCTCCAAACAAAGCAATAGTGAAATCTTGTTTTTCTAAACGTTCCGATTTAGATTGAAGGTAACGTGAGACTTCAGAAAACCCTTGAATTTGTTCGATTTGATTCGCAATAAATTTTGCTCGGGAGATTGTTTCTTGTAAAGCAACCCCTTCAGTTTCAGGGCTGTCGTTTTGTATTTCAACCTTTCTTTCTTCACTGGTATTCACTTTAATCATCGAAGAATCAAAAGGAATCATTTGTTGCTCTTCCAAAACTTGATTTTCAGCCCATTTATTCACTAAGTCGGTTGAATCTCTTATGACGTTTTTCGAAGGCATTGACCATTCTTTTGTAAAACCGTCTATTTGTTTAGATAACTGCTCAAGCGTCTCAATTGCTAATACTTTTTCTTGGTACACCCTGGATTTCGAATCGGCTTGTCCAGATTCATCCTCCGGTAAATCATCAATCGCTTTTGCTTGCTCATTTTTCCAGCCATCTGTTTGTTGAATAAACCATTTTTTCGTTGCATCTGCTACGCGGTTTGCAAAGTTTAATACCGAGTCAGCTGTAACCAGTGATCCTTTTTGTAATTGGTCCTCAATTACTTGTAATGGTGGATGAAATTCGATTGTATCAATCGTTAGCGATTGTTCATCACTTAGTAATCCAACATCTTTTATCGACTGCTTCATTAATGAACGCATATGCCCAGCGATTTGAGATTGAATAACGACATCATATTCTTTTTCAACTTGTTGTCCACGAGCAATTCTTTCTTCTTCTGTTTTCTTCCCACTAAAAAATAACCCGACTTTAAAGTTCTCTTGTTTCGCTTCAAGATACGATTTCAATTTATCCCGAAGTTCATAAGGCATCATGTTCGCATTATCGAGTAGATTTTTACGATTGACTTCAAACGAATCGATCCATGTTTTTGAAGTCAGCAAAGTGAATTGTTTTTGATACAATTCAGCTGTTTTACGCACGTCTTCTTTTGTCGACCACTCTTCATCTGATAATACATTTGAGAAAGTTTCTTTACACTCTTCTTTTTCGTCTTGCAAATATTCAAGATGTTCATCATGTAATTTCTGTAACGTGTTATTTGATGATGTCACCAATTGTTCCTGCCAGTTTGTCATGCTATACATCACAATTAGTTTAACTTCTTCAAAATCATTGTACGAATGATCTGTTTCTTTTAATGAAGTGAAAAAGATTTGTTTTGGTACAACACCCCATGCTTTAAAGGAAGAGTGGACTGAGTCTTTAAATTGCTCAAACGTCAATTCATTTTCACGATGTTTATCGATTTGGTTTACGATTAAATACACATTGTCGTTGTATTTCATTAGTTGCTTGGTAAAGCTAAAGTTCAATTCAGATTGAACATGGTTGTAGTCCATCATATAAAAAACGATATCCGCTAAATGCAAAGATGATTCAGTCGACATTCGGTGGGCATCGTCCGTAGAGTCAACACCCGGAGTATCCATAACAGTGATTCCTTCTGGTAAAACAGAAGATTCATGTCCGATTTCTATTTGCGAAACCACTTCCCCATCCTTACAAAATTCTTTCACTGCTTCGAAATCATAATCTCCAGTGAATTTAACAGGTTGTTGGTTTTGCATGTAAACAATAGCAAAATCAGTTGTTGCTTTATGTATTTTGACGATATTCGCACTCGTTGGAATTGGGCTAGAAGGAAGAAGTTGTTCTCCCGTTAACGCATTAATCATCGATGATTTACCAGCGGAAAAATGTCCCGCAAAACCGATAGTAAACTCCCGGTTCATTAATTTCCGAGCAAATAATTCGGTTTTATTTAATCGCTCCACATCGTTCGTTCGTTTAAATAATGTGTAAGCTTGAGCTGTTTCTTTTAATAGTAGATTTATTTTGTCATCAAATGATTGCATACTTTACTTGAACTCCTTTGTTAAAAAGTATGTATATCATATCATGTTTGAAACTTCTGTATCATACCGGGATTTAACTTGTTAATAATTCAACAATTTAAAGAGCGCATGATTCAATTGACGCACAAAGATTCAATTAATTCTAAGTTTTGAACGTAAAGAAATAAAAACCAATAAAAAAGGCAAACAGGAATTGGTTAACTATTAATACGAATAAATTCAATGTCTATTAATCAAGCAATTTGGCAGTTTTCGTAATATCATTTTGGATTGCTCGATCATGTATTCTGCAATCCCAGTCATTTTCAAACCATCCATGCTGTGGTCATATACAGTCGGAGTGAATTCATAAATACTTACTTGTTTGATTTGTATTAAATTGGTAATATTGAATAAAAATAATTGTATAACCAAGATAATTTTTTAGGGGGCAGTCTATGTTCTGGTTACCGATTTTCTTATTGATTTTCTTTGCAATTATTATGACTTTAGCTGGAAAAGAAGGGTTAACTGGTATTAGTTTAATCGCGGTTATAACTTATACAATGATTGTTAAAATAGCTTTTTGGGAACATCCCCTCTTATGGATGCTCATTTTCTTTACCATCCAATTGTGGGCTATGTTCGTAGTTACTTTTGGCCAGCGTAACCGTTGGAGAAGGTTTGAAAACATGGATAGCGATTAATTAAAGAAGTTATTTTAAGAAAAAGAAGTTTCTACTAGTAATCTCACAATTAATTCAAATAATATGGTTTTTTTTTTTGAATAAAGAATAAACTTTAGAATCTGTGTTAGAAAACATTATCCTACTAACAATAAAACTGCCCATTAATAGGCAGTCATTCTTCAACTCAAGTCATTTAAGGTTTTTAAAAAACTTAGAGAGTTAAATCTACATATCAATGTGTTTAATTATCTTCGCAGGGTTTCCACCAACAACCACATTATCCGGTACATCCTTTACGACTACTGAACCAGAAGCGATCACAACGTTATTACCTATGTTTACTCCAGGGTTTATAACCGCCTTCCCGCCAATCCACACATTGTGTCCGATATTGACTGGTTTTCCATATTCTACACCCGATATTCGTTCAATAGGGTCTAACGGGTGAGTCGCTGTATAAATATGTACCCCCGGTGCAATAAAGCAGTTGTCACCTATTCGAATGTCACAAACATCTAAAAATACGCAATCAAAGTTGGCATAAAAATTCTCACCAACATGAATGTTGTACCTATAATCACAGCGAAATGTAGGTTCTATGTATAGGTTTTTTTTGGAGGAACCCAACAACTCTTTTACTAGTTTAGCTCTCTTGAAATCATCTGACTCAAGTGTTTCATTGTATAACCTCGTTAGTCTTCTAGCGTTTAATCTTTCTTTTAGCAACTCTGGGTCTGCAGGATTATAAAGTTCACCATTTAACATTTTCTCTTTTTCAGACTTCATTTTTAGCATCTCCTTTGTAAATTCAATAATGGTGCCAGTCTAATTTCGTTTCAATTCATGATAAGAAGAATAAAGCGAGATAATTACAGCAGAACCATATAAAAACCCATATGACTATACCTTCTTAGGCTGCAATGTTATTCTTGTAATAGAAAATTTCAAAATAATTTGGTTTTAGCTTTTCTTATTCATATATATATTTTAATACAATTAAAGACTTAGATAATAAATCTTTAAATTTCATAGAGGTGACTTATGGAAGCAACTTATAAATCAGAACTTGAGAAAATTAAGGAAGGTCATATTTTTTATGAATTCCAAGATGAAGAAGTTTACTTCAACAATTTGGTTACTTTTATACAATCTGGCATTGAAAATAAACAACAAGTATTAATTATTGAAAATATGAGAAATCTCCCTAAAGTACGTACTAGGATTAATCAACTTTTTAATGAAGAACAGCAAAAATCAATCCGCTTAGTTAACAACTTTGAATATTACCTATCCAATGGAGATTTTAATACCCAAACCATACTGAAGCATTTTCAACAAGATCTTTCACTTTTAATGAAGGTTAATTCATCCATTCGCACTTGGGCTCATGTGGAATGGGCTTCTTCTGAACCAGACGCTGAATTGCTAAAAGAATTTGAAGCTACAGCAGATTATTTTGTTTCAGAAGAAAAAATGCTTTCAATTTGTGCATATTCTTCTTCTCAGTTATCTTCAGATTTGATTACAGTTCTAGTAAAGACACACTCCTATGTGATGACTGATGATTCATTCTTAAATTCGTCGATTTATGGTAAAAAACATTAAGTTTCTAGAAGATATATTTATCAAAAACCAGGAGGTTCATAAAATTCCTGGTTTTTTATTATGTATATACCGTTATTTCACTCAGTTAAATTGCTAAACCTAATTTCATTTTAGTATTCTTTACTTATTCTATAGCGCCACTCGAATACCTTCTTCATACACTAGAACTTGCATGTAGACCAAATCAGGTTTCGAGACAAATAAAAACCCGTAACGGAAGGTCTCCGTTACGAGTAGTCATCAACAGAAATTATTCTTTCGGTGTAATCACTGGAACTCGTACATTCATCAAGACATTGTAAGCAAACAAAATGGTACTGATTACTACAAGTGTTGCACCAAGTGAAATAAATATCGTTGCTTGCTCAGATCCGCTAATAAGTAGGGTAGCTAATCCACCCATCATTAAAGGAAGACCAATATTTGTCCCCCAGAAATGCACCTTAGCAAGTGTGTGATTTCCAGCCTTAGGAAATATATAATAGATAATTCCTGCAAGTGCAAATGAAGCCCATCCTAATAAATTCATGTGAACGTGGACGCTAGTTAAAGCATAGTCATGTTCCATTGACATATACATTCCTAAAAGGACGCCAATGGCAAAATAAATTACTGAAACTTTAATGAATTTTATACCCACTCTTTTTCTCCTTCCTATATGAATATGTCCTTACATTATTATTCTATTTTTGAAAAGTAGATCGTATTCTGAAGACTCTTCGAATCGGATTCCCCATTTAGAAATAAAAATGTCATCCAACTTTGTGATTGAGCTCCTGGATACCTTTTATAACGAAATGTTCAGATTAAACGAAATAATTAATTACACTTTGAAAGGGTTGCTCAAATTCATAGTTAAATGGTATGTTTTTAAACGGATTCTAATTTAGGGAGGCTTATTATGAATACGTTTATGAAGAAACAACGTTTTGCACTATTCACAGGAATTATGTCTTTATTCCTTTTAACTGCCTGCAACAATGATGATAGCAGTAATACTTCAAATGAATCAGAAAAAACTGCAACAGCTTGGGACAAAATTCAAGAAGAAGAATCAATCACAGTTGCTACATCTGGGACACTTTTCCCAACTTCTTACCGTGATGAAAACTCAGATGAATTAACAGGCTTTGAAGTAGAAGTCGTTCGCGAAGTCGCAAAACGTCTAGAACTTGAAGTCGATTTTAAAGAGCTTGGTTTTGATGAAATGCTTACTAGTGTTAAAACAGGACAAGTTGATATGGCCGCAAATGACATTGAAATCAGTGAAGATCGTTTAGAGAACTTCATTTTCTCTACACCAATTAAACATTCTTATGGTACTGCAGTTGTACGAAAAGATGATTTATCAGGGATTAAAACGTTAGAAGACCTCAAAGACAAAAAAGCTGCTGGCGCTTCTACATCTGTTTATATGGAAATGGCACGTCAATATGGAGCTGAAGAAGTGACATATGACAATGCACCAAATGAAGTTTATTTACGTGATGTAGGCATTGGACGAACAGACGTAATATTAAATGACTATTACCTTCAAACACTTGCAGTAGCTGCATTTCCTGAATTGAATATTACGATTCATCCAGATATTAAATACAGTCCATCTAAAATTGGATTTGCAATAAACAAAGAAAACACAGAACTTGAAGATAATGTCAATAAAGTGATAGACGAAATGCTTGAAGACGGGACAATTGCTGAAATTTCAGGAAAGTTCTTTAATGGAGCAGACGTTACTCAAGTAGTAGACATTAAGGAATAAAATTTGGGGGAAATGCTTTGAATGAAATTGAATGGGGTCTATTATTTGATCCTCAACTCGCCATTGATTCTTTCCCCTTCGTTCTAAGTGGGATAGGATATACGCTATTAATTGCGCTTGTAAGTATGGTCGTTGGATTAATCATAGGATTTTTTCTTGCACTTGCACGAACATCTTCACTTTTGATTTTACAATGGCCAGCTCGAATGTATATTTCATTTATGAGAGGCGTTCCAATCTTAGTGATCTTATTTCTCTTGTATTTCGGTTTTCCAGTAATCGGAATCGAATTTTCTGCGGTGCAAGCTGCATTGATTGGATTCAGTTTAAATAGTGCTGCCTACATGGCTGAAATTCTTCGCTCTTCTCTGTCATCCGTTGATATTGGACAATGGGAATCTTCAAAAGCACTTGGACTTTCTTACTGGCAATCGATGAAGCGAATAATTCTTCCACAATCCGTAAGAATTGCGATTCCGCCGTTATCAAATGTCTTAATGGATTTAATTAAAGCATCATCCCTTGCGGCCATGATTACGGTGCCAGAAATTTTTCAAAAGGCACGTATTGTAGGTGCAAGAGAATATGATTTATTAACGTTATTAATTTTGGTGGCACTCATTTACTGGGCAATTTGTTCAGTAATGACGGTGTTGCAAAATTATTTAGAGAAACGATATGCGAAATATCTGTAAATGTTCTGTACGGTATTGAAATACCATAAACATAACAAGGTGGGACTGTTCCAAAAGTCATGAAATATGACTTTTTGGAACAGTCCCTTTATTATATTTAGTAGAGGTTGATTTCCGTTTCAGACGGACGCTTTCCGCGGGCATGGCCTCAGCCTCCTCGTCGAGCAAACTCGCCTGTGGGGTCTTTAGCTCATGCTATTCCCGCTGGAGTCGCCGCCTTCCACTCCAATCAATCATATGTTCATAATGAGCAAAACTGACATTTTTCTTAACTGGTTACCATGTTCAAATGTAAGTGCAGAAAAAATACTCACTTTTCTTCATTTTTATATTAGTGGCTTATTGAAAAGACCCTCCTTTCTTTGTAAATATAATTACGCTCTATTCTCCAAGTTCCTTGCTGTCTCACTTTTCTCCACTTGGTCTTGTTCCTTATAAGTCCCCATGGTTTTATCAAATGTAGCATGTGTTACTCCATACCAATAATTTTCATTTTTAAAATGATGCCACAAATGGGCTTTTTTAATGTCTTTCCCAATTTTCGTATAGGGTTGTAAAGGCTTATGTGCTACAAAGTGCTTCCACTCATAATACAAAAAATAACCGAATAATCCAAAAAGAAAAGCAAGTGTCGTTTGCAAATCAGAAGTAAGTACATAGAAAATAATTGCGGTAATAATAAAGCTTGGAAGACTGAACCACATAGGAAGAAACAGTAGATGCAAATCATTAGGCTTTTCATGATGATCAAAATGCAATCGTTTGATTGTCTTTAAAAGAAAAGGATTAGTCAGCGTTTTCATATGAAAGAGGAATCGATGCATGACATACTCACTGACTGCATAAAGCAACATACCAATTCCGATTGCTATCCATATATTGAGCTCTAATAGATGTGGAATTGTCGCAATGGAGAGTCCTAAGAAAATTACTCCCATAATCACAACATCTGGAAATGTGATAAATTCTTTCACATACTTATTCAACAATTGGACCCTTTCTTAATTAAGCAAAAAAACATCCTATTTCAGAGTATGTAATACACTAAAGTAGGATGCCTTCCACTAGATTGAAGTTTGTGTAGATATGATTTATAGAACTTTACTCAAAAATGCTTTAGTTCGCTCATGTTGTGGATTATTAAACACTTGATCAGGAGTTCCTTCTTCGACAAGAAGTCCCTGATCCATGAATAGTACCCGGTCTCCCATTTCTTTCGCGAAGCCCATTTCATGTGTTACGACCACCATGGTCATGCCTTCATACGCAAGTTGTTTCATTACATCCAACACTTCATTAACCATTTCTGGGTCAAGTGCAGAAGTTGGTTCATCAAATAGCATAATTCTTGGTTCCATTGCTAATGCTCTTGCAATGGCAACCCGTTGCATTTGTCCACCAGAAAGCTGTTCAGGATAAGAATTCGCTTTATCGCCAAGTCCCACTTTTTTCAGTAATTGATGAGCAAGAGCTTGAGCATCTTTTGGATTCATTTTCTTAATCTTTATCGGAGCAATCGTTATATTTTCCAATACTCGCATATGCGGAAACAGGTTAAATTGTTGGAAGACCATGCCTACTTCTTTTCGAATGGCATTGATATCCGTGTTCGCATCATTGACTTTGACGCCATCAATGAACACATCTCCAGCCGTTACATCTTCTAGCATATTGATGCATCGTAAAAATGTGCTTTTTCCTGAACCACTTGGACCAATCACGCAAATAATTTCTTTCTCTTTCACTTCATAATCGATGCCTTTCAGCACTTCTAATTCTCCAAACGATTTATGCAATCCTTTGATTTTAATCATCTGTCCACCGTCCTAACCATTAACGCCGAATTGAAAAAACACCTTTTTTCTGCTTAGGTACAAAACTATTACTGAAGCGATTTTCAACATACGTAATAATTTTCCCAAAGACAAACGTAAGTAGTAAGTATAATATTGCCACTGTGATATATGGTTCCCAGAAACGGGAATACGCACCGGCGACGACTTTGCCTGCATATAATAAATCGTTTGCTGCGATAACTGTTACTAAGGATGAATCTTTTAGCAATGCAATCAACTCATTGCCAAGTGGTGGAATCATTCGTCTTAATGCTTGAGGTAAAATAATATGTCTCATGGCCATATTGGGTGGCATCCCTAGTGATCTTGCCGCTTCCATTTGACCTTTTTCAATCGACTGAATACCTGCACGAATTATTTCAGCATTATAAGCAGCACTGTTTAATATGAGTGCCACACATCCGGAAACAAAATATCCCAAAGAATGACCAAAAATTGCTGGTATGATTGCTAAATGAATCAAGAGGATTTGCACAAGCAAAGGGGTTCCACGGAAGAAATCAACATAGTATTTACTCGGATAATATATCCACTTTTTCTTCGATAGCTTCCCCATACCTAAGAATAAACCCAATACAATGCCACCTAAATAACCGACAATTGTAAGTGAAAGAGTAATCCAAATTCCTCGAATAAATAATTCTCTATAGTTCCAAATTATATCCCATCTAATGTCCGGAAAATCCATGTCAATCACCTCCACTACCCTGTTAAATGTAAAGTTACTCTACATCAAAACCAGTGATTTCTTTTAATTTCCCATTTTCTTTCAGTTTCGCAATACCTTCATTTAATAAATCAAGAATTTCTTTATTCCCCTTTTTAACCATTATTCCATAGTACTCTTTTTCGAAAGCTTCATCTTCAACTGTTTTCAAGGCAACTTTTGGATTGTTTTTCTTGTATTCATTGATGACTGCATTGTCCCCAATTGCTGCATCAGCATTGCCGTTTAACATTTCACTAATGGCAAGCGGCATTGATTCCGTTGCAACAATTTTCGAACTTGTATTACCAAGTAATTCTTTTACTACTCCATGACCAGTCGTATTAATTTGGACAGACACTCGCTTATCTTTTAAATCTTCAAATTTTGTAACGGATGAATCTTCTGGCACTAAAATTAATTGATTAGCCACATAGTAAGGATCTGAAAAATCATACGTTTCTTTTCGTTCGTCCGTAATTGTTATTGAAGAAACCGCGAAGTCTACTTCTTCACTTGAAACGGCAGTGAATAGTGGTTCCCAACCATAATTTTTGAATTCCAATTCAATGTCTAATTCTTCTGCAATAGCATTTAATATATCAATATCTGTCCCTACAATGTTTCCTTTATCATCCATATATTCCATTGGTGCATACGTAGCGTCTGTTGCAACGATATATTTCTTATCCCCCCCAGTGTCTCCTGTTCCTGTCGTTGAATCAGTTCCACATCCAACTAAAGCTAAACTTACACTAGATGCAATAATTCCTAAAGAAAATAAGCGTTTAATACGTTTCAATGAAATACCCCCTATTAATCTTGTTTAAATCTAATTATCTATAATTATCTGAATATTACAGATAATTATTTTTAGTATATCTGAATATTTATTCCCATACAATAGAAATTTATGGGGGTTGAAAGTAGCAAATGACAGAAAGTGCTAGAAATACATATACAAATCCTCAATATTTAGCACCCTTACTAAACATAAAAAAAGATCATTTACTATTCAACGATAGTAAATGACCTTTTTTTGTATGCTATAGTACCTTCTTTATTTTTCAAACACTTGATGAATTACATTACTTGTTTTGCTGTTGTTTAAATTTTTGTAAATACAGCTTGTAGGTTTTTTTCGTAATGTTTCAGAGAAAGCAATCGCCAATTCAGTTTCGCCCGCCACATGAATTTCTTCCCAGCCACGTTCTTTCTTTAAACGTTCAACGGTGATGCCCATACTTTTAAAGAACCTGTTTAAATTTTCTTTCAATCGGGACTCTAGAAAATCAACTTTACTACTGCCAATTACATGGGAACCAGTTGGATCCATTTGTTTCGATTGTCCCCACTCTTCAAGGTTTGGATCAAATACGTAAGTAAGTTCTTCCTTCACTACCCCCATCGCCGTATCTAAAATACGTACTTCCCCAAAACTTGGTAAAACTACACCTGCATCTGGATATGCTTTATACATATACTCTAACTGTTCAAGTACAGGATGATCTTCCCAATGGAAGCTTGATTTAACTGGCACTTGTACATAATGAACCGACCAGAGTTCAGGATTCCCACAAGCAAAAAGAACTAAGCCTTTTCTCAAATCATCTGGATTTTTATCCAGATCATTAAGAACTTTTTCTTTTAATGCCTTTAATGATTTCAGTTCACTTTCTTTTTCTGAAAGTAACTTACTTAAATCCTTAAATCCATTTTTAAGATGGATTTTCCAACCCCCGTTTAAATTGTCAGGGTCACCTGGATTCGTATTTAAATACATACTTAACACATTACGTTCTCCACTGTGAAAGTCTTTCAATGCTTGAAGTTCTTTGCTTGATAACATGAATTGTTATTCCTCCTAATAGTTCTTTACTTTTTCAGCATGCCCTAGGTTATCTAAGTTTAAAACGATTCGATTATTTGAACTTTCTGCTCGAAAACCCATCCATTAGATATTTAACAAACGTATCATCTCTCACTAACCATGCGGCATAGTTTCTTTTCAAATATTTCTCACCGTCATCAAAACTTTCAAATTTTGAATCGAGTATTTTTTTGTTTTTTTCAATTAGCCATTCGCTTTCCCCTAAGGGATAGAGAAAGAAGATTTCTTCCGTTTGATTTTTATAAAGACATCCGAATAAAGAATGTTTTATATTGTATCGGTTTCTCCTTGCGTCTTCCCTCAGGGGATCCAAGTTAAATGTCTCTAAAACAAACTGAGTGTATGCTTCTTTAGTGAGTGAACTACCCGATGCTTTTGCATGCCCTCCACCACCGAATGTACCAGCTACTTCTGAAACATCCACATGATCGTGTACCGTTCGAAATCCTATACGTTTTCCACCAATATTTAAAATAGCAATATAGTCTAAATGTGGGTATTCTTTGCCGAGTTCATTGCCAAGTTCAGAATGATAAGATTCGGCATAGACAATACCTGCTAAATAATTCCCAACTTGTGTTTGGATAAGTTCTCTGCGTTTGCGTCGAATATAACGTTCGATTTTATTCTCTTCCATATCGAGTATTTTGTTTTCGAATTCGTCAAAACGAAAATGGTCATCGGTCATTAGTCGACTCAACATTTTTTCTTCAAATTCCTCAATAGTAATTAAGTAAAAAAGTGCATTAAGACGCTGCGCATGTGCATTATCATTTTTCTCCCATTCCCACGTATCATATTGTCTAACTAGCTCTACAAATTCAGCAATTGCCTCAGATGGTTTTAATAGTTGATTACTTACAAGATGTTCATAAAATAAGGAAGTTGCAGAAGTTAATTTCCCTTCTTCGTCCTCAACCACTACATGTCCCCATTCATATTCGTTAAAATGTAGCGCAGTTTTATGATGATCTAGCAACTGTAATCGTCCATCTGACTGGTAAAAGTCATTAAGTTTTCTTTCATTTTCGTCGTTTACAGACAAATCCGTAATAAATAAAAATGTATTCTTATCGTCATTTTCCAAGAACCACTCTACTTCACGATTTAGACTGGCAATGGAATTGTATCTAACCTTCACCTGTTTACCAAAAGCGAGTTTCGCTAATATACCGCATCCGACGCCGTCCAAATCATTATGAGATAACAATTTATACATATTTTTCACCTCTCACAGTAGTATGGATATAAAAGGTGGAAATTATTGATTCAGATTGTTTTTTTATCTAAAGAAAAGAAAAATCGAAACAGAATAAGTGTAATAGAATTAACGGTGGTTAGTGTCGAAACTTTAGGGCAGAATAACTTTTGTGTTTCTATATTTTGAATGAAGGATGTGGAATAATGGCAAAAATCGCAGTAGAAAAACCATATGAAGATGTGAGACTCGCGCTTGAAGAAAAAGGACATACAGTGACGATGTTCAACACAGATGAAAATGTTACTGGTTATGATGTTGGTGTGGTAAGGGCAATTAACGAGGGACATAACGATGAATTCACATTTCCTGTCGTTGCAATGTCAGGAATGTCCATTGACAATGTTTTGGAAGCTGTTGAAAATCGCTTAAGTCAGTCATAAGCTCAGGAGTTAAATTTATACATTTGGACGCAACAAGCACCTTAACTTAAAGAACAAAAAGCAGAGCAATGGTTAAGACCTCTGCTCTGCTGTTTTGTAAAGTTAATTCTGCTTGGAAAGGAGGTGCTAACATGGATACACACCGTGCACAAGAAATCTCTAATTCGAAAAATATGATTAGTGTCACCTATAACGGTGACCCCATTTATATAGAACATGTCGATCAAAGCGAGTAAACAAAGTGTTGCTGTAACATATTTAGAAGAGCAATAATGGAATTTGGTTTTACTCAGAGATTAAAACGTAGGATTGTATAGCATTCGGATTACTTTCGGCCAAAAACCTGAACCACCATCTAAAACCAAAAGGGCAGAGCGAGGCAAATTCCTCCATTCTGCTCTTTTTTATGGCAATCCTATCATGAACGAGCGACACTGCTAGATATCAAATTGAATCTATCACCTAAAATTCAAATCGATATAGTAGAAAAGTCCAGGCCAAAGCACAAGTAGTACATATCGATTATTAATACTTCTCCAATGTCATCTGGTTGAACCTTATTATTATTAAGGTAATGAGTGAAAATACATTACATTTCACACATCCCTACTAATTTGAAAATTATTTCTTAATACAAGTTTCAGTGTTTTTAACATAATTATCTACTTTTCAACTCGAAGGTTTTTTTATTAATGTCATTCTCTTTTGAATTAATAGCATGCTAATGTTGTAATTCCGAGTTTCTCTATTTGGTTGCTATGCCTTGTTTGTATTACAATAGAATAAACGTGTTTTGTATCATTGATAACGAAAGGTTGTTTTAGTCATGAAACCATTTAACAATATTACTGATTTGATTGGAAATACCCCTGTTGTAAAGCTAAATAGGATCGTACCAGTCGAAGCGGCTGATGTTTATGTAAAGTTGGAGATGTTTAATCCGACAAAGAGTGTGAAAGACCGAGCTGCCAATAATATGATCAAAATGGCTGAAGAACAAGGGCTGATAAATCCAGGTGATACGATTATTGAACCGACAAGCGGCAATACTGGAATCGGTCTTGCAATGGTGGCAGCTGCAAAAGGCTACAGGGCAATACTCGTACTTCCTGATAACGCGACGCAAGAACGAATTAATCTTCTGAAAGCTTTTGGTGCTGAAGTTGTGTTGACTCCAAATGAAGAAAAAATGCCAGGAGCCATACAAAAAGCTCTAGCACTTAAGAATGAAATTCCGAATAGTTTTATTCCTCAACAATTCGAAAACACAGCTAATCCAGATATCCACCGAACTACAACCGCTCTAGAGATTTTGGAGCAAATGAATGATGAACTGGACGCATTTGTGGCAACAGCAGGCACCGGCGGAACCATCACTGGCACTGGGGAAACCTTGAAAGAACATCTCCCTGGTTTGTATGTAGCTGTTGTGGAACCAAAAGGATCACCTGTTTTATCCGGAGGAAAACCTGGCAAACATAAGCTAGTTGGTACAAGCCCTGGATTTATCCCAGATATTCTGAATACAAAAGTGTACGATGAAATTATGCAAATCAGCGATGAAGATGCGATTGAGGTTTTCAGAAAATTAGCACGAGAAGAAGGGGTTTTTGTTGGACCATCAGCAGGTGCAGCTGTTTATGCAGCCATTGAAATCGCTAAACGTTTAGGAAAAGGAAAAAAAGTATTATGTATTGCACCTGACACAGGGGAACGTTATTTAAGTATGAATTTATTTGATTGAGGTATTTCTCAGAAGATCCTTAACGGAATTGGTTCAGACATCGAAACTTAAAAGGAAGTAACAAAAGATATCGGGTAAAATAATAAGCGGTTCAGTTTTGAATCACTTTTTCTAAATAACCCTATCTTCAGAATATTAATACTACCTTCCATAAATATTATAGATATTCCTTATTCAACTACTGCCACTTTAGTTGAATAAGGTTTCAATTTTCATCTTCAAACACCTCTTTTTTCTCGTCTTTCGTTAGACCAGTAAAGAACTTTTTATGTACACGCAACTCTTTTTCTTTCTTGGGGAGTGTTTTTTCAAACCACGTTACTGCCATAGGAGTGTGTTCAGGTTGAGCATTGACTTTTTCTAAAAACCATTCATATTCTTTGAAGGCATCCTCATTAAGTAGCGATATATCTTCTTTTCTACTTGTATAATCTAATTCTGCAAGTTCCCTAGCGGTAATTTCACCTATAATTTTCTTTACTACTCCAATTTCTGAAGGCATCCGTTCTGGATTTAAAGAAACGAAGTAATAAAGATAGCTCGGTGAACGAAACAGTCTTTTCTTCGTATCTTTTTTAGATGCAATATAAAGCCAATCCCCTTTATCACTGAAACAATTAAACTCCTTATTATTAATTGCAACTAACATCTTTTCGTATCTTTTCATAACGCACCCCACATATGTTAGTTTCCTTATTGAAGTAAAGCATTTAGTTGAAGATGGGAATGGTTTAAAAATTCCTCACCACTGGTTAAAATATAAGATTTCTTAGAAACAGAATACCGTAAAATAAAGCAAAACCGATTAAAATTAACGATCCAACCATTATAAATCCATATATGAAGCCTTTACCCATCGAAAATGAATCTGAGAACATTTCTTTAAAAGTTGCAACCATCTTATTCATATTACATCCCCTAACAATTTATCATTACCTACCTTAAAAAAATAAGCAGTTCCTTCAAGTAACCTGCCCCGTTAGCCATCCATGTAGACCAAAACCAGCGCTACACCAAAGAGTATGAAAATGTATTCAGAACGGGTATAGAATGCTAAGGCTAGGTGATGAAGGTCGATCAACTTTGGTGCTTCGAGCCCAACCGTTAGTCTGACTCCAACAACCACGTTGCATCACAGAATGTCGCCGCTCCCTTACGGGAAACACCCATGGAAGATTTATCCTACTCTGATTGTTGCATTATCCTCTATAAAATTCGTTGCTCTAATCACTAAAACACCTCGTTAGCTTAAGAAAGTGTTAACACTTACACACCATTAAATGATTCCCATCAGGGTCTTTAAAATTAAACCATTGGTTATGCTCAATTCCTGTTACTATTTCTACGTTCTTTTCCTTCATATACTCGTAAGCACTTTCTATATTATTAGTATTGAAATGAAATAGTGGGGCTTTGAATATATTTTCAACTGAAAAAATTTTGCTATCTAATACAATCCCTGTTCCATTCATAGGTACTATAAATAAGTGACCAAATAATATTTCGCCATCTGCTGCTAAACCAAGTATGTCACAATACCAATTACGTGCCCTTTCAATATTACTTACAGGAATAAAAACTGTCCCGATTTGATTTCGTATAGGATTCATAAATACCTCCAATAAATTAAATTGATTTACAATATGAATCAATTCGTCGTTAGGTCTCTTTTTCCCTTTTCTTTTTTACTAATCTGCTGCTTTAATTCAATAAAAAAAGGCTCTACTCTTTCTTGAAGTAAAGCACATGTGAGTTAAACATATTCATATTTATTCTTTATTCGAAACTGATAATAACTCAAAGTCCCCAGTATAGTCCCCAGTACATTGCCTAAGAATATACTTGTCTACTTCTATCTTTGTTTCAAACATGATATCTTTACAGTTAAATTCCTCAATAAATTTACCATCAACACTATGGGAGACATTCATTTGTTTTCCATCAAATGTTAATGTTCTAACTCCACGTTGCCCTTCTTCCCCATAAACAACATAGCCTATTTCATCTTCGATTTTATTTTTTTCTGCTCCATCGGCATATCTCTTCACTCACCAATGAATTCATTTTTTTTTTATATTAACATAAAATGACAATAAAGTTGTAAAAATATAGGGGGTTCAATTCATATACGAATTGAACTCCCTTTTTCTTACTTTTATTCCTTTTTACGAGACCAAATAACGACTGGTATTAGCAGTAATGAAAGGAAGCCTCCAACAAGAGAAAGTATAGCGTAACTTGTTTGTGCTACCACTATTCCTGAAAGGCCTCCCCCAGATACACCAGCTAACGCTACCAAAACATCAACTTTCCCTTGTGTTTTTGCACGATTGGATGGCTGTGTTGAATCCACGATGAGTGCTGTGCCACTAATCAAACCAAAGTTCCAGCCAAGTCCGAGTAGAACAAGTGCAACTATTAGAACGATTAAGGAATCGCCCGGTGCAAATGCTGCTACAAAACCTGCAGCCATTAACGTAGCTCCAGCAGCGATTGTCATGACAAGACGTCCAAACTTATCAACTAATACACCTGTTACCAATGACGGCAAATACATGGCTGCAACATGAAAACCAATGACCATTCCTATATCACTTAGATCATGTCCGTGATGCCTCATATGTATAGGTGTCATCGTCATAATGGCAACCATGACTATTTGAGTGATCACCATTACCGTTGCGCCTAAGATGATTCCTCGCTTGTTGCTTTCTAGTGTTTTGGCATTCTCTTCAAATAAATTACGATCGCTATTAGAATCGGCAATGGCATTTGCAACAGCAAGTGGGTCCGGACGAAGTAAAACTAAAAGAACTAAACCGGCAATAATATAGGCTACTGCCGCTAAAATGAACGGACCTGCTAAAGCTGGCACACCGACTGACACAGCAAACTTACCCATGACTCCGACTAAGTTTGGACCGGCAAAAGCACCAAATGTAGTTGAAACCATTGCAATACTAATTGCCTTTCCTCGCTGTTTAGCATTTGCTAAGTCAGTCCCTGCATAGCGCGCTTGTAAGTTGGTAGCAGTTCCGAAACCATAGATTAGGAATGAAGCAAACAGCAGGAAGATATTATTGGTTAATGCTGCGATAATTACTCCGATTGCGCCAACCCCACCAGTTAAGAATCCTGTGGCAAGTCCTGAGCGCCGTCCAAAACGTTGTGACAGTCGCCCTATAATTAGTGCGGCACCAGCAGAACCAAGAGTAAACAGCGCAACAGGAACTCCTGCAAAACTATCTGTACCTAGCATATCTTGAGCGAGAAGTGCCCCAACAGTTATCCCTGCTGCAAGCCCTGCTCCACCGAAAATTTGTGAAATGACAACAATCCACAAAGTTCGTCTGTAAAGCTTTTGTTGTTTCTCTGGCGAATCAATAAAACTTTGCATCCAATCTGGATGACTTTTAATAAGGCCTGAATCATCAGGTTTCTGCGACATCATTCAAACCTCTTTCCGAAAATAGTATCTTATGTATTTTATGATTTCTTTCATTATTATATCCTCTTCATTTAATAATACTATTACTATGACTTACGATTTTTCAAGAAATATTTACTGTATATCATATCGGATTAATAGGGATAAATGATTGAAAGTACAACTGAATTGATCATCCTTAAGCAGCAACGAAACAGAGCTTTACAGGGTCACGTTCCCCCGCTCAGTTCTGTTTCAAAGTGGATTAATTATTAATTAACTCATTACATAAAAAAATCAGAAATTACTCTACACTCCTCAAGATTGCATACCCATTACGTACTTTAATTGTTGCTATTAGCTCCCCATTACGTGCTTTGTCTTCTAACTCTAATCCCGTGTCATCCTCTAGATAGTACTGTTCAATTGGAATTAACGCTCTCACTTTACCATCGTTGATGTATGGGTTAAGACTCCCTTTAATATAAGTACCTGATTTTGGTTTACTCAAAGATAAGCTAGTCACTTGATGCGTATTTGTTTCATTATTATGTGCTAAGAGGATATACACCTTTAATTCATCTTGTGGGTAACTACCATAAGTGTTATCTTCCAGTTTCTTTCTCAGAGTCTTTTCTACAAGATTAATCGGTATGTTTTCCGCTTCAAACTCTAAGTCTACATAGTCGCCATAGAATATGTTACTCGGATCTACTGGTACTGTTTGTAGCCGTATTGTTTCGCCATAATTGATTGTGGCTAATGGCTTAATTGTCATGCTTAACAAAAGGATAATCGGAAATAGTAGAGAGATTAAAAATAATTTATTCTTTGTGAGGTTCTTCATTCTTAACCATCTCCTTTCTCCGCGTTTTTTCAAACCAATAGCCGAGACCTAGTAATAATAAGCCCCCAATGATGAAAGCAATTGATTTGTCCATAAATGCTAGTGATAGATCTACATAGAAACGTAAAACGAACACACAGACAATTGCTACTCCGTACAGATTCTCTTTTTTTACAAGTGTCAGTGCATAGATTATATAGACGACTGAGAAAGCAACTGACGCTATTAAAGCTCTCGAGTCTGGCGTATCCATGTAATTGCCAAGATCCTTGTAAAACATAGGAAACCATATATCAGGAAATGACAATATTAAAGCAGTTGGGAAATGTAGTATTGTCCCTGTTAACCTCATAAAATCTTTATAATCCGGATGTTGAATATAGGTTATGATCATCCATAGTGTGAAGTAGAAAAGTGCTATAGCTGCAAAATTCTCATACTCAAAGTGGTAAAATAAGAGTGCTGTTAAAATTAGTGTGAATGTGAAGTTGACGATAAATAATGGTTGTGACTTATTCATAATGACGTGTCCTATATAGAAAAGAATCGGTACAGATAATACAGCTACGTAAGGAAAATTGTCATGTTCTAATATGGGTTCGAATAAAAAATGCATGGCAATGAATTGATAGAGTAAAACAAAATTCGCAATCATTAGTTCTATTGATTTATTCATAACAAGATAGTTTAGTGCGAAAAGTGCAGGAATGATTAATATCGATAAATACTTGGTCCAGTCATCTGCAAACATAAAGGTCATTTCAACAAACTGATAGAGAATGAAGAAGTTTACCAGTCTGACATAAACGTTGTTTCGCATGAAATAGTAGCCAAAAGCAAAAAGTGCAGGAATGATGAGAATAGGTCCATATTCTAATAAACCTTCTGCAAAAAGGAACTTCATTTCAATAAATGCATAGACAAATACTAGACTTGCCCCTTTTAATATTTTGTCTTTTAAATACATCCCTAAAGGCAAAATACCTATCCCCCACATTAAGAAGGCATCTTCTAAATTTCCACCTAAATGAAACATCTGGCCGATATAGAATATTTCAGCACCATACGCAAATGCCCCTATATAATATAATGCTCTTGAGAGTGCCGGTTTTTTCATTTCTAACATCAAGCCAGCTAGATAAAACCCGATAAGCGTAGTTAATAGTATAAAGAACTTGAATGTCTTTGTAAGTTCAGACCAGTTACTCGCTACAAAACTAAGAATTCCTAAACCGATTAAGACGCCACCGATAATAGAAAGGATTTGTACAGCATTCATTTTCACCATTTGTGATTGAACTTGTGTTGTTGGAGACTCGTACAAATCAATTAATTCGTCAGCTTGCCCTTTGTTCAAATTGCCAGTGCTTTCTAAGTAATTAAACTCCTTTTTAAGGAATTCGTATGTTACCCTCGAGATTCTTCTCTTCAATTGACACACCTCATGTCTAACGATAATTGTCGTTTTTATCTTAAATTATTATTGTGTTAATTAAGTCAATTGCTTATTTCTCTTTTTTACCACGATAAATACATTCCATAATTTCTTTTCTATATACTTCAAGCCCAGGCATTTCAACTTCTTTTGCTATTTTGAGAACAGCTTCTTTATCATACGGTACACGAACAAGTTGAACACCAACACTGTTACCAACTTGTTCAAGAATACAATATGAAGCTTCAGGGATGTCCAGTGGATTTCCCACACTCCCAACATTCACCAAAATGCCCTTCCCTTTAATCGGCTTTACACAAGCATAATGAATATCACCGTATATATAGTAATCAGGTATTCGTTCACCACAAATATTAGTCGTCAATTCGCTATTTTCGAATAACGTTTCTTGCTTCTCCAACGGATGAAAGGGCAAAATTCGCTCGTGAACTGATCGCGGGGAGGCATGGGCGCATCGTATAAACTTATCTCCAAGCATAAATTCATAGCAAAACGGTAACTGTTTCAAATAATAATTATCTTCCGTACTTAATTGATTTTGTTGCCATTTAATTGACTCAGAATCTGATTCATTTAAAATAAATTCATCCCAGTTTCCTCGAATGACAACATCACAATGATTTCTAATCTTTGCGATGACTTTTGCTGGTTCTGGACCTTTACCAATAAGATCACCAATACAAATGACCTCATCAATATTACGTAATTTAATATCTTCAATCACAGCCTCTAATGCAGTCATATTTCCATGTATGTCTGAAAGTATTGCAATTCTTTTCATCCTATTTCTCCTTTTAAATAGTTGCTATGTTATACACTAAGTCAGATTGGGTAATAGATTGTACTTTTAAGAACCGACTAAGAACCTGGGTATCGCTTCCACCATTCCTCAGTGTCTTGATATTTTATGAGCAGGTCATCAGCAAGTTGTAGAATACTTTCACTTAATTCAACCTTCTCGATCCAATCAGAAGGAATATCGCTCAATCCCAAGTATGCTCCGAGAATATTACCGGTGATCGCGCCTGTACTATCACTGTCCCCGCTATGATTTACTGCGGTTATTATCGCCTTCTTAAAATCGTCCTGGTACTTCAAAGCACAATATATAGAAATCGCTAGTGCTTCTTCACCAACCCAACCTTCGCCAAGCTGTGTTATCGCCTTAATATTAGAAGATCCACTTTTAGCAAGCTCCATTGCCTTCATCAAGATTAGAGTGCACTCCTCATGCTTTTTGTGGTTCTTAAGCTCAATAAGTGTATTTTTCACCGCAGTTTCAATGTCATGTCCTTCTATAATAGACGCAATTAAATATGATAAAGCTCCAGCAGATAGATAACCGGATGGATGTCCATGAGTAAGAGAAGCAAACTCGGCTGCCATATGAAAAGCCTCTGATTTGCTATAAAATAGACCTGCAGGAGCAACCCGCATAACCCCTCCGCAGCCCTTGCTATTATTTACATGTTCTTCTATTGACCCTGGTTTCCTACTTATAAGAGCGGATAAACAAGTATGTCCAGGAGCCCTCCTTGCGTGTAGTTCTTTGAGCTCCAGTAACCATCCATTATAAATCCATTCATAATCTTCGAATCTTGTATTCCCTTGTGTCAGCAACCATCTCTGATAGGCAAATTCTACGACTGAAGGAGGATGACAAATCCCTTTTGATCTACCTCTATTTTCAGCTCTCAAGATTCCTTCAGCAGTAAAAAGAGTCATTTGAGTATCATCAGTAATTAGCGATTTCCCAGAAGATGATAGTTGTAAATCTTGAATGCCATTAGGACCATATCGCTCAATGATTTCTTCTAAGTCGAGAAATTCAACTGGCAACCCAAGGGCATCACCAATTGCTCCCCCAATCAAACAACCTCTATAGAATTCTTGGTTTTTCTTCATTCAATGGTCACCCCTTTTAGACTTTTCGGATTAATGAATAACGACCAAAGATACATTATCGCGTTTGTTAAATTTAATGTGATTACTTTTAATAGTCGCGACAAACAATCACATTTTGAACTTACTACCTGCAAATATTCGATAATTAATTGAGAAGTCCCTTTTTAGTAACTCTTCACTAAAATTAAACCTCAAAGAAACTATTTCTATTTTTTCTGATCGATTAAACGCTGTAATTTATTTGCATAGTTTCGAACCGTATCATCCTCATGACTTTTTAAATATGTCACAAGTTCTTGAATCCCCTCACTATTCGTCCCTGGTGTATCATATTTATTGATTATGATTTTCATTAATGCCATTTCGGCGTCTTGCACAATGAATTCATTTTTCTTTTTTACAAGCTTCCCAATTTGATGAATATACCAATTTACATCACATTCATTTTCGCTGAAATGGGCAAGAGCAGAACTAATTACTCCGACGGTATTTCCTCGAAAAGCCTTTTCTCCTTCT